>JABDRB010000022.1 GCA_013041925.1 Akkermansiaceae bacterium | reverse complement strand
CCATCCGCCACATCATCCGACGCAATGCCTCTTTTTCCTCCGATCCCAACAAATAATCCCCACCCGTAGTCCGACTCATCACATGATAGCAATAATCGTCCGCCTCCCCACCCAAGATCCGCCGCCGCCCACCCGACCAAGATCGGTAAATCCGCCCCGTTTTTCCTCCCCAATGCCCCGTCTTACAATCGACCTTCTCAAGATCAGTTAACGGCCTCTTTCCTTTAACTTCAAGAGTTGTTGTCGTTTTCATAACTCCAACCTAGCAGAACTAACGGATTAGTCTATCACTATATGCCTGGCATTTTTATTGTTTAGTAAAGTCAAGGTTTTAAGGGGTCATTCCGTATATCGCGATAATGTCCTGGTGTTTTTGGTTCGGTTCCTGCTCAAGATCGCGCACCAGACGGTTGACGTAAACACCGACGAGTTGGGGAGATCCCATATTCAACTTTTGCGCAATCCAAGTGCTCGGAGAGCTGGTATGACGTTTGAGTTCAGCGGCGATCCATACCTTCCAGTCTGCCGATTTCCAATCGTTGGCAGCATCCACATCCGTTCGGCCTGCCGCCCGCATTCCTTTTTTAAGCGAATTTTCCCAGATCAATTCATTCGCCTCGGCCAAGGCTTTGCCCTCTATGCGCAACCGCTCAAACGCTCCGTCCTTCAACAGGCCTTTACTTTGGAGGAGTTCTCGTTTGACGTCTTTGGAGCCCAGAGCCCAGCCTCGACACATCTTGTTAAAATCCATTTACTTGTAGTGAAAGGGGAGTGAGAGCAATCCAAAATATCGCAAGATACGGAATGACCCCTTAGTTCCCATTTAACGGCAGTCACCTATTTTTAGGTTTTGATGAAATCGGATTTGTTAGAATCGGCCCAAGCTTCTTTTGTGAAGTCCAATTGTATATTCTTCTGGCAATTTTGAAGCCGAAAGGGACGCGATGGATTAATAGGATTACCTTTCCCGGAAAAGAGCGGATTGATCCAGGGACTTCTCCGCCGGCGAGAAAGACCTCTAGTGAACTGGCTAAGCTTGAGATGGTATCATCTCGGAAAATTCCTGCGTGAGAGCCTTCAATCCAGACGACTTGAGGACGATCAGGAAAGTGCTCCCGCCAGGCATTTTCCTGCCAGCCTAAAAATCGATAGGCTTTGTGCCCGCTCCACTTGGCGCACAAAAGGAGAGTGGGTAATCCCAATTCCTCCAACTTGTGGGAAGCGAACTCCATTGAGCAAATGGCCAAGGGTTGTGACTTTGTATTCATCAAGCGGGTAGCGATCTCAATGGCCAAACGGGCACCCCGACAATTCCCACCAAGGACAAAGCCCCCATCCGGAAAGACGCTCCGTAACTCCTGCGCATAGAAGTCAGCCAAGGGTGGTTGGCTGGCTTCATCACCATAACCAAATAGTTTTCCGCCGGAATAGAGTCCATAAAGCGGCTGTTCTTTATTCAGATGATCGGAGAATCTAAGGAGTTCTGGATTTGGGCTGTTTGTGAGCCATACCAGTGGCGTTTTGCTCCCACTGCTATTCGTGACACAGACAACATTTGATTTGTCAGATCTTGGAATGCCGGTCATGCCCACCACGGCTTCAATCCCGCGCAACTGATAGTCGGAGATGAATTGCGGGCCATCCCGCTCCAACTTTGGGATTGGAGCAGCGTCTTCCCGGCAGGTTTCAATCAAAGCACCGATCCGCTCAACCGTCACATCTTCGGAGACCAGATTATTGGGCAGGCGTAATCCAAATTCCTCCTCAATCGCCAGGAAAATCCGCAGTGCTGAAAGTGAGTCACCGCCGAGATGAACAAGTGGGACATCGGACGGCACTTCACTTGATCCCAATTCGCCAGCCCATATCTTTGAGATCCTCTGCTCGGCATCATTTTTGAGTGCTCCTGTGGATTTTTTACGTTCTTCCCTTTCCTTCTCTGTTATTTCCCTGAGGTTGATTTTATCTACCTTACCGACTGCATTCAGCGGCATGGAATCGACCACTTTAATAAGGCTAGGAATCTTGAAAGGGGAGAGCGACCTCTTCAGGGTTTCCTTTGCCTCTGTTTCATCAAATTCAGTGCCTTTCTTTAGCACAATGGCGGTTGCAATGTCTTCACCAAGGCTGGGGTGGAGGATCGGGAAAACGGCTGCCTCCTCGATTTCTTCAAGCCTTAGCAAGGCGATTTCGACCTCGTGAGAATTGATTTTTTCGCCTCCCCGGTTCACAAGATCTTTACTTCGTCCGGTGAGATAGAGCCGGCCTTCTTCATCCAGCCAGCCAAGGTCTCCGGTTAGAAACCAATCGTCAACGAAGCTGACACGATTAGCTTCTGGGTCATTCTCATAGCCTTTAAAAACGTTCTCACCACGAATCGCGATGGCACCGGTGACCCGGGGAGATGTCGCTCTTTCGAGGTCAGCAAATACGGCGATTTCGGTTCCCATTGATTTCCCTAACGAATCGACAGGATCACTTCCGCAAAGAGAGGTGGAGGTTACCAAGGGCGAGGCTTCAGTCATCCCGTAGGTTTGGACGACGACAACTCCAAAGACCTCTTCAAGTTTTCGCCGGGCCTCAGTATCCAGTTTAGCGGCAACCGAGCGAAGTAGCCTCAACGAGGGAAAGGGCTTGGTTATGTTTCGCCGTTTGGCCTCGATCAAGATATCCTTAAAAACTGCTGGGACTGCCTGAAACCAAGTCGGCTTCCACTGATCCATCAACGAGAAAAATTGACCGGCATCGAAGCGCTGGCACACCATGACCGCGCCGCCGCGGTAGAGTGGGGCTAGCAGTAAATCAACGAGACCTCCAATGTGAAACTGTTGCCACATGCACAAACAAAGGTCTGATGCACTCAGGTCCAATGATTGGTTAATCTCATAGACTGATCGACAAATGTTGAGGTGTGATAAGGGGACGATCTTGGGGAGCCCGGTAGATCCTGAGGTTAAGAGTGTCAGTGCAGTGTCAGTGGGGCCGGAGGGATCTAAGTCGGTATGGATGTTGAGTCGTTTGGAACTTTGCTCCAGTTCCCGGAATCTATAGTCGGGGATCCCGAGACGATTGGCGGCACGGACGGAACTAAGATCTGAAAATCCAGATTCGACGATGACACAACTAGCTCCGACGGTCCGGAAGTAATCCATCATCTCCGCTTCCGTGTAATCAGGGTTCATTGGAACGGCATCTGCAAATGCCGAGACCGCAAGAACCGCCTTACTCATGCCAAAACCATTCGACATACAAATCGCGACCCGGTCACCTCTCGATATCCCGATCGCTCTCAAGCGGGCGCCTAGCCGCATAACCAGATCGTAAACCTCGGTATGACTTAGAACCTGCCCACCTTCCGAGTAGATCGCGGGTTCGTTTGAGAACAGGTCGGATGAAGCAGATAGTTGCTCTAAGATGGTTGGATGAACCTGGGATGGGAGCATATTGAACTAGTTTACTTTGGAGTGTATTGACGTGACTTTTGAGACCATCAAATCATCTTCTCGCAAGTGGTTTTTAACTTTTTCGATTTGCTCCTGATTTAGGGGGATTCCTGCCGAGAGACTGCCTAGAATATCAATTTCATAGAAGCGAATTGCGTTTGCCAATACGAAGATCTCTTTGACCAAGTCACAGGTCCCCATGGGCATCGTAATATCGCAGAGGTTGTCCGAACCTATTCTTACCGGGACCCCGGCAGCGAGAAACTCAAGCACCCGGGCAATCGAGTTGGAGGTAGGCGAGACCAAGGGTCGGTACTGCCTCATGCTTATCGCGGCCGATGGGCAGGTGATCACTCCAAGGTTCATTGAGCGCATACGATCGACTAGCTGGTTAAACCTCTCCTCGGTATAGGTTGAAGGAGAGATTACGTGAACAAGCCAGATCGTGGGAGGCCCAGGGATTGGCTGATACCCCTGCTGCTCAAGGACATCAATGAACCTTTCAGTGTCCGCCTCGAAGGAGTGATTTGCCTGATCAAGGTGGATATGAAGTTCCTTTTTGAAATCCTGCACGAGCTCGATTGCCTTTTGGCATGATTCTTGAAATCCGATGTGATGAGGGTAGCGAAGTTTGTCATCACGTTCTGGCAATAGCCCAAAGTAGTCTGCAGCTTGTCCAACTTTTGATAGTAGATTCCACCCTTGGAGATCTCCTTCTTGGAATCCCAATGGATTGTAGGCACCCAAACGAAGATCCAGATGGCCTGCCCATTTTTCTTTGAATTCGTGGAGCATCCAGAACCCCCGGTCTTCAAGAGAATCTGGACTGACATCGACGAAGGTATCGGCGCGTGAGGAGCCGAATTCCACGAGTTTTCGGATGTAGAAGTCCATTCTTTTCTGGAACTGCTTGGGCTCAAAATCACTACCGGAATGGATTCTCGGAATGATCCCATGCTTTTCTCCTAAGGTCAGGTATTCACCTCCTTGGACTCCTTCACTTTCCAAAAATTTTTTGGTCGAGTGGAAAGTCCCCGCGCGATCGAGGTGGAGGTGGGCATTGAAAAAGCCTCCAAGCTCCTCAGTTCTGGTTGTGAGTTCGGCAAAGAATGGACTATCACACTTCATGTCACTGATAGGATTTTGCTTTTGATCGGCGTATCCGCCAGTGGGGTGGGAGTTCAAGGGAGAGGGTGATTAAAGGCTTGAAGAGTGATTTTTGCAAGGTCAAAAGGGGCATCATTCATTGGCGCAACACGCACACACACAGAGCTAACCCTTCTGATCCACTCGCATATATCATAAAGGCTGTGAAAGATAGAGGTAGAGTGAAGATCGATGCGATCTTGATATACCTTCTCATCTTTGGGAAATGTGTAGACATGGAATTTTTAGTAGAACGTCAAAGGATAGCGGACCGTAGGACTGGCGCGAAGCGTGCCTTAGCCGGAGCGCAGCGCAGGCGAGCACGATGAGTGACAGGCCGTTAAACGGGTCGCTACTCCGTCTTGTTAGATTTTGGTTTGGAGGGGACTACTGGCAAGGGAAACGGATCGGACAGCAAGGAGATGCCATCCCCGGGGATCTTCACAATTCCCTTGTCTCCCTTCTCTTGAGGTTCCTTCGCAAAGCGCCATAAGGGAATCAACAACCGGAAATCGGTTTTTGGCTTTAGTGGGTGCACCTCAGCCCCAGTACCACAGTAGAAGACGGGCAACTCCTGCCACGAACCCTCACGCAAGCGGGAGAACTGCTCAAATCGCACCTCAAACCGACCCTTCTGAGGTGGCCCAAAGCCATACAACTTCACTGGGCGGTCGCCCTCCCATCTGAATGCGAACACTCCAATCGTCCCTCTGTCTTTGTCCTCTTCCGTCGATACCAATCTGAACTTGTAGCCACGGACGACTACGTTCCCCCGCTCCTTGAAGCCGAAGGTCTCTTCAGAGTTTATGGACCCCGTGACGATCAGCAGGGCAAGTAGAATCCTCAATGGTTTCATTGGTTTTCAAGCTAACGTAAAGCTCACCGGCGGCGATAATGTCGCAGATGAGAAGGTTAAAGTTTCAATCTTGTAGAACAGCCAAAAAACCTGACAACTTAGCTACTAGCCGTCGAGTGCAGCGTCTTGTTCGCTTATTTTTTTTCAGCTCGTGTTTTGGCGATCTGCTTCATTACAACTTGCATATCTTGATACTTCATTGGGAATCTCTGTTCTTCTGAAACATACCATTCAACTTGATTATCCTTAATTGGTCGCAACGATAAATGCCAGTTCGCCCCCACCCAATATTCTTCATCTTTGCGCAAAAAAGCTAAATACCGTCCTTTCTTCAATCGGCATTGAGCACATATAAATGTCTCGCCTCCATATAGAAAAAACTCTTTAGGCAGTTTACCCGCCAACAACTTAACAACCTTCGCCTTAGACTTCTGTGTGTAGCTCCATAACTTGCCTCTTACCCCTTCACCGCTTGCAGAAAAAAGATCGTCCTTATCTTTGCCAGGATTCACAAGTTCACCTAGGTCAATTATTGCAATCGCCTCTGCTTTATTGATTAGTTCTGAACGTTTCAGGAAATTGGCTTTGCCATATCCAGATACCGTAAAACAAACCAATAGACTCAGTGTAATCAGTGTTTTCATTATTTTAGCGAACGTATAGCTCAACCGCCGCCCCGTAAATGGTGAAAGGCTCTAAACGGTCGTTTCGTGTAAACCCGAGCAAAGTCGAGCGCGGTTAGCGGTCGGATGCAGCGACTTGTTCGGCCAAATTTATTGATACACATCTCTACGGTGACCAATCTTAATCACCAGAATCTTCAAGCAGTCATCCTCAATATCGTAAATCACCCGATAAGTCCCCACACGTATTCTATATGTGTGCTCAGATCCGGATAACTTCTTGCTCCCCACAGGACGAGGCTCACTCTCAAGACTTTCTACTACTGCAAAAATTCTCGGAATGTAACGCTTATCAATACGTCGAAGATCCTTCTCCGCGCTCCTCGTTAATTCAACCTTGTAGGAGTCCATCTGCAATCAGGTTCTGCTTAACCTCAGCGAGCGAAACCGTCTCCTCATCTCGCCGCTCAGCTACGGCTGCAAGATCTGAAACATCTTCCATCAACTCCTCATACTCAGATATAGGAATGACCACAGCAAGCTTATCGCCTTGATCATCAGTAATATATTGCGTGTTCATGTGGACATATTATCTCAGCTTTGCCATTTGTCCATTATTATTGCCGAACGTATAGCTCAACCGCAGCCCGATTAACAGTCGAATATCTAAAATGGTTTTTCGCTCCTAACCGTCGAGATGCCGCGAAACTTTAGCTGTCGGATGCAGCGACTTGTTCGACCACTATTCTTCCGGTGGCCACGTTGAAAGCAAGCAATCGTCAGACTCGCCGTCAAACTCAACCAACGCACACTGGCTAATAAAAGCATCTAATGATTCGGGTTGCTCCTCCATAATCGTCATCGCACCAATGCAAAAGTGATATGTCGAATAATACCACTTACCATTCGATGCCCGACCGATGAAAATATCGTATACCTCAGGCTTCTCCTTGTGGCACATCTGTCGATATGCAATCCAACTGCCATCCTCCATCAGCAAGCCCTGTGGAGAAAACCACCCATCAACAGTAAATTTGAAAGGCGGAATACCTTTCGCTGGCTCGATGGCGCTCAATTCCGCAATCGCGTTATCCTTCCACTCGATTCTCTCTGACGTGTGATATTCATCTGTGCTGATCAGCTTAGCACCGATCAATGCAATGACCCCAGCTACTACAGCAATAACGGTAATATTCAGAGGTGTTTTCATTATTGTCGAACAGTGTATTAGGTGGAATTCCATAATAGGTCACTAGTGTGGAATTCCACAATACACTATTATGATGTTGTTTTTTGAGGGGGGTCGTTTAAGTTAGATTAGAGTCTGGAAG
>JABDRB010000019.1 GCA_013041925.1 Akkermansiaceae bacterium | reverse complement strand
CGGCGGCGGATCTTGGGTGGGGAGGCGGACGATTATTGCTATCATGTGATGAGTCGGACTACGGGTGGGGATTATTTGTTGGGATCGGAGGAAAAAGAGGCATTGCGTCGGATGATGTGGCGGATGGCGGAGTTTTGTGGGGTGAAACTGCTGACCTACTGCGTGATGGATAACCATTTTCACATGCTGGTGCGGGTGCCGAGTCAGGAGAAGTTTTTGCGTCGCTTTGACGATCGTGACGGCGAGGAGCCAGGGGCTGGTGAGGAGCGCTTGATGGGTCATTTATCGACGCTCTACAGCAAGGCCTACATCAAGCAACTGCGGGCAGAAATCGCGATGATGCGCGAGATGGGTCTGGACGATGATGTGGTCCAATTTCTCGGAAGATACAAAAAACGCTTCTGCGACCTGAGCTTGTTTGTCAAGGAGGTGAAAGAACGGTTTAGTCGATGGTATAACAAGAAACACAGTCGACGCGGGACGCTGTGGATGGAACGATTTAAGAGTGTGCTGGTGGAAAATGGGGAGGCGCTGCAGACGATGGCAGCCTACATCGACCTGAACCCTGTCCGAGCCGGACTGGTTGAAGACCCCAAGGATTACCGCTTCTGTGGCTATGCGGAAGCGGTGGGCGGAAGTAAACGGGCAAGGCGTGGGCTGTGTCGGGTCATGGGCAAGCCGCTCGATAGCTGGTCGGCGAACGGCTCGTGGTATCGATGCTGGTTAATGATCGATGGCGAGGAGGTGCAAGAAAACAAAACCCACGAAGTGAGGGCGAAAAAGGGGATGGCGGCGGAAACGGTCGAAAAAGAACTGGCCCGCGGCGGTGAGCTCTCTAAGGCCGAGCAGTTGCGGAGTCGGGTGAGTTACTTTACCGCTGGGATCGCGCTCGGCAGTCGTGGGTTTGTTGATGCTTTGTTTCACCAGAACCGAGGGAAATTTGGTCCACAAAGGAAGCGTGGCGCAAAACCGGTGGCTGAGAGCCCGAAAGCCCGAATCGAAAATGGCCAGCAGGGCTCGGAGGGCGGTGATGATTCCTGCCTGTATGTTTTGAAGTGATGGACGGTGGCGACGCCATGACACGCAGGCTCAAAACGTGAGCTCTCCAGCCCAATCTCCCCCCGGTCTGATGCGTTGTCGATTCGCTCCCCCATGTAGCGGCATCCTTCTAGCCTTTAACCCTCACTCACTAGCCACCTTTCTTACCAAGTCGGAAAACTCCGTGCGTAATCCTTTGGGGTCTTTCCCACGCCCGGCCTCGGCAAGCTTGCGGACGAGATCATAATCCCCTTGTCCAGCATGACTGCTACCACGTTGAAGCATGCCAAAGAGACCGACACCCGAAGCGAACTTGAAGTCGTCACTGGCATCCTTCCACACCGTATCAGAATCAACCACCGCAGTATTGAAGTAGGTGCTTTCCGTTTCCTTAGTCGCATTCGGCTGTTTGTAGGCAAGCTTCACCGTCATCATTTCTGGACTATCCACCAGCTCACGTGTCGCAGGCTCGGGTTGTTTTTTGTTTTTCTGATACTTCAAACCATCAACAACGGAGGCGTCCGCTGCATTGCCCGGAACGATTTCGTAAAGGGCCGTCACCGTATGCCCCGCCCCGATCTCACCGGCATCGATTCGCTTATTTTTAAAATCCTCCGCCTTCAACATCCTATTGGCATAACCGATCAGTCGGTAGCTCTTCACCTTAGCTGGGTTGAATTCAACTTGGATTTTAACGTCCTTCGCGATCGTCACCATCGTGCCCATCATGTCGTCGAGGAAAACCTTGCGGCCCTCGCGCAGATTATCAATGTAGGAATAGTTTCCATTTCCCTTGTTGGTGATATCTTCGAGCATGGCATCGTTGAGGTTACCTTGGCCAAATCCGAGCACACTGAGAAAAACGCCACTCTTGGCTTCACTCTCGACCATACTAACCAGCGCCTTGCGATCCGTGACCCCCACATTAAAATCACCATCAGAGCCAAGAATCACACGATTTACACCACCTTGCACAAAGTGCTTTTTCGCCATTTTGTAGGCGAGGGTAATACCGGCGCCCCCATTGGTTGATCCACCGGATCGCATCCCAGCCAAGGACTTAAGGATAGTTTGGCGACCTGCTTCATTGACGTAGGTAGGAGGCAACGCGAGCCCTTGGGCACCTGCGTAAACAACAATACTCACGGAGTCGTCCGCATTAAGTTCCTTGAGCAGGATTTTCATCGAGTCCACCAGCAGCGGCAATTTATCCTGACTGTTCATCGAGCCAGAAACATCCAGTAAAAACACAAGGTTGGCAGCTGGGCGTGCCTCGCGGACGATTTCTTTTCCCTGCAACCCCACCTTGACGAGTCGGTGTTCAGGATTCCACGGGCAGGAGGCCGATTCCACATGCACACTGAACGGGTGCCTCCCCTCAGGCTCCGGGTAGGCGTAGTTGAAGTAGTTGATCATTTCCTCGATACGCACCGCATCGGCTGGCACCGGCTGCCCACCCTGAATCATACGGCGGACATTCGTGTATGACGCCGTATCCACATCCACGGAAAAGGTGGAAAGGGGAGCCTTCCATGGGGACTTAAATTTGTTATCAACTAGGGAGCCGTAGCGATTACCCGAAGGCCCAACAGCACGACCAATCGAGTCTGGAAATGGTCGAATCCGGCGATCAGGAATCCTGATACGCTGTGACTCATAGTCAACATGAAGCTTACCGCTTCGGCCTTCGGCCTTAAAATCCATTCTTTTGTTCATTTTTCGTTCCTCCCCCACGCCAGCCATTCTTGAGTCTTTTCTCTCGAGATGATTAGCCACAACTGGAGCCAATGATTTGAGCACAGGAGGCGCAGAATCAATGCCTTCGTTCTTACTGGACTGCCCATCCAAGGTCTGCTGCGCAGGCGATAAAGTTCTCGGCTTCAAACTTACTTGCGGCTTATCGCCAGCCACCACTACTGCCTCTGGAGCGGGGTCGGCAAGAGGGGGGGATGTCCTAGATGCCAGCTTGTAAGGTTTCTTTTTACCGGCACGAGGAACCGACTCGCCACCCTGCGACGCCATATCAACCTGGTGGTCAATGTTCATCGCTAAGTCACGCTCACGATCTTGCTTCCAGCCATAAAACCCGACAGCGACCACGGTCAGGGCTGCCGCAATTCCGACACCAATTCCAAGTCTACTTTTACCACGGCGCGCACCGTGAGGCATCGCCACCATTCCATCTTCCTCATCCAGACGATGTTCCAGAGATGCGAGAAACGGGGCATCATCCTTGCTTCCCTGACGGGCATGCTCTTGCAGCAGAGCATCGATCATTTCATCTTCGTTTTTCATGTTTTAAAATGGTTTGTTTTTACAATTTCTCATCGTTGCGTTTAGGCTCCCTTGAGGCAATCCCGCAGGCCGCTGCGCGCTCGTTCCAGTCGTTTGCGAAGCGTGGCACTCTGGACATTCAACTTCCGTGCGGCATCCTCACCGCTCTGTTCATCATAGTAAAAGGCCTTCACCGCATCGGCCAAGCTCTCGGGGAGCTTTTTTAAGCAAAGTTCGAGTCGGGTAAATACCCCCCCATGATCACGCAGCCCATCCCATTGGCGGGCATCGGCTTCAAAGTATTCCAATGTCTCATCATCAAGTGCTATCACGCGTGCACTCTTCCGTAACGACTCACGCCACTTATTACGCACAATCCCGCGCATCCATGAACCAAAGTCGCGGGTGACATCAAAGGTATCCAAATTCCTCCATGCCACCACAAAGGCATCCTGCACAATATCACGCGACGTGTGCTCTTCCTTGGTCAGTGCCCTCGCATAGGCCAACAACCCACGGTGGTGCTCCTTCACGAGAATAGCAAAAGATGTTCGGTCCGTTCCAGTTTTCATCGTATGTAATGTATCAATAGCTTGCATCATCTTCACCCGTAATTGGCCTGAGCACGAGGATTTGTGACAAATTGTTGAAGATAGTTGGATTTTGGTATTTGGTGTTTGAATTCTGGCGTTTAAATAACTCCCATGCCTGCCGCCCGCGTTTTGATAGACGGACCATCCGAACTGGTCTTCGATTACTCCATCCCTGAGGGAATGGAAGCAAAGCCAGGCTGCCGAGTAAAAATCCCCCTACGCAACAGGTCATCCACTGGCACCATCCTCGATATCACCGAGGAAATGCCCACCCATTTCACGCTCAGACCCATGGGAGAACTGATCGACCCCGAGCCGCTGATCACCCCGAAACTCATGGAACTCGGGAAATGGATGGCCGATTACTACGGCACCCCGATGGAGTTGGTCATGCGCGCCCTGATCCCAGAATCGGTCCGCCAAGAATCGCACTCAGAAAAAACACGCAAGGTTGTCCACATCATCGATCAACCCGATGAGGAAACGATGGATAAACTCGCCAAACGTGCGCCGCGCCAGCACCTCATCCTCACCCTGGTCGATGCCGCAGGGGGGCAGATGCCCCTCGCCGACCTCGGTGGCGGCTCGGTCACCGCCTCCGTCAAATCATTGGAGAAAAATGGCTACGTCGAACTCAAGGATGAAGCCATCCGCCGCGACCCCGATGAGGGTGAGGAGTTCCTCGAGGACCAACCGCTGAAACTCAACCCCGACCAGGCCGCGGCCATGGAGCAGGTCATCGCTCAGATCGACCAACCAGAAAAACCCATGCTCATGCACGGCGTCACGGGCTCAGGCAAAACCGAGGTCTACCTCCAGGCAGCCCAACGCTGCATCGACCTCGGCAAAAGTGTGCTCGTCCTCCTGCCGGAAATCTCACTGACGCCCCAGACCGTCCAGCGATTCAAATCCCGCTTCGCCTCGATCCAAGATCAAGTTGCCGTGCTCCACTCCCACCTGTCCCAAGGCGAACGCTTCGATGAATGGCACCGGATCCGCACCAGCAAGGCGCGCATCGTCATCGGCGCCCGCAGCGCCGTCTTCGCCCCGCTCACCAACCTCGGCATCATCATCGTCGATGAAGAACACGAAAACTCCTACAAACAAGACAGCGCGCCACGCTACCACGGGCGTGACCTTGCCGTGCTCCGCGGTCATATAGAAAATTGCGCCGTCCTGCTCGGTTCCGCCACTCCGTCGCTAGAGTCGTTTCATAATACCGAGTCCGGAAAATACCATCTCCTCACACTCGAGGAACGTGCCGATAACCAATCCCTCCCGATCATCCGCATCATCGACATGCGCATCGAAGGGAAAAAACACAAAGGTGGCCCCGCCATCCTCTCCGACCCACTGCGTGGTCACATGGAAAAAAAGCTCGCCGAAGGTGAACAGGTTATTCTTTTTCTCAACCGCCGCGGCTTCGCCCGCTCACTCCAATGCCCCGGGTGCGGTCACGTCTGCGAGTGCCGTCACTGCGCCCTGCCGATGACCTATCACCGCGCCGAGGAGCGACTCATCTGCCACATGTGCGGCCACCAGGCGATCACACCACGCAAGTGCCCCGAGTGCGGCGACCCCGCCATCCGCTTCCAAGGTTACGGCACCGAACAAGTCGAGGGAGTGCTCAAAAAATGTTTCCCGCAGGCACGCCTCGCGCGCATCGACACTGATACGATGCGGCGCAAAAATGCGCTGCGCGACACCCTGCGCGCCTTCCACCAGAGGAAAATCGATATCATCATCGGCACCCAGATGATCGCCAAAGGCCTCCACTTCCCCAACGTCACCTTGGTCGGCGTGCTCAATGCCGACCTCGGCCTGCATGTCCCGGACTTCCGTGCCGGCGAGCGCACCTTCCAGCTGCTCACTCAGGTCGCCGGCCGTGCCGGTCGTGGCGAGCTCGAAGGTGAGGTCATCATCCAGACATTCACCCCGCACTCACCATCGATCCAGTTTGCCCGCCACCACGACTTCCTCGGATACGCCGACCAAGAGCTCGAATTCCGCAAGCAATTCGGCTACCCACCCTACACCCACTGCGCCTTGATCGGCACCCGCTCGAACCACGAACGCCGTGCCGAGTTCACCTTGGAAAACCTACATCAACGGCTTAAAACCGACCTCCCTGACGGCATCACCCTCGGCGAACCCATGCCCGCAGCACTCACCAAGGCACACGGCCAGTATCGTTTTCAACTCATGCTCCTCGGTCATTCCGCCCGTGGCCTGTCCCGTCACATCAACAAAATCCTCGCCCAAACCCCGCCACCCGAAGACGTCACCATCGTCTTCGATATGGATGCCATGGGGTTTTAGCGCATTTTTTCACTTTTTGGTATTTGGAGTTTCGCCATTAACGCTTAAAAGACCCACATGCCCTTCCTTGAGCTCCAAGACATCAAGACTCACTTCACCCTCCGTAAAGGGATGCTGGCAGGAAAAACCACGCACACCGTCAAGGCGGTCGACGGCGTCAACCTCACCATCGACCATGGCAAAATCCTCGGCCTCGTCGGTGAGTCCGGTTGCGGGAAATCCACGCTCTCGCGCACCATCATGCAGCTCATCCCGGCCACTTCCGGCGCCGTGATCCTCGAAGACGAAAATCTGTCCGATCTCCACCATCGTGACGTCCGCGCCAAACGGCTCGATTTTCAAATGATTTTCCAAGACCCCTACGCCTCATTAAACCCAAGAATGACGGTTTTCTCCACCTTGGCCGAGGCGATCAAACAACGCCACCCGAAACTCAAAGGGGAAGCACTCGACCACAAAATCGCAGAACTGATGGAGCGGGTCGGCCTCGACCCTCGCTTTATTCAAAAATACCCCCATGAGTTCTCTGGCGGACAACGACAGCGGATTGCCATCGGACGCGCCCTCGCCCCCGAGCCGAAACTCATCATCGCCGACGAACCCGTCAGCGCCCTCGATGTCTCCATCCAATCCCAGATCCTCAACCTCCTCCTCGACCTCCGCAAGGACCTCGGCCTGACCATGATCTTCATCTCCCACGACCTCTCTGTGGTTCGTTACATCGCCGATCACATCGCCGTTATGCACGCCGGAAAAATCGTCGAATACGGCGACGCCGACGAGGTTTTCAACAACCCGCAACACGACTACACCCGCAAGCTGCTGGAAGCCATCCCGCATATCGACAAGGTCGTCTAACATAAATCAAGGCGTATGAACAAAAATTCAAACAACCCATCACCGTCCCTCGGTGACTCCATCACCTACGGCATCTACCGGGTGTTTGAATTTGTCCTCAGGTTACTCCCGATGGAAGTTGTCTGCGTCATCGGGTCGGGCTTCGGCCAGATCGCGTATCACCTGATGAACCGCCGCAGGAACGTCGTCCTGCGCAACCTGCGCATCGTCTACGGCGAGCAACTGAGCATGCAGGAGATCAAGGCTCTTACCCGTAAAACCTTCCGCCACACTGGACAAAATCTGATCGCGAGCATACCCGCCTCCACCCTGAGCGATGAGGAACTCAAGCAGCGCGTCGAGGTCGTGGGCCGCGAACATTTCCTCGAGGCCCAAAACCAAGGCAACGGCTGCATTCTTTTACTCGCCCACATGGGAAACTGGGAAATCCTCACCCAACTCAAGGTGCTCATCCCTGAGATTGACTCCCTCGCCTCACTCTACCGGCCTCTCAACAACCCACTGCTCGACCGCTTAGTCAAACGTCGCCGACAGAGTAAAGACGCCAAACTTTACAGTCGTGAGGACGGCTTCGCCAAACCCATCACCCACCTCAAACTTGGTGGCTCGCTAGGCTGCATCGCGGACCAGAGCGCAGGCAAACACGGCGTAACCGTCTCCCTGTTTGGCAAACAAACATCGATGACCAACCTCCCCGCCTTATTACACAGAAAGACCAAAGCTCCGATCCTGCCCATTTCGATGTGCTCCGTTTTCCCCGGGAAATGGAAGGTCGTCCTGCATCCACTGATCGAGGTTCTCGAGGAAAACAAAAGGGACACCTATCAGATCACGACCCAATGCGCCGACGCCTATGAAAAACTGATGAAGGAAAGCCCGGCCGACGTCCTCTGGATGCACAACTACTGGCGCGGAGGAAAAAGAACCGCCCTGAAAATACGCGGCCAATCACCCCGAAAGGCCAACCTGTCTCCACACCATTCCAGCCAACCCTTTTACGTCCTGGCTCACTCCGGAAGCACCATCTCTGATGAACAACTGGCCAAGGCGCTTACCTACCTTCGCGCTTGCCGACCTGATCTGAACATCACCCTGACAGGACACCATAGCGAGTTCCCCCATACCGACCACTGCCTGCCGATCAACGCGCAGGACCCACCTCATTTGGCGGTAAACGCACTCAGTAAACTCGAGGATGCCATGCCCGCGCCGTTTGATTGCGCCCTCGATTTTTCAGATGACAAAACGGGTATTCGCCTCTTCACCAAGGCGGGTATCCGCCCGCAATTCGCCCTCTCCTCTCCACCCAAATCCGCAGGCCACGGCCCCATGCCCGCCGCCGGATCTTCCAGCTATGACGCTCGACTAGATTATTTCATCCAGCGCATCAGCTCCCCCCCGCCGCCGACAGTCGACACCCCCCGCTAGGGACAGCTCCCCCCAATATCATCATGCATTCAAATCAACCACCCGCGAAGGGATGGCATACCTTTCGCCACCACCTCGGCCGCGACTCCAAGCTATGGCTCTGGATTATTTTTCTCCTCTTCATCTCCCGCATGATCCTCGTCTGGCAGAACCGGCACAGCATCACCGATGACACCCCCTTTTCATCCTACGCCCTCGCGTTCTTCACCGGGTTCCGCTTTGACATGCCAGTGGCTACGATCTTCGTTCTTCCCAGCTTCCTCTGCGCCTGCCTCGGCACCCTCGTCCCAACCCAGCAAACAACCCATGGCGCACGCGCCGTGATAACTTACCTATTCACCATCCTCTGGGTGATCATCACCACCGTCACCCTCGGCTACTTCAAGGAATACCACAACCAGTTCGATGCCAACTTGTTGGGCGTTGTTTACGACGACTTCGATGCCATCGTCAAAACCATCTGGACGAGCTACCCAGTGGTCATCGGCTCACTGGTGATGATCGTTATCTCCGCCGGCCTCATCTTTTTAGGCAGACGCTGGATCCGCGCCCCCTTCCCGCTGCGTCCTCCTATGAGCCCGCCCAACATCATTGCGCGGATCGGATTAACCCTCCTCCTGCTCGTCATGCTCGCCATCGGTCTGCGTGGCTCACTAGGACGCAGACCCATGCAGCAAAAAGATGCCTCCCGCACCAAGGACCTCGTGCTCAACCGCTGCATCATCAACCCCTTCAGCTCACTGAACTACGCCATCAAATCCCACAAGGAACTGATGACTGGCGATGGACTTGATAGCTATTTAAAAAAAGAAAACCTCCTCACAGCATTCCATGAATACGCGGGCAACCAGAACATCGAAAACGTCGATGATGCCTTCCGTCGCACCGCGAAAGGGCGCCCGGGAGAGAAGCCGCGCCATATTTTCCTGCTTGTCATGGAAAGCTACGACGGCTGGACGATGTTCGACCCCCACGCCGACTGGAACATCGCCAACGAACTTAAACAACTCGGCGAGGACGGTATTTATGTGAAACATTTTCTACCAGGGTCACGCAGCACTATGACGTCTCTGGCAACGATCATCGGAGGCATGGCCGACGCTGGCGTGATCAGTAATGAACGCTCACGCCCCACGGACCCCGCCTACCCCACTGCGATCGCCAGCCAGATGAAGAAACTCGGCTACCAAACTCATTTATGGTATGCGGGCTACGGTGGCTGGGCGCGTATCGAGGATTTTTGTAAAGAGCAAGGGTTCGATCACACCCACACGGGCTCGAGCATGGACCAGGGCCACGATACCAACGAGTGGGGGGTTTCTGACGAGCGCCTGTTTTCCTACATGAAGGAGCAGCTCAACCCCGATCAACCCACGTTCAACTTGGTCCTGAGTTCCTCCAACCACCCACCCTACAGCCTCGATATGGACAAGGTCGGCTGCCCACTCGCTTCCGTGCCTACCGCTTATGAAAACGATTTCCAAAACGGTAGTGCCTCACTTCATACGCTCGGTCACCACTGGTATTCGGATAAGTGGATGGGTGACTTTGTCCGCAGTGTCTCAAGCAAGGTTCCTGGCTGTCTCTTTGCTATCACAGGCGACCACTGGAGCCGAAAGTTCCCAGGCCCTCGCCCCATCGCCCTTGAGAGAGCCACCGTCCCGCTGGTTTTATACGGCTCCGGCGTCCTCCCCGAGAACCTCGACGAGAAACGCCTCCGTGGCAGCCACTATGATCTTGGAGCCACGCTGATCGAGCTAGCTGCCGACCCCGGGTTCGGATACCACGCGATCGGTCGCAATATCCTCGACCCTAAGGAAGGCGATGTCGCCATGTCTCGCCTCTGGATCATTGGCGACAATGCCATTATGGCCGCAACACGCGACAAGCGGATCGAAACGCTCGACGGCCAGCACCTCGACACCCTCCCCTCAGAATTAAAGGCGGCAAAAAGAAGATACAAGCTGACCCACGGCATCTCATGGTGGCGCTTGCGCAAGGGCAATGACCTGCCTAAAGAATAACAACTAACAATTTCGTGAAAATAATCACCGAGGATCAACTCAAGGAACTCTGCCGCAATGGAACCCCCATCGACATGCAGGGCGGCTACCCCTGTGTTGTCCTTCACCCCGATGACACCATCACCAAGATCTGGGCCATCAAAAAAGGGTTCTTCTCCTCGGCCACACTGAACCCGTATTCCCGTCGATTTGTCAACAACGCTACTCGTCTCGCCAAAAGAGGTCTAGTCGTCCCCGAGGTTCTCAACCACGCCCGAGTCAAGGGCAGCCACATCAAGATCGTCACTTATCGGTCACTCCCAGGAAGCAGCATCCGTGACCTCTTGAAAGACGCACCCAGGGAAGTGGATATCCCGAGCCTCTGCGCCTACATCCTTGACCTTCATGAAAAAGGCATTCTATTCCGCTCCATCCACCTCGGCAATATCATCCTGCTGCCCGACGGCACGTATGGTCTGATCGACTTTACGGACGTCAAATACTTCAATCAACCGGTGTCCCTCGACCGCCGAGCTGCCAACCTCGCCTTTCCGCTGCGTTACCCTGAAGACGTCGATCGTATGAATGCAGCCGGACTCCCCAGTATGCCGGAATCTTATCTCGACCTACTCAAACCCGACACCCAGCAAAAGGAGCGCTTCATGAAGGTGCTGAATCAGTATTCAAAGCGCTGAAACACGCCAGGCAACGGCATCTTCCGACCTCGGTGACGCTGATAAAACCCTCCGGCCCGCTTCACCACCATTTGCCATAGCGTTGACTCGTCACTCAGTCGTTGTTTCCACTCCCGACCGAGATAGACACGCAAGAAGGCAACCAGATCGCGATCGGTCATGCCGCAGTCGATCGCCGAATAAAGCAAGGCCCCCAAATCCTTCGCCAACCAGCGCATCGGGACATGGGATCTGATCTGCGACCGATGGAGATCGATCAATGGTAATCGAAAATCTTCCTCCGGCGACCAGTCCGACCAGTCACGCTCAAGGATATGAAAGTGACACAGGTAAAAATCCCGGTGATTCATGCCAGCCGCGTGCATCCGCCGTGCTGACTCGGCCACCTTACGCACGATGACACGCTTGAGCTCCAATCGCCGCCTCCCCTGCAAACCACCCAATTCTTTCAGGAAATCCTCCACCTCAACCAGTTCATCGAGAGCCTTCATCACCACAAACGACTCCCGCTTCGCCGGATTCCAACCGCGACTCCCCTTGCCCACGATTTTCACGGTATCCACACCCACATGCTCGAGGACCTCGACCGCCATCCACTCGTTGGATGCATCCGTAATGGGTAACCTGAAAGCCGTCAAATTCTTGAAAACCTCTTTCCAACCAATCCCCATGTGGATCTTGGCAAAATAATTCTCCCCGCCATACTCAAAGCGTAGGGTTCTACGGCCTTCCTTCGCCCGATAAATCTCGCCCTCAAGCACGAGCACCTCGTCAAAGGCGCCATCACTCGATAAAACATCTGAAAATTTACCCCGTATTTCGTCGGCCAGCTTAATCATCCGCAACCAGCACAACCCGCATCGCGGCTTAGGTCAAGAACTGCCGATTAGAATTACTCTTGGCAATCCCCCTAATCAGGGCGAAGCTGGCCGTGCCTCCGCCATGAAGCTCGCCATCTTCCTACAGCATTATTTCCCCTATGGAGGGCTGCAACGTGACGCCGTCCGCCTCGCGATAGCTGCCCAGGCTGCCGGCGAACAACCTACTCTGATTGTTGCTAAGTGGGATGGGGAAAAACCCAAAAACATCCCCATAGTCGAACTCAACAGCGGAGGCCGCAGCAACCATCGCAAAGCCGCAAGGTTCGCCGATGCCTGTCAGCCCTTTCTTAGCTCAGAAAAATTCGACAGCGCCATCGCCTTCAGCAGGGTGCCCAATGCCCCATTCCACTTCTGTGGCGACTCCTGTTTTCTAGAGGGGTTTCAGGCAAACAAGCCTACACTCACACGATTCCTTCCCAGATATCGGTATTTCCTGACCAATGAGAAACTCGTTTTCGGCCCCGACGCCCGCACTCATATTTTTTTCCTCGCCGAACCAGATAGCCAATCGTATCAACAGCATTATCAGCTCGGAGATGATCGATTTTCTCTGCTACCACCGTGGCTCAAACAAGCCGATTCACTTGATACCTCGGAGGGCGAAACCCGAAAAAAAATCCATACGGAGCTGCGCCTCTCAGAAGAAGATCAACTCCTTCTCTTTGTCGGATCCAATTTCAAACTCAAACGCGTAGCTAAAATCATCGAGACTCTGCCTTTCTTAGACGACCACATCCACCTCGCCGTCTGTGGAAAGGACGATCCAGCACCATTGGAGAAGCTGGCCAACTTACTCGGGGTTGCCCACCGCGTCCACATCATGGGACCACGCGATAACATCCCTGCTTGGATGACTGCCGCTGATCTCCTCGTCCATCCATCCAGCCGGGAAACCGCTGGCATGGTCCTCGTCGAAGCCCTCACCTACGGCTTACCTGTCACCTGCACACGCGCCTGCGGATACGCTAATCACGTCGCTGACGCAGGCGGCCACCTGCTCAGCAACGACTGCCCACCCGAGGAAATCGCTCAGACAATCAACGGCATGCTCGCCAAACTCCCGTCACTGCAACAAAAAGCCCTCACCTGGGCGGCCAACCCCGATCATTACCGCACCGCAGATGTGATCCTCGACCGCATCCGTGCCTCCATCGACTGATCCAACCGACTTGACTCAGCTCCGCACCCAGCAGACATTTTCCACCTCGTCCGTCATTCTCATTCACAAGCCCCCCCCCATTCCAGCTATGAAATCCAAACCTCTCACCATCGCCATCGCCGCCATCCTTTTGGTGATCGCCATCTTCCTCATCATCGCATCGAACCATCAAGACGATCCTGCCACCCGCGATCATACGGGGACACCACCGGAACAAGGCAACCAAGCCCGTGACAACCGGACACCCCAGCGGCAGCCTACTCCAGCCACCTCGATGAAGTGGGAGGAAAAAATCGATTTCGTCCTCGGCTCCGATTCCATTTCCAACGAAAAAGCCACCCGTCTCCTCCTTGGCATCGTCCTCGACGCCGACGCCCCTATTTCGGTCCGCAATGATGCCCTCGAGCATGCCCTCAACCTGGTCGACGACGAGGACTTCCAACTCATTCAAAGCGTGATGGGATCCAAGAATAAGGAATTACCCGAGCCCCTCATCCAGACCATCCTTGACGACACCCTGAATCGACCCGACACCATTCAACTCACTACCGCCCTCAAGGTCATCCAAGGCACCCACACCCAGGTCATCGACGAAGCTGTCGAGCTGCTTGAATTCCACCTGGAGCTAGAGCACGGCAACAACATCGAACAATGGACCCAAGCCGTCGACCGCTATACCGCCCAAAATAAGCAGTAAAACTAAGAAGAACGGGCAAACAATCAATTGCAGCTTCAATTTCCTCAATTCCTCTTGACCATGGAATGTGAGCGACCGAACCTCATTGCATGCCAAACAAGTCATTTACCGATCCCGAATGGACAACTGCGCTGGAACAAGCGGGATACTCTGATTTCGACACATGGTGGGATGCAGAAGGAGAACAAGTCGAAGTCGGGAACTTCCGAGGCAAGGACGACAACACGTCGTGGAGCCACGTCTGCCGCATCCACTTGGACAACGGTAAGACCATCTACCTGAAACGGCAGCAAAACCACTACCCGACGAACCTCATTCTCAAGCTGAGGAAGGTTCCCACCTTTGAGCTCGAATGGCGAAATTACCAACGCCTTCAGGAAGCCGGCATCCCGACGATGAAAATCGTCTACTTCGCCAGCCGCAAAAAGAATGGCAACCACCAGTGTATTGTTGTCTCCGAATCCCTTGTCGACATGTCTGATATCGACCAACTTGCCCGCTGGTATGCACAACATGGCTGGCCGCCACGCGCCCAGCGGCTCGCCATCCTCGACTCGATCCTCAAAGTTATCAAAAAAATGCACCAAGCCGGCATGATCCACAATGCCCTCTACGGCAGACATCTTTATCTCAACATCCCGTTTGTCGACGGTGCACCCGTCGAGGTCCCAGAGAAAATCCACACCACGCTCATCGATCTCGAACGCACCAAGTATCCAGGACCGCGATCACGCAAGATGATCGACCATGATCTCAGAACGATGTTTAAATACATCCCCGAGTGGCCAGCCCGAGATTGCCTCTGGTTCTTAAAAAAATACCTCGGTATCGACAAACTCACCCCCGAGGCAAAAGCGATCATCCTCGATCTGGTGCCTCGACGTAAGAAAAAACGTCCTTTTGTAAAGCCTGACTCTCCCGCATAGCATAGCACAGATTCATCAGCTCCGTTCACAAGGGTCTCCCCACGGCGGGGCGGTGAGCCTTCGGCCTACTGGGCATCATCCGCTGCCGATTGATGAAAGCGAATGCTCGCCGTGTCGACCAAGCTCAGCCGGCCGTTGCCGTCCACCATCAAGTCGCTGGCTATGACCCCTTGATGGCTCGCTCTCAAGAATTTTAGATCGCGCCAGACGCTAACGAGCTGAGCTTTCACATCCTCCTCGAGATCTGATTCATCAAGCGTAGGAAGGGGCTCACCCGCGGGCTTTTCCAAAAGCACATAATTCTCCGCCTGCATCCCCCATTTTTTGTAAATCATACAGGCGACCGGCCGGGTCGAGGCCATACCCACCATCCTAAGTGCGTGTCCGTTACTCCAGACACGCAACGCGCGCGGGAATGAGAAAAAATGACATAACCGGTAACCGAGCGATGGTTGGTCATAACGTCTCAACACGTAGGATCGCCCTTCATGCTCAATATCAACCTCAGCATATCGTTCTCCTTGTTCAGAGCGAGAACCTAATCGCGCCTTACCCTTAAAAAACTGTTCTGGGTTCTCTACGAGTTTCCCTTTAAGGGCAGCATCCATATCTCGGCATGCATGCCAGCTCAAACTGGGGAAATCTTGATGTTCCAGCTTACTCGATGACCTTCTTGTCTTTCGGAGATAACTCCCTAACCTCTTACTCACCGCCTCAGGCACGGCCCTTGCCATCGCGACCTTAAATCCACGCGGGTCAATCTCCTCAAGGCAAAGCTCTTCATAATGGGAATAGGCCAGCTCAAAGTGCGACCGTTGAGCCATCGGAATATTGGCTGTGAGCATGGCCATATTCTTTACCCGATCATCCAAACCCAGTGAGTTCGGCTTCATTACACATGATCCAGCATCCAGCAGATAAAGTTGACCTCCACTCCAAAGATAATTTCCCAGATGGTCATCACTCTGATAACTCCCCAACGCATGTTGCCGGACATGCATGACCACCAACTGCCTCATGCACTCTGACTGAGTCGCCTCGTCAGCATCCACAAGCACCTCGTCAAGCGTCCGCCCCCCTTCGATAAAGGTATACACCACCGCCACCAATCCTCCGTCCACCTTTGCCCTCAATAAAGGCGCCGGAATGGACAACCCCGCAGAATACAACTTCGATGTGTTATTCCACTCGCGGTCGACATCACGCCTTTGTTTTGGATGCGGGTCAAACACCTTGAGCAGAACATCCGTCCCTTGACATAATGCCTTCCAAACCGTTCTCCGGCCAGGCAGGTGCCTGAGACACAACGATGTCTCTACAACCAGCTCATCACTCTTCGAGTAATCAGCCGAGGCCGTATCCTCCACCGTAAGCCGGAATCGTTTTTGCGACTGATCCATCAACAAGAAAACGGCCGGTAGGAAGGTTTACCCCCTCCTACTCAGCCGTCTTTTTAAAAAAAGTAGGAATGACCTAGAAACGGAGGTTCAGCTGCACACGAGCCTCGGTGCTAGGACCATCATCAAGTAGGCCCACACTGACTCCCGCATTCAGATCCACGTGATCGCCAAAAGGAATGATCACCTGAGGCACCACCTGAACGCTATTATATTCGCTTACAGTCCCCTGATAAAGCACTTCAACAGCGGGATAAATCCATGCGTTCTCAGGAGCATAGATAAAGGCAGCGGATGCTTCGATCAGGACAAACATATCCGATCCACCATTCGGGTGAATATCATCGGAGTCCCAGTAGTAACGACCGCCAACGTTCCCCACAAACGTCCAGCAGTTATTCAGCTGCTTGTCTGCCTTGAAACCAACAAGCAACGCGGAGCCACGGTGGTTATACCGGTCAATACCTCCAGATAATTTATCCTTGGCTTCAAGAAATTGACGCACATTTCCAACACCCACATAGGCAGCGAGGTTGTAGTCGCCAGGTGATGTCGCTTTTTTATACTGGTAATCCAGAATCAGGCTGGGGAAATCCAGCAGACCTCCATTGCCATCGATTCCGATCTCACGCTCCGTCAATCCCGTGGTTCGCCCATCCGCATCGGTGCTGTAAGGATAATAAAAGCGCAATTGCAAACGATCGCTCAATGGCATGATCAACTCAAAATCTTGAATCGTCCCGTCCACATGGTCAGCCTCCTGAAGCTCCATATCGTTAAACGAACGATAACCCGCTCTCAATGTCCAACGCTTCGCCGTTTGGGCATAACGCGAAAAAAGCGGCTGGATTTCATAAGGAGAGCACTCGGGCGCTGACGGCACGATCTCAATTCCACCTTTGGCGGAGACGGACTCACCTGCGTGGCTCGACAGGGCAAAGGTAAGGCTGCCAACAAATGTAATCGCTGAGGATATTTTAATTTTCATGATTTCTCTATGTAGTGATAAGTTACGGCACGTCATACTCGGCATCTGGAAGAGCGAGGTCAATGATATAATATCGATAGCGTGTTGCACTATCCACGGTGAGTTAGCTCTGACAAATACAACACTCGTAAAATTAGGGCTTGGCGTGAGTTGCGAAATGAATTACCCAAATAGAACCAGCAAGCACCATAGCATAAGCAGCCCAGCTGGGATGAGATAAAATCTACTACAGACATGGGAGAGGCGCATTTTCGCCACAACATCCTATTTCCTCGTAAAAAATATATTCCAGTTTAAGTTGTCAAAGTAAATCCATCTTGAATACATCTAATTCTGCAAGAAAGTTTATAAGAGAATCGTAGCACATGATCCAGTATTATGAAAAGCAGCCCCACTCGAACACGAATAACATCGGAGAATCTATCACTTGAGCGACGCAGGTTGTTTATGATTTCATCATCAATCCTGTCAGACAACGCTAACATTTCACCAAGGAGGTGCAGTGAGTAAGCCTGTTTTTGTTACTCAGCCGAGTCTGCCTCCATTAGAAGATTTTTTACCTTATTTACAAAAAATCTGGGATAACAAACAGCTCACTAACAACGGACAAATGCACCAGCAGCTAGAAGAGCAGCTGGCTATTTATCTAAAAGTTCCTTATTTAAACCTTTTCTGTAACGGAATGGCTGCCTTGCAGACGGCCTTAAACTGCCTTCGTGTTTCGGGGGAAGTCATCACCACGCCTTTTACTTTTGTCGCTACTTCTCATTCCATCAGTCTACATGGAAGTACACCAGTTTTTTGTGATATCGACCCAGAAACGCTCAACATCGATGCATCAAAAATCGAAGCACTCATCACAGATAAAACGAGTGCGATTATGCCTGTTCACGTCTACGGCAGACCTTGTGATACCGAAGCCATCGAAGCGATTGCACGCCGCTACAAGCTGCAAGTCATATATGACGGTGCCCACGCTTTTGGCATAGAGCAGAATGGGGATTCTATTTTGACGAAGGGCGATTTAACCACGCTTAGTTTTCACGCGACTAAGGTTTTTAATACGCTGGAGGGCGGGGCAATTGTTTCCAACGACGTCGAGACCAAAACTCGCATTGATCAGTTAAAAAACTTTGGTATTCTGAACGAGGAGCAAACAGTTAATATTGCCGGTAACGGTAAAATGAATGAATTTCAAGCAGCCTTCGGGCTGATGCAGTTGAAATCAGTTGATGAGCAGATTTTAAAGCGTCAATTGATTGCTCAGGCATATACTCAGGCATTCACAAATGTAAAAGGCCTGAGGCTTCCAACAGAAATTGCATCGGTGAAGGCCAATTATGGTTATTATCCAATTCTTGTTGAAAGCTCTTTTCCTCTAAGCCGTGATCAACTCTATGATTATCTCAAAGTGAATAGCGTTCACGCCCGCAAATATTTCTCCCCTTTGGTCAGTGAATTTTCTCCTTACAGGCATTTGCGTTCGGCTCAGCCGGATAATCTTCCAATAGCCTCGGCGGCTGCGGCATCTGTTCTCTGCCTGCCTATTTTTCCCGAGCTCGGTAGACGGCAGCAGCTTGTAATAGACTTAGTGCATCAAGTAGCTGAGGAGTAGCCATGTGTGATCCGCCACTATTTATCCTCGGTTCACCGCGCTCTGGTACTACTTTACTACGTTTGTTGCTGGCCAGTCACCAAGATATTCTTGTACCGCCGGAGTGTGGCTACATTTTATGGAACGCGCCTGCTTTTGCTGACTGGAGTATCAGAGATGCTAAGAATCCAGCTCGAGTGGATGAACTCGTAAGAGCAATCCTGAGCTCAAAAAAAATGGATACTTGGGGCTTGGATCAACATTTGCTGAAGGAAAATATTATCAGATTTGGCTCTTCATATCAAAGAGTATGTGATGCGGTCATCGCTGCTTATGCTCATAAAACAGGAAAAACATACAAGTTTTGGGGCGATAAAAACAATTACTACATTCACTACATCAACGAAATTGCCAGCCTGTTTCCCGATGCTCGTTTTATTCATATTGTTCGGGACGGTCGCGATGTCGCCTGTTCTTACAGGGAAGTCATGGAGTTAGAGAGCGCCAGCTCTTTTAAACCCGATTTGCCGACAGAGGCTGGTGAGATTGCAGAGCAATGGCACAAAAATGTTTCTACCGTGGAGGCCTCGCTATCGGCCATGATAAAGCCGAAGAATACCTTTCGCGTTCGTTATGAAGACATCGTTACCGATTGCTTGCCTCAAATGCAGGGTCTCTGCCAATGGCTTGCGGTTGATTTTGATCCGAATATGCTTAGTTTTCATAAAAAAAACATGGAGCAGGGACTTGAGCCTTCTCAGACCATGGACTGGAAAAAAAGGACCTTGGGTCCGGTTAGCGCGGACACGCTAGGTCGCTATTCAAGGCTTCTCAGTCCGGAAGAAATTCAATGTTTCAACCAGATAGCCAAAGAATCTCTGTGTCGCTTTGATTATTTGTGACTGAATATTTTCCTCAGTTTCAAATAAAATAAATAGGTGCTGTGATAGACTTTCCAACCAATAGCGGGTCCAAACATACTTTTCAATAGCCCCAGAAAATTTTTTGATTTACAGATTAGCCTATCTTGCTCGAAATTGTAGTAGCGACAGGCTTCATAAGCTAGATTGATTGAGAAAATCTTGCGGTCGATCTTTTTGCGGCCGGACCAGAAGCCCTGGCCCGTGATGTGATGAGTTGACATATTTCTGTTGAGGTAAATCCCTTTGCCCAACATCATAAAATGCCGATACAAATGTGTGTCAAAAAGTAGGTTTTTGGGAAGATTGCGTAGACAGTCGTGATTGCGGTAAATTCGGGAGGAAGGGTGCATGCGAAATGGGCCTGGTGGCCCCGAGAAGATTATTTGCTTCTCCGTATCTGCTCTTCCTCCTATGAACAGGGATCTTCTTCCAGTGTTAAGATTCACAACAAGGGTATCATGCCCCCCGATCAAGCATTCCGGATTCTCCTCCATTGCGTCGACTTGCAGTTGTAGCTTGTTGGCATCTGTCCACAGATCATCCCCTTCGAGTACGGCTATGAAGGAAGATCGGATGCGATTCAGGCCGTCTCGGTAGTTGCTAGTTACTCCAAGGTTTTTTTTCTGACATATGTGGACGATTTTCTCAGGGTGCTTCTTTGCATAATCACTACAAATAGCTGAGGTTTTATCTGTAGAACAGTCATCGAGAATCATAATGGTGTAGTCAAAATTAGTATTTTGATTCAGCATAGATTCCACAGCAGCCTCAACAGTGTCCTCTTGATTATAGGTTTTGAGGATAGCTGTAAGTTTTCTGTCAAATTGATGGATGTAGCATCCCATAATTAATGACCATCATTTTTGTGGCTTTCGTAGTCGTCTGCAACATCTATTCCCAAGAAATGACCAATCTTCTGCCACTTTTTAGGGTCTTCCAGTTCCCCAGCATAGAGTGCATCCGGCTGGTTTTTGTTAAAGAACTCCGTGGCATTGTCGAAGTGTTCGAGATAGCAGGTGGTATAATGCTCCTCCATATTTTTCATGCTCATTGGTTTCTCTCCTGAGACGCTGGTCAGTTGCTTCTGCGGAGTCCCAGCCTCGATAAGTTGATTCAGTTCTGCTTCTCTTGCATAATTCATGCAATGGGTGTTTACAGCTCCCATGACGCCATCTTGTGCGCGGCTTAATACAGATTTATACCATTTGGAAGGATCACGTTTGAGAAGGATGAACTTGGCATCTGGAAATCGTTTATACAGTTCTTCATAAAACTTTGAGTACCACCAAGGTGAATCCTCATAGGCATTGGCAAGGCGAAATTCCTCCGACGCGAAGATGCTTTCATAGTCACATAGGGCCCATAATTGTGACCAGTTGTTTCGCTTATCAGAACCCCACCCTGACCAGCGTAGCCCGTGATCCTTGAAAAACTGGCCAGTGGAAGTTGTTCCCGTTCTCTGCATAGAAATACAGAAGACTTTTGGCTGTTTTTCAAGGCTGCTGATGCGCATGCGATTGATGAATTTATTTAGTTTCTTTCTCATTAATGATGATGCTACGGGTCAATGATTTTCATATTTTTTTAGCCAAACGAATCAAGCAACTGCGTCTGAGTTTTTCTTTTATTTGGGGTGGACCCGAAATTCCGGCCACTGGAAGGCTAAATTAAGCTATGGTGGCAAGGTGCGAAATTGTTCTAGGAGGTTGGTTGGTGGTAGTCAAGCCGAGAGCGGAGGATATACCGAATTGGGGCAACAGCGGCAGCGAGTTCCTCAACACAGTCATCGAAAGCTACCTATTGGAAAAAACCCGCAACATCAAATGGACTCGCTTGCGCCCCTACAAAAAAGGAAAAGCCTCGATCAATCTATCCTTAATCAAATCGACACCTGGGCGATCATGGCTCTGAATAATATGATCCAGGACCCCTTCGTTAATCTGTGCCGGATCTAGTGCAACAGCTAGGTATTCAAGATCGAAAATACTATAGTAATCCTTGAATTTGAAATCTTTACCTCGGACTTTGTCGGAAAGCTTGATGCGTGCATTTGGGATTCCAAACGAGTCAGCAATAATCAATCCATGAAGGCTAGAAGACAGCACACAATCACAACTTGCAATTTGCCGTAACACATCAGTAACATCACCAAAAACATCTATAATAAAACTGGATTTAAGACTGTTAGCTAGATCCTTAACCATTTTCTCACCACGATCCTTGTAATGAGGCACAATACCAATGCGATGACTTTTTTTGCCTCCCCTCAGCTCCGGCCATAACACATCCGCCAACAAACCGGGATCTCCGAATGTGTTGATAGATTGCCCACGAACAAGGTCTACAGAATACCTTCCTCGAACAGCATGGTAATGAAATCGACTTGAGCGGGGCTGCCCATCCTCAATAAATCCTGTTCCCCAGACGTTTACACGTGGATGGAAAAAGCGTTCCTTAAAACGATCAAGCAGACTACCTACAGCCACTAAGTCACAAGTGCGCTTGGAAGCATGAACAACGGACCGTCCCGATAGGCGTTCACAGATAAGCGGTGACATGGCGTCACCAAAATTGGGCTTCGAGTGGGACCAGTAGAGCTTGATTTCTTTCATAGAGATGAACTAGTTCCTGGTAAGCCCTCGATGGCATGAGGGGGGAAACCTACAATATCTTCAATCTGAGACAGGTTTTCATCAGACAAGTTGGCTCTCCACTTCCTTAATGACTCTGTTTTCACCTTTGGAACCGGAATAGGCTCATGTAACCCAAGAAACTTCTGCAACTTTAAAATTGTTTCCTCAGCATCATAGGCAAAATCTTCATAAGAAATGACGGAGAGATCATCAGCCAAGCTACTCCTAAGTTGATTCATTCTTTGATGATGTGCAACCCAACGTATTGCACACTGCGAAGCCAATGGAATGTCATCATATCTATCTGCCATTTTCTCAGTTATGCCAAGAAAACGGTTGGGTACAGGGTATTCTTTCCATCGGCGATGCCAAGCTGATACAGACTTATGCTTTAACATGCTGGCTACCGTTGCGTATGGATTTCGCTCAATACCGACAAAAAGAGCTCGGGGAAAGGTCTCTTTTAGTTTTTCAGCAATCCAAATATTGGGATGTGTTTTATCAACGTACAACTTCGATCCTGATTTTAAAAGTTGCTTCTTATAGGCTTTCACCAACGAGCCATACAATTCACCTTCGAGTGATTCATTGAGTGCCATCTTGGTTGACAGCTTAAACATCGGATCGACTTCCACGGTAGCCCGCACTTCTGGGTGCCCCCCTAGAGAAAAACCCAACCAATGAGTACCCGATCGTCCTGTTCCAATTACAAACACTGGACGCTGTCGGTTTTTTTTGAATTTTAATAGCATACGAATTTATCCGCTTATTTTAGTAGATTCTTCTGGTGACAGCCAAGTATTCCTAAGCAATTGGCAACCTATAATTTTCAGGTTTTTTGTCAATACAAACCAAATCATTGACAACACGCCCGCAAACACCCTCTGACCGCCTGTTTGAGTGCCCCAAAGTGAGCCAAATAATCAACGCTGAACTTCGCAGACAGCGTGAGCAACTCGATTCGATGGAACTCGCCGAAGAGATTGAAATCAAATTCAAGGCCATCCACCTGATCATTGATCGGATTGAAGAACAGAGGGCTGAAGAAGCGGCCCGGGCAAACGAGCCCTCCGGTGACGCGGGTTGCGCTCCGGCTCTGGAAAACCTTGCCAAACCAACAAAAAAGAAACCAAAAACAGCCAACGTCTGGCTGTCATGAATTATGGCGCAACGATCCCCCCCCCTTCGGCGACATCTTTCATTGGCGAAACACGAGGGATATCGCGCCTTTCGACTAAGCTCCATGCTTTAGGCAAGGATGTTTCAATTCCATCTTCCCTACATCCAGATTCGCTTGTCAGTAGGCCAAAAATACGAAAGACTGCCCGAGCTGATCCGCGAGAGCGAAGTGAGGCCGTTTACCAAGCTATCATTCGTGCCAAAAAAAATCAACATCATCGCCCGCACCAATGGTGTTGGGCTCGACCGCGACGTCGATCTCATCCACAGCGCGCTCACTGCGGCTGGATTCGAGGTCACTGTCAGCCACTGCCGCGGCATCTCGCCGCTGCGCACCCTTTTTCCGGGCACACCCCGATTCGATGCCAACATCTTTCTCGAACGGGTCTTTCCTCGATGGTTTGGCACCGCAAAAACCAACCTCCTCATCCCTAATCAGGAACGCTTCCCACATCGTCATCTGAAGCACCTCCGGCACATCGACCATATCCTCTGCAAAAGCCGACACGCCGAGGAAATTTTTCAGGGCCTCGGGTATTCGACTCACTTCACGGCATTCACCTCATCCGACCTGCTGGACGCGAGCATCGAGCCCGACTATCAATCGTTTTTCCACCTCGCCGGACGCAGCACACTGAAAGGCACTGAAACAATTCTTAAGCTGTGGAAAAAACACCCCGAGTGGCCGACTCTTACCGTCGTTCAGTGTAAGGAAAATGCCCCTGAATCCGTGCCAAAAAACGTGTGTCTGGTCACCGACTACATCCCGCACGAGGAAATCAAAGCGCTGCTCAATAGCCACGGCGTGCATCTCTGCACCTCCCTCTCGGAAGGATGGGGGCATTATATCGTCGAGGCGATGAGCTGCCGCGCCGTGGTTGTCACCACCGATGCCCCACCGATGAACGAGCTGATCACACCCGCGAGAGGCATCCCCGTCCCCTACCACCACTCCGAACCTCGCCACCTCGGCACCAACTTCCACATCGACCCCGACAAACTTGAAAAAAACATCCAAGACCTGCTGCTGATGACACCAGAACAAAAACAATCCTACGGAGCCCATGCCCGCCTATGGTTCGAGGAAAACGATCGGGAATTCCGCCAGAATCTCCCGCAGGTGATCACTCCATTGGTGCGCAGCTAATATCACCCCAGCAGCCATGTCATCCCACTTATCAGCGACCGAACTCATCCTAGGCAACTCAAACCCCCGGTTTTCTGGCGTGACCTCGACGATGTTGCAAGTTCTCCGGTACCAGAAGGATCTGATGAAGGTCGCCGTGCTCGGAAACCACCACCTCCCCGAGGACATCCAGACAGCGACTTTTCGTCAGCTTATCCGACTCTGCCAAAAACCCCTCCCCGACGGACGGTGCCGCGTTTTTCATGCCCGCCGCAACAACGAAGTCATCCAGGCCCTTCTGCTCAAAAAGCTCTTCAGGGCCAAAATCCGTATCGCCTTCACCTCCACCGCCCAGCGCCAACACAGCTGGATTACTCGTTATCTCATCCGTCAGTCGGATGCCATCATCAGCACCTGTAGCGCCGCCGCCTCCTACATCCAAGGGGGCCCGGACATCATCATCCCCCACGGCATCGATCTTAGCACCTACGCCCCAGCGGACGACCGCACCGAGCTCTGGAAGGCGTTCGGGTTTCCCGGAAAATACGGCATCGGGATCTTTGGTCGTGTCCGCCACCAGAAAGGTGTCGATCTTCTCATTCACGCCGCTATCCCCCTTCTCAAAAAGCACCCCGATTTCACGGTTGTCATCTGTGGTGAAACCACCCCAGACCAGCAACATTTCCAAGACCGCCTCCAAGGTGAGATTGATGCGGCCGGACTTACGGATCGTTTTATCTTCCTCGGTAAACAACCATTCTCCGCGCTGCCCAAATTATTCAAAGCGATGACCCTCGTCACCGCGCTCAGCCGCAACGAAGGCTTTGGCCTGACCATCCCCGAAGCCATGGCCAGCGGCGTCGCCGTGCTCGCGTCCGAAGCCGGCGCCTGGAAAGATATTGTCCGCGAAGACGTCGATGGCCAGATCGTCCCCTGCGATGATCTGGAGGCCACGCAACAACAACTCGACCTGATGATGGCCGACCCAGATCAACTGGTCGAAATGGGTCGTCACGGGCGTGAGCGTGTCGAACAGCACTACACGCTAGAACGCGAAGCCAAGGCGCTCTGTGATTTTTTAAGCTCCTTGGCGGTCGTAGAGTGACTGGTAAAGCTCGCTCTCCGCATAGACCTCGTCATGCGGCCCGTCGGCCACAATCCGTCCCTTGTCAAAGACGAGAATCCTGTCCGCTATCTTAATCGTGCTGAATCGGTGTGCGATGATGAAGGTCGTCCGACCTTTGACCAGCTCCTCCAGCGCCTGCTGCACATGCGCCTCACTTTCACTATCGAGTGCCGAGGTGGCTTCATCCAGAATCAAGATCGGGGCATTTTTCAAGAACGCCCTAGCAATAGCAATCCGCTGGCGTTGTCCACCCGAGAGCCGGGTCCCCCGCTCCCCGACCACCGTCTGATAGCCATCATCCAAGGTGTTTTCGATAAATTCATGAGCATGTGCCTTCTTCGCGGCGGCCAGCACCTCCTCATCACTCGAGTCACGACGCCCGATCCTGATGTTCTCCATCACCGTCTCATTGAATAATGCCGGCGCCTGAGACACAAGCCCGATCGATTCCCTCAGCGCGTGTTTACTCACCGCCCTCACATCCAGTCCATCCACCAGCAACTGCCCGTCGTTGACGTCATAAAACCGAGGGATGAGATTGGCAAATGTCGTCTTACCCGCGCCACTCGGACCGACAAGTGCCACCACTTGGCCCGCTGGAATCGTTAAATCAGCGTCATTTAAGACAACTTCATCCTCGTAGGAAAACGAAACCTTTTTAAAGTCAACGCCCCCCTTGATATCAGTCATCGGAACTGGCTTATCAGGCTCCGGAAGATCGTCGGGGTAATCCAAGACATACTCGACACGATCGAGCGACGCCGTCGCCCGCTGAATTTTCGAGTTCAGTTTGCCTATTTTTTTAATCGGATCGTAACTCATGTAGAGAGCCATCAACAAGGGCATGATCTCCTCCTTAAAATCCATGTCCGCCCTGCCGGCATACACAATCGTAATCGCGATTCCACAGGCCGAAACAAACTCGACGATCGGCCCGAGCATCTTATCATACTTCGTCACCTTCATGCGTGCCCTGAATAAATCCAGCACACGCTCATGCAGGTTTTTCACCACCCCGTCCTGCATATTATAGGCACGGATATCCATCGGCGCCTGCAAGCCGTCGGACACATACGCCGTCAAATCACCTGTTTGTGCCTGCACCACCTTCGCCTTGCGAAACAATTTTTTACCAATCAGCCGGATGGGAAACACACACAGCGGAACCGTAGCCAGACACACCAGCAGGAAAAAGAACTCACTTTTCTGCATCGACATCCACACAAGGAACCCCATTGCCCCAATCAACTGCATCGGCTGAATGATGATATCATTGGCCGCATCCACGATGATTTGCCGCATCATCTGAGTGTCTCCCATCAAACGACTCAGCAGGTCACCACTCTTGTGTTTATGAAAAAATTTGAGAGGTAATATTTGCAACCTCTTAAAGACATCCACCTGGAGAAACTCCAACACCCTGTTGCCGCAGTAGGCCACATAATAGGTGTTGATAAACTGGCTCGCACCACGAACCAGAAACACCGCTGGCATAATCAATGCCACCCCGATCAGCTCAACCAAAGGGATGTCCTTCTGGCTAAAAATCTCAGGCAACACTGTCTTCATCATCCAGGGCAGGCCCGCCCCCGATGCAACCCCAAAAACAGCTCCCGCTAGCACCGCCAGCACAAAGAACCACTTCACCTTCTTGAGATATTTAAAATATGGAAGAAATCGTTTCATAAATGACGGGGCGCCAGCATCACCTCCCGCCCTACGATCTGCAACCCTAGATTTTACTATCAGATTTTATCTTGCAAAAAATAATTTATCCCCCTAGTATCATAATCCCCCCTAAAACCTTGAGATTTCAACCCCCCATATTGCTCTCTCTGGTCATCAGCCTGAGCTTCTCATCTTGCGTCTTCCGTCCCTCGATCGACGACCAAGGTAAGGTGACCGTGCGCCCAACCCACAAAATGATTCTCAGCCTCGGCACTCGCGAGTTTAATAAAATCAAAAAAAGCAGGCAGATCAGTCACGACCCAAGATACACTGACCCCGTGAATCGTGTGGCCAAACGCCTGCAGAAGGCCATCGATATTCCCGAAGCCGAGTGGGAATTTGTTGTCTTCAAAGACAATTCGCCCAATGCCTTTGCCCTCCCCGGAGGTAAAGTGGGTATCAATACGGGGCTATTCCGGCTGGCCGACAATGATGCGCTTCTCGCCGCCGCGCTTGGACATGAGATATCACATGCCACGGGCAATCACGCCAAACAACGCACCTACAGAATGATCGGCCTCGTGCTGGCAAGCGCCATACTCTGGCAGAGCCTCGATCATCAGGACGTAGATCACGCGGGTTATCATGCGGCCGCATTGGCACTCGCTGGATATCTGATCGACAGCTTACCCTTTTCCAGAAAACTGGAATATGAAAGCGACCGCATCGGGGCCGTTTACATGGCACGGGCCGGCTATGACCCGCGGCAGGCGATCAAACTCTGGCGCAATATGGAACACTACCACGCGCTTCATGGCGGTCAAAAAAACGAGCTCCTACTCACTCACCCAAGCGATCAATCACGGATCCGCGCCCTTGAGAACTTCATGCCTGTTGCGATGAAATTCTACGCAGAATCCCAAGGCAAGGGTAAACAGCATCTGAAGCATTGAGCACCCATGCGTGCCGCTTAAGACTCACCTACGAGGGAGGCGACAATATTCATTATTTGACTCCCCATCTCCACGCCAGTAGCTTGGGCTTATGAAACGTCTGTTCACCTTCACCTTGCCCCTCGCTGCACTTGGAGCCATACTCGTCTTCCTCACCAGCCACCAAACCCTGCAGTCAGAAGAAACCATGAATCAAAAGAAAACCGCTGCCTTACCTGCCGTGCCAGACGGCCACCAAAAAGCCACATTTGCCGCCGGCTGCTACTGGTGCGTAGAAGCTGTCTACGAACGACTCGATGGCGTGCACGCGGTCGTCTCTGGGTTTACGGGTGGACACGTTGCCAACCCCAGCTATGAGGCAGTCTGCGCCGAGACCACCGGCCATGCCGAAGCGGTCCTAGTCATCTTTGACCCCCAAAAAATCTCCTATGACACGTTGCTGGACTGGTTTTGGCGTTTGCATGACCCGACCACTCTGAACCGTCAAGGCGGTGATGTTGGCACCCAGTATCGGTCCGCCATTTACTACCATCACGACAGCCAAAAACAAGCCGCAACAACCTCACGCAACAAGGCTCAGGAAAGCTTTACCCAGCCCATTGTCACTGAGATCACCCAAGCCGCCACCTTCTACCCTGCCATGGCCTCCCATCAGGACTACTACAAAATCAACGGCAACAAAAACCCCTACTGCCGAGCCGTCATCACGCCCAAGCTCAGAAAACTCAAGCTGGAAAAATAAATCTCCCGCTCGACAAAATCATCAGACATTGCCGAAAATCCTTCCATGAACTTGCTGCGCTATTTCCCCGCAACCCTCGCGATTTTTTGTTGGGTATTGACCGCCCAGACATCCTTAGCTGACATCAAGGCGGCTACGGTCGACGTCGGTCAACTCCTCACAGGTTATCATGTTGCCCACAACAAAATCAGAGAACTCAACGCCGATCAGAAAAATCACGCCAAGGAACACGAGGAACGCCAACAGTATCTTCGAGAGGTGTCCGGAAAAATCACCGCAACCCTCACCAAAATCCGAAACAAGGCCACCCCCACAACCGAGCAGAATCAACTCTACGAGGAGTTCGACGACCTCGTAAGCCAATACAAAGTGCTGCACAAGGACATCGAGACATCAAAGCGTGACCAAGCGCAAAAGGCGGCAAAAACCAAGAAGGCCATCGCACAATCGACACGCCAACACCTGAATGAAATTCAAAAGGTCATCCATCAATACGCCAAGGACAATGGATACCACTGGATGATCGAAACCTCAGGCGCCAGCAATAGCCAAATATCACCCCTGATCTACGCGAGAGACGCCACGGATGTCACCAAGCCGATCCTTTCTATCCTCAATAAGGAGGCACCCGAGGACGAGGTAAAAAGCTCGGAACCTCAAAATCAAACAACCAAGCCAGAGCAATCCAACCCCTAACAACGGTAGACTAACTAGACACCTTCAGCCCACCCCGAAACGCCTTCGGCATCGAACAGAATTTCTCGCCACTTCATCTTTTCACCTTCGAAAATAAATTTACCCAGAAATGTTCGTCCCTCGAGCATGTGGGGGAGCCAGTGAAGGTCATCTTCCCACATCTTCGCCCACGGGATTTCATCGATCTCCGTCCACAGAGGGATCGCCTCATCCGTAACGGTTGGCACGCCGTCAAAATCAGTGGCCGTATACACGTGGCAATGAATATCGGGGATATCAGACATCGCAAACCAGAGCTCACCCATTTTGACCGGATTTTTCGGGGTAATGTGTAACTCCTCCTGACACTCCCTGACGACACACTGCGCAGGTGTTTCTCCGGGGTCAATCTTCCCTCCCGGGCCATTGATTTTCCCCTTACCGATGCCGCGTAATTTTTCGATCAAAAGAACCTTCCCCTCCTGCACCACAAACATCAGCGTTGCCGGCATCTCACCTTGCCAGATACTCCAATTCACGCTGCAATCATCCATGCGCACGTTCTAGGTGCTCATTTCTGAATAGCAAAGAGAAAACAACGCGCGACAGATCACCCTCACTCAACCACTCCACTGAACACCCAGCCAAATATCGCCGTCATCGGAGGTGGCCCCGCCGGACTCAGAGCCGCAGAGGTCGCCGCATCAAACGGTGCCAACGTGACCGTCTACGATGCCATGCGCTCGGTCGGTCGCAAATTCCTCGTCGCCGGAAAAAGCGGCCTCAACCTGACCCACAACGAAAACTTCGACAGCTTTGTTGAAAAATATAGCGGCAACCACCTGCCCGCCGCCCCTTGGCGATCGATCCTCGCTGAGTTCGACAACCAAGCACTCCGTGACTGGGCTGCTGGATTAGGAATCGATACCTTTGTCGCCAGCAGCGGCAAAGTCTTTCCCTCCCCCGTCCAGGGCAGTATCAAAGCCGCCCCCCTGCTGCGGCGTTGGATCGAACGTCTCCGCAGTCTCGGTGTCACTTTTAAAACCAACCACCAATGGACTGGCCTTGAGCCCAACCATCATCTCACTTTCCACCACGGAGATCAGTCCATCACCCACCAACACCACGCCGTCATCCTCGCCCTCGGCGGCGCCTCATGGCCACAAACAGGGTCCACTGGACATTGGACCAATATCCTCAGCCAACATGATATCCATATCACCCCACTTACGCCCGCCAACTGCGGCTGGGAAACCGACTGGCCAGACGCCCTGCTCGATGAGGCCGAGGGTTTACCAATCAAAAACATCCACCTCTCAGCAGGTAACGCATCACGTCGCGGCGAACTCGTCATCACCCGCTACGGCCTCGAAGGCGGCCCGATCTATCGTCTAGGCCGCGCCATCCGCAACCTGCCTCACCCGCACGTCATCATTGATTTTAAACCCGACACCCCCGTCGATGAACTCATCACCCGTATGGGCGCGGTCAAACGCAACTTCATCCGCGAAGCTCGCCGACGATGGAAACTCGACCCCGCTACCTGCGCCATCCTCAAGCATCTCCCCGATCGCGGACCGTGGAAATCCGCCGAGCAACTCGCCCATGAGGTCAAACGCTGCCACATCCCCCTGACCCGACCCCGACCCATCGCCGAGGCCATCTCGTCGGCCGGCGGAATCTGTTGGAGCGAGCTCGACGAGAATCTCATGCTTAAAAAACTCCCCGGCGTATTTGTCGCAGGTGAAATGATCGACTGGGAGGCCCCCACCGGCGGCTACCTCCTTCAAGCCTGCTTTGCCACCGGCAACCAAGCAGGCCGAGCTGCCAGCGATTTTTAAACAAATACCCTCCAGACAGTGGCCAAAGTGACACAGATAACCACCCCAAAAACCAAAGGCAAAAACGTTGCCACCCAGGTCCATTTCCATGATCGTGTTTCACGATAAATCGTGTAGATCGTCGTGCTGCATGGGTTATGGCAAAGTGAAAACAGCATCAGACTCACCACCGTCAACATCGTCCAGCCAGCATTCATCAAGATTTGATGAATGCCCTCGTTCCCCGTTTCAAACATCACACCCGCCCCCTCACCCAGTTCGGATTGACCCGTAACCAATACACTCAGCATCAGAATCGTTGGGATCACAATTTCATTGGCTGGGATCGCCACAATATAGGCCAACAAAATAACCCCCGTGAGCCCCATCAACTGAGCGGGCGACTCCAAAAACGCAATCAACCCGTGCGCCAGCGAATGATCGCCCCACGAAACATTGGCCACCAACCAAATTACAGCCCCCGCTGGTAGGGCAAACACAACGGCTCGCCATAACACAATCAAGGTGCGGTCAATCAGTGACCTGTATAGCGTGCTGAGAATTTGAGGTGGGCGATACGGCGGCAGCTCCAGAGAAAACGAGGTCGCCTCTCCACGCAGCACCGTCCTCGCCAACATCCACGAGCTCAGCAGGGTCAGCCCAAAACCGAGCAAGGTGACCAAAAATACCGATCCCATCACGGCTAAACTCGACCATGCCGCCGGCACAGCAGCCCCAATAAAGATCGTCGCTAGTAATATCTGCGTCGGCCATCGACCATTACAGAGTGCAAAATTATTAGTAATAATCGCAATCAATCGCTCCCGTGGCGAGTCGATCACTCGCGCCGCAACCACTCCAGCGGCATTGCAGCCCAACCCCATCGCCATCGTCAATGCCTGCTTACCATGAGCCCCAACTTTCTGGAACATACGGTCGAGATTGAACGCCACACGTGGCAAAAACCCCAAATCCTCAAGCAAGGTAAAACACGGGAAAAAAATCGCCATGGGAGGCAGCATCACCGAGATCACCCAAGCGGTGGCCAGATACATCCCGTCCACCACCAACCCCTTCAACCACGCGGGAGATCCCATCATTTCAAACCATGAGGAAATCACCGTATGCCCTTGGTCCACCAACAAGGTCGCAAGCCATTGTGATGGCAGATTAGCTCCGGTAATGGTCAACCACAGAACAACCCCCAACACGGCCAACATCACAGGAAATGCCGTCACAGGATGAGTAAGCAACCGATCCACTCGCTGCTGCCAGGCAAGGCGAGAGGACCTCCCCTGACGAGTCACACTGCGGGACGCAATTTTTGCCGCCTCCCCATAGATCGTTTCGGTCACTCGATCGTGAAGGTTCTGAGGCAAACCCCAGCTCAACTCATGCGCGATGGTGAGCACACGATCATACGCTGATTCATCTTGTGGCTCAAACGTCTGGGAAACAGTCGATAGCTGAGCTAAATCCTTTGACCTCACCGCATCGATCACTTCACGATCCCCTTCTAACAACCTAAGCGCCACCCAGCGGGTTTGCTGTAGATCAGGAAACGCCGACTTCACCTCGCCTTCCATTTTTTTCAGGAGGCCACGGAGCCCAGGTATTTCAAGTTTCAGTTTTAATGGCTCCGGTTCTTTTGGCAGCTTCGCCATATGGGCCACCTCACGCAGTAGCTCGGGAACCCCCTCACCCGATCGCGCCGAGCAGGGAACCACTGGAACACCTAACTCCCGCGATAAATGACGAACATCAATCTCGATACCATGAGCCTCAGCTTCATCCATCAGGTTCAGACATATCACCGCACGACGCGTAATCTGAAGCACCTGAAGCGTTAAATTAAGGTTACGCTCGAGGCTGGTGGCATCGACGACAATTAAGGTGACATCGGGCTGCCCAAAAAGAAGAAAACCTCGCGCCACCTCCTCGTCGGGCGAGGCCGAAAGCAGAGAATACGTGCCAGGGAGGTCGACGATCTTAAACTGTTTATCATCATAAGAAAACGCGCCCTCAGCACGTGAAATTGTTTTTCCCGGCCAGTTTCCCGTATGCATCCTCAACCCAGTCAGCGCATTAAACACGGTCGTTTTTCCCGTATTTGGGTTTCCCGCCAGCGCAACCACATAATCAGAATCTTCTACATTCACGCCTAATTTCCGCAACAGGCCATGGCGTGATGGACACCTCAGACAGGCATCACTTGATGGATGATCCACGGGTTGATCAGATAGATTAGAACTCATGCTTCTTGATTGGCTTGATTTTTATTGGTGGCTGCACAACTTGGAGCAAGCAACACCTTGTCTGCTTGTTCATCACGAAAACCAAACAGAGCACCACGGATTTGATAGGATCGAGGCGATCCAAAGGGACTCTGAAACTGACATCGAATTCGAGTTCCCGGAACAATCCCTATATCCAGCAACCTCCTCCGCTCTGGCCCATAACACGCCGCAGACAAACCATACACAACCCCCTCCTCACCAACCGCAAGTTCACTCAACCGACTCACCCCCTCAGGCATCATCTTTTGTTGATCCACTGCATCAACGTGGATCATACCTAGCAACTCAGGAGCCACTACCAATTTCCGACCATCCGTCGTCAGGCTTACACCACCATCTGGAAGACTTTCCATTTCCATTAGAACCATACCCGCATACAACCCGTCTTTGACAATACCTCGATACATACTCACCGGCTCATCCTCAACGTGTTCTATCATCGCAGGCTTTCTCAAATCCCACTCTGCCAGCGAAACACGGCGAGCCATGGGTATCTCACCATCACGGGTCGGTATCGGGTCACCATGTGGATCAAATCGTGGGTTTCCTAACTTGTTCGCGAACGCATCAACCTGATCAAGACTCAACAGATGCTCCTCGACCTGCGCCCTTCGATGCAATTCTTCGATCGGCACCCCTTCTTCCTGAGCCAACCAGGTTTCATAAAGTCGGTGCCGACGCACCATCGCCATGGCGGACTTCTGCCCATCCTCGGTAAGCAACCAAACATCCCCCCGAGGCTCGGCCAAGCCCTGAGACCGCAATCGACCTAAAATCATCGTCGACTGCTCACCTCGCACCTGCAGGGCTCCCGATAGACTATCCACACTCGCGGCACTGCCAACCTCTTCACAATCAAATAGGTGTTTAAGCGCATCCTCCAACTCAATCTCCCGATGGGACCGACGATCATTTGCCATGTCTGCCCTGTATGAGATCCCTCAAATAAGGTCAAGCAAATAAAATTAGACAAGGCTAACCTGTCACTCCGTTTATGGGTTCCTCGTAAATCTGCTGGATTTCAACTGAGATAAGGCTCAAGTTGAGTTATCTCATAACCCACTTCTGTCTCGAGAACATGCACTGGTCTATCATCACCCTCATTGCCACCGGAATACTGTTAACAGGCGTCATCATCTATGACCTCCTGCAGAAACGCCACGCCATCTTAAGAAACTTCCCGATCATCGGACACTTCCGCTATATTTTCGAAACTGTTGGCCCAGAGCTACGCCAGTATATCGTCACGAACAATAACGAGGAGCGACCCTTTTCACGCGACCAGCGACGCTGGGTTTACGCCTCATCCAAAAATGAAAATAACTACTTCGGGTTTGGGACCGACAACGACATCGAACTCACATCCAATTACCTAATCCTTAAACAGTCCACCTTCCCCTACAATGATACGCCTGTCGCCGGTGACTCATACGACCCGCTCCACCCCATCCCCTGTGCTAAGGTCATGGGGGCGGCACGGGGTCGCAAAAAATCTTTCCGACCACGCTCGGTGGTGAACATCTCAGCCATGAGCTTCGGCTCGCTAGGCAGCGCCGCCATCGAGGCTCTCAATAAGGGCTGCTCCCTCGCTGAGTGCCTGCATAATAGCGGCGAGGGCGGTGTATCCGCCCACCATCAACACGGCGGCGACCTCATCCTCCAGCTCGGCACTGGCTACTTCGGGTGCCGAGACGACAAAGGAGATTTCTCTCTCGATGCCCTGCTGCAAACCGTCAACAGCAACCCCTCTATTAAGGCCATCGAAATTAAAATCAGCCAAGGAGCAAAACCTGGCATCGGTGGACTTCTACCGAAGGCAAAAATTACCGCAGAAATAGCAGCCGCCCGTGGGATCCCGCAAGATCGCGACTGCGCCAGCCCACCGTGCCACAGCACCTTTCACGATACCGACACCCTCTTACAATTCGTCGAGGACATCGCCACAGCCACCGGTCTCCCCGTGGGAGTTAAGTCTGCAGTTGGACAGATCGAGTTCTGGCATGAACTGGCCGAACTCATGAAAGATGGTACGCGCGGCGTTGATTTCATCGCTATCGACGGAGGTGAAGGTGGCACCGGAGCGGCACCGCTTGTCTTTGCCGATCACGTTGCCCTCCCCTTCAAACTTGCCTTCGCCCGCGTCTACTCAATTTTTTCCCATGCCGGGCTAAGTGAGCGCGTTATATTTATCGGCTCTGGAAAACTTGGCTTCCCCATGGACGCGCTGTTCGCCTTTGGCCTCGGCTGCGATATGATTTCCATCGCTCGCGAAGCCATGATATCCATCGGATGCATTCAAGCGCAACGCTGCCACACTGGACATTGCCCCGCCGGCATCGCCACCCACAACAAATGGCTCATGCGCGGGCTCGACCCGACATTAAAATCGGCACGCCTCGCCAACTATATCGTCACCCTACGTCACGAACTCATTAAACTCTGCCACGCTGCCGGCTTCTGCCACCCTGCCTTTGTCACCACCGAGCATTTTGAAATCCTCGACGGACAGCTAGGCTCGCTATCCTTCAAGGAAGCCTTTGGCTACGAACTCGTCCGACAGTGCCCCTGTGATCGCGACTGCAGTAAGATCTCAGGTATCATGACGGTATCATGACGCTAAACCCTCCGCGGCTCAAAAACAACTTCTTGAAAAAACCCACGGATCTGACAAATTTGTCATTCGGCCTCGTATTCCAAATACAGCAATAAACGATCCTCTATGCTCCAACCGACTCCCCGCATAACCCACGCTCAAACATCTTAATCCATCATGAAAAATAAATCATCCATTCATCAAGTCAGCCGCCGCCAGTTCCTCCGTGGCACGGCCGCCACAACCGCAGCCATCAGCTTCCCTGCGATCGTGACTTCCAAATCCACGGCAGCGGCCAAGGCCGCCAAAACCGCTAAACCCCTTCGCGTCGTCCAGATCGGTTGCGGCAGGATTGCCCATGGCATGGACATGCCGGGAGCACTACGCCACCCTGACCTAGCACGTATCGTCGGCGTCTGTGATGTCGATTCTCAACGCGTCGCTTGGGCAAAGCAAAAGGTCGAGAACTCTTACAAAAAATCACTCGGCGAGGCGCCCAAGATTGCCACCAGTTGTGATTATCGCGATTTGATCGCCCGAGATGACGTTGATGCCGTTATGATCAGCACACCCGAGCACTGGCACGCCCAACCCGTCATCGAGGCCGCCCTCGCAGGCAAACACATCTACGTCCAAAAACCCCTCACCCTCACCCTCACCGAGGGCCGCATGGCATCCGATATCGTCCGAGCCAATAACCGCATCCTCCAAATCGGCTCGCAACAACGGTCGACTGAACAATTTCACCGCGCCTGCCAACTCGTCCGCAATGGCAAAATTGGCAAAGTCCGCCGCATCAAAATTGGCTTACCCAGTGACCCATCAGGTGGGAATGGAAAAATTGTCCCCGTGCCCAAGCACCTCGACTACAATCAATGGCTCGGCTCCACAGCTGAAGTCCCCTATACCGTTGACCGCGTTCACACCGATGGCAGTCTGAAAGGTCGTCCTGGCTGGTTGCGCCAAAATCAATTCACCCTCGGGATGATCACAGGTTGGGGGTCTCACCACCTCGATATCGCCCACTGGGGAATGGACACGGAATATACAGGCCCCATTGCCATCAATGCCTCCGCTAGCTGGCCTGGCAAAGACAGCTTCTGGGATGTCCACGGAGATTACAATATCGCGCTCACCTACGCCAATGGTGTCGAACTCGAGGTCAGCCACAAACTTCCTAACGGCATCCGATTCGAGGGCGACGAGGGTTGGATCTGGGTGAGCCGAGGCAGCTATACGGCGACCAAGAGCGACCCGACCGCCGGCAAAAAAGCCACCAAGGCCTTTGATGCCAGCAATCAAAGCTGGATCACCTCCGACCTCAGCAAAGACGATGTGCAACTGCACCGCAGCCCAAACTGGGACCACCATCTCGACTGGTTCCAAGCCGTCAAGGAAGGCCGCAGTGCCGTCACCAACGTAGAAACGGGTCACCGATCATGCTCCGCCTGTATGGTGTCTTGGATTGGCATGAAACTCGCCCGCCCGCTGAAATGGGACCCCGTCAAGGAGCAGTTCAACGATGCCGAAGCCAATGCCCTGCGCGCACGCGCAGAACGCGCACCCTACGGTATCCAGCAATTTGCCGATAAAGTCCAAAAAGGCTAACACCCGAACCCAAAAACACGATGATGACTATCACTTCACGGGCCAGCACACTCGCCGCCGCCGGCCTCATTTCCCTGCTCCCGTTAAACGCCGAGCAAAAACCCGTCCGACTCATGACGCTTGACCCTGGGCACTTCCATGCCGCCCTGGTGCAGAAATCCATGTATGACGATGTCTCGCCGGCCGTGCATGTCTTTGCGCCCACTAGCCCAGACCTCGACCTCCACCTGAAACGGATCAACGGATTCAACACCCGACCCGAGAACCCGACCCACTGGAAGACGCAAGTCCATCGCACCGACAACAGCCTGGAGGCGATGCTCAAACAGCGCCCCGGCAACGTCGTCATCCTCGCTGGCGACAATTCACGGAAAACAGACAACATCCTCGCATCGGTCAAAGCCGGCATCAACGTGCTCGCCGATAAGCCGATGGTGATCAACCCCGAGGGCATGACCAAACTGCGCGAGGCTTTCAAAGTCGCTCAGGAAAAAAACGTCCTGCTCTACGACATCATGACCGAACGTCATGAAATCACCACCATCCTGCAACGCGAGCTCTCACAAATACCCGCGCTCTACGGACAACAGGCCACAGGCACCCCAGAACAACCCGCCGTCACCAAGGAAAGTGTACACCACTACTTCAAATACGTCTCAGGCAAACCGCTCAAACGCCCACCGTGGTTCTTCGATGTCACTGCCGAGGGCGAAGGCATCGTCGATGTCACCACCCACCTCGTCGACCTCATCCAATGGGAATGTTTTCCAGGTGAAACCCTCAAACAAAGTGATGTCAAAATGCTCAGCGCTCGCACCTGGCCAACCAAGCTGACCTTGGCTCAATTTAAAAAAGCCACCGGCTTGGAGGCATTTCCTGACTACCTGAAAAAATACATCAATGCCGACGGCATCCTGGAAGTCGACTGCAATGGTGAGATGGTCTACACCCTCAAAGGTATCCACTGCAAAACCTCAGTGATCTGGAACTTCGAAGCACCAAAAGGAGCCAAAGACACCCATTACTCAATCATGCAGGGCCGAAACTGCGCCCTCGTCATCCGTCAGGGCGCCGAACAAGGGTATCAACCGACACTCTATATCGAACCCGTCAAAAAAGGAACAGGACTCACAACATTCGTCCAGGCCGCCGTGCACGACCTTCAGAAAAACTGGCCCGGCGTCACCACCAAAACCACAACCAACGGCTGGCAGGTCGTCATCCCCGAAAAATACAAAATCGGCCACGAAGGACACTTTGCCCAAGTCACCAAAGCCTACCTCGACTATCTCAAAGAGGGCAAATTACCTGAATGGGAAGTTCCTAACATGTTGGTCAAGTACCAGACCATCATGGACGCCTACCAACTCAGCCGCAAAAAATAATCGCCACATCCATGAAATCACCCAAGACGCTCATCATCCTCATTGGGCTCATCGCCCTCCCTGTATCCGCCGGCTTTGAAGTCAAGGAGGATCAAGGAAGAATCGAAATCATCGACAACGGAAAAGTCGTTTTCGGCTGGCAATCCACACCGATTAAAAACCC
>JABDRB010000018.1 GCA_013041925.1 Akkermansiaceae bacterium | reverse complement strand
GACTTTACCCTGTTGGGTTGAGTGCATGAAACCCCTGAATCTCGTGTGGATCAAGAGATGATGGCATGGTCGGGCCTTGAAAAGGTCGGCAGAAAGGCGGGTGATAGGAGCGAAAAACTGGGGTGGGTGCGTGACCAGGTCGAGCTGGTGCGCCCATATCAGGGAGTCAGCAAGGGCACTACGCCTGTCCTCGATGGTGCGTGTGTAGTTGCGAACGGGAAGGCTTTCGAGGTAATGCTCAACCTACAAGGCTAGCACTCCGACAGATGGAAGGGCATGGGCGGCATTGCCGCCGCGCTGGTGCTTGCTGCTGTGGCGGAGCCGCTTACTTGCCTCGTATCCTTTTTCCCTGCCATGTGCTTACGGCGCGTCGCCGTCCCTGACCACCATCATAAACCGCAAACCCGCCCCGTTTTCACCCCAAATAACCCTCCTTGCCATCGATCCCCTCAATACCTCGAAAATGCCACCAACCCCTTTGTAATCAACAGCTTACAATCCACCCCGCGAACTCAACCCAAAAGGAAAATTACCTCACTCCGTCACTATATGCCTGGCGTTTTTTTATTCTGGATCTAGCTTATTTCGCCTAACGTTAAAGGTCGGGCACCCTGACACCGCGCAGCGGTTTCAGGGTTGACCACATCGCCTTGTTATCCTCTTTCTTTACAGCAAGGATGTCTGCACCAAGATTGAACAGTGCGTAGTGATTTTGGAGGAAACGTGTTGAGGATTCTTCCTCATCTTGAGAAAGATGTTTCCGTTCAAACAAAATTACCCGAGGGCGAAATACCTCTAAATCTAATTGCCTCAGAATCTGGAAGTCTGCGCCTTCGGTATCAATGTGAAGCAAATCAAAGTGCTCCAAGCGATGTTGAGCAAATAGACTATCTAATGTCATTCCCAGAAGATTTTCGCTTTCGATATATTGCTCCAATTCCGGTAAATGGTTCGTGATGTGATCACGATCAAATCCACCAAGCTGATCATGCCAATATGGAAGATCTGGTAATGCAGACTTGGCATCTTCAGAAACCCAATAAAAAGTAATCTGAGATCCATCGTTTATTACGGAATTTTCGAAAGAGAATCGTTGTTCTCCCGTATAAGTATCTTTTAGCCGATTAAACAAAAAAGGCACGGGCTCTACAAAAATCGCAGACCAACCCTTGCTGCGTTTCAACCAATTATGGAGCGGATCTCCCGCTTTCCCGTCGTTTGAGCCAATCTGAACGACGAAACCTTCGTGCTCTGGCAAAATTAGTGGTATCCAGTGAGATGGATCGAGCAGGCAAGCCCCTCTACACCTAGAGTAAACTTTTCTTGCCACGGTGCCGAGCACCGGAATATTTTTTATGTGATCTTTAATAGTCATGGAATTTTTTGCCAAGCGCATAGCTTGTTAGACCACTTATTCGCTACGGTGGTTAATCGATGTCACCGCCCCATCAGGATGAATCGTGACTGTTGTGTCGCCTCCCAGTGAACCCGTCACATAGCCATCGATAATATGCCTCTGATTGTCTGAATCGTGCTGTAGTTCAAGGCGACCATCTGTCTCGATCCAAAAATGTCGTGTCTCACTACCTCCAGCGTCGATGCTGTCAATCGTGACTTCGCTACCACCACCAGAAATCTGCACTAGCTTAATCGGCACAGATGTGTCGTTCTTGACTGTTACGGTATAGCGAGAATCTAATATCAAATATACCTGAACGGATGTCGCTGCTATCAAAATAGCGACGACTACAAGTAGACCGATGCGAAATGGTTTCTTCATATTATTGTCGAACGTTCAAGGTAACCGTCGGCTGACCTGACATGCTGCTCCGATTCCTTTCTCAATTCTCTTCTACCCAAAATCCCTCAACCTTACAAGCGCTCAGCTGTCGGGTTCACCGCTTTGTTCCGCTCTATGGTTCGGCTCGAATGTGGTTTGGGTCTTCTTCGCTCCAGTCAAACGATCATGATAAGTTCTCGTTATCTCTAACCCCTTCTTCCCCTCGCGATCCGCTGGTTTGATGTCCATATACCAGTGCTTATCAATCAGCCTAAGTGATTCTTTAGGGAGCAGTCTAAGTCTTTGTAAATAACCTGAAGTGCCACGATTAACCGCATCAATCTCAATACGATATCGTCCACCTTGTTTATGGAAAATAATCTCCCAAGAGTCTGACCCCACCGTCACTTCACGAAAGAGGTTGCCTGCATGCAGCTGACTTTGAGCTATCATTAGCAAGATCAGGGTGAATATCGAAGTCTTCATTTTCTTAGCCTAACGTTCAGCATCAGCCGCGCAGAGTCACCAGGAGCTTCATACTTCTGCCAGCCTCCTTGTGTCGCCAAATATTTTGCGGTCTTCATAAGTTGTTAAAATTTATTTTGTCGTCAGTATTTTTTTGCCGTCTTTTGTATCCACATACAGCGTTATGGTACTTTTTTTCCCTTCCAAATTTGAGAACTTTAATACGTATTTCAATACGTAATGATCGTTTTTCTTTGAAGGTGAGGCCCTGTAGACCAAAGTGCTCATGTCCATATCTCGAAAATACATTTCCCTATAAGATTTTAAGCTAAAATGATTTTCTTTAACGTCTTTCATAAGAGCTTCATCACAAAAAGAAGCCGCCTTTTCATCATCTCCTGATTTTAGAGCTGTAGCGAAAGCCATCACACAAGCATGATTCAAGTTTTTTTTAGCTATTTCGGCGTTCAAGGGTTTGTACACCTTCGCTTCTACATAGCCAATGGAAGAAAGACATATTATCAAATAGAAAATAGTTTTTTTTATTTTTCCCACTAAAAAGTAATTTCCAGATATTGAGTGCGTCATATGGTGTTGCTCTATTGTTGGTTTGTGTTTGTTCAGTGTGTGCGGAGATGTTGGTTTGTCCACAAAACTCGCTTCTAATTTTTTGTCATATCGTATAGCATCAGCCGAGTTGGCGTGCTCCCAAAAAACTGAACCATATGTTATGAGAGTGTCAGGCGAGAGCCTGAGACCACTCTTATGAAGAAGAAAAGACATACACCCGAACAAATAGTAAAGAAGTTGCACACCGCTAGCGAAGAGCTAGCAAGAGGTGCCTGCATAGACGAAGTATGCCGCAAATTGGCTATCAGTGTAGCAACCTACCACCGATGGAACAAGGAGTATGGAAACGCTACAACAGGAGCAGTAAAGCGACTCAAGGAGCTTGAAAAGGAAAACGCCAGACTCAAAAAACTAGTCGCTGAGCAAGCCCTGGATATGGATATCCTCAAGGAAGTTAACCAGGGAAAGTGGTAGGCCCGACACGCCGCCGCGAAGCAGTTGATCATATTCAACAAAGCTTTGAGGTTGGCGAACGTCGGGCATGTCGAATCATGAATCAGCCCCGATCGACTCAACGATATAAACCTAAACAGCCTGAACAGGACAAAGAGCTGATAGCTGAACTCCATCGTTTAGCATGTGCTAACCCAAGAGCCGGTTACCGTAGCGTGACAAGGCTACTTCGACGAGAAGGCTGGAAAGTTAATCAAAAGCGAGTTCATCGCCTATGGAAGCAAGAAGGGTTGAAGATCCATCCCCGCCCAGCTCGAAAAAGAGCGAGAGGAACGGCTGAAAATTCGATACAAAAACTCAAAGCCGAAAAACTGAATCATGTTTGGACTTACGACTTTGTGCATGATCAGACTGATGATGGGAGTCGCCTGAAATGGCTCCCTATTCTGGATGAATACAGCCGAGAGCTTCTTGGCCTTGAAGTAGAACGGTCGATGAAAGCTGAGGATGTAGTGGAAGAATTAAAGATTTTGGTCAAGCAACGAGGAGTGCCTGAGTATATTCGAAGCGACAATGGGCCTGAATTTGTAGCGAATGCTATCAAAGATTGGATTGAGGAAGAGGGCTTCAAAACGTGTTATATCGAGCCAGGGAGTCCATGGCAAAATGCTTACGCCGAAAGTTTCAACTCACGATTTCGGGATGAATTTCTTAACCTTGAATTATTCACAAGTTTACTGGAGGCGAAAATGCTTGGCGAAGAACACCGATACAAATATAACCATCAGCGACCGCACTCATCGTTGGGCGATATGACCCCGGCAGAGTTTGCCTCGTGCTGCGCCTCTCCACTTCGGCCTACGGCCTCCGTTCCGAAGCACAGCACGAATCAAAAACAACCAATGCTCTCATAACAATTGGTTCAAAGAACGGGGGCACGCCAGAGTCTTACACTCGGAAAACGCGCGCCGATCAACCCTTAAACGATTAGATCTCAAACGACTTTCTTACACTAAGCGCGGGTGAATAATCGGCCTGCATACACTTGTTCTGCCTCAATTGGATTGGGCTACCATCGCAAGATGCTTGGCGTGACAGGTAATTACAACTTACTCGCCGTCAAAGTCTTGCTGATGCCAATCCAGAAGCGCTTCATCGAATTCCGCGAACGATGCAAAGTCCCCAGCCCCAATTGGATACTCTTCAGTGGCGGCACCCTTCTCTTCACTCAGCCATCGTGCAAAATCAAACTCCTCGATCTTGGCCGAGCCATAGAAATATTCTCGATGCTCGGAGTCCGGAATCTCGGGGCGATCGAGAATGATTACTCGGCCGGTGTCAGCCAGCATGAAGAGATACTCGCAACCAACCGTATCGCCAATCAGCAGAAGTCCGAATCGCGAGAGCAATTCACCGTCATCCCAGAAGTGGTTGCCTTTTTTGATGTCTTCAGCGGATAGTAAAACGAACGGTCCCAGATCGACGGACGACTTGGGCAAATACGTATCGGCGTAGTGTTCCACCGCTGCACTCGCCTTCCATTTGTCGGCGACGAATTGCTTCAGCCACGCAGAGTCACCAGGCGCTTCATACTTCTGCCAGCCTCCTTGTGTCGCCAAATATTTTGCGGTCTTCATATCAACTCATTCTGAATGCAATGGTGACGAGGGCAAGGGATATTTTGCGTGACCGTAGGGTATGAGCGTGCTTTAGACATAACGTCAAGGGTGACCCGCTGCCTACAGGCAGCGCCACTCCGCAACAGCGTTAAGGATTCGAGTTAAGAGGGTCATGTCGACTCGGAGCGTGTAGGCGGTTGGTGTCCACCCGCTTGTTCGGCGTTCCGATTTTGGGGGAAGGAATATACTACCAGTAGGCAGAGTCCTGATATGTCTGTCCGGACTCCGTATCGTGATAGTAATGTTGACCACCTCCGTTCCTGGCCGCGTAGTGATACGAGACGGTATTCTCTGTCACTACCCAGCCAAGGGGACCGATTGGTTTTCCAACAGTATCGGCGTGCGCCGGCGACCTCTCACTGAAGGAATCGAGCACCTTCCCAGGGCGAGCGAAACGCCTATCAAGGAAGGCGTTGAGGTCTTTCTCCGATATAGTGTAGATAGCGTAGTGATCGAGCAAATCCCGCCGCAGCGTGATGTCGGCAGCGGTAGGCGGGATCAGATTCCGGCCCCTCTCTGGCCACCAAATACTACCTCTACTCGCATGGTGTGTATCGACTCTATAGATTCGGAAGAGAGTCCCGGCGAAAACTAGGGCGAGGGCGAGGATGACGACGCATACCTTGAGGACAATTCTGCGGCGCGGCGACTTAGACTGTGGAGGGGCTAGTTCTTCCTGCCCCGTGATTGGAGATGCGTTAGCTTGTTTCATTGCAGGATAGTTGCATCGGTTCGTGAAACCAGTGTGAACGCACGATGAATTCGCTGGGAATTATTTCTTGCCGAACGTTCGAGGCCTGATACCCGCTACCGGGAGCGCCCCTCCGATTCAGGTTGAGGTTCGTAGCGATCCTTCGGCTTCAACTCCGGAGCGGTAGCGGGTTGTCCAGCGCCGTCTTGTTCGCGTATTTTTGGTATTCTGTAGTCCTTCAACTGCTTGTATTGCTCTTTGGTAACTGATAGCTTGGTGGTCTCCGTAGTGACACCATTGAGAAGTATGTCAATTTCGGTGTCGTCTCGGTCATCAACAAAGTAAACTGAAGCATAGTGCTTCTTATCATCGTCTTCGCATGGATTAATCATCAACCCTTCGAAAGTGCAGTCTTTGAGCTTCTTCTTTGCTATTGCCTGGGCTTTTGCAATCAACTTCGGCAAAGGAATTTCCATAGTCTTGTTCTCGTCCATCGGCTTCATTGCTTCTAGTTCGGCTTTGGGACAAGTCGTGTATGTGATGTAGTAGTCATCCCCGCTGTCGGAACCGCGATGCCAGCTAACGATGGCTAGACTCTTCTCGTTCAACATGCGCCGCAGCTTGAAGCCAAATATCGCATTCTTTTCGTTTTCTTCATCCTTAGTCTTTGACCAGAGCGGTGCATCCTCTTTGGGTTTATCTCTCTCTGGGGAATTAAGGCGATCCCTTGGGGCTACGCTCAGCAAGCGTGAGGCATAAACACCAAAGAAAACCCTACATTCGTAATATCCGTAGCGTTTCGCTCTTTCCCACTTCGCTAGTGTTAAGTCACTAGTTGTGGACATCGACGCTGGGTTCAGGTGAAACTTCTCCGATGTCCCAGGAGCAATCTCGCGAATATCTGCAGGAAAAACATCCATGTTCATCTGTGCTAAGTTCTCAGCGTGAACCCTCACCCCGTATTCAGCTTTATCGGGATCCCACACTTCCAACCCGAGTCCGCGCGGCACCTTGCCCATCATCTCGTAGCGCAGCGCCTGCTTACTAGCGTTGGTGACTTCTACCGTCCACACTCGCTCGGTCCGGTCGACATCTACAGCAACAACTCCATCCACTTTCGTTGGATCCATGGCGTGGAGGCCAATCTGGACTATGAGCCAGACTATTGAGACTAGTTGGGGAATTTTCATTTTATCGCGAACGTCATAGAGCTCCGATCACTACCTGTGAGCGGATCTCTGACTTGTGGGTTGATGGTTAATAATCATTAAACTTACTTTGCTGCCCGCGTGGGTAGTGATTGGGTGCCTCGAATTGTTCTGCTTAGGGAGTCCAATATCCAACAATGTGCCACCCTCTATCTTTGTATCGTAGTCTAATACCTATGAATGGTTCATCACCAGACTTAACTGAACCAAACGCATGATAGTCACACGACCCGTCACCAATTGGAGGTTCTGCGTCGCCCTTACGAACATCGAAAGTAATTGGATTAACCTGACTAGATTGCTTATCTCTTAGCTTTGCTATTGCCTCACCCTCAAATCCACCAAAATTCTTAGGGGTGTTGTTACTGCTTAATGCCGACAAAAGAACCTCAGCTTCCCCTAGTCTATCTACAGATTTCCTACAGCTAGCGAATAAAAATGCGATGAAGAGTATTAGTATTCTCGATGGCTGATTCATTGGTAATTTTAGCAGAACGTAAAGTTCACCCGTGGCGATCAAACCGCAGATGAAATGATTAAAGTTTCAATTCTGATTAACAGTCACAAAAATCTGACACGGTAGCTACTAGCCATCGGGTGCAACGTCTTGTTCTGCTGATTTATTCACGAATCCACGTTCCTCGATAAGGAATCGGTTCGTTACGATCCCGTCGTTCAAAACCATAAAAAACTTTAATCTGATCATTGTGTGGTTGCATAGGGTTTAATTCAGCTAGATCAAACTCAGCAACCCAGTGGTCACCAATCTTGTAGGCCGAATGAATCCCCTCGCCAAACTCTTCTCGATTCTTCGCGGTATCATTGACAGCCCCAATGTCTATGGTAATCGCTCGTGCGTCACCAAGTGGTCCGAACGATGTCGCCATTCCTGTGGCAATTCGTCCCGGGATGGAATAGAAAACGTATGCCTTCTTCAGGTCAGGAGACGTCTTGTAGTATAACGATGATACTTGACTGAGAGGCACAGAACGCCCGCGCGCTCCCATCATATGCATAAAGATTGAACCGCATCCTGATATGCAAAGCACTAAAGAAATAAGGGTAGCCGAACGTAGAAATCTCATTTTTTGCAGAACGTATAGCTCACCGGCGGAGAGTGGCGGGAAACTTCACTTTGTTGTTAATGGTTCAAACTACCAGAAAAATCTGGCTGCGCAGCTACTCTCCGTCGGGTGCAGCGACTTGTTCGGCTTTTATCGATATTCAACATAGACCAAGGGGGATAATAATAATCCCAACCACATCAACGCACCAGAAACAAGAAGCACAATACTGGTGAATGCAAGTGTTCTGTACAAAGATGACTGGCCCTTAAGTCTTCTTACAGCATCATAAGCCAAATGTGTGAATATGGCAGTCGCTCCGAAGAAAATAACGATCATTATATACCCTGCCGAAATGCTAGCTCCAGAAACGCCAAACTTCTTAATCATCCTATTGAGATGAAGAGATCTATCTAAAATTTCATACCACTGCACGCAGGCGGCAAACAAGCAGCATAGTGATATGATCTTCCATTGCATAATTTTTTGCCGAACGTCCAAGGCCTGCCACCCGCTACCGGGGGCACACCTTCGCTTCTGTTTGAGGTTTCGAATTGCCCTCCAGCTTCAACTCTGGAGCGGTAGCGGGTTGGTCAGCGCCGTCTTGTTCTGCCAGAGAAATTAAGTCAGGGACTCCATCCTTGAAAATGACCTCTCTCTTGAATGGCTTATTGGCTTCGCTGTGCATCTTATCTTCAGCTTTAGATTCTTCTGCTGTCTCATCAGCTTCTATAAAACGGATAAATTGGCCTCTTAGCTCCAAAATTAATCTGTTGTCCTTAGCTGAAACTATTTGATGAAAGCCAACTCTCGCACTACCCGCGATTTCTTTATGAGTCCACTTACCTTGATCGGTCTTCCAGACACAATATAAACCGAATAGATTAGGATAGGTCCAAGATGTCACCTGCTTACCATCTGGTCTGAGACCAGAATCCCAATAATAAATATCTACCTCTCTCACCTTATTTTCATCTTTAATATTGTATGAACCTACTCGAAACCAATTCTGAAAATTATCGATATTATGTAAATAGGTTCGATAAGAAGATTGGTCATTAGCATAACCAACCATAGAAAATACTGAGAATAGTAGTATGAGAATCGACTTGCACATATTTAGCAGAACGTCAAAAGCCACCCATCCACTACCAGAGGGCGAGCTTCGATTTCAGGTTAAGGTTTGTAATTATCATTAAATTTGCAACTCTCGGCGGGTAGTGGATTGGTGTGCGCTGCCTTGTTAGCCTTATAAATTACCTAGTATGGAATGATTTAATCCATATTGTTGCCGTATTATCATTCTCTGGGCTATGTGCTCCTATTATTACAAAATCATAACTCTCCTTTCCTCCCATGGAAACAGAGAACGACGAATCTCCTTCGGAATAAGTTGTAGATTGATGTGACCGACTTCCAAATCCGTAACTCTTAGAAGCACGATCATATAGTTCATTCGCAAATTCGAACTTAAGGCGTTCAAACTCCTCTACTGTTAATTTTACACGATGCTTTTTACTGTCTTTATCCTTAAGAACTACGTCGGAAGCCTCCTGTGGAAGAAATTCGGCTAAACAAACAGCTATCTCGCTCAATGGCATTTTCGCTGGAGAAGTTGTAGCTGAAGCCTTCGGCTTACTGCACGAAATCATAGAACTAGATATTGCGACAAGTAGTAGGGTGAATTTCATGATTTTTGGCTAACAGTGTATTAGGTGGAATTCCATAATAGGTCACTAGTGTGGAATTCCACAATACACTATTATGATGTTGTTTTTTGAGGGGGGTCGTTTAAGTTAGATTAGAGTCTGGAAGGAGCATGAAATGTGTATAATGTAGGGACAAGAAAATAACCAACAAAAAGCAGGAGTTTCACCGGAGGTATACGCATTATGTTGTAGGTAGAGGGGTGAGCGAGAAGGTTGTGCCCTATTATTGGCATTATTTAGAAGGCTGGGGAGCTCATTTACGGCAATCTGGAAACCCAACGTCTGGGGGTGGAGGGGGCGGAAAAGCTGCGGTTTTTCGTGAATGGCTCAAAAAATTAGGTGGAAATCCACGTTGGGAGGATTGGCAGCTGCGGCAAGCTCTCGCTGCGGTGCGAAGTGCGCATGAAGGTCTTCTCCATGAAGTCTGGGCGAGCGAGCTGGACTGGGGGGCTGAGCGAGAAGGGGTCGTCAAGCAGCGGGAACTGATGGAATTAAATAAAAATGCTAGGCCTATTCTGATTGGGTAATGACTTTACCCTGTTGGGTTGAGTGCATGAAACCCCTGAATCTCGTGTGGATCAAGAGATGATGGCATGGTCGCAATGTGACGATATGTCTGGCATTTTTTATTCAAAAGCGCCGGACACGGCATCGCCTGCCAGAGTGATCTGGGAGAATCAGAGCCCCTCAGGAATGGGCTGCTGCAGGGGGATGACTGCCGCAACGGCATCCAAATCACATCCCCTTTCTAGAGTAAACAGGGCATGTGCCTCGGCAATACGTCCGTAGATCAAAATCACATCATCAAGCTCCACAATCAAACGGTTTACCACCCGCTGGGCAGCCACCAATTCCTTGACGCCCTCGATAAAAAGCTGGGTCGCCTTGGCCGCAGCCTGATCACTCAAAAACGACTCATTATGAATTACCTCGCCATCATCGCCACACAGAGAAAACCCGAGTAGGGCTCCCATGTCGTAGAGCGGCTTTATCCTTTCTCTGATATCCTTGATCATCTCACTTCTCTCTTCTTCACTAAAGAATCGAGTTCACGCAGGTGCGCAGACTCTCATGGTTCGGCTCTAGCATGACACAATCGACATCCATCGCCCCGGCCTCATCGGTTTCTTCGGTCGCCCTGACCGCGACCACCAGAGTCATCTCCGACTCATCGCTGAGAATCTGCATTGGCCCAGAGCTCTGAAACAGCGCGTTGAGCGGCTCACACATCTGCGCAAAAAATACGGCATTCGTAGCAAGAAACTCCCTGCTGCTCTCTTTGATTTTATCCGTTTGGGCTGACATCCTTAGGTTAAATGGTCGACTAATTTTTCCGCTTCCTCAATCTGCTTGAGTGCCGCAGCCGCGTCGATGTCGGATTTTTCCAATCGAATCGCGTTATGCTCTGGCAATCCCGCCTCGCGGATTTTTTGACATGTGAGAGCCACATCATAATCGACGAAACGCATCTCCACCACCCGCTCTACCGAATCGTAAATGACATACTGTGCGCGTTTATCCTCTCCGCGTGGTTGCCCGACCGAGCCGACATTCACGAGATACTGGTCATCATCCTTCAGCTCAATCCGATCAAACCCCTTGTGGGTAACCCGCTCCTTGATGGAGAAATACATCGGATGGTGGGTGTGACCGTAAAAACATAATGGTGTCTCCTGAAAATGAAAATGCACAATAGCCTCGGTGGCATTCACGACATAATTCCACATTTCGGGGTCGTGCAGACTTGCATGGACAATCTCAAAGGCACCCACCCGCCGCTGCAGCGGTAACTGGGCAAGCCACTCATGCTGGTCGGGCGTCATCTGCGTGCGTGTCCACTCTAGGGACTTCCGCGCCCGATCATTCACGATTTCCGGGATTTCATCCGCAACCATATAAGCATCATGATTCCCCATCAACACTGGGCAGTCCAGCGCACGGATAATATCCACACACTCGCTCGGATTCGCATTGTAGCCAACCACATCACCCAGACAGATAAAATGTGTCACCCCATGCGCACGGGCGTCCTCCAACACACTGGTCAATGCCTCGAGGTTTGCGTGAATGTCTGATAAAATCGCGTATTTCATGACGGAGTCGTCGATGTCTTCGTTGATTTTTCAGCCTCATCCAAGGGAGATGGGTGAGGCGTGCGTGGGAAAACTTTACTCAAAATAGATATTCAGGGAAGCTAAAATTTCCCCCCTCGGCGGAAGTGAAACTTGCTCGGTGTGTGCTATCCGCAGGGTTGTCGTGGATTGGATGATCGAGGCTAATGCGCGCGGCGCTCCCACAGGGTAACGAGGGATACGGTCCATTGAAATTTCCTTGCCGTTTCTCGGATCAAAAACGGCTCATCGCACTGGCGCTGGAGGTCAAATGCTGGCGTGAGTTGGCTGATGAGCCAATCGAAGGTATCGCCCGCTGGCTGGCAATCGCGCGGGGTAAACGCGTCCAGCCAGGTGCATGGGGTGGCAAGCACAAGGTGACCCCCGGGCCGGACAAGCTCGGGTAGCCGACGGAGTAATTTTTCCGGCTCGGTCAATCGGCAGATTAGGTTGGCGGCGTGGACGCGATCGAAGCGGCCGAGGTTATTGGGCAGATGCATGGCATCACCTTGGAGGAACTGACAGATTTCCGGATGGGAGCCGGTGGGAAGGCTGGCTGTGGCCGTGGTGATTTGGTGCCCCGTTTCGCGGAGCGGATAATCAAGCGACCCCACCGTGCGCAGGTGATTGGCGGCGGCAATGAAGTTGGCAGAAAAGTCCACCCCGGTGACGGAGTCCGCATTTTTGCTCAGTTCAAAGCTGGATCGGCCCACGGCACAACCGAGATCAAGCGCACGCTGGCATGTCCCGCCAGGGAAGTGGGAAACGGTTCTTACTGGAAACCCGATCGCCTCCTTCGGCCCAAACCCCCACGGCATGAGTTGCTGCTCGGTGCCATAGTGCATAAGTAGGTATTCGCTGAGTAGTTGGTCGGATTCGTAGGTGGTCTGCATGCTAGAAGAATTAAAAATTGGCGGCGGAGAAGCAAGCGTGAAGAAAAGTGAGGGAGGCATGGATTCTGGGTATCCATGGGTTGAGCCGACCTTCTCTGTGGCTGGGTGTGCGATGACCCGAGGGTTCGGTCTTGTGCTCTCGCTGCTGTTACGCTTTTCTTCCCCGCCGAGAATCGGGGTTTATGAATGAGAGTGCGGACATTGGGCAACAACGCAGGACCTTTGGTCTGGAGTTGATCCGATCTGTGCCGCAGGGGTTGATCGAGACGGCGGGAACGACTTTTGCGATGTATGTGGCGATCCGCGTGTTTGGTGCGCCTGTGTGGATGAAGATGACCATTGCGGCGGCGGCCAGTGTTGGTTTATTATTGAGCTTATTCACCGTGCAGATTGTCCGCCGGCTCGGCTGCACAGTGAATACGGCATCCGTCTTTGTCTGGTGTATGGCCGCACTCGGGTTTGCCGCCGCTGCGCTGGCGGGGGATTCGGCGTGGATCTATTTAGTTGGCATTTGTTTGGCCGCGGTGATGTTAACAGTCGGAACCCCTTTAATTTCGCAGATTTATCGCAAGCATTACTCGAACCGTGTGAGAGGCCGGCTGTTTTCCTTGGCTGGTGTTGTGCGCGCTACCACCGGAGCCGCCGCGGGCGTGGGCGGCGGGGCGTGGCTGGCACATCAGGGGGATGACTTCCACGGTTTATTTTGGTTTTATGCGGGGTGTTCTATCGCCATGGCCGGCTGTGTGTTTGCAATGGCTCCGGTGAAACTAAGACAGACGAGCCGACTGAAGTTATTTAATGCCTTTCGCCATGTTTCACGCGACAAGGCATTTAGGAAGCTGTTGATTTGCTGGATGCTGTTAGGCATGGGGAACCTCCTGAGCTTTGCCTTATTTGTGGAATATATCAGTAATCCGATCTATGGGTTCGAATTGGATGCTGGCAGGGCAGGCTTGATCACCAGCACCATTCCCATGCTGGCATCTATCATCTGTGTGCTGCCGTGGGGGATGGTATTTGACCGATTGCCATTTTATCGTGTGCGGGTGATGGTCAATATTTTTTTCTTTGCCGGTATTCTCGTGTATTACCTCGGTGGAACCTATCTCAGCCTATGTGTGGGCATTGCCCTTCATGGTATTGGGCGATCGGGCGGTAATGTCCTCTGGAGCCTTTGGGTCACACGTTTCTCAACCGAGGATCATGTCGGTGAATACATGAGTGTGCACAGCTGCCTCACTGGGTTTCGAGGTGTCCTTGCCCCAGTGATCGCATTTTCTGTCGCAGGCACGATGGGGCCAGGGGCTGTCGCCATTGTCGGGGCGGGATTGATTCTGCTCTCGTCGCTCCTGCTTATCCCAGAGTTGAGGGCAGAGGCAGGGCGATAAATCCACATGGGCGTCCTCATTTTCACCCCTGAGAAGGGAGGGGGATCGGTCAGTTAGTTATCGTCAACCGAAACTCGAACGAATTCTGGCACTTGGTCAGCACCACCACCCGTAACCGGAACACTTTCAGGAAAAGGCACACTGACGACCTCAATCCCACCCGAGCTCCCACTTGAGGTCCGAAGCGTCGGCGTGGCTACACTATCGGTCCAAAGTTGCAGGTCCGCACTGAATTGCGCCACATAGGTAAGCCCTGCTGCGGCATAATCCTTACGTCGCCCATAGACAAACAAATAACTACTCCCGTCCTCAATGGCGATGGGCGCACCAGCTTGAGTGAGCTCACCACCTTCAACATAACTCAAGGGGGCCATGTGAGGGTCTGTGGGGTCCATGCCAAATGCATACTCCTGAAGATTGTTAAACATATCGCCATCTGGGTTGCTGACGGAATCGGTATTGGTAAAGGAGTCTGAAAAACCGCCAACCACCCAGTTGTTGTATGGCGTCGAGTCATACACCGTGATCACGATATCATCAGAGGACTGCAGGCGGCCATCGTCAGCGGTTAAGCGCAGGGTGTAGACTCCCGAAGTCGTCATCAATGCCGATGTGTCAACGAGCGAGGAATCAGTGATCGAGATCGCATACGGATCAGGACCGCTGACAACCGTCCAGATTGTCGTCAATGAGTCTGCGTTAGGGTCACTCACGGTGCCATCGAGAGTAGCTGTGGCAGTCGGCAAGGTCGGTGATGCGCTTTTGTGAGGGTGCGTGGGCAGGCTATCTGCCAGGCCCCACTTGTGCGCGAGATATCCTTCCACCAGTTGCCGTGTCTCGGTAGTCGCATCCTCCAGCACGATCACCTCGGAGATCGCCCCGTTCATCGATCCTCCGACGCCACCGCCCACATGAATGCCGGCCACGATGCTAGAAGTGTTCGCATCGCCTGTCCCTCCCGCTCTCGATAATTGCGTTCCATTCAACCACATCTCGGAAGCCGCATAATTGGCGCCCGCGCTCCTCACTCCGATTTGGATGCCCGCTGAACCGAGGTTTGTGGCCCCGTAGGCTTCATAGCCATTGAAGAAGCGCCATGAGTAACCGCCGTTGCCGCCGGTAATTGCCGCGGTCGCACCTCCTGCGCCCGACCCCAGCAGGGTGATCATATCATTGCCATCCACGTTCACGTCCAATGTTCTCACCACGATCACCATTAGGTTGGGATTACCCGTGACAACGGCGTGCGTGCCGTTGAGGAAATCACCACCGTCAAAGTCTAAAGAGTTCAAGCTATTCATCGTCCGAGTGCCTGTGCTCGGCATCTCCGAGGTCGTGTCTTGTACGATATGGAAGCCGTTTCCGCTCTTATCGTTCCACTGGCTCACCTTGCCATTGCTCGCCGTGATGGTAGCAGAGTCGGACGCATCATACCACGCCCTCGTCGCAATTTTTGCAGGTGTCCAAGCACTGCTCCCGGACATCACAACCGCTAAGTCTGCACCAGCATCAACCAAGGGTGAATCGTTATCATCATCCACCTCCGCCGCGTCCACACTTAGGCTATTATAGGTTGAGCTCGGATCATCGAAGCTAAATGTGGCCACCCCATCCAAATGATCCACATCATCCGCAGCGGAAATGGTAACGTGCTGCCAATCCGTGGCATTCGTCGTGGTAAATGTTAAGGCAGTTGCCGAAGTAATCGACAGATCGCTATCCCCCGAGGTTCTGGAGACGTTTACCGTCACATCCGCCGCGGGTAGCCTGCTAAGACGTACCGAGAACGTGCTGGAACCACCCTCCGCAACTGCAATCGGTGACGACTGCACTTCAATCAACTTCGCCTGCTCAACATTGATGGTCACGACTTCGTCATAGCTTGCGCCCTCGATGTCGATGGCACGCACTCGAATGCTGCGCGTTGCCCCATCTGCATAGTCGAGAATACTCTTTGTTTTCAGGACCGATGTGGTGGTGCTATCGGACACAAAGTGCACATCAAAATCAGCATTGTCCGTATCCCCTGTCCCGCTGACCAATTCATACCGGATCACCTCGGCAGGGTCTGCATCTGTTGCAGACAAATAACCAACCACTTCCCCCACCGGCTTTGCGGAGACCACATTGCTGCTGGTGAGCGCGATATCGGTTGGCGTGGCATTGCTGGTGTAGTTCTCCCACACCCTAACGTAGTCGACGAGATAACGAATTGGGAATGGCGTATTGGTCGGGTCACCACCACCGGCACCAATCGCGAGATTGAGAAGAATTTTGTGTGGCTGCTTGAACGGCTCCAAAGGCCCCCATGTCGTGGTCGTATTGACCAACCACGTCTGCGCCGTTTCATTCATCAGCACATTATCGACATAAAGCCTGACGTAGTCCTCATCCCACTGCATCGTCCAAATGTGATACTCCGAATCCCAATGAGGATCCCATGCCCTAAAATCAGCAGTGGGGCGTTGCACGGCATCCCATGCGGCAACCCATTGCTCATTCGTACCTCGAGCGCAATTCGCAAAAATAGGTGAGGTGGCGGTACCTTTGTATTCCAAAACATCACACTCACCATTGTGCGGCCATTGTCCGACATCACCTAGGGTCCAAATCGCTGGCCAAGATCCTGGCACGACGGGAATTTTAGCCCGAACCTGCATACGACCATACTTGAAGGAATACTTATCATCACTCCGAATACTTGAAGATGTGTAATCATGGCCATTGTCATTGCGCCGCGCTTCAATGATAAGGTTGCCACCCTCCTGCCAGGCATTGTCTGCCTGATAATACTGCAGCTCGTTGTTTCGGATGTAACCCGACTCAAACGACCATGTATTCGGGTCTGGGGCACCCGTGCCATTGAACTCATCGGACCAAGTAGGGGGAGTCGCGAATACTGGGCTCAGCAGCATAAAAATTACGCTTCCTAGCCAACCCACTTTGCTGGAGGTTGCTTTAATCATATTCATTCGTGTGGAATATAAATAATGCATTGGATTCATGTGGCTTATTGTTAACGAGTTAAACGACGATCTATAAAAACGATTAAGGAGAAAAGTGCAACCGCCATCTTATTTTAATCAGTTCAAATAACCCCTTGACGCTGCTGCTCGCCCTGACATTGTTCTCAGCATGGAGAACTCTCGTGTGACTTTGAAGGACATTGCAGCGGCCTTGGATCTCAGTATAGCAACGGTTTCCATGGCGATGCGTAACCACCGAGAGATCGCCGTAAAAACCCGCGAGCGTGTACAGGCAAAGGCAGCGGAACTGGGCTATCGTCCGGATGCGGCGATGCGGGCCTTAGCCGACTACCGAACGCAGCAGCGGTCTGCGGGGCGCCGCTGGGACAAGATCGCGCTGCTACATGACTGGCCAACGGAGGATGCCTTTCATGAACATGAATTTTACGGTGATTGGTGTAACCGTCTGGCAGTGTTTGCCGCTGACCGAGGGATTAAGATTGAGGAGCACTGGCTCGGCGTTAAGGGGGCGAATATGCGGGCTGTTTTTCGTAGGTTGCGCCACCGGGGGATTACCGGCGTCATGGTCGCCCCGCCAGCCCTTACTTCTGAACCAAGCAGTCTCCCCTTGCCACGCGTTGGCTTTCAAATCGTAACTTTCGGGCCAGAACATATCTACCCGAAACACCATACCGTGCAGTTCGACTATTACGAAAACTTACGTTTGGCTTGGTCCAGGCTATGGGCAAAAGGCCATCGCCGCATCGGCCTCGTCTATCAGGAACTTCAGGGCTGGCGGACAGGTCAGGCATGGCGCGCAGCTTTTCATATTGAAAAGCTGGATGCTGGCTGCACGCCTGGAAAAATGATGCCGTTATTGGTGGGGAGCTCCGACGAACTGAAGGACAAGGCCGCCTATCTCGACTGGTTTTGCCGTGATCATTACGATGCTGTGATCAGCAGTGTTAGTGAAGTCGAAGACTGGAACCGCGAGCTCCCCCACCCACCTGATCTAGCGTTCCTCCGGGTCTGCCGACCCGGGCAGCAAGGCATCGACCTGAACGTCGACCAACTCCTAAGCAGCGCGATCCAACTGCTCTACATGGAAATGCAGCACTCGCTCATTGAACAACAGAACATGCCATTCCGACTTCATATACCAGGTCAGTGGGTCGACAAGTCGAGGACAGACGAATCGCTCTGATCTATTCTGGTAAATCAGACCCCCACAAGGGGCTAAAAGTTTTCTAACATGATACCCGCGTGTGAATAAATTCACCCGCCAATTTTTCAGCAAGAGCGGAGTAGGGATTATATGCCTTCCGATCACAAAACGGAAAGGGGACACAGATGACAATACGCACACGAGGTGCTTCTTTCAGCCTTCTCTCGTTCAGATTTCGACAGCCAGCGGCATCGTCGTTGACGTTGCACGCAGAGCTAGAGCCGCTTGGCATCATCCAATCTCGGGTGACCATTCTTCAAGTCGTCGCGGGTAATGCCCTTACCTCGGTTCATCTTGTCCATGGTGCGGAAGGTCTCGACCATCCCATGGATCGCCGCCATCACATCGGCGGTGTGCCCTGTTTCAGAAATGGTATGCATGTTCCGGATCGGGAAGCCGATCGACGTGGAGGCGCTATCAAACCCAGCCAATGCCGCAGCCATGGCATCGGTGCCGGTATCGCGTCCGGCGAAGTCGATCTGGTAAGGGATGCTCATTTTTCGGCATGATTTTTCAATCAGTGTGTTCAGGAACTCACTGGTAACGGAGCCGCTTGTCAGGGTGAACCCCTTACCCATCGTAAGTGGATTCATGCGTTTGGCACCGATCCCTGGAGCCGCATCATAATCGTGGTTGACGTCTGAGCCAATCAAGATATCCGGCTTCAACTCACCCGCAATGGCCGTGGCACCAAAGCGACCGATTTCTTCATGGGTGGCAATCGTATACAAGACACGTAAATTCTTAAGCGGCGCCTTAGCTAGGATCTTAGCAATTTCCGCCACGACAAAACACCCCAGACCATTATCGAGGTAAGCACCATAAAACGTATCGTCGGAGAAACCTTTTCTGATCGGACGATCCAAGATAATCGGATCGCCAGGACGGATACCGAGCGCCTCGATCCTTTCCTTGCACCTATCACCGTGCATTTGCAGCTCCAAGTACATCATCTCAGGTTTCAGACCTTTATCACCTGTTCGCTGAGCCGGTTCTGAGAAATGGATTGCGCCAAGTGCTTCGATTGTCCCCCCCTCAATACACCGGTAGTTTCCGGGCTTTTTAGGATCCTGACTAAAGAGTTTTACTTCGTGCCCAATCAGGGTGCATGGGAGGAAGGAGTCCGTGTTCACCCAAATTTTTCCATCCTTATCAATATGGCGAACCTGCATACGGATCTTATCGGCATGACCAATGATCATGGCCGAGGTAAGATCCTCGCGGCCGGGATGGGTGTCGATCACAATGCCCGCATTGCCCTTAAACTGATGAATCGCCCAGGTCTTAGGAATGAACTTCTCAAAATATGGCTTTAACACCCCATAGGACATGGCCGCCTCCATTCCCACTGGGCTGGGAGCGGCAAGCACCTCACGCATGAATTCAAATTGCGCCTTAGGCATGGATTCCCCCCAAGCTGGGGTATTCGTGGATTTTTTTGAGGTCGTTTTTTGAGCCATGATAATGATTTTTAATTAGGATTCGGATTGAAGTTTCGCCCAGACTTTTCTGATCGCAGCGGGGTAGAGTTGATGTTCCTCCAGCTGAATACGGGCATGCAACGTTTCCGCGCTGTCCCCTGCTAACACAGGCACGGATGATTGTAAAATAATCGGTCCCGTATCCATGCCGGCATCCACATAATGGACGGTGCAGCCTGACTCGTTGGCTCCATCGCTTACGGCCTGCCCCCATGCCCTCAACCCAGGGTAGGCAGGGAGGAGTGACGGATGGATGTTGAGAAGACGCTCTGGAAACATCTCGAGCAGTGGGGCTTTAACGATACGCATAAATCCCGCGAGACAGACGAGATCAACGCCGGCATCACGCAGCATTTGACCCACGGCCACCTGAGAGTCATCGGGGAAGCGGGTCACATAGCCATCACAATCGATCACCTCGGTAGCGATCCCCGCCATCTCGGCCCGCTTCAGGATGTAGGCCTCTGGGTTATCAGAAAGCACCAAAACAATCTCTGCGTCCAACGTCCCGTTACCAATGGCATCAAGAATCGCCTGCATATTCGAGCCGGAGCCGGAGCCGAGCACCCCGAGCTTTAACGTTTGATGGCCAGTGGACATGGCCATTGGCTATGCACAAAATCCTTGCCCATGCCAACTGAATTCCCAACGAACCCCCAACGAATTTCAATTGAAATCTTGCTTCTTCCCTGTGATCTCCTACTTCTTGAAGCCATGCAAGATCCACGCATTTCCCAACTCGCCCGTCAACTCGTCCATTACTCCGCCGCCGTTAAAAAAGGGGAAAACGTTCTCATCCACCTCTATGATGTCCCCGATGCCATGGGGGTCGCATTGATCCGTGAGGTCCGCGCCAAAAAAGCCACCCCCGTCGTCAAAATCGAACACGGGCCCATCACCCGCGAAATGGCGATGAAATCCACCGACGCACAATACCAACTCATCGCCAAACACCAACTCGCCGAGATGAAGGACATGGATGCCTATATCGCCATCCGAGGGTCAGATAACATCTGTGAAAACAGCGACGTCCCAACGGCCAAGATGAAAACCATGATGACCCACATGCGTAAGGTGTTGAACTATCGGGTCAAAAAAACCAAATGGTGTGTGCTCCGCTGGCCCAGCCCGTCCATGGCCCAACAAGCAGGCATGAGCACCGAGGCATTCGAGGACTTTTACTTTCGCGCCTGCCTGCTCGACTACAAGAGCCTGCTGCCTGCGATGAACAATCTGAGCCGACTGATGAATCAAACTGATCAGGTGCACATCAAAGGCCCTGGCACGGACCTCCGGTTCTCGATCAAAGACATCCCGGCCCTTGTTTCAGGAGGAAACTACAATGTGCCTGACGGCGAAGTCTTTACGTCCCCCGTCAAGAACAGCGTTGAGGGCCACATCACTTACAACACCCCAACGCTTTACCAAGGCATCCCCTTTGACAACATCCGCCTTGAGTTCAAGCAAGGCAAAATCGTCAAGGCAGACGCCGGCAGCAAAACCAAGGAGCTCAACCGTATCCTCAATGCCGATCCTGGTGCCCGCTACATCGGCGAGTTCGCCCTTGGCTTCCATCCCGAGATCATGGAGCCGATGCGCGATATCCTGTTTGACGAAAAAATCGCTGGATCGTTCCACTTCACTCCCGGGCAAGCGTATGAAGATGCCGATAACGGAAACCGCTCACAGGTGCACTGGGACTTAGTTTCCATCCAGCGTAAGGACTATGGCGGTGGTGAGATCTACTTCGATGGTAAACTCATCCGCAAGGACGGCATCTTCCTGCCCAAGTCGATCGCTAAACTGAATTACTAACATCACGCAGCCTGGGTGATTCAAAAATTTGCCCAGGTCGCAATTGTTAGTCGGGTCACTCGTCGCGGTTCGTCCATTCCTTGACGAACCGTTGCCATGCCTTGATGCATGTCTCTTCATCGCGATCCATCTCCGCTAGGCGGGCGCGGTGAAAGTGGGTTCCAGCGACGGGAAGTCTGCGATTAGCCGCCGACCGATTCACCAGCAGTGGATCTTGATCGGGCGGGCATCGGCGTTGCAACTCCTCGACCAGACCCGCGATTTTTGTCCCAGTGAACCAAGGGGACGATGCTCCCGACTTGTTGCGATAGCTGCGCGGAGCCATGTATTCAATCACCGGTTGATCATCCGTATTGACGGGGTAGTCGGCAAACAGCTCCTTGTTTTCCGTCAGGTTTCCACAGTAGAAAAAGAGGATGGTTTGAGGGTCAAAGGGCAAGGCCAGCCGCTGCAAATCATAGTGATACTTACCCGCAATGGCCATGATCTTATCCGCGCTACTATCCGTATCACAAGCGGGTAGCGGCTCCATCCCCTTGTGACCCACAAAGGCAAACACCTCGTCACCCGGTTGAAAATTATTGCGCCAGAGCGAGACCTGATCGAACACATCCAGCATGGTCTTGGCGATGATCGAAAATTCATTTTCTGTCACCTGGTATAAGGGAATCCACTGGAAAAACACGCCGCCCGGCTTGAGACTTTTTTCTACTGAGGCAAAATGTTCTTTGCTATACAAACTCCCCGCGCCACTGCGATACGGGACAAACAGGTCCGCATTAATCATCTCAAACTGATCACCGGACGCCATCAAGTAGTGGCGGCCATCCTCAACGTGAATCGTCGAGCGCGGGTCGGAAAACAGTCCGCCGGTGCAATCAAACCCGTCGATGTCCGTCATGTATTTTTTAGCCGCAGTCACCACTTCCGGCACAAGTTCACAGGTCACCGTGCGTTTGACATTAAATTGCTCACTGAGTGCGCTGCCCGCCGTAATGCCCGTGCCCATACCAAGAAAAAATACGTCTTCCGTTTCAGGGTAAACCATCAGTGGAATATCAGCCTGGAGCTTTTCCTGCATGTAGGCACCGGTCGATCCCAGGTTATAGTGCGAGTTAATTTTCAGGGAGATCCCATACTTATCCTGAGTCGCGGCCACCGTGCAGTCGCTGCCCTCCCAGGTCTCGAGGATCTTTTCCTGGTGGCGCACTTGATCGACGCTGACCACGGGTAAGCGCGTGGGATTCAGCACGGAGAAAACAAGCAAGAGAGCAAGAACGCTGGCCATTTTGATGGTAAATCCTTTCCCATCCCAATCGATGGGTATGAGGAGAGCGGCGGCCAAGTAGATCACCGAGATCCACTGCATCGTCCGCCACATGCCCAGCGTCTCGAGAAAGAAAAACCCACACACGGTGGCTCCAACGATGGCTCCAACGGTATTAAACATTGCCAAACGCCCCAAGCTTTGGCCTGCGCATGCCGCCTGTTTTTCTTCGACCTTCATCAGGAACGGGAAGAGGGTGCCAAGGATCAGAGCAGGCGGACCGACGGTCAAGAAACCCGTCTTAAAGATCAACCCGACATAAGCCAGCCATGACCCTTTGGACGTCAGGATCTGGAATGAATCGGTCAAACGCATAAACACAAAGGGTGTCAGCAACACAGCGATGCCACCTGAAACAACCAATACAGCCAATACGGAGTAGGGGTCGGCCTTGAGTCGCGCTAGCCGGGAGCTGATCAGCGAGCCAGCGGCAAGGCAGATTAAGACAACCACCAGAATCGCCGCAAAGGTATACACGGAATTTTCCAGCACCTGGGCAAACATCCGCGTCCAGAGCACCTCAAGCGCCAACACCCCAAAACCCGATAAAAAACAGAGCCCCTTGACCGCCCGCGTCGTGGTCGCTCCTACTTGCTGCGCCCCTTGTTGTGTTTTCTTTTTCCCGCCCTTCTTCTTCGCCTTCTTCTTCGCCTTTTTTTCATCCACAGGCATCCATTCCTCAGGTGCCGGTGGGTTACGCGATAGGTAAAAGGCGGATAGGGCAATCAATCCGGTGATGGACATCGCCGCGGCACAGGTCGCCGTAAACCCGATCCACAACGGTAAAAAGAACCCCGCCAGCGTGGCCCCTGTCGCCGCACCCAGTGTGTTGATCCCGTATAACAACGCCGACATCGACCCAAAGGATGACTGCCGCCGGATCATGTATTGGCCGATGACAGGAATCGTGCCCCCCATGCAAAAGGCAGGTGGAAAAATCAGCATCAGGGCGAGCGCAAACTTGATCAGCAAAAGCACCGCATCAGAGTCAATACTCTGGTAAACCGATGGGTAAATGTGATGGTAAAAACGAAGGATCGCAAAGTAGAGCAGCGCGGTCACGGCAATCGCCACCTCAAGCCAGGCATAGGTGCGCAGCGCATTGCCCGCCCTAGCCGAGCGCCTCCCCCAAAACCAACTCCCCGCTGCCAACCCAGCAAAAAATGCCGCCAAGGTCGCCGACGCCGCATGGGCGGTGCTACCAAAAAGCAAACCAAGCTGCTTCATCCATAATATTTCATAGGTCAGCCCCGCCAACCCTGACAAAAAAACTAATACGTAGATCATCTGATTTAATTCGGCTCATCGTGCTGCGGGATGAACCACGCGCACTTCCTGCCCTGTGCGTTTTATCCCCAAACCCGCCCGCATCAATCAAAAGATCCTCATTCCCCTCGATTTTTTACCCTCATCATCCTCCGTCCCCCCCCGACAGGTCCCGCCACGGTGACGGGATGCTCGTCCCAACGAAGATGCATTTGAACCTTCGCTTTTCCTCCGCCACACGGCACACTGCAAGCCATGAACCACCCGATCCAGCACCCGGTCATCGACGACCGCATGGCGCGCCTACGCCAGCGGGATTGCCCGTCATCGGATTTCCGCCGTTTCGTGCAAGAAATCGCGCAGCTGATGGTGCCCGCCGTCACGGCCAACTTTCCGACCCTCCCGGTCGAAATTGAAACCCCCTTGGAAATAACCACTGGGCAGATGCTTGCACGGGAAATCGTGCTAGTTCCTATTCTCCGTGCTGGCCTGGGCATGTTGGAAGGTTTTCATCGGCTCCTGCCGGAAGCCTCCGTCGCCCACGTCGGCGTGGCGCGCAACGAGGATACACTCATCCCCGAAAGCTACTACTTCAATGCTCCCGCCAACATCCAGGATGCCCAAATTATCATCCTGGATCCCATGCTCGCCACCGGCGGCTCAGCCAGCACCACCATGTCCAAGCTCAAAAATCACGGTGCCCAACACATCCACTTCGCCTGCCTCGTCGCCGCCCCAGAGGGGCTGAAAAACCTCCACGCCGAGCACCCCGATGTGCCGGTGTATTACGCCGCCCTCGATACCCAACTCAACCAGCAAGGCTACATCCTCCCAGGACTCGGTGACGCCGGCGACCGCATCTTTGGCACCGTCCGCCCATAACCCTGCCCCACAACGGGGGAATTCCTCAGTCAGCTGCCGCCGACCATGCGCTATTACCGTCTCACATGGCAGGCACTCCTGCTGGCATCCTGCCTGACCCACTGCTTGTCCCACTGCCGACCGCGACCAGCAGAACACACTCCTGCCCCCCAGCTGGATCGACGGACCTACCTGCAGTCGATGATGGGAACGCGTTTCACCATCACACTCTATGCCGAGGATCAGGCCATGGCAGACGCCGCGGCCAAGGCGGCCTTCCAATACGCCGCTGAGATCAACAGCGCCTGCTCAGACTACGATGCCACCAGCGAGCTCATGAAGCTCAATGCCGCGGCACCCAACCAACCTGTCCCAGTCTCGCATCATCTGTTTGATGTGCTTCGCCACGGGCTTGAATTGGCCCAGCAATCCGGCGGCGCCTACGATCCAACCCTCGGCCACCATGCACAAAACTGGCGCGTGGCCCGCACATCGGGTAGACTTCCATCACCCGAGCAAATCAGCCAAGCCAAGGCCGCCAGCGGGTGGAGCCACCTCGTCGTCGATGCCGCCACGCACTCAGTCACCAAACGCATCCCCGAGATGCGCCTCGACCTCGGTGGGATTGCCAAAGGCTACGCCGCCGATGGAATGCTCAACATTCTCAACAACCATGGCATCACCCGGGCATCCATCACGGCAGGCGGAGAGGTCCGTCTCGGTGAGCCACCGCCAGGGAAGCTCGGCTGGCAGGTCCGCCTAAAAACGCTCGATGCACAGCACCAGCTAAGTCCCGCTACCCTTAGCCTTGCCAACTGCGGCATCTCGACATCCGGCGACCTCCATCAGTCGATCACCATCGGTGGGCAATCGTATTCACACATCGTCAATCCGGTCACAGGGCTTGGTCTCACTGCCCGCGTCTCCGCCACCATCATTGCCGATCATGCCACCCTCAGCGACGCACTCGCCACCGCCTACTGTGTGAACCCCCACCTCAGTATCCCTCAGGCACGATCACTCGTCATCATCGCCCAACCCGACGGCACCCTCACATCCATTTCCTCAGAAAATGGGTCTGCACCGAGCCATCAGACCGGGGCCGATTAGCGATAGGTCACCGGCAGCACCTTGCTGAGCTGGTCGAGCAATTTCTGGTGTGCCAGGTCGACCTCCTTCGCCTTTAACGTGCGCTCAGGTGAGCGGTAGTGGAACGTGTATGCGATGGATTTTTTATCGGCGGGAAGCTTCTCGCCTGTGGGGTCGGTGAATAGGTCAAAACAGCTGAAAGCTACCAGCAAGTTCTCGTTGTGCTTCTTGATGACTTTCTCGATATCCGCATTGGGAAGGTCTATCGGCGCCTCCATGGCGGCGTCTCGACTCGATCCAGGGAATTGAGGGAGCTCATCCACCTGGATGGTGCCCGTGCCGAGTTGCTGGCACTTTTTCACATCAAGTTCGACAAGGTAAATCGGAGTGTCACTACCGAGCTCACGGCATTTTTTCGGGCTGAGTTGAGCAAAAGCTCCGATCGGTTTCCCATCGCACTGGACATCGGCAGAGAGGATAAACCCGTCACGCTCGCGGCGATTGAACTGGATACCCCGGTGAGGAAGTAGGGCCTCGATGGCGGCTTTGACGTCAAATCCATCGATCGCAGACGACCGGTTCGACCATGTCGACGGCTTATTTTCGCCTCCTAACAACATAGCGAGCGAGTCGGCTTCGAGGTCATTAGCCTTTCCCCCGCCGACGTTGCGGAACTGCCTGCCGAGCTCAAAAAAGAGCAACGACTTAGCCCCTTGACGGATATTGCGCGCGGCCGTGGCGACAAGTCCAGGTGTGAGCGAAGGGCGCATAATCGCGTGATCTTCACTCAATGGAAGGGCCACCCGGATGACGTCACCGTCTTGCAACGGGCGCAGCGGCAAAGCCGTATCCATCTGCGCCACCGTCGCATCCGTCGAGCTCTCAGCAATCAGCTTGATCGTCTGGGTCTCATGAAAACCCAGTGCCGCTAACTTCCGGCGCAGAGTCATCTGGTAGTCGTATGCCGCATCAACCTCGCTTTCATGTGCATAGGTCCCGGTGAAACGCGACGGCACATTATCGAGCCCGTGCACACGCGCAATTTCCTCGACGAGGTCAATGTGGCGGTGCAGGTCGAGCCGGTAGCTTGGCACGCTCCAGAGCTTGCCATCGAGTTTTTCGAGTCCGAGGCGGGTGAGGATATCCTCGGCGCCCTCGTGGGAGATCGCGCCGCCCATGAGTTGGTCCAACTTGTCGGGGTCGAGCTCAACCTGTCCATTGAGCTCGGGCGCCGCCCCAGCGGTGCAGGTTTCATGTTCGACCCGCCCACCGGCAATTTCCGTGATAAGCTTAGCCGCATAGGCAGAGGCGGCGAGAACCGCTTGGGGGTCTGTGCCGCGCTCGAAGCGATAGGATGAGTCCGAGCTCAGGTTAAGTCGGCGTGACGTGCGGCGGATGTTTGATGGGGTGAAATATGCCGATTCGAGGATGACGTCGGTCGTGGTTTCTGTGACGCCGCTGGTGAGCCCCCCCATGATCCCGCCCAAGGCAAGAGCGGCCCCAGAGGCATCCGAGATCACGACATCCTCGGGCGTCAGCGCGTATTCGACTTCGTCGAGCGCGTTAAATGTTTCGCCCTCGGTCGCCATGCGGATATCGATGGGGACGGAAACCTTGGAATCGTCAAACGCATGCAGCGGGTGGCCAAGCTCATGCAACACGTAGTTGGTGACATCAACGATATTATTGATCGGGCGCAGGCCAATGGCTTCGAGCTTTGTCTTGAGCCATGCCGGGGAGTCCGCGACGGTGACGTCAGAGATTTTTACCGCAGTGTAAAACGGGCAGGATGCAGCCGCAGAAATCTTAACAACGTGGTTACAGGAAACGGTTTCGGCGACCGAAAGATCCAGCGGTTTGCGGGCCATCCCAGCAAGCGCACTCAGTTCGCGCGCCATCCCGGTGTGCGACAGCAAGTCCGGCCGGTTGGGGGTGACTTCCACTTCAATGATGGTATCAGCATTAAAAATTCCCCGCAGCGGGGTGCCCACCTTCATGTCCTCGGGCAGGATCATCAGGCCGTCCTCCTCATCAACGAGGCCAATCTCCCCAGCTCCACACAGCATCCCCAACGAGGCCACTCCGCGTAGTTTTCCTTCCTTGATCACAAATCCACCCCCAAGATCCGCTCCAGGCAATGCGCAGGGGACTTTATCCCCCACCTTGTAATTCTGAGCCCCACAGACGATCTGGCGCAGATCACCTTCTCCCGCGTCCACTTGGCAAACATTGAGCTTATCCGCGTCCGGATGCTTCTCAGCCGATTTAACCTGGGCAACCACAATGTGATCCGACGGCACACCTTTCTGAGAGATCCCCTCCACCTCAACGCCTGCAAAGGTAAGCAGGTCATCAATTTCCTGCAGGGACATGTGGGAGAGGTCGAGGTGGTCGTTTAGCCAGTTGAGTGAGACGTTCATTGTTTTAAGTGATCAGTAAAGGAGGACAGTGATCAATGGCCACTGCGGCGCGGGGGTTTGACCATAGAATGGTTGTTTTTTACAGTGAAAAATAGGGGCGTCCTCTTGAAAATAGCCATATCTAGACTGATGAACGGGGTAAATCGATGCAGAACTTGCAGAATGCTGGAACAGGCTGCGGGGAAGCTCCCTGAACAACAAGACCCATGGAACGAGCGAGACCCCAACCATAGTAGGGCGAGCTACCCAATGGACTATATGCTTAAAATCACGAAAAAAGGCATCTACAAGGAATTCGACTGATCACCTGAGATGAGTGATTTTGAACTCATCGATCTCGGTAAAGGCAGGAGAATGTAAAGAGATGAGTCAGAGACAAAATTACATTTGCTTCTTACGCTTGAGATTGAGTTGGGCAATGGATTGTTTGAGAGCAACCTCCAATCTTGCCACAACATCAGGGTCGTGACCTACCGGAAGGCCGGCAAGAGCTTTCTCTGCGCGCTTCATCGCTTCCTCGGCGCTTGCTTCATCTATTTCCTCCTCGCCAACCGCCATATCTGTTAGCACGGTGACTTTTTTCTGAGTGACTTCGGCAAAGCCGTTACCGATAGCGAGCTCGTTGACGGTGCCGTCTTTGAGGTAGCGAAGTTCACCGGCTTTCAGTGAGCTTACGAGTGCGGCGTGCAATTCCAGAATACCTAGCTCACCCTCCTCGCCGGGGAGGTAAACATCTTCAACGGTATCTGAGAATATCTTCTTCTCTGGAGTAACAATTTCGAGGTGAAGCATCGGTAGAAGTGATGGGTGTGAAGTGATCAGTGGTCAGTGCCACTGCTGCGTCGCGGTTTCACCATAAAATGACGGGTTGTTACAGTCATTTCTGTCATCGATTTCAAATCAATCGCCCCAATAACTCAGCAAAACCCCCAAGAGCTGGGAAGCTCCTTGGGGGTTGTAAAGGGTCGAGTTTGCAGATAAATCAAATCTGCTTCCTGCGCTTACGCTTGAGGTTGAGCTTGGCCAGTGACTGGCCGATCATCGACTGTAGGCGGGCAACCTCCTCGGCATTGTGGTCGTGTTTAAGACCGTGGAGTGCATCCTGCGCACTCTTGATTGCGGCCTCAACAGCCGCTTCATCAATTTCCTCCTCACCCATCGCCATGTCGGTCAGGACGGTGACTTTTTCTTGGGTGACTTCGGCAAAGCCGTTGCCGATGGCGAGTTCATTCACTTGACCATCCTTGTGGTAGCGAAGCTCGCCTGACTTCAGGGAAGTGACAAGGGCGGCGTGCAGTTCTAGCACACCCATCTCACCTTCCTCACCGGGGAGGTAAACGTCTTCGACGGTGTCCGAGAAGATTTTTTTCTCGGGGGTGACGATTTCGAGGTGAAGCATGGTAGAAGTGATCGGTGTGAAGTGAGCAGTGATCTGTGGGGAGATTACTTCCCTTCGAGGTCAACGGTATCGAGGCCGCCCTTCATGTAGAAGTTCGACTCGGGCACGCTGTCGTGTTTTCCATCGAGGATTTCCTCGAAACCTTTCACGGTGTCCTCAATGGAGACGTATTCACCTTTGGTGCCGGTGAAGATCTCGGCCACGTGGAACGGCTGGGAAAGGAAACGTTGAATCTTACGAGCGCGGAACACGATGAGTTTGTCCTCATCGGAAAGTTCGTCCATTCCGAGAATGGCGATAATGTCCTGAAGGTCCTTGTATCGCTGAAGCACGTTCTGGACGCCACGGGCAACCTTGTAGTGCTCTTCACCAACGATCTCGGGAGAGAGCGCGTTGGATACGGATGAAAGTGGATCAACCGCAGGGTAAATACCAAGCTCAGCAAGGGAACGCTCAAGCACGACGGTGGAGTCGAGGTGGGCGAAGGTGTTTGCGGGTGCGGGGTCGGTCAAGTCATCCGCAGGAACGTAAACGGCCTGGAAGGAAGTAATGGATCCTTTGTTGGTCGAAGTAATACGCTCCTGGAGCATCGCCATTTCCTCGGCGAGGGTTGGCTGGTAACCCACAGCGGAAGGAGTCCGGCCAAGAAGTGCGGACACCTCAGAACCCGCTTGGGAGAAACGGAACACGTTATCCACGAAGAGCAGCACGTCTTGGTTTTCCTCATCACGGAAGAACTCAGCCATGGCGAGTGCAGAGAGGGCAACACGGAGACGGGCGCCTGGAGGCTCGTTCATCTGACCGTATACGAGGGCCACCTTGGACTTCGAGAGGTCATCCTGGTCGATAACACCAGCTTCTGACATTTCCTCATAAAGGTCGTTACCCTCACGAGTCCGCTCACCCACACCGGCGAAGACGGAGTAACCACCGTGCCCCTTGGCAATGTTGTTGATGAGCTCCATGATAACCACGGTCTTACCAACACCAGCACCACCGAAGGCACCCACTTTACCACCCTTGGTGAATGGGCAAATGAGGTCGATGACTTTAATGCCTGTCTCAAGGATCTCAGCGGATGTCGCTTGATCAACAAGGGCAGGAGCAGGGGCGTGAATGGGGTATTTTTTCTCGTGAACAACGGGTCCACGCTCGTCAACGGCGTCGCCGGTAACGTTGAAGATACGACCAAGAACACCGGCTCCAACAGGAACAGAAATAGGAGCTCCGGTGTCGGTGATGTCTACACCACGCTTGAGACCGTCAGAGGTGCTCATAGCAACGGCACGAACCCAGCCGTCACCGAGGTGCTGCTGAACTTCGAGAACGAGTGTGCTCTCTGCCCCATAGAGGTCATAGGTGACTTCGAGTGCGTTGTAGATGGCGGGCAGCTTGTCTGCCTTGGAGAAATCGGCGTCGATAACGGCGCCAATAACTTGAACGATGGTTCCTTTGTTAGACATGGTTTTTTAGTTTGAAGTTTTCAGTTTGGAAGTTTGAAGTAAGGCTTGGGATGTGAGTTCCTTGGGTTGTCGGCGATTTGCAAACTCGCCCTACTCCATCGCTTTCTGGGCTGTCGTGATTTCGAGGAGCTCGGAGGTAATGGCGGCCTGACGGGCTTTGTTGTATTCGAGTGTGAGGTCCTTGACCATCTGCTCTGCGTTGTCGGTAGCAGACTTCATGGCCACCATACGGGATGAATGCTCGGAGGCGAGAGCCTCGACCAGCATTTGATAGACCTGGAAGTTGATGTAAAGTGGGAGCAACTTATCGAAAACAGCTTCTGGGCTAGGTTCAAATATGTAGTCGTGCGCAAGGGCCGCTTCTTTATCGGTCTCTTCACCATACGTCTCGTAGGAGCGCTTTTCAGCTAGAGTATCAGCTTCGATAGTCAGTAACTGGCTAACCCACGGGTCTTGGCGCAGGGTGGTGACAAACTTGGTAAAGGCGACCTGAATACGGTTGTAATCACCGCTGAGAAATTTGTCGGTCAGGAACTTGGCAATGGGGCGAGCTTCAGAAAATGGCAGTGGATCACTGACTTCGAAGTCAGCCACCAATGTTTCCTTGGTCTTGGCTAGTGAAGTGCGCAGCTTGCGCCCGACGGTGACAAAGTGGGTGTTTTCGTCGGATTCCTCACGCACCTTTTTGAGAAGGTTGGTATTGAGGCCGCCGCAGAGACCTTTGTCCGTGCTGATGACAAGCATGAGTGTTTTACCACCCTCACGCTCTTCCAACAACGGGTGCGTCTCATCGCCCACACTGGCTTCGAGGTTGATCAGCACCTTGTTGAGTTCATCCGCGTATTCACGGCCTGCGAGTGCCTGGTCCTGCGCTTTTTTCATCTTGGCGGCAGCAACGAGCTGCATCGCCTTGGTGATTTGCGAGGTGCTTTTTACCGACTTGATACGTCGGCGGATGTCGCGAAGGTTGGCCATGATTTAGTGTGCAGTGAACAGTGATCAGTGTGCAGAGGTAAGCTACGCTTACTTCCAGCTAGCTTTGAAGTCGGTGAGGGCTTGATTAAGACCTTCGGTGACGCCATCGGTGAGGGCTTTCTCGTCAGCGATGAGCTGGAGGAGGTCTGCCTTGCGGTTGGTGAGGTATTCTTCAAGCGCGGTCTGGCATTCCTTGACGCGCTCGACAGCGACGTCGTCAAAGTGGCCGTTCTGCATGGACCAGAGGACAGCAACCTCGATCTCGAGAGACTTGGGGCTGTATTGGTTTTGCTTAAAGAGCTCAACAATGCGCTGACCACGGTCGATTTTACCTTGGGTAGCTTCATCAAGGTCGGATCCGAATGCGGCAAACGCCTGAAGTTCACGGAACTGAGCGAGGTCGAGCTTGGTAGTTCCAGATACTTTCTTAATCGCCTTGGTCTGAGCTGCGGACCCCACACGGGATACGGAAAGACCCACCGAGATCGCAGGACGGATGCCCTGGTAGAAGAGGTCGGTTTCGAGGAAAATCTGACCGTCGGTGATGGAAATCACGTTGGTAGGAATGTAGGCGGACACATCACCAGCCTGGGTTTCAATGATTGGAAGTGCGGTCATTGATCCACCACCTGCGTCGTCGGAAAGACGGGCGGAGCGCTCGAGCAAGCGGGAGTGGAGGTAGAAAACATCACCGGGGAATGCCTCACGACCGGATGGGCGGCCAAGAATGAGGGAAACCTGACGGTAGGCAACAGCGTGTTTGGAAAGGTCATCAAACACGATCAGCACGTCCTTACCCTGATCCATGAGATACTCACCAATCGCGCAACCGGTGTAAGGTGCGAGGTATTGGTTAGCGGCTGAGTCAGAAGCGGATGCTGCAACGATGCAGGTGTTTTCCATGGCACCCGCGGCTTCCAGAGTCTGAACGGTCCGCGCAATGTTGGAGCGTTTTTGACCGACGGCCACATAAATGCAGTAGAGAGGTGAGTGGTCCTTGAGGCGACCTTCCGCAGCAGCTTTGTTCTGCTGGGCTTGGGCGATGATGGTATCCACGGCGATGGTGGTCTTACCCGTGGAACGGTCACCAATGATGAGCTCACGCTGACCACGACCAATTGGGATCATGGCATCCACCGACATAATACCTGTTTGCACAGGAACGGAAACTGACTTCCGCTTAATGATGCCGGGGGCGATCTTTTCAACCGGGTAGGTGTCAGCGGCTTCGATATCACCTTTGCCATCGAGAGGACGACCGAGGTTATCGACGACACGACCGAGCATGTTCTCGCCAACAGGGACGGAAAGGAGCTTACCGGTGGTCTTGCACTCGTCACCCTCCTTAATGTGAAGGGAGTCACCAAGAAGGACGACACCGACCTCGGCTTCCTCAAGGTTGAGCGCGAGCCCAACGAGTCCGCCGGGGAATTCGATCATCTCGTTGAGGGCGACGTCACTGAGGCCTTCGACCTTGGCGACACCGTCACCAATGGTGCGGACTGTGCCGACGTTGCTTTTCTGCACCGACGACGAAACGTTGGCGATTTCTTGTTCAAGTTCCTGGAGGATACTGCTCATAGCGTTTGTAGTTTGAAGAGTTGTTAGTTGAAAATTTGAAGAGGCTTAAAAGGCGCTGGTAAGGCGCTCGAGGCGGGACTGGACGCTGCCGTCCCAGACGTCGTTACCGACGCGGATTTTAACACCACCGAGAAGCTCGGGATCCGTGCTATAGGAAAATGAAAGTCCACCACCGTATTGATTGTTGAGGCTTTGCTCAATACGCACGCGGCTTGGGCTGTCGAGATCAACAGCACTCTCGATGACGGCCTGTCGGCTTTCTTCATCAAGACGGACGAGACGGAGCAAGGCGTGCAGGATAGCGCGGTAATCGCGCGGCTTGGCCGCAGCGACCTTGCGAAAAGCGGTGCGCACCTTGTCCTGATCGAGCCGACCATCCGCCGAGCAGAGACGATAGATCCGGCGGGCGGCACTGGCTGCATCCTTGGAGACTTTCATGGAAATAATTAATGATCGGTGAAAAAATGATCAGGGAGGTTAACCCTCAACGCTCTTGAGAGCCTCTTCGTTGATGCGTTTTTGATCCGCATCGTTGAGCTCTTTACCAGTGACCGCCGCAGTGGTGGCGGTGACGAGACGACCAAACTCCTTCTTGAGCTCGTTGGCCATTGTCTTTCTCTCTGCCTTGGCTGCCTCCTCGGCCTTAGCCAGGATTTGCTGCGCTGAGGCCACGGCCTCCTGGGCTTTTTTCTCCGACAGAGAGGCAGCGCTCTCTTTCGCCTCCGTGATGAGACGTTGGGCGTCTGCATTCGCCTTATCGATCGCCTCCTGGGTGCGTTGCTCAGAATCGGCAAGCTGCTGCTCAATGCGCTTGAGCTTCTCCTCACCCTCCGCGATGCGCTTACGTCGCTGCTCCAGCATGTTCTGGATCGGACCAAAGGCGAATTTCTTCAACACAATGATCACAATGATGAAATTGATGAACTGGGCGGCGAAATATGGCCAGTCCACACGGAAAGTTTCAAGCAGACCTGATTTGGCTGCGTCAGCACCTGCTTCGGCGGCTGCTAAATAGATGGGAAACATGATCTTGTGGTGAGGTTAAAAAAGAGGAGGTGGGAAAGGGAAGTTGGGTGCCGTAAAAAGATTGAATTTCTACGGCACCCAGTAGGATATGTTTAATCCGCGGATTAACCGAAGTTAACAGCGAATGCTGTGAGGATGAAGATACCCTCGATAAGTGCGGCAAGAATAATTGCGATGGTAAGGACGGGAGTCGCTGCACCAGGGTTGCGCCCTGTTGCTTCAGCTGCTTTTGAGCCGAGAATTCCGATTCCGATTCCGCCACCAAGTGCGGCGAGTGCTACTGCGAATGCTTTTGTTGCCATGGTATTATATGGTTTGTTGGTTTGTTGGTTTGTGTTGTTTCCGGGTGCCTCCACGGTTTGCCTATGGTCCGACATCCAAAAGTGGGTAAATCTTAGTGATCTTCTCCGTGGGTGCAGATGAGCTTCAGGAAGACCGCAGAAAGAAGGGTGAAAACGAGCGCTTGAATCAGACCAACCAGCAACTCCATGAAGTAGAACGGCAGCGCTGGAAGAAAGGCGAGGTATTTAGGCACGAGAGCCATAAGCCCGCCCAGTGTCTGCTCACCTCCGTAAATGTTTCCGAAGAGACGGAAGCTGAGAGCCACAGGCCGGATCATGATAGAGATCACTTCGAGAATACCGACAAGGAAGAAAATAACAATCATGCCCATGAGCATGGGGCCTTTGAAATCGCCCTTGGGAGCAAAAATGTGAGCCAGGAAGTTTTTGATGCCGTTTTCCGTCACCGCCCAGTAGAACCAGAGCAATGCAAATGTGAGCGACATGGCGGCCGTCATATTCAAGTCAGCATTACCTCCACGGAGAAGCCCCTGCACATGGCCTTCGCTATCATTGTAGGTAATGGTTCCCACGCCGGGGATCAGCGCCAGGTAGTTAACGGTGAGGATCAACAGAAAAGTGCCACCAAAAAACCAGAACGTCCGCTTGACCAGATGCTCACCGAGGATGTTCCCAAAAAACGTATAAAGCCCTTCAATGAGCCACTCGGCGAAGTTCTGGAAACCACTGGGCACCATCGCCATTTTCTTTGTGGCCGCGCGGCAAAAGAGAATAATCAGTCCGGCCGCCATCCACACCATAATCATGGAGTTTGTCACCCAGGAAAGCATCGTGCCTTCAAATGGCGAGTGCGGGTAGAGCGGCAGCTGATGCCCCCCAGCCGCAGAGGCAGCACCGGTCCCCAGTGCAAACATGAACAGGGAGAAAACGATTGTGAGTGTGCGTGATGACAAAAAACGGGCCATAATGCGGAGCCGACACCGTCGGCAGGCCGCGGCTATATCGCGCAGACCATATCCGTGCAAGTCAATTTGTAAAAATTTTCACCTGCACGCATGGATGGAACTTAAGTGACTGCATCGAAGCCACATAGACCGAGCCACCTGACCCAATACAGCGGGGTCGACTTCAAAAAACCCTTATGATATCTTCATCAACTCCATAGTCGGCAATCTTCACAAATTGCCCCGACCCCAACGCCTGCGCAATCAAGTCCTCAGCGGAGAGACAAGACCGGCCACTGTGACGCTCCAACTCAAACGACACCGGGCCGATGCCGTGATAGCTCCGGTAAACCACCTCCGTGCACGCCAAGCGGTCTGCCTTACGAAAATCAAACATGAAATCGTAGAGTTTCCCTTCGTGGCTGATCGCCCGCATCAGCGCCTCAGCCAGCTGCTCCGCCTCCAGCTTGGGTCGCAAAACCATAAAGGCATCCACCTCCAACGTCTCTCGGATTGGCCGAAACATGACGCCGTCTTTTTTGGCCTCAAGGAATCGACCCCCCTGCGGCCCCACCCCTTGGCTCTGGAGCCCCAGATCGTCCCACTCGTGCTGGCTCCCTAGATAGAGTGCCGCGTGAGGCCAAAATCCGGGTAAAAACAGATTACTCATCGCATCATCATGACGCGTCACAAACACATCACCCGCCCTCAGCATCGGTTCCACGGACGCGATCACCTCGTTCGTCACCCGATGCCCCTGCCCCAGCCCCTTGATAAACGGCTGCCTCATCTCCGCAATCGCACTGCCACTGAGCTTTAACAGGTGAAACATCACCTTCTTATATCCTGAAACATGCCGCCGCCTAAACGAGTGAAGACGGTAATTCCACTTCCGTTTAAGATAATCCCGCTTTCTATATTCCAAAAATGGCGCCTCATCCCGGAGAAGCCGCACCAGCTCCCCCACCACAGGGTCATCCGAAAAGGCTGTCACATCCTCATGATGCATCTCGTAAAACATGATCGCCTCATGAAACCGCCACATCCTCCGTGACGAACTCAGACCTTTATAGACTCGGGTAAAACTTTTCTCAGGTATTCCATATCGCGGCTCCGCCTCATCGAGCTTTTTCCAAACCACCGGACGGTCTGCGGCAAGGTCCACCATGAAACTTGCCGCCCTAACCAGCATCGTGGCCGCCGCGAACCCGACCACAAATGCCTGCAGCCGCAACGCCCAGTCGTCATCCTCCGATGCCTCAAGCTCCATCATCACCGGCTCGATGGATCCTACCACCTCAAGCAATACCGCACGGACCGATAAGTAACGCGCAAACACCTCACGGACCTGTTCGTCTTCATCTGGGAAAAAATACCCCCGCCGCGCCGCGTCTTGGGCAACCCTCAACTCGGAACCCATTTCTCCCCTCATCGGCATGGCCGGCGCCACCGACCGAACCGACCTCGCGGCACGCATGACCGTCAAAGCTGCTCGTTCCTCCATGACAGCGTTATCGCATAGGCACCAAGCTGCGTCAATCACCCACTGAACAACGCAGTAGACACAAACTAACAACACCTAACACCTCGGATCGCCCATAAATAAAGCATTGCCGATACAACCGACCCGCAACTTGGCAAGCAAAAAAACGCTCTAAGTCAAGCACTGCCTAGGAAAAAATAGGTAATTATTTAACTTTACATAAGGTTTCATAAGTGGCAAAAAATCCCCGTTATGAATAAATCCGAACTCGTCGAAGCCGTTCAAAAAACCCTAGGGAAAGATGCAACCAAGCGTTGCGCTGAAGACTCACTTGCCGCTGTCCTTGAGAGCATTGCCAAAGGTGTAAAAAAAGATGGTAAAGTCCAACTCATTGGCTTTGGTACTTTTGAAGTTAAAAAACGCGCTGCCCGCATGGGACGCAATCCAAAGACTGGCGAAGCCATGAAAATCAAGGCCTCCAAGACCGTTGGCTTCAAAGCTTCCTCCAATCTTAAAGCATCCCTCTAATCCCGATTAGAGAATCCAATCTAAAACAATAACCGAAAGCCCCGTGCCACCTCCAGTGGCGCGGGGCTTTTTTTGTGTGTTCATGGGGCTAGATCCACGTACCATCGTGAGGTTATTTCATTTGGAGATTGGGTATTGCCACTTGAGAACGTAGAATCCTCCCATGTTTCTCCGCGCACTAGGTCGCCCCATGTTGGGCTTTCTTGACTATCTGGGTCAACTGGCGCAGCTCGCTCTCAAAATCGCCGAATCCCTCACCGTGGGAAAAAAACGTTGGCGGCTCTTCTTTCAGCAAATTGTGGAGATTGGTTTCAACTCGCAGCCCGTGGTGATTATCACCGGTGCCTTTGTCGGCGCCGTCCTTGCCGCGCAAGGGTTATTTCAGTTGAGTGGATTGAAGATGGAGTCCATGGGCGGTGCCCTGGTCAGCGTGGGTATGCTACGTGAACTGGGCCCAGTGCTCACGGGCATCATGCTTTCCGGCAGAGTCGGCGCCTCCATGGCCGCGGAGATCGGCACCATGGAAGTAACCGAACAGGTGGACGCGCTGCGGTCGATGAGTGTCAACCCGATCGACTACCTCGTGACGCCACGGTTTATCGCCATGATGGTCTCCGTTCCCTTGCTGATCACCGAAGCGGCCGCCTTTGGTATTGCTGCGTCGTGGGTCGTAGGCACCCAAACATTTGGCGTCTCAGAAGCTTGGTGGGTGCATCACACGCGAGGTCATACCGACTTATCGGATATCTATATCTCGCTGATTAAGGGGCTGGTGTTCGGTATTCTGATTGTATTGATTTCTTGTCACCAAGGGTTGAAAGCTTCACACGGCGCGGTGGGCGTCGGTCAGGGGACTACCCGCGCCATGGTCTACTCGTCACTCGCCATCCTGATCACGAATTTTTTTCTGACCATGCTGCTTAATATCTTTTTCCCTATCGGGCTGGCGGGATAACGGCAAGTCGCGTCCGGCCTCCATCACAACGTGGGCATTTGACAAAATCGCCGTCTCAGGGAATAATGCCCCCTTACCGATCATCTTATAGGCATCATGAAACCCTCATTCCGCGTCCTCCTCGTTCTCTTGGCAAGCGGCTTGCTCGCTAGCCTCCTGATCCATGCCCAAACAGCCAAGTCACCTCAACAACCGATGGAAACCTCCACTCAGACACCCGCCCAACCCGAAAAACCTGTCAAAAAAAGTGACGACGCGTGGCGCAAACAACTGACACCCGAGCAATACCGCATCGCACGGAAAGGCGGCACCGAACGGCCAAATGGCCAGGTTTACCAACAATTTAAAAAACAGGGCGCCGGCACCTATTTCTGCGCCGGCTGTGACGCCGAGCTCTTTTCATCCAAGGTCAAATTCGACTCCCACTGCGGCTGGCCGTCCTTTTACGACCCGTCCCATGCTCAAAATGTCAAAGCTCTCCCAGACCCCGACGGGTCGCGAACCGAGGTGAAATGCGCCGTCTGCGACGCCCACCTCGGTCACGTCTTCCTCGGTGAAGGCTTTAACACCCCCACCGACAAACGCTACTGCATCAACGGCACTGTGCTGAAATTTGTCCCTGCGCCCACTCCCGAAAAAGATCCACAAAAGAAGTGACGGCAAAGAATGATGCCATTGTCATCATTCCTCCCATCACGGCCAATCAATCATCCATCCCCCCCACGTTTCCATGACTGACACCCCCAATCCACAAGAAATGGCAGAATCCCACCTGCGATCATTACTCGCAAACAATGCCAATGATTGGGAAAACCGCAAAAAACTCGCCCAGTTACTCTATAACGATGGGAAAACCGCTGAAGCCGCGGACATCATCTGGGACGCCCCTGAAATCCCCTCCATCGACTTGGAACTCGGGTTTGCCATTAAAATTTTAGGAAAAGGCACACCCCACAGAGCCATCCGTCTCATCAATGCTCTCCAAAAACACAACAAAGGCAAACCTGTGCAAAATTTGGGCATCGCCAACGCCCTGATGCACTACGGCATGGTCATGCAAGCCGCTCGATTCTACGGTGCGTGCATGACGGAGGATGATAGCCTCGCCAACTCCGATCTGGAGCACTTCCTCATGTGGACGGACGATAAAGAAAAAATCTGGGGCGACTTCAATGAGGAGAAACCACATCTCGGAGAGCTTCCATGGATCAAACGCGATGCCCACGAAGCCGAGCAGCTCAAAAAAGCCATGGCAGGGCACACAACACCGATCAAAATACCCAACCTTGAAGAGGTAACCGCAGAAAGCGTGGTGCACGATATGTATCTGCAGTCGAGCCGAGTGAACGCCGAACCCACCCCACCACCCGCCGTCACCATCCCCATGGACCGCGTCAACCCTAAGGATGTATTGGTAGATCCATTACGGGGTGCTGGCCAACAACTCACACCCCAGCAGGCCACTCAAGCCGCACCCGCAACAGGTTCCAGCAGCGGACAACCCCTCCCCCCCACGCCACAACCGGCCCCCATCACACAGCCGGCCGCCATCACACAGCCGGCCCCCATCGCACAGCCTACACCCGTTGCTCCGCCTACACCCGTTGCCTTTACACCGCCGGCAGCTCCTGCCCATGAGCCGATCCCCGTGCCTCAGCCAGCGCCGACTCAGGTCATGAGCGTCCCCCCCAGCCCGATATCCACTCAAGATCTGCATGCCTCTCCCGCTCCCATTTTGCGGCCGACAAAAACCCAGATCATGCGCACGGATGGTAAAATAGCGATAAGCAAACCCACTCCCAAAAAATCAGACAGCTAAGTATCCTAAGATGCCCGCCGCTCTCGCGTGGCACGTCCTCCACAGCTGCGCCGCATCAAAGGTGGGAGGTATCCGCTGTGCATGCTCGGTCCAGGTGCACATAGCCACCATCTGGATAAATAATCTGTCCCGTGGTATGAGACGACCGTGCTGAAGCGATAAAAGCCACGGTATCTGCTATTTCAGCGATGGTGGTGGTGCGATGCCCCAATGGCACGGTGCGATCAAGCTGCTCGCGCGCCCGCACGGGGTCGGGTGCTTTTTCCAGCCAGCGTTCATAGAGCGGGGTCATGACTTCGGCAGGAACCACGCAATTAACACGCACTCCAACGGTGGCCAAATCCAACGCCCACTCACGGGTCAGCGCGTTGATAGCTCCCTTGGCGGCAGCATATCCAGAGGTATTTCCTTGTCCTGTCTCGGCCGTTTTTGAGCCAATATTGACGATGTTGCCTCCGCTCTCGATCAGGGCATCGAGCGCATAATGGGCCAGTGTGAAGTAGTGCACGACATTACGCTCCAGTGACGTGGCAAATTGGTCAGGTGTCGCCCGCAACCCCACAGCATCATTGCCACCAGCATTGTTGACAATGACATCGATCCGTCCGTATTGAGAGAGGATGGCGGAAACAGCCGTTTTGATATCATTTTCACAGGTCATTTCCGCGTGAAAAGCGTCGGCACGCTGCCCCTGCGCGGCAAGGTCATCGATGATTGCCTGCGCTTCATCGGCGTTCCGACCGAGGATAACGGCGACAGCGCCTTCAGCGGCAAAGGCGCGGGTAATCCCCTCGCCTATCCCTTTGGCTCCACCGGTGATGATGGCCACTTTGTTATCGAGTTCAAGGTTCATGGGAAAAGAGGGAAAAAGTTAGCCAGATGTCGGGTGGCAAGCCGGCCCCGTGGGCTCAAATGTTTTATATCCGAGCACAAATTCCTGGTGTCCAAGTGATTCAGACGCCGTTAGCCTACCATCGGCAACCTCAATGGACAGATCAAAAATTTCTTTTCCCACCTCCTCGAGGGTTGCTTTCCCCTCGAGGATTCTTCCGGAATCAATATCCATATCGTCGCTTAAGTTGCGATAGGTTTCTGGGTTGGCACAGACTTTGATCACGGGAGATACGGCGGAGCCCACCACGGAACCACGCCCAGTCGAAAATAAAATAAGGTGCGCACCGCAGGCCGCGAGCTCCGCGATTTCAGCATTGTCGTTGATATTCGGGAACCCAAACCGCACCGCACCATCAGGGACGACGTCGAGCAGGTAAAGCCCGCCCGATGCCGGGCGGTCGCCTGGTTTCAACAGACCCGAAATCATCGAGTCTCCGCTCTTGCTGTAGGCCCCTAATGATTTTTCCTCCTGCGTGGTCAAGCCACCCTCGGAGTTTCCTGGAGCAAAACTTCCATGGCCTAAGGTCGTGTAATACCGCGCGGCTTTCTCAACCGATCCACGTAGGATCTTAGCCAACTCTGGGGTCACGGCGCGCTGTTCCAGGATATCTTCACATCCGATGAGTTCCCCCGTTTCCTCAAAAATGGCAGAGGCACCCTCGGCCACAAAGCGATCAAATGCTCGGCCGATCGCTGGGTTTGCTGTGATGCCACTGGTCGCATCCGACCCCCCACAAATGGTGCCAATCACTAATTCGTCCACCGACATCGGCACCCTCGGCGAGTTTTTCATGATAGCGAGCGTTTGCTCAGCCCATGCCTTCCCTTGCTCAATGGTTGTCCTCGTTCCACCATGCTGTTGAATCACGAGCGTGTTTACCGGCCGACCACTCTCCGCCACAGTGGCCGCAAGTTTTTTACGGTCGAAGCTCTCACAACCAAGCGAAACCAACAACACCCCTCCCACATTCGGGTGGGTGCACAATGCACTCATCATGCGATCGGCGTAGGCATTGGGGTAGCAGCCGCTAAAGCCGACAACCTGCGCCCCTTGATCACGATAAGTCGTTGCGATCTCACGCGCCACATGATGGGCGCACTCGACAAGATAGACGACCAGCAGTTGGTTACGTATCCCTTTGCGTCCGTCACCGCGGAGGTAGCCATTGAAGTTTTGTTTCATCGTGTCGTCATCGGTTTAGACCAACCCACCCCGGTCATAGGTCGGCAGGTAGTCGCTCTTCATATTGTGTAAGTGAATGTGCTGCCCAGGCGCGATCGGCTCAGTCGCGGATCCAATCGCAACGTGGCATTTGATAATCTTTTCCCCCTGCGCAATCGCCCGCGCAGCGATCTTGTGCCCCAGACCAATCTGGTTTTTCAAGATCCATGACGCCGCATCTATTTCGACGCGACTGCCCGCCGAAATTACACGGGTCGCAATCAGCACGTTATCATCGGGCGACAAGCGCAATAGCCCACCACCTTGTCGGGCCTCATATACTTCCTGATCGTTAGAATTTTCCATATTTAAGGTAGGCTTCTTTCGGGTCCATTCCATCCAAGATCGCCTTACGAACGAGGCTTTCCGTGTTGAGTACGGTTTCCACTTCCGTGACCACCTCCTCGATCATGGCGCCAGGAATAACAACAATCCCATCATCATCAGCCAATACATAATCACCAGAGTGAATGGTCACCCCCCCTATCACAATAGGCTCACCAAATGTCTCCGCCTCCCAGCGGCCAACCACGTCAACCGGCGTGTAATAACGGCAAAATACGCGGAATCCGATGTTGCGGATGAATGCCGAATCACGGCATCCACCATCGACAATATAACCGCGCACCCCACGCAGGGTCATGGTCTCACTCGAGAGCTCACCCATGTGGGCCATGGTCGAGTCATTGGGCTGCACCATCACCACCGAGCCACTGGGCGCACGTGACAACATTTCCGTCCAAGAAAGCAGCGTCTGATGCCCGTCGAGATTAGGTTTTGCTGACCCGCTGATGGTATAAATTTTCCCCGCAAGTTTTCGCTCAGGAAGCAAGGGTCGAATCGTCTGCGGCAAAACTTGATTCGGGTAACCCTTGGCCCGCAACACATCATATACTGCACCCGTGTAACAGGCTTCAAGCCGATCACTCAGGCCCGTAGCCTCGGTATGTCCAGAAGTCGTCATGACTATATCCATGGATGATACTCCGATATCCGACCAGCGAATTGTCAAAAATTTCCTCCCACACACCGGGATGCTCCCTTCCTTGCTCCCCTTAAGTGACGACTTCGTCACTCAGCGAATCCTTGACCAACACCCCATCCTTTGTCATTTTCATAAACATGAAACCAAACGAAGCAGTGACCGCACTCTCCGCGTTAGCACAGCCGACGCGCCTTGACATATTTCGCCTCTTGGTTCGCCATGGCGAGCGCGGGCTCTGCGCGGGTGATATCTCCCAACAACTCGAGACCCCGAAGCCGACACTCTCATTTCATCTCAAAGAGCTGAGTCACGCGGGGCTCATCGAGTCCGACCGTGTTGGCAGGTCGATCACTTACCGACTCCGCATCAGCGGGATGCGTGACCTCATGGCCTTTCTTTCTGACGACTGTTGTCAGGGTCGACCCGAACTCTGCACTCCTACGCAAGCCTGCTGTTAAGCATTTATTTCAACGCACCACCTATCAATATGAACATCGCAATCAATGGATTTGGCCGTATGGGCCGCCTCGGTTTCCGCGCCGGCTGGGATGACCCCGCCTACACCATCACCCGGATCAATGAACTCCACGGCGGCCCAGAGACGGCCGCCCATTTACTCGAGTTCGACACCGTGCATGGTCACTGGGATCGTGACATCAGCCACGATGCCCATAGCCTTTCAGTCGGCGACCAGCGTGTCGCCTTCAGCAACGCACCCACCCCAGCGGCTATGGATCTCACCGAGGTCGATATCGTCATCGATGCCACCGGGGCCTATCGCACACCCGAAGACCTGCAACCTTACTTCGATGCCGGTGTCAAAAAAGTCATCGTGGCGGCCCCCGTCAAAGAGGGTGCCCTCAACGTTGTCATGGGATGCAACGATCACCTCTACGACCCGACCCGCCACCACCTGCTCACCGCCGCCTCATGCACCACCAACTGCATTGCCCCAGTCATCAAGGTGATTCATGAAAACCTTGGCATCGTCCACGGCATGATCACCACCATGCATGATGTCACCAACACCCAGGTCATCGTGGATGCACCGCATAGTGACCTCCGCCGCGCCCGCTCGTGCCTGAACTCCCTGATCCCTACCTCCACTGGATCCGCCACCGCCATCACCATGATTTATCCCGATCTCCAAGGCAAACTCGATGGCGTCGCCGTCCGCATCCCCCTGCTCAATGCCTCGTTAACCGACTGCGTTTTTGAACTGCCCAACCCGACCACCGTCGATGAGGTCAACGCTTTACTCAAACAAGCATCACAAGGTGAACTCCAAGGCATCCTCGGATATGAGGAGAGGCCACTGGTCTCCGCCGATTACACCAACGATCCACGCTCTGGAATCGTCGATGCCCTATCCACCATGGTGACGGATGGCACGCAGCTCAAACTCCTCGTCTGGTATGACAACGAATGGGGGTATGCGAGCCGGATGATGGAGTTGGCTCAAAAAGTGGCTCGAAGCTGTTCCTGACGCCTGCCCGATGAACATCAAAAGCTATGCCGCCGTCACCGCATCCTACTGGGGGTTTACCCTCACGGATGGGGCATTGAGAATGCTGGTCTTATTGCATTTTCACACACTCGGCTACTCACCCGTCAGCCTGGCATTCCTGTTTCTCCTCTATGAATTTTGCGGGGTCCTCACTAATTTGTTAGGCGGCTGGATCGGCTCACGTGTTGGGCTAAAATCCACCCTCTTTGCTGGGCTAACCCTGCAGGTGGTCGCGCTGCTGATGCTCTCACTCATGGACCCCTCTTGGGCCGCGGCATGGTCCGTGACCTATGTCATGACCTCACAAGCACTCTCCGGCATCGCCAAGGACCTGACCAAAATGAGCTCAAAAAGTGCCGTTAAACTCCTTGTCCATCAAGGCACGCTCTTTCGGTGGGTTGCCCTCCTGACAGGATCGAAAAATGCCCTCAAAGGTGTCGGGTTTCTGCTCGGTGGATTGCTCCTGAGCTGGCTCAGCTTTTCCCAAGCACTCTGGTGCATGGCGGGGGCGCTCGGGATGGTGCTGATGGCCGCTGTCGTTTTTCTGAAACAGGACATGGGGAAAAGCAAACGCAAGGTGAAGTTCACTCAGCTCTTTTCAAAAAGTCGCGAGATCAACTGGCTCTCCGCCGCTCGGTTCTTTCTCTTTGCCTCACGTGATGTTTGGTTTGTCGTAGCACTGCCTGTGTTTCTTAAATCGAGCCTCGACTGGAGTTTCAATCAAGTGGGCGCGTTGATGGCCGCCTGGGTGGTCGGCTACGGCATTGTGCAGGCGAGCGCGCCCAAATTCATCCAAGCAAAGCATCCGGGCAGCTCGGCGCTTCGCTGGGTTGGACTGCTCACCCTGACCACCACCGCCCTTGCCGCAGCGGTGCAGATCGAACTCTACCCCATCGTATCACTGCTGACTGGCCTAGCGATCTTTGGCGTCATCTTTGCCGTCAATTCCGCCGTGCATTCCTACCTGATCCTCTCATTCACAAGCCACGATGACGTTGCCATCAACGTCGGATTTTACTACATGGCCAATGCGTGGGGTCGACTCGTCGGCACACTCCTGTCCGGTGTCATGTTTCTCGTCGGTGGGCTGCCCGCTTGCCTTTGGACCAGTGCCGGGATGCTTGTCGCGGCCGGACTCTGCACCCTGCCACTCAGGCGTCAAGACCCCGAGTAGATATTGTATAGATGGAGCGGGTAGAGAGAATCGAACTCTCCTAATCAGCTTGGAAGGCTGGAGCATTACCACTATGCTATACCCGCAAATGATCTATTTCTGATCGCAGATCGTGCGACGTGGAGAGTTACTAAGTTGTGATTCCGCCATTGGCAATAAAAACATACCCCGATTTCGTCATAAAATTAAAAATCGGGTGCCGACTCGAACGCCATCGGCTCACCCGTCACTGGGTGTGCGAAGCTCAGCTCACAGGCGTGAAGTTTCATCAGCCCAGGACCTGTGCCATTTCCATAAAACGGATCACCCACAATCGGGATCCCCAAACCCTTTTCATGGGAAGCATGCAGACGTAGCTGGTGGGTTCTCCCGGTCACCGGAACAAAGGAAACACGTGTATCCGACCCCTCCACCGCCACTTTCTCCCAATGCGTCGTGCCCATCTTGCCGTGAACCTCATCGTATATCTGAAGGGGACGATTTTCCACATCCAGTCGGAATGGCAGCTCAATCGTTCCCATTTTCCCGTCCAGAACCCCCTCTAACAAAGCCACATAGCGCTTCTTCGTCAGCCGATCCTGAAACTGAATTGATAAATGCCTGTGGGCCTCAGCGGTCAGCGCAACAACCATCAAGCCAGAGGTATCCATATCAAGCCGGTGCGGCGCAGGATGCTCGATACACCCAGGAAACATTCTTTTAACGCGATCCACCACACTATCCACCCTGTCTGGCCCACGCCCTGGCACCGAAAGCATACCGCTCATCTTGTTGACCACCACAAACGCGGGATCACAATAAAGAATATCAAGTAAAGGGTCGGTGGGCATCATTATCTCACGCCGTAATCGGCACGCCACAGAACTGGCCGCCCGTGGCACCGCTGTCAAGGACGCGGTGATTCTGGACGGAGCCTCAGCCCTCGCGTTCAGTTGTGGAGGAAGAAACTGGCGATGGATTCACCAGTTTTTACATCGGCGCGCCATGACCGATCCAATGATTCAAGGCATCATTGCCGACTTGCGTCCTAGCCGCCTTTATGCGATGATCAATCGCTATGAAAGATGAACTAACCTCCCTCTGTGCTGATCTCGAGCACCAATTTGACCACCACCTAGACGCCTGTGACCAACGGCTCAGACGATTGGAAAAAGAAATGTCATCGCATGTCGAAAACCTGCTCCTGCGACACCCCGAAGACCTCGATATCCGGCAACTGGCCCACCTGAGTGTTGGCTTCCGTAATACCCAGCGGTTATTACGCGGTCGACTCGAGGCGCTCAAGGGCGACGGCGATGAGCAACTGATCAACGAACTGGGAAAAGAAATCAAAACCCGCATCCCAGAGATACGGCAACGCATCGAAGAATGTGACTCCGATGAACAAGCCGCACAAGAAATCCAACGCGAGATGGACGCCGGAACCTCATCCTTTAAAAACTTCTTCCGTGGACTGCTTCTCTGGCATGATACCCCAGAAGACCCGCTCAACATGCAGGACGATGACACCCGTCACCCAAGCAAGAAAGACGCCTCCTAGGATCAAATAAGAAAACCTTGAACGGTCGATGAATGCGGACCAGCATGAGAGGCGTCAACAGCCTATCATCTATGAAACGTCATCATACCCTTCTCACTCTAACGATTGTCTTTGTGGCATGTGGTCCGTTCATCCACGGTCAATCCGATCCCGTCAAAAGCGAAAACCATCTCGATCTCACCCTGTCTCGTATCGCCTTCGGTGCCTGCAACAATCCGCGAAATAGCACGGACGGAATGTATCAAGCACTTCTTGGTGAGCGCCCCGATGTCTTTGTCTTTTTAGGCGATAACATCTATGGCGACACGAAGGACATGAATGTCCTTCAAAAAAAATACGATGAGCTTCGCGAACAAAAGGGATTCAAAGAATTGCAGGAAAAATGCACAATGCTCGCCACATGGGACGATCACGATTACGGTGACAATGATGGCGGAAATGATTACCCGATGAGGAAAGAATCTGAAAAAATCTTCCTCGATTTCTTTAAAGAGCCAGAAGGGTCTATCCGCCGGCAACGCCCAGGCATCTACAGCTCTCACACGTTCGGCCAACAAGGACAGGTCTGTCAGATCATCTTATTAGACACCCGCTATTTCCGCGACAAGTTACCGCGAACCCAGTACAAAAAAGGCGAACGCCCTGACAACATTGTCGGCTGGTATCGTCCCACTGATGACACCAGCATGACCCTGCTCGGTGATGCCCAGTGGAAGTGGCTCGAGCAGCAACTTCAGGTGCCCGCGGACTTCCGCATCATCGCCAGCAGCATCCAGATGCTTGCCGTGGAGAAGGGTATGGAGAATTGGGGACATGTCCCGCATGAGCAACAACGGCTATTTCGCCTGCTTAAGCAATTCAAAGCCCACCAGACGATCGTCATCTCTGGTGACGTTCACTTTGCAGAATTGTCCAAGGTGGACATCGGTGGCTACCCGCTCTACGACTTTACCAGTAGCGGAATGACTCACGCCCACCCCGGATGGGCGAAGACGAAAAACTCATTCCGTATCGGCAAGGCCTATGCTCAACTCAATGCCGGCGTGATCGACCTCAACTGGAAGGACCAATACGTTGAGCTTCGCGTGATTGATCACAAGGGAAAATCTGTGATATCCCACAAGATCCCATTTTCAGAACTTCAGTTCAAGTAAGCCACCCTACCCCAACCATGCCGCACCCGTTGACGCTTCGTCTGCATGGCTATCAGCTAGAATAATCTAAAACTTCGGGTTACCGATGGTCACTTGAAGGGCCAGAAGCACAAAGATAACAAGCAGTCCCGCGTTCAGCTTATGCTGATGCTCGGAAAAGAGGTCTCTCACACCCAGGTAGAGAGGTGTCCATACTAGCGCAACGACGCAAGCGGCCAAAGGTGCATTCTCTGGTCCATTATCCTTACCTGGATAATCACGGCAAAAGTAGTAAGCGATGATGACCGGCAGAGTCACCAATGCCATGGTCATCAGTATTTGGCATAACTCTAATGACTCTCTCTTGAGCTTCGTTCTATCCATTGCAAGGAATGATACCCAGCCGCCAAAACACCGCAAGCCACGAAAACTGACGCTCGATGCCTGGCAATTTTATCTGGCAATTTTACCCGCCCAATCACTATCGGCTTTTTATCACCGCATCTTGTTCGACAAGATTTTTTCTTATGTAGCCAGGAACATTGGTAGAGATTGACTTCGCTCCCCACCTCTTGAATCGCCTTGCGACCTTTGCCTCGTCAACCGTCCAAACATGATATTCATACCCATGATTTGTTATTTTTTTGATCAAATCCTCGTCAATCATTTCGTGGGTGGAGCTAAAACCATCCGCCTTGATTTGCTTTAAGGTTGTCAGAACCGTTTCGGGAGATGGGTGTATATTTCCCGATTTATCCTTCTTGAATCCAGACAGCCATAAGACCTTTATCTCAGGGGCTTTTGCTTTCAGTTCTTGGACAATTTTCTTGTTGAAGCAAATAACGACAACCTGCTCGTACTTGAGGTTGGATTTCTCGATTTCTTCGAGCAACACAGGAATGATCTCTGAACCACACTTGATTTCGATGTAGATGGATTTCTGCTCGGGGATGATCGCAAAAACCTCTTCAATCGTTGGCATAACGGTGCCCCTGTATGCTTTACTATGACTCAAACCTACATCCAGTCGCCTCAATTCAGCTAAGGCAACACTCCTGACAACAAGGTTCACACCTGATACCTTTTGGGTATTTCGATCATGAATACAAACTATATGGCCATCTTTTGTTAGGTGGAAATCGGCTTCAATGGCATCGGCCCCCTGTTGCCATGCCCGCTTAAAGGCAGGGATGGTATTCTCTGGTGCAACCCGTGAGGCGCCTCGATGAGCAACGATCATGGGCTCCTCTGCATCGATCGAAACGCAGGCGAGCATCATCATAGATGCTATTTTGAAAATCTTCATGCTTTGTCTTTCTGCTCTGTGTCTTAATTAAAATCTCATCCTTCTTGTTGGTTTTTGTCTACGCCCTGCCTCATTATCCAGCATTCATCTTTTGGTCGATTTTCGTTCCGGTTTGCCGTCCGGAGCGTAGGTCCAGTTCACCCAATCGGAAATAGTCTTCCCGTTGTGCTCGGACGTGGCAACGAGAATGTTGGAGCCCATTTCCAAGGTGATTTTGTCCCAGATGTAAATTACCCCGTCCTGCTTGTCGGCCCGCAGCGCTTCACCGTTGAGGGTGAGCTTGAGGTTTTTGCCGTTGCCGTAGATCTTAAGCGAGGTATCGGGCTCCATCCGCAGGGTGTGTCGGCGGCTCGTGATGTGAAGCACCGGATGCTTCGACCACGCAGCCTTGTAGAAGAAAAACGTGTCCTTGCGACGTTTGCGGTCGTGGGTCACGAGGCCTTTATCATTCATACCGATCACCTGTCCCTCGCGGCGTCCGGCGCTAGAGAAGTCAAACATGTTCCAGATGAAGGACCCCCAGACATAAGGTCGGCTTTCGATGTGTTTCCAGTGTTTCTCATGCGAGAGCGCCTGCCATTCTTCTGGGTGCCACCAACCGCGGGGGTTGGGACCTTGCTCCATATTCTGCTGGTGATGAAACAGGCTGGCTCCGGACCCGTATTCACTGACGCTGATCGGCTGGTTGGGCGCAAATCTCCGAAAGTCGTCGAGGATGTCGCCCATGTCATCAGGGTGGCCACTATACCACCCAGGGTAGGCGTTGAGGGCCAGCAAGTCGGTCACCTTATGGGCTTCAGGGCACCATTTTCGTGACCCCTTGAAAGAGGCACCGGTTGTCGGTCGGGTGGGGTCGAGCTGGTGAGCTCGATTGTGGAGATTTTGGATGACCGGCAAGGCAGGTGCGCCGCCCTGCAGTTCGTTCCAGAGGCCCCAAGTGACAATCGATGGGTGATTACCAAGCTGGGCGATCATTTCTTCAAGCTGTTGGATGGAATTTTTGAGATAGGGTTCCGGTTCGCGGATTTCGTTGACCAGTGGGATCTCAGACCATACGAGCAGTCCACTGCGGTCGCAAAGTTGCAAGAAGTAATCGGAATGTGGATAATGCGCAAGGCGGACGGCATTGGCACCCATTTCGCGGATGAGAGCCATATCCTCTTCCATGTCCTCATTGCTGATGGCCCAGCCTTTTTCAGCACGGTCCTGATGGCGACAGACACCGCGCAGGCGCAATGGCTGTCCGTTGAGGCTAAAGCCCTTATCCTTGTCGAAGTTGAAAAAGCGCAGGCCCAGTGGCTCGGACTTCCTATCGACGACTTTACCATCGGCGATCAGTTCGACATGGACGGCATAGAGGTAAGGGTCCTCGGTGCCATGCCAAAGATGGGGTTCACTTACCTTCAGCGATTGATTCACGGATGAACTGTCCGCATTGTGTTCTGTTTCTTGCTGAGTGACGGTTTTACCATTGGCATCGCTAACGGTGGTGCGAAGGGTGAAGGTTTTCAGCTTGCTGCCCTGATTCGATAGATGGGTGGTCACCGTCACCGTAGCCTCATGGGCGCTGACGTTGGATTGCCGCAAGCTGACACCGCTGCTACCGTGGATCAGCGGACTGATACAAAGAGAACCGGTCTGGATCAGGTGCACTGGGCGGTAAAGACCGCCGAAGACAGTGAAGTCACCGCTGAGAGGGGGCACATCATTGAAGCGTGAATTATCGACGCGCACCGAGAGCAGATTGTTGCCGGGTTTGATCGCTTCGGAAATTTCGTAAGTGAAAGCCGTGAAACCGCCACGGTGCTGGCCGAGCTTGGTTCCGTTGAGATAGATATCAGCAACCACTGCGGCGGCTTCGAAACGGAGAAATGTGCGTTGATCCGGTGAGACTTCTGGAAAGTCCAGTATTCTGCGGTACCAACCAGGGCCACGCAAGTATCGTGCCCCCTTGGTTACCATCTGAGGTTCTTTCGGGTCATTCCAGGTGTGCGGGATCGTGATCGGTTCCCAACGGCTGTCATCGAATGCGATTGTCTCTGCTTTTACGATGTCACCATGTTTAAAGTTCCAGCCTTCCGTCAGCGTGATGAGACTGCGCTGTGCGCGCAATGGCTGAGAAAAGTTGGCGAACAATGCGAGGATCAAGAGGAGGATATACGAACGATTCATGGCGGAGAAACTCATGGGGCAAAGTCGTGATAAAGTCGAGTCCACATTGCCGTGCAATGCTAGGGGGAGGAGGGAAATACCAGACAGAGAGCGGCCGGAAGATCCTGCTAGAATCTTCTGGAGAGATCTCAAGAGATGACTAAACCGTCTGCATCACATGCCGCCATAAATACGACCCTCGAGCTGCTTAGCTTCAGCCGCAGCCGACTCGAGGGTGCCGCCTTGGGGCACATTGGGGCGCAGGGGTTTCGTTTCTGCGTGGATCGCTTTTTGATAACTCCGCATTCGCTGGGTGATGGCATTGAGCCTCGGGCCATCAAGGAGTTTTTGCGCAGAGGTCAATTGAGCAGACACTGAGTCTCCAAAATAATGGATGAGACATTGGGCCATGATCCAGTGCCCGTCGCCGTTTGGATGGATTTGATCTTTTTGCACGGTGAACCTAGGATGTTGCTTCCTTCGCTCGTCAACCTTGGCTCGCATGTCAGAGTGAAGGTCGACCACGTTCCATCCTTGCTCCCTCTGCTTTACAAGCCACTCAGCGTATTTTGTAAGCACGCTGTCGTAATTAAACCCAGCCTTGCCATGGTTGTCGAAAATTGGTGGCGTCACGTGAAGGACCTCAGCCCCGTATTGTCGGGCGGCGGCACGTAGGCGTAGAATGCCATTGCGGTAGCGGGCGTATCTCTCATTTTCTAACTCCTTATAGATACCACAGTTCATACCATAACACGCAACAATGAGATCGGGCTTGGTTTTAGCGAGAACTCTCTCCAAACGTTCAAATAAGCAGGGACGTGGAAATCTACCACCGGCATGGTTTTCTTCGCTCAGGCCCGAAACCGTTTCACTGCTTAAACCGGCATTGATCACCGTAAACCGGCGGTCGGGAAATTTCTTCACCAGCCAAGCATCGAAGTTCGCCACATAGCTTCCTCCTTGAGTAATGCTGTCCCCTAGAAACAGGATCCTTTGTTGATCCTCAAGCAAGCCCGCAGCAGCAGCCCCGACAAGGGGAAGGGAAAGAAAAATAGAAAGTAAAAATGAAAACGTTCGATTGATGATAGACACGGTTTAATTTGAATGAATATGAACAACAACGATCACATGCCGACCATGTAATGTCCAATCTTATCATGTTGTCATCGAACCAACGTAATTGCCCGCCATGAAAACGGACGGGGGGGCGTCTGGGTGGCATCACAAGGATGACAGGCGTTGTAAAAAATCGTGGTTGCCCATCGGCGTCCAGCGAAGCAATCTTGATGCATGCATGATGAATCAGCACTCCAGAAGGCGTTCGAGCACTTCGATGCCGCTAACGCCCAAGACCCCAACACCTTGATCAGCGATGGCACCGAACAAGCCAAGGAGCTTGTCTTTGCCAAACGTCTGACCGATGCCGTGCTCACGCTCGACCCCCATGCCTCAGAACCATTGCGCCTCGCATCCCGATGCCAGCATATCTGCCGGTGGGAAGTCCCGCGTAACACTCAGCCGATGGGGCGCGCCGGATACCTCAAGTGGCGCGCCGGATTAAAAAAATTTCACGCGGAAAAGTCAGCCGCCATCCTGCGTGACATCGGCTATCCTGAATCAACGATCGAGCGGGTGCAGGCACTGAATCAAAAACAAAACCTGAAAACAGATCCCGACTGCCAAACGCTCGAGGACGCGCTTTGCTTGGTATTTCTCAAACACCAATTTGATGATTTGATTGAGAATACCGAAGAAGAAAAAATGCAACGTATCGTCCAGAAAACCTGGGCGAAAATGAGTGCGCGGGGGCAAGAGGCTGCCGCGCAGCTCGATTATTCAGAGCTGGCGGCAGGGGTTCTTGATCAAGCGCTTTCTTAAGCGTGTTTTAGCTGAATTGCGCGGGAGGTTCAAAGCCCTTCCGGTATTCTCTTTTGAGGATTTTTTTGTTAACGGCATCGACTTCAAAGCGAGAGGCTTTGGAATCCCAAGCGAGGCTCCTGTTCGGGTAGTGTGTCGCCTTGACAGCAAGGAGCCCGGCTTCGGTGACGCGTGACCCTATGTTAAGATCGCCAAGCAAGGCATGCTTCCCACCGAAACAGTTATCGACCCACTCGTCCCAGTGACTCCGTCGAGCGACTTGGGGCATGGGGAAGTTATCCACTTTTTTCCTATTTTGATAGATGGACATTTTGCCGTTGGCGGCAAGGACCAAGGTTCCGTTTTCGCAAACAAACATCGTGCTGTTCGTTCCGAACCGCGCGCCAAATGGCAGACCCGTTTCCGCACACGGCGGATGAATGCCGTGATCATTATAGTGCAGGACAAAATGATCCCCCACCGTGTGGGCGGTTTTGTTAAAGGTGATCCGAGATTGGTTATAGGCGGAATGCCCGACTGAGGTGGAGGGCTTCGGCGTCTCCGTCTGCACCGCGATGGGAACATCCAGATCCAAGGCATGATAAACCGCGTCGAGGAGGTGGCAACACCAGTCAGCCAACTGACCACCACCAAATTCCCAGTAGGTCCGCCACTTCCTCGTGGCAAGATGACTGTGGTAGGGCACATCTTCCGTGCAGCAATGCTTCCAGAGATCCCACTTGATGTGAGCGGGAGCAGCTCCACCCTCGATGTATTTTTCCATCCATGGATCTGTAAAGTAGGAGTTATTAGCGACTTTTCCCGTCCATGCCCAAGCAGAGAGAGTTTTTCCAAGAGCTCCGGACTTAATGATCTCAATCGCTTGGTTACGGCCCTGAATTGCAGATCGCTGATTACCCATCTGAGTGGCCAATCTGGGTTTTGCGGCAAGTGCCTTCTTAAGCATTCTGACTTCATCGAGTTGATGTACCACAGGCTTTTGGAGATAGAGGTGTTTGTCATGGGCCAAAGCATGCAACGCCATCACCGCGTGGGTGTGATCTGGGGTACAGACAAGCACCGCGTCGTATTTATCCATGTCCTTTTCAAACGCTTGACGGCTATCATTGTAGGTCAATGCCTTGGGAAACTCTTGGGCAACCTTATCAAGGTTGTTCTGGTTCACATCACAAAGACCGGCGATTTCTACTTTGGGATTTTTGGCAAGTTGCCCTCTGTCCAGCCCGCCGATTCCACCCACGCCTATTTGAAGGATGCGCAGCTTACTGTTTGTGTTCAAGGATGCCCCAAGGCTTGGAATCGCCGTGCTGGCCGCAGCCAACCCCATCGTCGTGATAAATTTTCTTCGATCAAACTGATTGTTCATAGCACATGCTATACGGATGGATTTCTCCGAATTTATCAACCTATCTCGATCAATTTCCATTATTTTGCTGATCACTTCCTCCCTCGTTTTTCCCATGATGACAGGGCCACACGATAAGCCCGCCAAACTACCGCAATAGGCTCGACTTTCTCCCCCATTTCCTCTACCTAGATGCCCGTGAGCACGCCAGATTCAACACCCGCGCAAAATCCCGACCTTGAAATCAAAGACGCCCTGATGATTTTTAATGCGGTCTGGGACAAGCTGGAGGCTGAGAGAGGACGGGATAGGATGCGCTTCCCGAAGGAGCTTATTTTACTCGGTGGAGCACCTGGCTCCGGTAAAGGAACCAACACGGATTACATCTGCAAGGTCCGCGATATCACAAGCGACCCCATCGTTATCAGCTCATTGCTTGATTCACCCGAGATGAAAGCACTCAAGGACGGAGGCCACATGATCAACGATCGTGATGTGGTGGACATCCTGTTTCGTAAAATGCTCGACCCCACATACCGCGAAGGGGTTGTCCTCGATGGCTTTCCGCGCACCAAGGTGCAGGTCGAGTGCATCAAAATGCTTTACGATCAAATGGTCACCTTGCGCCGCGAGTTCCAAGATACCCCGCTCAAGGTGCACTTCAAACAGCCCATCTACCATATCATGGTCCTCTTTATCGATGAGGCAGAAAGTATTGCCCGTCAGTTAAAACGCGGCCGTGAAGTCATCGCCCACAACGAGGAAGTCAAACGCACCGGCAGCGGACAACTTTTTGAAGAACGCCCGACGGATACCAACGAAGAGCTTGCCCGTAACCGCTATCGGACGTTTAAGGAGCAAACCTACGATGCCTTGATCTCGTTAAAACAAATCTTCCACTACCACTTAATTAACGCTCAGCTTCCCCTCAATGCGGTGCAGGCTAATATCTTTAAGGAACTGGAATACCAGAGCTCATTGGAACTCGACCCGCGCACATACGATGTGCTGCGCAACCTCCCCGAAGCCGCTGACATCATCAATCACGCTCGGCGCGACCTCGTTTATCGACTCGACCGGTATCACCTCGAAGAGCAGGAATTATTCCGCGATGTGGTGGAGCTGATTCAGGATAAAATCATGCCCATCATTGTGCCGCACGCCATCTCCGGCCGCGCACACGTCAATACCGAGGACAGCCTGCTAGGCAAACCGAAAGCCATCACTATGCTCATCGATGTTTTTTCCGAGCGTGGATTTTTTGCCTCCGTCGATATCCACCGCAAGGAGATCCCGTCTCGGTTTGATCTCAAAACCGGTAAGATCGAATGCCGCGAGAAAAAGGTGTTCCGCATCATGATCCGCTTCAAAGGATCTGAAATCCGCAGAGGCTAGAGGAGGGCTTGAAAAGTAGACTTTCAACCATCGATGCCCCCGAAGTTCAGCAACGTTCATACTGATGGCGACCTCACGCAACTGCGCGAGCTGCTTGCTGGGACACTCGAGCAATCCGGTGTCCCTCTGCCTAATGGATCCACCAAGAGGTTCCGCAACCTACTGAACCTCGCCTGTGGCAGGGCCGATGAGACCGCGGTGTTAGCGGATGTTTTTGGTCAGGGGGCGGAGAATATCCACCTCACCGGGGTCGATATCAGGGCGCGAGAAATTGGTGAAGCCCAGGAACGATGGAAGCACCTCCAAGGAAATACCCAGGCCGATTTCCTCGTGCAAGATGCCTCCAAACTCTCCGACCTCCGCGAACTCGACAACCACTTCGATGTCGCCTTCATGCGTCATCAGAATTTCTGGAACGGCGATACCACGTGGTCCAAGATTTACGATGAGGCACTACACCGACTCGATCACGATGGCCTCTTGGTCATCACCTCCTACTTTGACCGTGAACACCAGCTCGCGCTTGATGCCATCCAGGGGCTCGGTGCCCAACTTGTCTGTTCCCAGCGAAACCACGCATCCCGCGTGCTCACCGACGCCCGAAATAAATCCGTAGACCGACACGTTGCCATCTTCAAAAAACCTTAATGCGCTGCGGCCCCTCAGCATCGTGGGTTTTAAGTTTGCTAAGCATCCCCGGAATCCTTTAAGGTGACTCTATGGCTGAAGATAGTTTTACCGAAACCGTGACCACCGGCTGGCTCAGCCGGATAGGCTCCTCGATCAAGGGTATCCTTGTAGGGATCATCCTCATTGTGATTGCCTTCCCTGTGCTGTTTATCAACGAAGGCCGGGCCGTCAAAACCCGTAAAGACCTCAACCAAGGCGCCAAGGAATGCGTGTCCGCCGATGCGGCCACCGTGGACAGCTCCCATGATGGCAAACTGATCCACCTCATCGGGACGACCCAAGCCGAAGGGACCCTCACAGACAGCCAGTTTGGCATCACGGCCAAGGATGCGCTCAAGCTCAAACGCCACGTCCAGATGTATCAATGGAAGGAAAACACATCCACGGAAACGAAGAAAAAACTCGGCGGCAAGGAGGAGAAAACCACCCGCTACACGTATGAAAAAGTTTGGGCAGAGGGACGGATTGACTCGGGTAAGTTCAAAAAATCCAGCGATCATAGCAACCCGTCGACCACGCTAAGTTCTCAAACGTGGACCGCCGATCCTATCACGGCCGGAGCCTACACACTAAGCGCCGGACTCGTCGCCAAGATTAACAATTTTTCCCCCCACACGGTGCCATCATCTCCGGGCGACATGGCAGACATCGATGGCAGGAAAGTCCAGCTCAGCAACGGCCAGTATTACATCGGCCCCAACCCAGCATCACCCGCCGTCGGTGACCTGAAAGTCTCTTTCCTCACCGCGATGCCTACCGAGGTGAGCATCATTGCCCAGCAGGCAGGTAACAGCTTCAGCCGATTCAAAGGGGATTCGGGCACCACCATCAACATGCTCAAAATCGGAACCCACACAGCAGGCTCCATGTTTGATAGCGCGCAAGAAAGCAATCAAACGCTGACGTGGATTTTGCGGGTTGTCGGATTTGTCGTCATGTTCATCGGCTTTAACCTCATCTTTAGACCTCTCTCCGTGGTCGCTGACGTGCTTCCCCTCGCGGGGGACATCGTCGGTGTCGGAACGGGTATCGTCGCCTTCTTACTCGCCGCCCCCTTATCGTTGATCACCATTTCCGTCGCTTGGATTTTCTACCGGCCCCTGATTGGCGTGCCTCTCCTGCTGCTTGCTGGCGTCGGGCTGTTCTTCCTGTTTAAAAAAATTGCCGCGACCAGAAATGCCCATGAATGATCGTGATCGCCGGTAGGCATCGTATCACCACGGCGCCCCTGGTGCGCGACCGCCCAGTGAGCTCACTGACCCGAACCATCAGGTGACTCACGAAGAACGTCAGGTTCACATAGCGTCCCTATGACTTGGGTCAAAACCAAGAAAAAGCTGCTGATCAGGGAAGATGGCGCTGCACAAAGAAAACGGACGGAGCACCGACTCCAGCACGGACTGAAACAGGCTCAGGGTCGGCTCTCTTTTTCTTACCTTGCCCGCTGATGTCCAAAGGTAATCCCCCTGCCTACTGAGCGTAAGCCGCCAGGTATTCTCTGGTTGCATCAACGTTTCCACGTCATGCCTGAGGTCGCGCACAAGCGATGGGCTATCGATGATCAACCCTTCCTCCGTATTAACAAACATCGCCCGGCCATCAAAGTTCAAGCTGCCAATGTAACAGAATCGGGTGTCCACCACCACCGCTTTGGAATGCAGCCCGACCTTGCGTGCTGGCCGAGTGGCTTCATTAAGATATCGAAGTGCCGATTGACCCGGCCGATGCTTAAACTCATAGATTTCCACCCCGCGACGCAGAAGCATTTTCCGGTATTTCTGGTATTGGTTATGGACGACAAGGTGGTTGTTCGACCCAATCGACGGCAATAACAATCGCACGCGCACGCCACGCATCCTGACTTTCGCAATCAGATCCATCATCCTTTGGTCTGGCACGATGTAGGGAGTGACGAGGATCAGATCCTTCCTCGCCATCGCCGCTAGACGAAGAGACGCGTCGATGACGGGGCGCGACGGACTAGGCACCTCTGGCGCGTCTTCGACAAATCGGGCATGACCCGCGTGCATCCTACTTGCTAGCTTCGTAAGCACATGACTCCAGTCCTGTTTCCCAATCGGGATACGATTTCCGAGTTTGCGATTTTTACGGATTATTTGGGCCTTCGACTTCGCCCTCCATGGATCGAGCCCTAGATCCGTCCTGTGTGGATAAAATGCCGCCACATCATAGCTTGGCTCACTTTCCCAGTAGCGGTCAAATCCCGCGCATATCTCACCGACCACGGGACCCGATACCATCACGCCAAGATCAATTAAGTTATAACGCCGGCCCAGACCAAAACAATGATCGCCCACATTGCGACCGCTAATGATGGCGAGAGATTGGTCGGCAATGATACTTTTATTGTGCATCCTCTGATTCGTCTCGGCCGGTTTGATCATCATTTCCAAAACATGCGCCGGGAGCCTGCCCCGGACAAAAAAGGGATTGTAAATCCTCACCTCCACACATGGATGTGTATGGATCATCGCCAGCTCCTTATCGGTAAAGGTCAAGCCTAACACAAGATCATCAAGAAGCAGGCGCACCCGCACCCCGCGGTCAGCCGCCTGAAGCACACGCTCAAGGAGCACGCGACCCGTCAGGTCTTTCATCCAGAAAAAAATCCGGATATCCAATGTGCTCCTCGCACTATCGATCAAGGCGAGTCGATAATCCAAGGCCTCGCGGTTACCTGGAACCGACAATAAGCCAGAGCGGCTCGGGCCTATCCTCGCGCGCACCTTCGCTGCCACCTCAACCAATGCCCCCGACGTAGGAGCGGGCCGAATCGGAGACGGCACAGGTGCCACTGGCGGCGGGAGTGTGTGACAACTATTGACCAGCACACAGAATAATCCCGCCAACCCAATCAGCATATTTGTTCGTTTTTTAAACACAAGATTCTAAGTAAGTCCCATCGGTGAACATAGAGAAATTAATGCAAACATGCAATCTCGGATTACCCACGTTGGGCTCAGCGCGCCGATGCCACTAGGCGTGATTGAGCCGCCCTCTCTGCTGGCGAAATCATGCGTCCCGTGCTGGTCACGACGCGCCACGGGCTAATCATATTTAATGCCTCACAACAACGGACAGCATCGAGATCCAATCCCGCATAGTGCAGCGCCGCCGCAACCGCCGTCGAGCAAAGGTAATCATCACCAATCTCACTCGGAGAATGCGGCTCAAGGCAATTGCTCCATATCCCCACCATACCGACAAAGTTATAGGCAAATACCTTGTTCGCCTTCCTTTTGACGGTGGCCACAAATTCGCGCAGCCTCACCAGATCCAACTGCTGCCATTGGTTCAGCCGGAAAATATCAATGGTGTGATGTTTAAGTTCATCCAGTCCGTCTCTGGTGTTGGGCCCTCTGGCCCCCTGGCTCGTAAACAAACGTAACTGGCTCGGGTCGTCTGGATCCCTCACCGCAATGGCCAGATGGGCATACTTGAGCAGCATATAACTCACCGTCCTCACATCTCCGTGAAGGATCCCATGCCGCTTTTCCCTGCCCGTCATCCGGAAGGCAACCACGTCACCTTCTTGGATCCCCCTGCGCACTTGCTCAAAGCCTTTTTCCCCCTTGGTAAAACTTCGGACCATCTCGAACTTCGCCCGTTTTTCTTCAGGGAGCTTGGAGGCGCTTACCTCACCGTGAGTCGGCTTGATCCATCGTGGCGCACCCAGATTACAACGCAAACTGCTATGGCAACTTGCGAGAAGCATAGTCAGTAGTAATAATGTCAGACGTTGTAACACGGGGCTTGAAAATGCCATATACATTCGGCGAGCGTGATGCAATGGCGAAAAGATGCCGTGTGGCGAAAAGATGCCCGACATCTAGGCCCGACATCTAGGCCGACTCCTTACGTCGCAAGCACATCAGCCACTCTGCCCCTTTCCTGCTTGGAAAAAACTGCGCAGGTGCGCGCTCCCACTCAAGGGTGAAATGGGTGCCAAATTGGCGATGCAGCGCATTGACCCTGGTTTTATACGGTGGCCCACTCTCATCCTCACCAAAGGCAAAAAATACGCCCAGCAATAAACCGTTTGGCTTGAGCAGGCGGTAGGCGGCCTCAACATATGCCGCCCGTTGCTCGGGAAGGATGGCGCAGTAGCAGGTATGCTCCCAGATCACGTCGTAACGTTTTTTTTCTGCCCATGACGGGTCAAAAAAATCCCCCTGAATAAAATCAACACGCATATCGCCACCGATGTCATCGGCCATGGCCCGTGCTGTTTCCACGGCTCGCGGCGCAATATCCATCCCCGTCGCCCGATACCCTGCGGATCCCATCGCGCGCACATCATGACCCAACCCACAGCCCGGCACCAAAACCTGAGCGTGACTCGGGATCGTGCCCTGGTGCAATATTTCCACCAAGGCTGGAGCAGCCGCCCCTTTATCCCACGGGCAATCGTCCTTCAAGTAGCGATCATTCCAATCCGTCATTACGCGTGCCCTCTTAGCTCTGCTTCGCTGATGACAGCACCTTTCCGAGAGCGGCAACGGTGCCTCCAATATCAGTCAAGTTGCCGGGTAAAATCATGGTATTCGTTTCCTTTGCCAAGTTACCAAACTCCTTCACATACTGCTCGGCAACGCGAAGGTTCACGGCATCCGATCCACCGGGCTCATTGATCGCTAACGCAATATTACGTAATCCTTCTGAGGTCGCCGTAGCCAGCAGGGTGATTTCCTGCGCTTTACCTTCGGCCTCGTTGATCTGGCGAAGCTTCTGCGCCTCCGACTCCTTGATCACCTGCTGTTTGTGACCCTCCGCCACGTTGATGGCCGCCTCACGCTCACCCTCAGAGAGCGCAATCTGGGACCGACGTTCACGCTCAGCCCGCATCTGCTTTTCCAAGGCATCCTGCACGGATCGAGGCGGTGTGATGTTGGCGATCTCATAACGTGTGATTTTTAACCCCCACGGGTCACTCGCCTTATCCAGCGCGTCAATGATGTTGGCATTGATCGAGTCACGCTCCTCAAAGGTTTTATCCAGCTCGAGTTTACCGATCTCAGAGCGCAACGTCGTCTGCGCCAACTGGGCAGAGGCAAAGTGGTAGTTCTCAATGCCGTAACTCGCTTTCTTGGCGTCGAGCACCTGCATGTAAAGCACGCCATCGACCTCGATCGCGATGTTATCCTTGGTGATACACATCTGCGGCGGCACATCCACAGCGACCTCCTTGAGCGAGTGTTTGTAGGCGACCCGATCAATAAACGGAAGGAGCACGTGAAATCCCGCGGTCAGCGTGCGGCTATACTTACCCAAGCGCTCGATGACGAAGGCTTGGCGTTGGGGCACAATCCGTGCCGTTTTAACAAGGGTGACGACGACCAAGATGACGAGTCCGACTGATACTATGTATTCCATAATTTTATAGGTTGTTGTTTTGGTTATTGGATTCGAAAAAAATTGCTGGCTCCTAGCTGCTAGGTTTTACAATAAGCTGTATTCCATCACGTTGAACCACGACGGCGGAGGAACCGACCGCTAACGCTACCTCGCACCGTGCATTCCACTCAGCGCCTTTGAGCTCGACCTTGCCCGTCTCCCCCCCGCCACCAATGGCACGAACGACACGGACGGTTTTACCGACAAATTCATCGTCGATCGCTGCGCCACCATTTAACGACCCTCCGACAAACCAGGAGGTAACGAAACGACGCAATGCAAAAAGCATCACCAAGGACGCAATCGCAAAGGTATAACATTGTGCAGGAACCGACTCGATCCAACCGATCCACATCCCCATCGCCACCACCCAAGCACCCATTCCAAAAAAGATAATAATCACACCAGGGGCGACAAATTCCAGAAGGATCATCGCAAGGCCTGCGATAAACCAGAGCATCTTTGTATCAAGTTCCATGGGCATCATTGGTTGTGAGGGGTTGTGCGTCAGTCAACGCGCTCACATCCTCACAGAATGTATCACGGTCCGCAATTACAATCCTCCCTCGGAATTATACCCGCGCCTTTTGAAGGGAAATCAGGTTGCGTCAGCGTGCACACAGACATGAAAATGCATCGGATTATCAGGCGTCATCGACATCTTTTGAGGATTTCCACCCCTGAAATCCACCTCATTCCCTGATTCCTTGCATGGCTCAGAAAATTTTATTAAAAAAATTTACTTGCCCGTCGTGCTGGAATGTGGTGAATTCCGCCCCCGCACGGCACACACAGTGTGTTCCGGCGCCCAAATCTAAGCACTCCAAGGAGAACAATCCCATGGCCTACGCAGTTTTTAAAACAGGTGGTAAACAATACCGCGTTCAAGAAGGTGAAACACTCGACGTCGAAAAAATCGACGCTGAAGTTGGTTCCGAAGCTAAATTCGATACCGTGCTGCTCGTCAACGACGGCACAGCCACAACCGTGGGCACCCCTACCGTAGATGGTGCCACCGTCACCGCTAAAGTGGTCGACCAATTCCGCGGCAAAAAAGGCGTGGCATTCAAGTTCAAGCGTCGCCAAGGTTACCACAAGACCAAGGGATACCGCCGCAGTCTCACCAAGCTGGAAATCACCAGCATCAGCTAAATCAGCTCAATTTAATCTCAACTACTCACTACAATGGCTCATAAGAAAGGACAAGGTTCCGTTAAGAACGGTCGCGATTCACGTGGCAAGCGTCTCGGTGTTAAAAAATTCGGTGGCGAGGTTGTTATCCCAGGTAACATCATCATCCGTCAACGTGGCACCAAGTGGCACCCCGGCGATAACGTCTACATGGGTAAAGATTACACCATCCACGCCGCAGTCGAAGGCAACGTCTACTTCGATAAAGAGGGCCGCCGCGTCAATGTGAAGCTCGCTCAAGCCAGCTAATCACACACAAAGCTCAACGAGACATCGCTCTCACATCAAAAAGCCCCGCCGGTTTATACCGCGGGGCTTTTTTTGATGCCTCCCCTGCAGGCGTATCGAGCCATCGAGCCGCATAGCCCCCCTGACGGCGACGGCTGCTAGCTCGCCCTCACCCCGCCTCATTCATTGATCCATCACTTCAAAACATACAGGCCGGAATCATCACCGCCCTCCGTGCCCTGCTGGCCATTTTCGATTCGGGCTTTCGGGCTATCAGCCACCGGTTTTGCGCCACGCTTCCTTTGTGGACCAAATTTCCCTCGGTTCTGGTGAAACAAAGCATCAACAAACCCACGACTGCCGAGCGCGATCCCAGCGGTAAAGTAACTCA
>JABDRB010000017.1 GCA_013041925.1 Akkermansiaceae bacterium | reverse complement strand
TGAGTTGCACATGGGAGTGCGAAGCGGCGTGACACGGGCTGAGCAGATGCTTAAAACGAAGTTGAAGAATAACCGGCAGGTTAAGAGGATGTGGAAGAAGATGGAGAAGATGCACCCTTTCTATGCCATTCATGCCTGGCCCCTTTTCCTGACCCCTTTTCTTGCTCTCACCTCTGGGGCGACAAGAGCGAAATAGGTAGCCGGGCTTTGAAATGTTTAACACCCAATGGGGTCACTTTTCTGTGATGCTTTTATCAAAACAACACGTAAAATAAATCTCGGTAATATGGTCAATTGACTAAGAAAATTAAATTTACAGGGGTTACCGCATCCTGCTACAAAACTTGCCTTTGAGGCCCTCGGAGCCAAAGGGTGTCACCTCTAAAAGCTCACAAATACACACTCATGAAAAACACACTCATGAAAATCATCCAAATATCCCTCTTTTTCCTCTCTCTTGTTAAGCTAAGTGCCGCGCCGCCAAATTTCATTTTCGTTCTTGGAGATGACATCAACCGAGACAATCTGACTTGTTACGGTGGTGGTGTGAAGTGTAACACCCCGAACTTAGATAAGCTGGCAAAAGACGGTGTCCTATTTACTCAAGCCTACACCTCTGTGGCCCTGTGCGCTCCGTTTCGGCAGGAGCTATTAAGTGGACGCACTCCGTGGCGCACAAAAACGTTTTTGAATCATTCTAAGTCAACGAATGAAACAAAAAGCCTACCACACTACCTGAAGCCACTCGGCTATAGAGTGGCGCTGGTAGGTAAAAGTCATATCGGACCGAAGAGAGCTTATCCATTTGAGATGCTTGGTGACACTAACGACAACGAAGACTTTCTGGCAAAGACGAAAAAGTTTATCGATTCCTGCTCAGCCAAGGGCACGCCTTTCTGCCTCATTATTGCATCCCATGACGCCCATGGTCCTTACACGAACGGAGATCCTACTCAATATAATCCAGAAGCACTCAATATTCCTCCCTACTGGATTGACACTCCAGAGTTGCGCGCCAGCTTGCCACCGTATTTAGCTGAAGTGACCAATTTTGATTCACTCGTTGGCGATGTCCGCAACTACATTGATCGTGCTAAATTAGCCAAGAATACAGTTCTTTTCGCCTGCACTGAACAAGGCAGTGGATTTCCCTTCGCTAAATGGACTTGCTTCGATAACGGCTTGCACTCTGGTCTGATAGCTTATGCTCCCGGCAAGATACCAAGAGGTCACGTGTCAAATCCATTGCTCTGGATGTGCGATATTGCGCCCACGATTGTGGACATGGCTGGAGGCAAGATTAAGCCGAAATATTTTGACGGTAAAAGTCAATTGGCCAATTTCACTGGCAAGCAGGTAGAGATTCACAAGTATGTTTTCGGCGAATTCAGCAACAAGGGTATTATTGATAACCATAATCGCATTTACCCCATCCGTAGTATCCGCGATGGCCGCTATAGCCTGATCTACTCTCCAAGAACTGACGGCCGGACCTCAAATGTCACACTGAGCTCAGCGCTCGAGCTTTTCAATAGAGATCCTGCTAACCCCGAACCAATGAAAGGCAAAAAAGTGAATCCTCCTGCATCTTGGGTGTTGAAATCAGGACCAAAAGACCCCTTGGTTCGTAAGCTCTTCAAACGTCCTGAGTATGCACTCTACGATTTAAAAAATGATCCCTACGAGCTCACTAACATGATCTCAAGCCCGCAGCACCAAGCTAAACTAAAAGAGTTGAAAACTGCGTTGATGACATTTTTAAAAGCAAATAATGACGCCGATCCTGTAGCCACAGAAAAAGCGATCCAGAAGGGTCCCAACAACTAATTTCAAATCGAACATACACAACCATGATAAAAAACATCAGCACTTCACGCAGAACATTCCTTCATGGCCTTTCGGCCAGTTCTCTCGTCGCCCTCGCACCCCGACTGTCGGCGGCACCTATGCAACTTCCTGCTTTACGGCAGTTAGCAGGCGGGCATCCATTGATTGGAGCGGCTGTGCCCACCCACTTCGATAAGCGTCTTAACGCACAGGAGAAGGCCATTCTCAGTAGCCAATTCGATAGCGTTACCCCAGAAAACTGTATGAAGTGGCAGAGTCTCTGTCGGAAACAGGGGGAATACAACTTCGGCCCCATCGATCGGCTTGTTGAAATGGCGAAAGCGAACAAGCAAAAGGTAGTGGGCCACACTCTTATTTTCAACCGAGACGGTAACTATCCCGACTGGCTTTTCCGCGACGGTGGCAAAGAAGCAGATTCCAAACTGGTCTGGAAACGTGTCGAAGCTCACGTTGTGAAATTAATGACCCGCTATAAAGGGCGAATCGATTCTTGGGATGTGCTTAATGAATTCGTAGAATCCCATGACCCTGGATACCGTGTGACCGATTTTACGCGATTTCTGGGGAAGGACTATCCCGTGCGGCTTTTCAAGCTGGCTGCGGAAATAGACCCCAAGGCGAAACTCACTTACAACGACTTTGCTGTGGAAAACCCGAAACGCCAAAAGGCGATCCTCGCATTTGTTCGCTCGCTCCAGGACAGTGGTTGCCGCGTTGATGTGATTGGTAGCCAGAGTCATCTCGAAATCGGCGATGATGTGGGTAAAAACATTAATTCTATGATCAAGAATTTTGCCGCCATCGGTGTGCGATCTGCCTTTACTGAACTGGATGTTGATGTGATTTCACGCAAGCTCTTCTGGAATCCAAAAACGCGCCCCGCAGCGGTCTTGCAGAATCCTTACCCCGTAAGCTGCCCGGATGAAGTCCTCCAACAACAAGCCAAGGTTTATCATAGTGTATTCGAGGCTGTGATGGCCAATCGCAAGAACGTGGATCGCGTCACTATGTGGGGGATCACCGACCGAAACAGCTGGCTGAACAATTGGCCATGGAAGCGAGTCAATCACGGTCTGCTCTTCGACCGTGCGTCGGCACCGAAGCCAGCATTCCACTCGATTGCTAAGATTTTGGCTAGGCGATAGTCCAGCTACTCCCCTTGGTCGTCATGAGGCTAGCAGCTGGATAAGACTCGATTGGTGCATTAAAAAGACGTATATTAAGCCGAACACGAAAAGGGAAAGGGGTCAGGCATAGAAGTGTATCATGTTCTCCTTTTTTTACGGTATTTCCTTTGGTAGAATTTTCCCATGCCCCGTCAGGTAAGAGTGCAATACGAGGATGCGATTTACCATGTGATGGCTCGGGGAAATCGCTTGGACAAAATTGTGCGCACGGACGAGGACCGGGAGTTTTTTGAGGAAACCATCGAAGAGGTGGTTGGGAGAACAGGATGGCTTGTCTACGCTTATGCGTTGATGGGCAACCATTACCATCTTGTTTT
>JABDRB010000013.1 GCA_013041925.1 Akkermansiaceae bacterium | reverse complement strand
CTTCCTGCGCTTCCTGCGCTTCCTGCGCTTCCTGCGCTTCCTGCGCTTCCTGCGCTTCCTGCGCTTCCTGCGCTTCCTGCGCTTCCTGCGCTTCCTGCGCTTCCTGCGCTTCCTGCGCGGGAGGCTGCGTATGAACAGTAGGGACGGTGATGGTTGCCGAGCATTCGGGGCATGTGCCTATCACGCTAGTCGTCTCAGGATTTACCTGCATATCCGCTGGGATATGGGCCTGGAGGATAGCGCCACAGTTTGAGCACTGAAAGGATGATGGATCGGGTTCTTGCATGAAATGCGATGGCAATATAAGGCCGTAATTTGTCCATAGAAAGGCGCAAATTGAGAGTTTGAAAGAATGATGGGGTGGGGGATGAGGAGGCGATGGTTGCTTTTTCTGTGTAAGAACCATGAAGATAATTCTTGGCGTGACGCGTTAGGGGGTTATAATGAAGGCCATTTTAAAAATCGTGGATCTTGGTGTTCATTGCATTGAATGGAGTCCCTCTGATCAATGAGCGCCTTGAAACATTTCCAGTAACCTCTGGGGGAAATCCTCTTGCTACTCCTTCATTTCATAAGAACCCTTCATCAAACTCCTTCATCAACCCCCTTCCTTTTCTGCGTCATGCAAACCTTACAAAAAGGCTGTCATGTTAGAGTCGGTATGCGAACAAAGGGTGCAGGTGTGTTGATATGTTAAGTAACACAAAATAAAGAAACGAACATGGCTACAAGAATATATTCAGAAGCGGGAGAGGTGATATTGATTGCTGGTGATGGGACAAGGCGGTCCATTCGATCGGATGCCTTTGGTTGGCATGTGGAGGATGATCTCTATAAGGTCAGTGATCAAATAGAGCATAAGGCGTATACTCTCGGGGCGCTCGGTGATATTGAGGGTGAAAATGGGATGGGGTTTGATGATGTTCAGAGTTTTCATTCTTACATCCACTCAATGGTCGACGCCATGGAGGCGGACGTCTCTGCACTCGTTCCTATCACAGAAAACGTCGGAGATAATCCCCTGTCCTTTGATGCATGGGGGCGGAATAAAGTCTATCAGGATAAGAGTTTGCTGCACGGGATGTTTACCTACAGCGTGCCCGCTACCATTTGGAAAGAAATATACAATGATGTTGAGCGGGAACCAACGATCGCCGTCTCAAAAAACGGAACACTCCATATGTCATCGGGTGATCATTTAGGCGACGACAATACGCTCCAGACATACCGGCACCCACGGTATCAGCCTAATCGAGGGCACTTATACAGTAACTCCGCGATGCTTCCTCAAAAAACGGCCTTAGGCGTCCGTGAATTTGGGTTGTTCACGAGGGAGGCGGGTGCGTTTTTCCGGTTAAAATCAGACGGTCAATTGTATGCCGTGATCAGGACAACCATCAATAATGTCACCAATGAACTCGTTGAGTTGATTGATACGACCGGTGTGGATCTTGAGAAGGGGAATACTTACGATATTCAATTCCAATGGCGAGGTGTGGGGGATTATAAATTTATGATTAACCTGAAGACGGTTTATGTTTTCGATTATCTGGGTAAACTATCCGAGTTGTCTGTATTCAACCCAGCCTTGCCAGCAGCGTTTCGATGTAAAAACCTGGGGGACAACCCAAAGATCAAAGCCGGCTGTGTTGATATTTCCAGTGAAGGAGGTGGGGATGAAAATGGTAAGGTACATGGATCTGTTTCGATTAGTAATGAAGTCGGTCAAGTTGCGATCTCCGGCTTTAACGTTCCCATTATCGCCATCAAAAGCATGAATCAGATGGGTGGGCTCCTTAATACACGGGACACGATCGCCTTGATGTTATCGGCTTATTCGGACGAGCGTGCCTTTTTGCGAGTGTGGGTGACGAGGGATTTTTCAGCCATATCGCCCAACGATCAGCACTGGAAAGACATCGGGGACGGGCATCTCGAATACATTGAATTTGACAACCTTGATGGGACTGAACCGATGTCATTTGATATTTCAAAAGCGCATACAATCTCTGGACATCGAGTGAATAAAGACTCGACCCTTGTCATTGATGACATTTTTGACGGGACAACCAGTCTCTGGATAACACCCGGCGATATGTATATTTTCACCATGCATCGAGAAGACGGGACGCTGACAAATGTCGGGTGCACGTTTGACTTTGGAGAGGCTATCTAAGGCGTTTATGCGGAATTGTGCATGCGACGTGACGGCGCCCGAGGCGTGGGCGTGATTACTCCGGCACTTGCGGTGAATGTGGGAATTCCTTTTGTGTCAGCGCCTTGAAGGTAAAGATCCAGAAGGAGACAATCCCCCAGCTGAGCCCGAGAACGACACCGAAGTCGATGATGCCGCGCCATGGTTGCTCGCAGAAGCGGACGAGGATGACGAGGATGATGATCCCCAGTGTCAGGATAATGGCGGTGAGTTGGGTTTTTCTGTTGGCGTGGAAGTAGCCCATGCAAAAAAACGGGGCGAGCAGAACGTGTAGCGGTCTCGGGTGGTCCCTGAGAAATTTGACGCGTGCCGCAGTGCGGGGTGAAAACTTTTTTTGGAAGCCCCGGTAGCCTTCGGCGACAAGCATAAAGATCGCAAACGCAACAAGGAGGGTCCACTGCCAAGCGGTGAGGCCCATTTCCAGAGCTTCCACAGCTCTCGGGGTGAGCCGATAGATGGCGCTGCCAATCAGGGCAGTGACGCCTAATAATCCCCAGAGTGCTCCAATAAGTTGCATCCGCGCAGCATTGGGGAAAGTCGGGGTGATGTAAAGCCGCGGGTCGAGAACAGGCGGTGTTTTTTGCTCTTGGTTCCTAGCGGGGGGGCTAGGCTCGCCACAGTGACAAGCGTTTATTTTGGGCGTGGGTGATACCGAGGATGAGTATGATGGCAAGGTAATCAGTGATCACGGTGAGCGGCGCTGAGACGGTGGTTAATTTTTGTGCGATGAGGAGGGTTTCGGCACTGTTGCCATCTCGATGTAACAGGCTGATGCTGATGGTGATGATACAAGTGGCGAGCAGTAATACCCACCAAGTAGGGAGGAGTGTGCTGAATACATTTTGCCGTCCATAGCTGGCGTTGCGGATTTCACCGAGTGTGCTGAGGGGTTTCCAGAGGCAGAGCAGGGGAGTAAACAGGTTGCCGACGGCTCGCGCGGGTGTGGTTTTCATTTTGGGCGCATCGAGCAGCCAGCCATTTTTGCATGCGCGGTTGATCCAGAAGCAAAAGAGGACGATGATAAGGAGATGGGTCAGATGCTCTGCCCATGCTAGCATGTGGAGAATCTTTCCCAGTTTGTCGTTGTTGAGGGAAGCCGAAGCGGCGTCGATACCTAGGCTGAGGATGATCGCGAAGAGGGAGAGCATCGCCCCCACAATGAGGAGGGCCACTAGGGTGGATCTCAGCGGGCGGTTGTCACGGAATGCTCCGTAAGGGCCGCGTAAATCGACGGTGGTCTTGGCGCCCGAAGGATGAGATCGGTTGAGGTGCCTAGCCATGCGCAGTGTTGGCTGGGGCTACGCCTCGGGTTTTTTATCGAGGTCGAATGCCTCATGAACCACACGGGCGGCATCCTCGATATCGGCTTCCTCCACGGTGACAGAGATTTTGATTTCTGAGGTTGAGATCATGCCGATGTTGATGCCGGCCTCGCCGAGGGCTTGGAACATCTTGGCCGCAACGCCAGAGTGGGAACGCATGCCGATGCCGACGGTGCTGAGTTTGGCGAGGGCGGCTTCGGTTTCGATTTGGGCGTCTTGGGAAAGGACTCCGAGCACGGGTTTGAGGGCGGCCTGGGCACGCCCGAGGTCGTTGGTGTGCATCGTGAACGAGTGACGTGCCATACCATCGCTGGCGATGTTGGAGACGATCATGTCGATATTGATCTCGGCATCGGCGAGGCAGCCGAGGATTTTTCCGGAGTTTCCGGGGGTGTCCGGGATATCGGTGATGGTGACGCGGGCTTGGGAGCGCTCGATAGAGACTCCTCGGATGACTACTGCTTCCATGGCGGGATGTTCTTCGGTGACTAGGGTTCCTGGGTTGTCGTTGAGGCTTGAACAGACCTCGAAGACAACGCCGTATTTTTTGGCGAATTCGACGGAGCGGGATTGCATGACCTTGGTCCCGGAGGAGGCCATTTCCAGCATTTCATCGTAAGAGATTTCGGGGAGTTTGCGGGCGTTTTTGACGATGCGTGGGTCGCAGGTGTAAACGCCGTCGACGTCGGTAAGGATTTGACAGACATCGGCATTGAGCGAGCAAGCAACGGCAATGGCACTGAGGTCGGATCCTCCGCGTCCGAGGGTATGGATGAGCCCGTCTTTGGTGATGCCTTGGAAGCCGGCGACGATGACGACTTTTTTCTCATCGAGGTATCCTTGCACCATGGTAGGGTCGATTTCGTTGATGCGTCCGCGGGTGTGGCTGCCGGTGGTGGTGATGCCCGCTTGTCTTCCGGTGGCTGAGACGGCATCGACGCCGATGTTTTGCAAGGCCATGGAGAGCAGGGCGATGGATTGCTGTTCGCCGCTGGAAAGAAGGACGTCGAGTTCGCGTTCAGGTGGCGTGACGTTGAGTTCGCTGGCCATGCCGAGTAGTTTATCGGTCACTCCGCCCATGGCAGAGACGACGGCGACCACCTGGTTGCCTTCGTCTCGCAGGCGTTTGATGCGCGATGCGACATTGCGGATGCGGTCGAGGCTGCCAACGGATGTGCCGCCGTATTTTTGAACAATCAGTGCCATGCGTGTGAAGTGATTTGCGGCGCACCATAGCGGAGAGATTGAGTGCGTCAAGTCTAGGCTATGTCAGAGACATGGTTATATGAGCTCGAGTGGGCTGTTTCAAAATGGGCCTCATCTTTCTTTTTACTTCCGAATTTTGTTTTTCCTGCTATGGCCATGCCGATCCTACTCATTTCTATGGCTAATCCAACCGCTTCCACTGTGCCCGACACACTCAAAAATGCTGTCATTCGTCTCGCTGGTTATTCTCAAGATGGCATCCAGTCCGTGGGTGCCTTTCTGGCCCAGCTTGCGGGTTCGACCGCGAGTGAGGTGATGACATACATGACGATCCCTGCGACGATTTCAGGGGGGGCTTCTATTTTCCAAGTCCATCTGGGCTCTGGTGAGGTGCTTCATCCAGGTGATCAGGCTGACATGTTGGTGGCCTTTTACCAGGACTCCTACGAAAATCACCTCCACTCGCTCCATGATGGTGGCATCTGCATCTACGATAGTGATCAGGTCGAGAATATTCACGAGGAGCGTGGCATTGTGCATATCGGTGTGCCATTTACCTCAGCGACGATTGAAGCCCTTGGTGGCTCGGCGAAAAACCGTGGTAAAAATATTTTTGTCCTCGGGCTTCTCTGTGCCATTTACGAGCTCGATCGGGAAAAGATGAGTAACATCATTGCAAAAAAGTTTGGGGGTAAATCCGAAGGTGTGCTGCGTAATGCGATGATTGCTTTTGATACCGGCTACGCTTGGCCGGTGCAAAGCATCGAGCACATGCCGATGGCTCCCGGTGAAAGTAAGGGGAAGAAACGGATCTCAGCCGATGGTAATACCATGATTGCCTTGGGGCTCATTGCTGGTGGTTGTCGATATGGTGCCGCCTACCCGATTACCCCATGGACGAGTATCATGGAATTACTTCGTTCTGAGTTTCCTAAGTATGGCGGGTCCTTTATCCAGTGTGAAGATGAACTTGCGGCTGTGTGTATGGCGATCGGGATGTCGTATTCGGGTCACTTGGCGGTCACGGGTTCATCGGGGCCTGGTCTGGCGCTGAAGTCGGAGGCGCTTGGCTATGCATCCATGGCGGAGATCCCATTGGTCGTGGTGAACGTGCAGCGCGGTGGTCCATCGACGGGTCTGCCGACATCCGTTGAGCAGTCGGACATGATGCAGGCGATTTACGGATCTCACGGTGATGCGCCCCGTGTGGTGCTTGCACCTAAGAGTGTGAAGGATTGTTTTTACACCGCGGTGAGGGCATGTCAGATCGCCAAGGAGTATTCGACACCTGTGATCATTCTTTCGGATCAAGCGATAGCGACGCGTATCGAAGCATTTACCGAGCCTGATCTTGAGAAATGGTGGGTGGATTACGAGTTTGATCAATCTGAGAAAGGGGCAGAATTTAAACCTTATCCTCTGGATAAAATGACCCGTCACTCGCCTCCAGGGTCACCATCAACCGAAGGTAAGTATCCAGTGGTCACCGGACTTGAACACGACGAGTGGGGGCATCCCTCAGGAAACCCTAAAAACCACGCAGCCATGACGGCGAAACGCCGCGAGAAACTGGTGAAGCTTTCCCATTCACTGCCGGCACCCTCTTTCCATGGCGACTACGAGGGAGACCTTCTTTTTGTCGGGTGGGGGTCGACATACGGTCCAGTCAAAGAGGCAACGCAAGCGCTTCGTGATAAAGGTTACAAGGTTGGCTGCATGCACATCCACAACATCCACCCGCTTCGAGCTGGGCTGGGAGATATCTTTGGCCGCTACCGCCATGTGCTGGTGCCAGAGATGAATGACTCGGGAGTTTACGGCTATGGTCAGCTGGCGACGCTGTTGCGTGCGAAGTTGTGTGACCCACGTATCCAATCGTTTAACAAAACCGAGGGTCTTAGTTTCCGGGTGATTGAACTTGTCGACGAGGCTGAAAAAATCCTCGCCGTCTAACGAAACCCATCCATCCATCAACCACTTTTAATAATTGAATACCATGTCATCTCCCGCACCTGCTGAAAAGCTCACGAAGAAGCAACTTAAGGCCGATAAACCCACCTGGTGTCCAGGTTGTGGCGACTTCTCCGTGCTCGCCTCGTTTTTTAATATCGTACAAAAACTGGAAATCCCTCACGAGAAGATCGTGTGTGTTTCGGGTATCGGATGTTCGTCGCGTTTTCCTTATTTTGTCAATGCGCACGGAATCCACTTTATCCATGGTCGGGCCTTGCCGTTGGCGACGGGTATCTCCCTGTCCCGCCCCGACCTGCATGTGTTTGTGTTTGGTGGTGACGGCGACGGATATTCGATCGGCGGAAACCACCTGACGCATGCGGCGCGTAAAAATGTTAACCTCTCGTATGTGGTGATGGATAATCAGGTGTATGGTTTAACCAAAAACCAGACCAGTCCAACGACGCCTCTGGGCCATAAGTCCAAGACCGATCCGCGTGGTGCGATTGACCGCCCGATTAACCCGATGGCTCAGCTCGTGGCAAGTGGTGCGACGTTTATTGCCCGCACTCACACGACTCAGATCAAGCACATGAATGAGATGTTTGAGCGTGCCATCCTGCACCCTGGATTTGCCGTAGTCGAGACGCTCTCTGAGTGTTCCATGTTCTACCCTGGCGCGTTTGATGCCGGCAACCCACGTAAGGGGGGGCGTTTTGATTTGGTCGACGAAGAGGCTCGTAACATGGAGTCGTCGGCTGAGGCGATGTCATTGGCGGAAGAGGCGGAGGCAGATTTTCCCGGAAAATTTGGCGTTTATCTGGAGAGTCAGAGGCCCACGAAAAACGATCTCGAGGCGGCGTGGATCAATGACGAACGGGCATTGGTCGGCGAGACATCGGATCGTGACCTGATGCGTCAGCGATTTGATGCGATGCGTTAGTCAAGGTGATTTGCCTAGCTGATACGGGCGAGGGAGATGGTGTTCTCCGTAAAAAAGACGTAGTGCGATGGCGGTTGACGCAATCGGTTCTTTGCGGAGGGGTGTGGTTATGGCATGGGTAGAGGTCCATTCATTGAACCTACCATGAAACTAGAAACCATATGTCTGCATGGCGGACAGCAGCCTGATCCGACCACCAATGCCTGTGCCGTTCCTATCTATCGAACGAGCTCGTTTGTTTTTGACTCCACCGAACATGCGGCAAATCTTTTTGCGCTGAAGGAGTTGGGGAATATTTACACCCGATTGATGAACCCCACCACGGATGTGTTGGAGAAGCGGGTGAGTTTGTTGGAGGGGGCTCATGAGATGGCGGGGCTGGGGTTTGCCTCGGGGACGGCGGCGATTTTCAACAGCATCATCAACTTGGCCGAGTCAGGGGATAATATTGTTTCCGCCCGAAATCTGTATGGTGGAAGTTATACGATGTTTAACGACATCTTGCCCAAGATGGGTATTGATGTGCGTTTGGTGGACTCGACGGATCCTGCGAACTACGAATCGGCGATTGATGCCAATACCCGTGCCTTATTTTGTGAAACGGTATCGAATCCCGCCTTGGAAGTGGCTGACTTGGAGGCGATTGCGGCGGTGGCTCATGCCCATGGATTGCCACTGATGGTGGATGCGACCTTTTCCACGCCCTATCTGACCAAGCCCTTGGAGCATGGGGCTGACATCGTGGTGCACTCGCTGACGAAGTGGTTTGGTGGGCACGGGGTCGGGCTGGGCGGCATCGTCATCGACTCAGGGAAATTTAATTGGGGTGCCGGGAAGCATCCGCTTTTTGACGAGCCGGATAGTTCCTACCATGGATTGCGTTGGGGGCATGACCTGCCGGAACCCCTCGCGCCGCTCGCCTATATTTTGAGGATGCGGACTGGGCCACTGCGCAACCTGGGTGCCTGTATCAGTCCGGACAATGCCTGGCAGTTTTTGCAGGGGATTGAAACCTTGCCCTTACGCATGGAGCGCCACTGTGAAAACTCATTGAAGGTTGCCCAGTATTTGCAGGGGCATGATGCGGTCGAGTGGGTGCGCTTCCCAGGGCTTCCCAGTGACCCTGAGTATGACCGCAGTCAGAAGTATCTAGGCGGAAAGGGCGGCGGCATGGTGGTCTTTGAACTTAAGGGCGGCAGTGAGGCGGGACAGAAGTTCATTGAGTCGCTGGAGTTGTTTCTGCATCTCGCTAACGTTGGGGATGCCAAGAGTCTGGCGATTCATCCGGCGACCACGACGCATAGTCAGCTGAATGCCGAGCAGCAGCTTGCTGCAGGGATCACGCCGGGGTTGATTCGTCTCAGTATCGGGATCGAGCACAGCGGTGATATCATCGCAGACCTCGATCAGTCGCTCGAGCGGCTCGAATAGACTCTGGCTGTCGGGCTTAAACAAGAACGTTGAGCATCCGCCCGCCTCGACAACTGTATTCAAAAAACACCCGCTGCAAAGAATCTCCTTGGATTGGCAGGGAATCCATAATTAATACATTGATGATCAGAGTTAAGCTGCACGTTTCTAGTATCACTGGCACACTCATGGTAGTGGCCGCATTAGCGTGCGGCACCAGCGTGGGGGTCGCCCAAAAGAAGGGGGCTACTAATGGTGGATCTTCTTATTATCAGGATGGTGGCATGCGGATGTTTAATCCGTATCCGACTGACACCGGCAGGAGTGGCAAGAAGTCATGGCTCGTGCGAAATTTTGGACCCGTTGGGATCGGCATCAAATTGCAGCGGCCGGGCATGACCATGGAGGTCAACAATGTGGAGAAAGGATCACCGGCGGAAGCCACGGGCAAACTGAAGAAGGGGCAAATCATCGAGAGCATTAATGGCATTGTTCTCAAAGAAATCGATCCACGTATACTTCTTGGCGATATCATTACTAAAGCCGAGGCGACGGATGGGGAAATCAATGTGAAAATCAAGGATCTTGGCAATGTGCTGGTTAAAATTCCAGTCATGGGCACCTACAGCAAAACATGGCCCGAGAACTGCCCGAAATCCGACAAGATTGTTCGCAAACTTGCCGACCTCATTGCCAAAGACTCGAAGCCCCAATGGGGGTCGGTGCTCTTCCTTCTATCAACGGGTGAGGAAAAGGACCTAGCGGTCGTGCGTAAGTGGATGAAAAACATTCAGACGATCGGATCCATGAATTGGGAGAAAGGCTACAAAGGCCCAGGCCTCTGCGAATATTATCTACGGACAGGAGACAAAAGCGTGCTACCGGTCATCAAGCAGATGACGGAAGAGCTCAAGGTGCATATGTATAACGGGGGGTGGAGTGGTCGCGGAGCACCTGCGGCATTCACGTATTCTACCGGAACAGGGCAGGTGCACGCTTCGGGTATGAACTGCATGACGTTTCTTCTCATGGCCAGATTGTGCGGTGTGGAAGTGGACGACTACATGTTCAAGGAGTCACTCCAGCAGTTCTACCGCTTTGCTGGGCACGGTAATGTGGCCTATGGTAACGGGCTGCCAGAAGGGGGATTCCGTGATAATGGAAAGACCGGCGGTTTAGCTGTCGCCATGGCAGTTGCTGCAAAACTGACGCCTGAGGGGGAATCATCAGTCTATGCCAAAGCGCGTGACAACTCTGCCAAAAAGAGCTTCTACGCAACCAATTGGTTTCACGCTGCTCATACGGGTGGAGGCATTGGGGAAATTTGGCATCACGGAGCGGTCAACCTCGTGCGTGAAAAGCAGCCGATCCCGTATCGATCTTATTTGGATACAAGGCGTTGGGTGATGGATTTGTCACGCCGATTTGATGGCAGTATCGGTATTGCCGGTATGAACGACCGATATGATCGATCACTAACCGAGGCATCAAGTGGCAGGGCGTGGGGCACCTATTTTGCGCTCACTTACACATACCCCCGTAAATACCTACAAATTTGGGGAGCTCCTCGCAGTAAGTGGGCTAAGAGTTATGCTTTGCCAGCACGCCCATGGGGCAATGCTGCCGACGATATTTTCCAGTCTCCGGAGCCCATACCAGGGGGCAAGCTCACCATGGATGACCTCTTGAATGAGAGGGTGGAGACAAGTGCCTCAGTCGGAGTGCTTCAAAAGCTCAACGATCCGAACCTCAGCGATGAGACATTGTTGAAATACATTTACCATCCTGAGTATGGCTTTCGTAGCGTAGCGATGCTTCAAGTGGTGAAGCGTGATCGGGTTGACTTCGTGGTTCCGCTTTTGAGATCGAGCGACCCTCGGCTCCGAGAAGCAGGGCTTTTAACGCTCACTGGGCCATTCAAAGGGAGGGCTTTTTCAGAGGATAAAGTGACGCCGGAGATGTATGACCTCGTCGGCGCGATCGTGGATGATCCCAAGGAATCCTATTGGGTGGCGAAGCATGCTATTGAAGCCCTCAATCGGGCCAAGCCAGAGCGTATCGGTAAGCACCGTGATCGACTGCTGCAGTTTTTGGATTACGATAGCGTTTGGGTTCAGACCGCTGCGGTGGTCACCCTAGCAAAGATCGCCACAGCGCCCGAGCATTACAAAACGGTTTTGCCTGCGATTTTGGACACATCAGCATCATTCACGGTAGATTCAGCGTCGTCAAGTTCCACCCGCGCTATAGCAAATGCCATGAAGTCAGCCAATCCGGAGGTCAAAAACTTTGCCAAGGCGTTGCTCAAGAAGATTTACGCAGGCATGCCTGGCGTGCTCAAGGATCCATACACAGGTGCCGTCATGAATCGGGGGGCGAAAACGGTGCGTTCACGTATCGGAGGCATCGTCCAGCAATTGCCGGGAGGGGAAGAGTTTGTGCGCATGATCCCTAAGATGACGCTGGCCTCCTATATCAGCGGGCAGAATGCAGACTTGTATCGCTACAGTGGCAAGTTCACACCAAACAAGGACGTAGTCGGGCGTTGGGCATGGTGCGTCTGGCCTCAACCCAAGAACCCACAGGAAGTTGATGCCTCCATCAAACAATGGCTCAAACCCAGACTTGGGAAAAACCCGGCAAAGGTGAAAAATCCCAAAGATTACATCCAGCTGAGTGATGGCGGAAAAGTATCCAAATCCAAGTACTTCCGCGGCTACTTCTGGTCCGGTGACAAACTTATCGGCATCAACGACGATCAAGCGCTTAAAATGGAAGTGAAAACGGTTGAGGGTTTCGACTTTCTGATTGTCGAGAAAGGTGGATTCGATGCCAAACCTGACAATGACGAAATCAAGGGGATCCCCAAGGGGTGGCACTGCGGATACAGCATCTATATCAGGCAGAAATGAGGAGGCCGATTGCTCGAGAGCGGCTCGAGTAAGTGAGGGCGAGTTCAGGTTGGCCTTTGATGGGCCTGTTACAGGGTGTAATTTTTTCCTGGGACGGGGATGATGGTTTCGCAGTCTGGGAGTTTTTCAGCCAATTGGTCGGCAAACCACTGGGTGGCGGAGGGATCTCCGTGCACGAGGAGGGTTTTCTTGGGCGCTACGCGTAGTATGTAGTTGAGCAGGTCATCGCGGGTGGCGTGGCCTGAGAAATCGAAGATTTCCATCGGGCAGTTGAACTGGACCGGTGGTTGTTCGGGGTCGAGGTTGATGAGGTCTCCGGTCTCTCCAGCACGGATGTGTCCGGCGGGTGAGTCGGGGTCGGCGTAACCGACGAAGAGCAGGGAGTTTTTCGGGTTATTGATGAAGCCTCGGGCAAAGTTGTTGGAGACGGTTTTTTCTGTCATCATGCCGCTGGAGAGGGCGTAGATACAGCCGGGTTGGTAGGTGATGGGGGCACGTTTTCTGCGCCGTCCGCCGGTTTTAATCTCCATGTCCTTGAGGATACGGAAGCCGGGTTGGTTCCGTGGTGTGCTATCGGAAAACTCATCAAAAATGACGGTCATCTTGGTGCTGAGTCCACCGATGTAAACGGGGGCATCAGGGATGAGTCCTTCGTTTTTAAAGCGGTTGATCATGGTCATCACCTCCTGGGTTTTTCCCATGGCAAAGACGGGCACAAGAACCGACCCGCCACCTTGGAGGCAGTCGTTGATGGATTGGGCGAAGCGGAGTTCTTCTTCGTCGCGTGAGTAGCCTGCATCCCGTGGTGATGCGCCGCGGGTGGTCTCGATGATGAGGACATCGATATCATCCTCGGGGAGATTGGCTCCGGGGATGAGGGTTTGTTTTTCAAACTGGACATCGCCGGTGTAAAAGACGCGTTGGTCGAGTGTTTCTAACATGACTCCGGCGGAGCCGAGGATGTGTCCGGCATCGTGGAAGGTGGCGCGGACACCGTCGCCGATATTGAAGGGTCGCTCGTAGCCGAATGCACGCCAGCGTTTTTCCATGGTGTCGAGTTCTCGGTGGGTATAAAACGGGTAGTCGGTGATACCGAGTTCGATGCGTTTACTCTCCATGACATTGACGGAGTTATGCAGCAAGGCATCGACGAGTTTGGTGGTAGCGGGGGTCATGAAAACCTCTGCGTCAGGTTGATCGCGCATGAGCACGGGTAGGGAGCCTGAGTGATCGAGGTGGGAGTGGGAAACGAAGATAGAGTCGACGCTATTGGGGGAGAGTTCGTGATGGGCGGGTAGGGAGTCGACGCCTTCTTCTTTCGGGTGCATCCCGGAATCGAGGATGATGCGTTTGCCGTTGAGTTCGACGAGGTAGGAATTGGCGCCGATTTCGCTGCGGCGTAGGAGTGATTGGAAGGTCATGGGAAATGGGATGGTGTGAGTGGGGTTGTGCTGAGTTACTGGTTGCTGGTGCGAGTGATTGTCTCAGACAGGTATGCCTTGGTTTGGCCGATGAGAAAGAGGGAACCGGTGATAAGAATCGGGGATGTGACGGATTGGGCGTTGGCGATTGCCTCGCGCAAGCTCTTGTGGCGGGTGTGGGGTGGCGCGTCTGCAGGGAGTGCCGCAGCGAGTTGATCGCAACCGAGCGCACGCGGAGAATCGATCGGGACGAGATGGATGTGTTGGGCGATGGGGGTAAGCTGGGCAAGGACGTCGGCTGTGTTTTTATCTTCGACGGCACCAAAGATTAAGCTGGCTTTTTGGTTGGGGAATTCTTGTTTCCAAGTGGCTGCCAGGGCGTTGGCGGCGTGCGGGTTGTGGGCGCCATCGAGGGTGATGGATGTATGGGGAATCGATTCAAAGCGGCCTGGCCAGGTGACGGTGCTGAGTGCCTGGCGGACGTTGTCCGAGTTGAGTGGTTGCCCGATTTTGTGTAGGGCGGCGACAGCGACGGCGGCATTTTCCTGCTGGTGTCGGCCGCGGAGGTTGATGCCGTAGCCGGTGAGGGGCTCGGTGATGAACTCGACGGGTGAGAGGAGCTCGTTTGCCTCTTGTTCGATGACGCTCTGGGCGGCGGGTTGCTGCGGGCTGCTGATGACGGGTTTTCCCGCCACGATGATGCCCGCCTTTTCTCCGGCCACTTCTGTGAGTGTGTCGCCGAGCCACTGTGAGTGGTCGAGCGCGACCGGGGTGATCACTGCGATGTCGGCGGGGACGGCGGTGGTGGCATCGAGTCGGCCACCCATGCCGGTTTCTAAGATGATGAGCTCGCACGCCTGTTCGCGGAAATGCCGCATCGCCACGGCGAGTGTGAGCTCAAAAAATGTCGGGTGATGCTCCCAGTCGGAAACAAGCTCCTTGATGTCGGTGAGGTAGGAGGCGGTGGTTGTTTCTGGGATATGACGGCCGTTAACCTGGATGCGTTCTCGGAAGTCGATCAAGTGTGGGGACGTGAACAGTCCGGTGCGGGTGCCGCAGGCTTGGGCGAGTGCGTCGATGATGGCGCAGGTTGATCCTTTCCCGTTGGTGCCGGCGACGTGGACGACTTTGACGCCCAGCTTCGGAAAGGCGAGGGTTTCTCTGAGCAGTCGGCGCGGTTGTTCGAGTCCGAGTTTGATGCCAAACTGCTGGGTGGAATAGAGCCAATCGATCGCCTCGTTGTAGGTCATATTAGAAAGGGTCTCGTGGCGAGGGCTGGATAGATGTTAGGATGATGCTAACATGTATCCAAGCAGTTGGTCGAGGTCGTCGCGCAGATTGCGTCGGGTGACGATGCGGTCGACGAGTCCGTGTTCAACCATGAACTCGGCGGTTTGGAAACCGGGTGGGAGGTCTTGGTGGGTCGTTTCCTTGACAACACGAGGGCCGGCGAAGCCGATCATGCATTGGGGTTCGGCGAGATTGATGTCACCGATGGTGGCGAAGGATGCAGTGACGCCACCGGTGGTGGGGTGGGTCATCAGTGAGATGTAGGGGAGTTGGGCTTCCGAATGGCGGGCGAGGGCGGCGCAGGTCTTGGCCATCTGCATGAGGGAGAGCATGCCCTCCTGCATGCGTGCGCCGGACGAGGCGGAGACGATGATGACGCCGCGTTTTTCACGGGTCGCTTGTTCGATGGCGCGGGTGATTTTTTCGCCAACGACGGAGCCCATGGAGCCGGCGAAAAACTTGAAGTCCATGACGGCGATCATCGCGGGTTTGCCGCCGATGGTCAGGGAGCCGGTGACGACGGCGTCGTTGAGCTGGGTTTTTTCTCGAAGCGTAGCGACTTTCTCTTCATATTTCTCAAACCCGAGGGGGTTTTTTGAGAAGATGTCGGCGTCGGTTTCCTGGAAGCTTTCAGGGTCGGCGATGAGCTGGATACGCTCGCGTGCGCCGATGAGGAAATGGTGTTCACATTTCGGGCAGACGTTGAGGTTTTGTTTCAGATCGAGCGTGTGAATGAGCTCGCTACAATCCGAGCATTTGGTCCAGAGGTGGTCTGGCATGTTATCACGTTTGGCGTCTTTGCCACGGAGTTTGCCACGGAGTTTTGGTTTATTGAAAATACCCATGTCGCTTGGAATTCTATGTTCTCAATTCTATTTCTAAAGCTAAAAATCTAGTAACTGCGTCCCCAGAGGGCACGTTGGCTGGTGGTTTCGCCCGTGAGGAAACATGGGGCGGGTGAGTGATCCAGTCCTTCGAGTGGCTCGACGGGGATGCAGCGGATGGTGATTTGGTGTTTTTTGGAAAGTTCCTCTTCCTGTTTGCGGGTTCCGTTCCATGGGGTGCTGAGCCAACCGGGGGCGTCTTGTGACCAGTGTTGATCAAAGGTCGCTATATCGTTGCACGCGGTGATGTGGTTGTCGCGTAGTTCGGTGGCGCGTGTGAGCAGGGTGTTGTGGATGTCTTGGAGGGTTTCGGACGCGTGGCGGATAAAGTCTTCCTTGGGGATGAAGGCTTTTTCGTTGGCCGCTTGGTCGCGGCGCTGCAGGCAGACCTTACCTGATTCGAGGTCGCGCGGGCCGATCTCGATGCGGATCGGTGTTCCCTTTTTGACCCATTCCCATTTTTTGACACCGCCACCGATGTCGCGGGTGTCGACGTGGACGCGGAGGTCTTGTCCCGCGTAGCTGCATTCGCGGCGTAGGATTTCGGCCAGAGCTTGGCAGGAATCGATGATGGCATCGCGTGTCTCTTCTTTTGGGGTTACCGGGATGATCACGATTTGTGAGGGGGCCACACGGGGCGGCAGGACCAGTCCGTCGTCGTCGGAGTGGGCCATGATGAGGGTGCCGATAAGACGTGTGGAGACGCCCCAGGAGGTGGTGTGGGCATACTGTTGGGTGCCGTCGCGGCTGGTGAAGCTGATGTTTTGGGCTTCGGAGAAGTTGGTTCCGAGGTAGTGGGAGGTGCCGGCCTGGATGGCTTTTTTATCCTGCACCATGGCTTCGACGGTGAGTGTCATATTGGCACCTGGGAAGCGTTCGGCCTCGGTTTTTTCTCCGGCGATGACGGGGATGGCGAGGTGGTCGCGCAGGAACTCCTCGTAAAGTCGGTGAATGGTGCGGGTTTCCTCAATCGCCTCGGTTTCGGTTTCGTGGGCGGTGTGGCCTTCCTGCCAGAGGAACTCGGCGGTGCGGAGAAACAGGCGGGGACGCATCTCCCAGCGCATGACATTGGCCCATTGGTTGATGAGAAGCGGGAGGTCGCGATAGGATTCGACCCAGCGAGCAAAGGCGGCACCGATGATTGTTTCCGATGTTGGGCGGATGACGTAGGGTTCGGTCAGTTTGCCGGTGGGGATCATTTTGATTGTCCCGTCCTCCTGTTTTTCGGTTTCTAAGCGGTGGTGGGTGACGACGGCGCACTCGGTGGCGAAGCCTTCGGCGTGGCCGGCTTCTTTTTCGAGGTGAGAAAGGGGGATAAGCAGGGGGAAGTAGGCATTCTGGTGGCCGGTTGCTTTGAAACGGGTATCGAGCTGTTGCTGGATGAGCTCCCAGATGCCGTAGCCCCATGGCTTGATCACCATGCAGCCACGGGTCTCAGAGTTTTCAGCGAGATCGGCGGCGCGGATCACCTGTTGATACCACTCGGGGAAATCGGCGGCGCGGGTTGGTTGGATAGCTGTTTTTTGTGGCTTGGCCATGTCGGCGTTTGATAAACCACAGAGAGGAGGAATTCACAAGTGCGATATACGTGATCCTTTTTGTCTATGAAGTGGTGTGATGATGGCGCATGGATGGCATCACAATGGATACACACAAAAAAAGAACGATCTGTCATCCTTTCTGCTGGTCAACCCGTGTTCGGATTTTGTAGCGTTAACGAAACTAAGTTCATTATGAAACGCTTTAACCACCATCTCTTGTTTTCCGTTCTCTTGTTAGGGGTCATGTCTTCGGCGAGTCCCTTACTGGCTCAGACGTATAAGGTTGATGTGGATAAACCCGAATTTGACAATCTTGAGTCGCCTGTTGTTGCGGGTAATACGGGGAAAAAGAAATTCAAACCCAAGGAGTGGCTTGAGGTTGAGGTGAAGTTTAAGGTGATCTCGAGTGAAAGGAAGGACAGGTTTGTCGACCGCGTGAGTGTCAAGTGGTATGTGGCAGCCAAGGTTCAGGAGGGTGGCAGCTCTAAGGTGCGTGTCATGGAAAAAGAGGTGAGTTATGTGAATGTTCCTGTCGGAGAAGATATTTATGCGTCGGTTTACCTGTCGCCCCTGGCCGTTGAACGCATCAGTGGAAGCGATAATGCTGGCAAGAGCGTGGTCGAAGGAGTTGGAGGTGAAATTCGGGTGAACGGATCCGAGGCTTATAAAGGATCCGGATTCTTCTCAACCGAGTCGAAGCAAAAAGGTAAGTGGTGGGATACGATGGCCCGCTATAACAAAATCCCACTGCGAAACAAAAACGAGACGCCCTTTAAGTTACTCTGGTGGGATCGCTACGCGGAAATCGAGGAACGCCGCTAGAATAGGCCTTGCCTAATACGACAGATTATCTGAAAACACCCACCTCCCTCATCCTTTAATTTTTTTATTCATCAAATCATGGCAGAAGCACAGGCTACCGTAGCACTGAACATAGGATCCCAGCGTATTTCCATGGGGGTGTTTGCTCCCTCTAAAAAGGGAGGGCTCATTCTCAAGAGATATGACTCAACATCGATTTTGGCCGACCCCGCTGCGGAGATGGCGCGATTGCCCCAGATCCGGGTGGCGATTTCTGAGTTGTCAGAGAGGCTCAAGGTTGGGAAATCCACCAAGCTGCGGTATTCCATATCGGGCCAATCGGTATTTACCCGTTTCATCAAGCTACCACCGATCGAGGATGATAACATCGAGCAGTTGGTCGCCTTCGAGGCTCAGCAGCACGTCCCGTTTCCCATCAATGAAGTCATTTGGGACTGGGAACTTCTCGAGAGTGGAGCCAGTGAGAAAGAGGTCGCGCTGGTAGCGATCAAGGGGGAGGCACTCAACGACATGAATGCTGTCGTGCTTGATGCCGGAATGGGGACCTCTGAGGTGGATGCCTCTCCGATGGCGCTCTATAACGCCTTGCGATACAACTACCCTGAGTTGGATGAAACCACCTTGCTGATCGATATCGGGGCTAAGACCTGTAACCTGATTTATCTCGAAGGAAACCGCATGTTTACCCGCAGTGTGGCGGTAGGGGGTGCCTCAATTACCACGGCGATCGCCAAAGAGTACGGGATTAACTTTTCGGAAGCGGAGTCACAGAAGTGCACGAATGGTATGGTGGCACTGAATTCGGCTCATACATCGCATATGGATGAACCTACGGCGGCACTTGCGACTGTGATCCGCAATGCCCTGGGGAAACTCCCCGCTGAGATAGCGCGCACGACGAACTATTTTCGCAGCCAGCATGGAGGGAAAGCACCTAAGCAGATTCTGCTTGCGGGTGGTGGATCGAATCTCCCCTATATCGCCGAATTTTTCCAAGATAAGCTCCGTCTGCCTGTTGAATTTTTCAACCCACTGAAGCGTGTCTCTGTTGGGAAAGGCGTGGATGTGGATCAAATTGCGGCTGACGCCCACCTGCTCGGTGAGCTGGTCGGTATGGGTCTGCGAGGCATTGGCCAGGCGTCCTTGGAGATTGATCTTGTGCCTGATGCGGTTTCGCGTGAGCGTGAGACCGAGCGTCGTAAGCCGTTCTTGCTAGCTGCGTCGATCCTGCTTCTTCTTGGTCTCGCTGTCTGGGCGTGGTCCAATGTTTCACGCAAGGGGCAAGCGGAGGATGCCGTTGTGGGCATGCAGGGTAAAGTGGATGAAAGGCAACGATATGCGAAGCCATTAAAGGATCTCTCCAAGGATGAGGCGAAGCTTGATGCGATGGCGAAGCAGTTGATCGATGGTCAGAGTTCCCGTATTGTTTGGGTCGATGTCTGGGATGACCTAGCGCATCATTTTGCCAGTGATGTTGTCTGGCTGGTTGATTTTGACCCCGTGGTTGGCTTTAAAGCCGACCAAGTGACGGAGGGGAGTCCGGGGCCTGTGCAGTCGGTGATTGCGAGCAATTTTGGTGAGGCGGAATATGGTGATTCAGCGCTTGCCACGATCAGAGTCGATGCTGCTCCAGCGCCCAAAAAACGGAAAAAGTCGAAGAGGAGGGCCGCTCCAGCAGTGGTGAAGCCGATGATTAATGCGATCCGAGTTAAAGGCCTTTGGCGCACGGCCGAGGGTTACCGAGACGTCACCAAGTTGATCGAGCGTCTGCGTAAGGGGTCAAACTACTTTGATTCTGTCCTGCCTGCGGAAAAGATGATTGTTTCACTCCCCAGGACGGTTGAAGCAGGCAGCTACGCGGCTCCATTTGAGCTTATTTTACCGCTGAAAAAAGCCATTCCAGCACCCGATGGGGTCAAGGTTTCCCGTTAGGATACCCGCTGTCTCATCTTGTTACTTTTAAATCAATAACGCTACTTACTACGATACGACCATGAGTTGGATGAAGGAAAATAAATTTGTCGCCGGTTTGGTGGGTTTCACGGCCGTCGTCGGTGGGGTGATCTTTGTCTATGGCAATTCCCAAGGGGATGCCTTTGACGAGAAGATGCTTGAGTATGAGGATCTCAAAAACAAGCACACCTTGTTACAGAAGTCTAAGCCGTATCCCGATGCGGTGAATCTCAAAAAACGCCAGAGAGGGGTCAATCAATACACGGACGTCATTGATGCGGTCCGTTCTGCCTTGGTGCGATACCAGCCAGGTAAGCTTGCTTCCCTGACGCCGGAACAATTTAGCGATGCCCAAGTGAAGGTGGGGAAGATGCTCCGCGCCGATTTTGAAGCGGCAGGAACCACGCTGCCCGACGGGTGTAAGTTCGGATTTGAAAAATACGCGAAGGTTCAGGCGAAGGCGGGAGCAACCGCCCAGTTGAATTACCAGTTGGGTGCGATGCAGTGGTTGCTGGGGCAACTTGCCGAGGTGAAACCCGAGGAACTTGTCAATATCAAGCGTGCAGAGTTGCCCGTCGAAACGGCGGCTGGAACACCGGCACCTTCTGGTCGTGGTGGTAGGGCGGGGAGCCGATCGCGCGGACGGGCGTCGAAGTCGGGCGCTGCCAGCGAAAAACCGTACCAACTTATGCCCGTGGAGCTATCTTTCACCGCTACCGAGGCGTCAGTCCGTGACTTTCTCAAGTCGATGGTCAACTCCGAGGATTACTTTTTCTCCATCCGTGCGTTAAGGGTCCGTAACGAGAGGCAAACCCCACCGACAAAAAAGGATGCCAATTTTCCTGAAATCCGTGGCGGTGGAGCTCCCTTTCAGCCTGCCGGGGCTAATCCATTTGCTGGTATCGCCTTCCCCGATGATGCCGACGAGGGTGACGGTCAAGTGCCCGCGCCTGCACCCGCGCCTGCGCCGAGCGTAGAGGGTCAGCATATTCTCAAGCAGGTTCTCGGAAGTGAAAAGCTGCACGTCTACATCAGTTTTGACATCCTGCTGATCAAGGGCGCAGCGGCTGGTGCAGAAGCATCATCGGCGCCGAGCAACGGCTAACGGCCAGCCTGTTTTACTTTTTTCATCACTCACATTTCTTACTTACTCCACAATCAACATGTCCTGGTTATCAAATAACTACGAAAAATTAGCCTTAGGCGGAGCGGTTGTTGCCGCCATAGGCCTCGGTGCCATCACTCTAAAGAATAAGGGTGATATGGCCGACGCCTTCAGTGATGAGTCGCCCAAGCGTAACCAGGAAACCGATGTTTCGGGCCTCCCTGAAATCATTCAGGTCAATAGCTCGTTTGGTGAGTTGCATGAAGTGATTCAGCCCGACATTGATGGTCGTAAGATCGATCTCTTTACCGGTGTCCCGTTGTTTTCTAAAAAGGATGATCAGGAGAACCCCGTCGACTTGCTCAAGAGTGCGCCAGTGCATGCTGAGATTGATAATAACTGGTGGATGAAACATGGGATCGACCCTGGCTTCAGTGACTCACCTGAGCGTGACCCCGATAAGGATGGCTTCACGAACCGCGAGGAGTTTGTGGCTGAAACCGATCCTAATGACTTCGATAGCCATCCTGACCCGATTGTTAAGTTGTTGGTGGTGCCCAAGGAAGGTGTGAAAACCACGCAGGTGCATATCAAACCCTCTGATTATGGTGGTGGGCAATTTGTGTTCAGGCTTGAAAATAAGCGCGGCGCTAGGGTGAACCGCATGGGGCCTGGAGCGATTAGAGCTGGCGACACGATTGAATTTTTACAGCCCCTCATGCAGAAACGCTTCAGGTTTATCAAGATGATTCAGAAGCAAGTGATGAAGAACGGAGTGATGCAACCGATCAAGGTTTGGGAGATTGAAGACCTTAAGCCGAACAAAAATGGTGAGATTTATCAAGTGGATCGCCGCGGTAAGCCAGGGATTCAAGATGTCACCGTTGAGTTCATCCTTCAGGCCCTCCGCCAGGGTGGGAACCCTTTTAAGATCGAAGAAAATATCCGCTTTTCCTTGCCGTTCGATGCAAACGCCAAGCAAAAACCCTACCTCCTCAAGAAGGTGGATCTCGAAAATAAAACCGTCGATGTCGAATACGTGGATCAGGACGGAACGACCAAGCTCCACATGATGAGTTATCAATAAGTCTTGAAAGTCGGCTGATGGGAAGCATCCCGCAGATGTCAACCGTGCCCGACCTGAAAATAATCTTAAAAAACGCTTCACAAATCGCTCTCAAATCGCCAGAAATCATACATACCCATTTTCCAACTCAATTATGCAAACTACACCTATGCACCCACCTATGATCGGCAACAGCCGTCCAGTCAGCCGTAAAGCGGTTGCTCTGATGGCTTTGGCAGCAGCTATGCCTGTTGCCGTTAACGTTGCTCATGCCGACGCAAGCACTGGCGGGAATTATGGCGCAACTTCAAGCATCGCCCAAAAAGAAATCGCTCGCAGGGCGGCTCTCGTTGTCGAAGCCGACAAGGCGCTTGTGCTTGGTCGTGCGGCCTTTGCCAAGAAGGACTTTGAAGAAGCGGTGAAGCAGTATACGATTGCGATTAGTTTGGTGCCTCCTGGGCCAGCGCTTGCTGACCGCCGTCACTCATACACGGGTCACTTGGGGGATGCCTCCGTGGCACTCGCGCAGAAATACCGTCGGGTCGGTAAGTTTGCAGAAGCCCGCACCCTGCTTGAGTCCGTGTTGCGCCGCGATCCCGCTAACTTTGCCGCCAAAAAGCAACTCGAGTATCTCGACGACCCGATCCGCAACAATCCAGCATTGACCTACGCACATACCCAGAATGTGGATCGCGTTCGCAAGCACCTTTATATGGGAGAAGGGTATTACAATCTCGGGAAATACGACGAGGCCGATACCGAGTTTAAGAAAGTCATCCAGATTGACCCGTATAACAAAGCCGCCCGTCGCTGGCTCGAAAAAGTAGCCGCGACCAAGTCCGATTACTACCGCACGGCTTATGATCATACACGGGCTGAACTTCTCAAGGAAGTCGACAAAGCATGGGAAATGGCGGTGCCTCCCGAGATCCCCAACATGCGTCCGACCGACTCACAAAGCGGGCCGACCACGGGTGTCCAGTATTTGCAGCAAAAACTCAACAACATCATTATACCGTTGGTTGATTTTGACAACACTACCGTTGAGGAAGCGCTCGATTTCCTGCGCCTCCGTGCCCGCGAGATTGATTCTGAAGTTGTTGATTCGCGTAAGGGATTGAACTTTATCATCCGTAAACCGAGTGTCATGGGCGCCGGTGCCGATGGTGATGCTGAACTTGACCCCGATGCGGACACGCCGGCTGCTGATATCGGCACCGTGCGTATCGATGAACTGAAGCTGCGCAACGTGCCACTGGGCACTGTGCTTCAGTATATCTGCGACAAGACCCGTCTCCGCTTCAAGCTCGACGAGCACTCCGTGATTCTTCTGCCTCTCGAGTCACTGGAAGTCAACGACCTCTACACTCGCACCTTCATTGTGCCACCTGACTTTATTGCCAAGCTTGAGCAAGACAGCAAGGATAGTGGTGGTCAGGATGACGACCCATTCGGTGGTGGGGGCGGATCAGGGCGGGAGCTGTTGACGGCGCGCGCTGGTGCCCAAGAGTTGCTGCTGAACAATGGCGTCAATTTTCCTGAGAAAGCCTTTGCGAATTACATTGCGGCAACGAGCACGCTGGTCGTGCACAACACCTTAGCGAACTTGGATGTCATTGAATCCATCATCGAAGCCATTCGTGGCAAGGGTCCGCGTCAGGTAAGGATCATGACCAAGTTTATCGAAATCTCCCAAGAGAATACGGATGAACTTGGATTTGATTGGATTATTTCACCCTTTGGCATCGGAAGCGACACCTTCATCGGGGGTGGCACGGTTGGTAACGGAACCCCACGGCTTGGCGCAGACTTCCCGAACTCAGGAGTCGCTGATACGATCAACGTTTCGAATATTTCAACGGCAGCTATCCGGAGTGGTGATTTTTCAACGACACGCAACAGCATCGATGCCATTCTCAATAACCCGAACCGGACCGCCCAAAAAGGCAACGTGGCTCCCGGTATTCTCTCGCTCACGGGATTGTTCTCCGAGGGGCAAGTTCAGATGGTCATGCGTGGCCTTGCCCAGAAGAAGGGGACTGATCTGATGACGGCACCGAGCGTTCTTGCCCGCAGTGGTGAGAAGGCAACCATTGAGGTGATCCGCGAGTTTATTTACCCGACCGAGTATGAACCACCAGAACTGCCAAGTAGCACGGGAGGAGGAAACAACCAAAACAACCAAGGTGGTGGTGGTAATGCTGTTGGTTTCCCCGTGACACCGGCCACGCCCACGGCATTCGAAACGCGCAATACGGGTGTGACCCTCGAAATTGAGCCTACCATCGGTGAAAACAACTACACCATCGACCTTCGCTTCGCTCCCGAGCTGGTTGAGTTTGAAGGGTTTATCAACTACGGATCGCCGATTCAAGCTCCAGCCGCTGACGCACTGGGTAACCCGATTCAGGTGACGATCACGGAAAACCGGATCGAGATGCCTGTTTTCTCGACTCGCCGCGTGAACACCGCGTTGACGATCTATGATGGTTACACGGTTGCGGTAGGTGGACTGATGCGTGAGGATGTGCAGAACGTGCAGGATAAGGTTCCCATCCTCGGTGATCTGCCCCTGATTGGTCGTCTGTTCCAAACAAAAGCAGAAAACCGGATCAAGAGTAACCTCGTCATCTTTGTGACCGCTGAGATCATTGATGCGGCCGGAGCTCGGATCAATCCTCCTGGCGGCGGCGGAGGTGTCATGGGCGCTCCTAGCCTTGCTATCCCTACTTCGATGTCGCCCCTTGATGGTCAGAATCCTCTCCCAGGGCTCCCTGGTAGATAGGGTGACCCTCTTGTGAAACGACTTACCAAACCCCAGCTGCGTTGACGTAGCTGGGGTTTTTTCTCTCAGATGGGTCTATGCGTGAGCTTCCGGCTTGTGCTAAGCTCGGTTCGTAGAGATGCTTGCAGCGCATGATGCCTCATCAACTCCATATCATCGGCCTCACTGGCGGTATCGCCACGGGGAAGTCAACCTGTTGCCGGCTGATCCGGCAAGAACACCCCGAGCTTGTCTTGTTTGATGCGGATGCCTGTGTGAAGGGGCTGTATGAAAAAACGAGTGTGGTCGGTGAGCTGAAAACGTATTTCGGGGGTGGGCTGATGCTTCCCTGCGGAGGCATCGATAAAGCCTACCTGCGTCAATGCGTTTGTGCCGATCCGTCCGCCAAATCCTTTTTGGAGCAGGTGTTTCACCCTCGAGTCATCAAGGAATGTCTTGCATTATTGTCAAAATCAGCTAAAAACCCGTCGTCTCGCCTGTTCGTTGCGGATGTCCCTCTCCTCTTTGAGATTGGATTTGATATAGGTCAGTCGGCCAACCTGCTGGTAGCTACCAGTAGAAAAACCCAAGTTGACAGACTCAAAAAGCGCAACGCATGGGATGACGACACGGTGGATGCCATGCTGTCATCTCAGATGCACATCGATGCTAAGCTCGCGCTGGCTGATGTGATTTTCTGGAATGAAGGCCCTGTGGAAATACTGCGTGCCCAGTGCCGCCGGTGGATCCAGTCACTGGGCATCCATCCCTCGTAACGGACCTTTCACTGGGGCACTGTCCTAGCAAGCTCAGCCCCTCCCTCTTTTTATCTCCCTCACTATTCCCCCTCATCACCCTTTTCCCCATGAACGAAGAAATTCAAACGAACGAGGTCACTCCAGACACTCCGAGCGAGTCACCGCAAGAAGTTGCCGCACCTGTCGTCCGTCCTCCGCTCCCCGAGTCCGTCTTTATCAACGAGTTACGTCTCAAGCCTCTTTCGGAGGTCTATGCCTTGCTTGAGGCGCTTCCCGTAAAAATCCCCGCTAAGGCATCCAAGAGTCAATTGGTGTTTAATCTGGTGTCGTATTATGCCCAAGAAGGTGTTGAGATTGAAGGGGAAGGTGTCATGGAGCAGGCGAAGGATAATTACGCGATGCTTCGTGATCCCGCCAAGAGTTTTAAAACGTCCCCTGATGACCTCTACATGAGTGGTCACCTCATCCGCGAGCACGGTCTTGTGGTCGGGCAGAAGGTGAAAGTCCGCCTCCGGGGGCCCAAGGGGAGGGATAAATACATTTCAGCGAGTGAGGTTTTAGAGGTCGAGGGCATGCCTGTGGCCGATTACCAGCAGCCGAAAAGTTTTGACCAGCTCACTGCGATGTTTCCGGATCACCGGATCATTCTTGAGAATAAGGAAACTGGGATGTCTCCTCGTGTTCTGGATCTTGTGGCACCCTTGGGTAAGGGTCAGCGGGGTCTGATTGTGGCTCCTCCTCGGGGAGGAAAAACGATCATGCTCAAGCAAATTGCTAAATCCATCCAGCTCAACCACCCTGAGGTGGAGCTCATTATCCTGCTGCTTGATGAGCGGCCTGAGGAAGTCACGGATTTCGAGGAAACCGTCGATGCCGAAGTCTTTAGTTCAACGTTTGACGAGCCCGCGAAGCGTCACGCACAGGTGTCTGATCTCGTGATGGAGCGCGCCAAGCGACTCGTCGAACTCGGCAAGGATGTGGTGCTTCTTCTCGATAGCCTGACCCGTCTCGCCCGCGGACACAATAATTCACAACGTGGCGGCGGCCCGATCGGATCCGGAGGCCTCAGCCCGGTAGCACTCCAGCAAAGCCGTAAGTTTTTTGGTGCCGCACGGAATTGCGAAGAAGGTGGCAGCCTGACGGTCTTGGCCACCGCGCTGGTGGAGACAGAAAGCAGGATGGACGACGTCATTTTTGAGGAATTCAAAGGCACCGGCAACATGGAGGTCCGTCTCGATCGTGAGCTCGCCGAGCAACGGATCTACCCCGCCATTCACATCCCGCAGAGTGGCACCCGGAATGACGACCGCCTTTACCACCCTGATGAGATGGCCAAGGTGCTCGAAATTCGCCGCCAACTCGCGTCCCTTCCGGTTGGGGAATCGATCGAAACCTTGCTCAAAAACCTGTCCAAAACAGGGACCAATGCGGAGCTTTTGCTTGCGGGGTTGACCATTGGACGTTAGCGGGCGGGTGGCGTCATGGCTTTCGGTTCAGGTTGGGCTGCGACGGGGTCGTTCCCTCATGAAATTGAGGGGGTGAGCGCAAGTTGTCGGCCTAGTTGGGCATGCTTTTTGGAAATTGGATGTTGACTTGGCGGCGGGAGGATAGATCTTGGATGCAATCTACGTTTGAATATGAATATACGAATGAGTGTCAAAGAAAAGTGTGTGGGATTGCGGGTTTGGGCCTTGGGCTTATTGGTTCTTTGTGGGGCGTTGAGCGCCCTATGTTATTGGAATGGGAGTAAGGCAGAGCCGTTGGCATCTGATCCGTCGGGCGAGCGCGATAGCCGCTCTGCAGACAAAACCTGCGGCCCGGCATGTGGACACACACATGAAGCCGATCAACTGGCAGCTGCGAAGCAAGTCACGTTGATTAGTTCCGCTGAGATGCGTGCCACCCAAGCGGGTGATGAGCTTGCATTGAGTTTGGGTGAAGATTTAAAATTACGCGGAGTGGTCTCAGTAACCAAGGAGTTTGCGGAAGGTCGCAAGGCGATCACCATGAACCTTCTGGGGCGTGAGGGCAGCGTTTACTGGTTGGAAGATACGCAGGGGGGCGTGATGGGGGACGTTGTTCTGACCAACGCGGATGGGAATCAGGTGTACAAATTCACGGGGCGTGATGACCAGTGGTTTCTCCAGGAGATCCCGTTCCAGCGTTATATTTGTGCGAGTGGTGTGACCAATGAGAGTGTAGGAATGCCTGTAAGTGATGCTCCTTTTACCCCTGCTGGAAGTTCTGCGATTATTCCATTGCTCAACAGTCGCTCATCGGCGGAGGCGGTCATTTATATTGATTTCGACGGTGAGGTTGTGTCAGGGACAAGATGGGTCAACGGAGGAACCATCAATGCTGAGGAATCAGGCCACACAGAAGAAGAAATCCGATCCATCTGGGAAGAAGTGGCAGAAGACATGCGACCATTCGACATCAATGTGACGACGGATCGGGACGTCTTCGACGACGCCCCTCAGAATCGTAAAATGCATGTGATTGTCACCCCCACAGTTGATGCTGCACCTAGTGCGGGCGGCGTGGCTTACCTGAATTCGTTTTATGATGGATCCGTCGATCCATGCTGGTGCTTCAATCTGGGCCTCGGTGCTGCAGGGATGACGATTTCCCATGAAGTTGGACACACATTCGGATTGCGCCACGATGGCTACGGGTCTGAAGAATACCACTCAGGGAATGGCACCTGGGGGCCCATCATGGGGGCTCCGTTCGGGCTCTCTGTGGTGGCTTGGAGTATCGGGGATTACACCAAAAGCACCAACACCGAGGACGACTTGGCGATGATCAGCAGTTTGTCTACCAATGGCTTTGGCTACCGTGAGGATGATTATGGTGACAGCAATGCGGACGGCTATACGCTGGGTGAAGACGCTGCTGGGGATAGTGTCAATGTGACCGGCGTGATCAGCACGACCGAGGACGTGGATGTGTTTAGCTTTCAGACCAGTGGCGGGGCAACGACGCTTTCCGCGTTGAACACCACCGCGTTCATCAATATGAATATCCAGGCGACGTTGTATGATGATGCCGGTAACATCGTGCTCCAGAGTGAAGAGCCCGGCTACGACGCCACCATTACAGGAACGCTAGACCCAGGAACGTATCATTTCCACGTTGAGGGGGTCGCAGACGGATCTCCCGATGCTTCCGGCTTTAACGATTATGGAAGCCTCGGCGAATACGGACTGACAGGCGATGTCGCTGGGCTGGGTGGCCTGATCGTTGATGTTGTCGATCCTGTGCCCGATGCCGTCAGTATCCTCTCCGGAAATGGCCTCGTGCTCAGAGCCTCCGTGGTCGGCTCCAATTATACCAGCACATGGTCGCAGGTGTCGGGGCCATCTGGCGGAGTTGTCAGTTTTGATGCCGCTGATGCATTGACCACCCGGGCCCAGTTCAGCGAGCCGGGCCTCTACACTGTGCGCATCACGGGGGATACGGAAGGTTTGTTGAGCTCGGATGATGTGCAGGTTTCGGTTGAGGAGGCCAGCGACGCCCAGATCTTTCCGAATCGTGGCCCGGCGATCACGATTTCCTCGCCCGATGAGTTTTACTCAAAAACCGGAGTTCTTAGTGGGCGGGCCATCGATGATAACGTGCCTGTTGAGTCCTCTCCGGTCACTGAGTGGTTGGTTGTTTCCGGCACGGCGGTCATCGCCAACCCCACGGCATCGATCCCGACCATTACCTTCGCGGACTCCGAGCCGAATGTTGTGACCTTGGAAAGCTCCGATGGCGAGATCCGCACATTTAAGAGGATCGACGCCAGGTCGGTCTTTGAAGCGCGTCAAGTGATTGCATCCGGATCAGCCGCCCGCTGGTGGGTTCCGCGCGACGATACCCTCGGCGTGACATGGGTCGCCCCCGCCTTTGATGATGCCGCCTGGGCCACCGCAGCGATGGCTCTGGGATTCAACAAAAACTCCGATTATGTCAACTGGATCGGTCCAGGTGGCGATTTGAAATCGGTGATGAAGAAAAAATCCCCCTCTGCCTTCGTCAGGATTCCTTTCTCCCTGCCCACCATGGATTATCTCAGCGGGCTTACGCTGAAAATGAAATACAACGACGGCTTTGTTGCTTATATCAATGGTGTTGAGGTGGCCCGCCGCAATGCTCCCCTAGGATTATTGTCCTGGAATTCGACGGCTTTGATTAAGAGGTCGTTCGCGGATGTGGTTATCGCCGATGAGATCGATCTCAGCGAGGGTGTCGCTCTGGCCAGCCTCGTCGCCGGCGAGAACGTGCTTGCCATCCACGGGCTGAACCACACAAAAGGCAGCAGTGAATTCCTCATCGACCCCGTTCTTGAGGCAGGCGTCATCGCCTCTCCCTACCTGGTCTTTACAGAGCAGCATGGGCTGGGATTGCTGCCTGAGGGGGATGAGGATGGCGACGGTCTAGCCAACTTTGTGGAGCACGCCCTGCGCACAGATCCCAATGCCATCAACGCCGAAACACCCCTCGTCACCCAGACAGACGGGTCCATCCAGATCACCTTGCCGCTGGAGGTGCCTCAGGATATCGATTTTGTCATCGAGCAAAGCTCGGACGGCATGACAAGCTGGACCGACGTGGCCAGTAAATCCGGGGCGCAAACATGGCAAGGATCCGGCCTGTCGGTCGCCGTCGACGCCATCACCGAGGACAAGATCACCTACCGCCTCAGAACGCTCGAGGCCCTGCCCAATGCGCATTTCCGCCTTCGTTATAGCCTGCGCGGCCCAGAAGCCCAAATATCCGAGTAAAAACACCGGCCAGTCTGATCCGGTCAGCACGTCGCATCTCTCGACCACGGAAATCGACAAATTGACGCCTTTTTCCTTGCTACCTCAGTCGAATAATTCACTATCGCCCTAACCCATTCTGTCATTTTCAATTTAAATTGATCACCATCTCCACCATCTCAATGAAACATCATACACCTCTCAAATCCTTCGTAGCTTTTTCGGTCTGGACATGTCTGGCCCTTGCCTCTTTGGCAATGAGCCTGTCAGCGCAAGTGACTGCAGATCCTGCAGTTCCGGAAGTTGAGCAGTATAAACGTATCCAGTTCCTACGCGATGATGAAGTCAACATCTCAGATTCATTCACGCCATTTGGTAACAGCCTGAATGTGGCGAAGTTTGGTGATGACGGATCACGTGTCATGGTTGACCTCAGCGGTCTCTTGCTATGGGGCAACAAGGACGGCGAATACACGGAGGTTCCCAATACCGAACTCGCTACGCCTCTCTATGTCACCAACAGCGAACTGATTGTTTGGAATAACCGCTATGCGGATTTTGCCACGTATCCCACCCGCCCTGATGTGGATCTGAAACTTTACCGTATCGATGCTAGCGGTGCCGTGGTCGTTACCGATCTGAGTGTCTTGGGTAAGGAGGTGCTGGATACTTCGAAAATCACCACAACTTCGGGAAGCCTTGTGATTGCGACCACGGAGAGGTTTGAGGGTGATAGAGGAGGGATAGGTTATGACACGATGACGGTTCGTTTTTACCGAGTCACCTTCTCTGGTGCGGTGCAGCGGATAGAGACGTTCAATGATCCTGAGATCCCTGTGGATGATGTGGTTTTTGATGATACTCAAGTGGGGCCACAAGCCGAAGCGCTTGCTTACGGAAGTGATGGTTCTGTTTTATTTGAATATGTAGGTGGAGCTGGCCGGCTACCCACTAATGAGAGCGAAAGGGATTATCGATATATATGGTTGAATTCGTCGGGGGATTCGAAGCCCTTGGATCTTAAGAGCCATGAAGCTGGGATTAAAGGCAAGGTGAACCGGGTGCTGTTTGTCTCTAATGACCGCCTTGTGCTTGAGGAGGTTGATGAAATCATTTACGACTATCGTCGCCCCGGTGGCCGGATAGATACCAATCCCGCCGTGATTCCAGTCACGGGTGACGTGTTGAGTATTGGTGATGTTACCATTACCGGAAGTGACAGGTATTTCTATACCCACGATGAAGCAGACGATGCGCTCAGAACCTATGTGCTGACCGATGCCGGGGCGACCGAAATGGGTAATGTGACCGTTTCCATTGGTGGTGCTGAAGTGATCAAGATTAATTCGGATGACGGTTCTGCCATTCTTGGAGGTAGCGGCAAGCTCGTCTGGGTGTTTCCCAACGCGACAGGACCAACGGACCCTCAGAAATTTATCGAGATTGAATACTCGGAAGACGCATCGCCGATGTTTGTCAGTGAGGACGAATGTTTGTTGTGGGACAATGCTAGAGTAGAGCTCCCTCGCAGCGGTGTGCGTGATCAAGCACGGATTGTGCACCTCGTGCGGGACAAGGTCGTCCAAGAGGTCGAGCGCACTCCCCTGCCCACTAATGGGGCTTATGTGCTCGACTCTCGGCACGATGTGATTGACTTCAAAGATGAAAATTTGAGGATTTATACCGCTGATAAAACAGAGCCTGACAATGCGATGCTGAGGGCCTATCTTATTTTGAACAGTGACGATGGGGACAGACTTACGCCTGACGAGGAAGATCTACTCGATACCGAACCAGCGGACCCCGATACTGATAAGGACGGGTTGACCGACGGCCAGGAAGTCAATCCCTATTACCTCGTAAAGGGAACCTTCACCTGGGGGCTTGCGGCTAGTGACGCTGAGAGCCGTGGGGGGCATCTGGCCACCATCACTGACGATCCTCACGCCGTGCTGGCCTCGCCGGAATACGCGCGTGTGAAGTCTGCTTTGGAAAATACAAAAGGAAAATTAGGCGGCAATTATTGGATCGGTGCGCAAGATGCGTTGATAGATGGAACATTCCAGTGGGTAACTGGTGAGTCATTTGGCTACACCAACTGGGCGGTTGGCCAGCCTGATAACATCAATAATTCGGACGGTATTGAGTTGCTTTCCGACTTCACATGGAACGATGCGCAGCAGGATGAGCAGAAAGGTTACATTTTGGAGCTTCCTGCTACGGATCCGAATAACCCTGATAGTGATGGGGATGGGCTTAAGGATGGCTCCGAAGTGCTTACTTATTTCACGGATCCTACGAATGATGACACCGATGGTGATGGCCATACGGACTCATGGGAGGTCACCAATGGAACCAACCCGTTAAGTGCCTCGGACCCCAAATTCACCGATTCGGATGGTGATGGCCTCACGGACGAGGAAGAACTTGTCCCCCCCACGGGCATCTGTGCCACCAATCCGACCAACCCAGACAGTGATGCCGATGGTCTGACGGATGGAGAAGAGCGTAATACTTACGGCACCAATCCATGTAACCCCGACTCGGATGACGACGGAGTCGACGATGGTGATGAAGTCACCAATGGTACAGACCCGCTGGTCGACTCGTTTGGTGGCGGAACCGACGTCGTGATTCCCGATTATACGGATGCGGCCGTCTACGGCACCTACACCGGCCTCGTCTATGAAGCAGGCAATGTGCCTGTCGGGATCATCACCCTGAAGGTCTCTAAGAAGGGTAAATTTAGCGGTCGCCTCTATGGATATGGTGCGGCGAAGTCGAGGATGAAGGGCAGCTTTGACCCTCTCGGAAACTACAGTGGCGATCAATACAATGCAAATGGACTGGTCTCGAATGCCGTGATGAGAATCAAGATGGGATCCTACGGCTATCAACGTGTGGGAGGCACGCTTAAGACACGTGATGATCGACTCCAGTTCTTTAATCTGACGCGCGCGGTCTACAGCAAAGTCGCCCCGACGACCTTGAGTGGGGCATATACCTTCATCACACCATCTGCTCAAACCAACCTAGATACGGTCCCAGCCGGTGATGGTGTGGCATACGGGTCGGTTAAATCGGACGGTAAGGTAAAACTCAAAGGTTTCTCGAATGCGGGGAACAGGTACACGTATTCAGGTCGCGTGCTTGAGGGTGACAATCTTTCGCTCTTCATTCGCCCGTCCAGTGGTCGCAGGGAGTTTCTTGCCGGGATGGTGAAGTTTGCTGATTTGTCGGCCACGGATGCGTTCGGAACCGTGCGATCCGTTCTGACGTCTGCTGGATCTGGCTCACCCTACGCCGCTGGCTTCGATGAGTCCTTGCCCTTCGAGGGGTCACGTTATGTCAAAACAGGTTTTGTCCAGATCCCTGCAGATGGGTTTGATGCCACTGCCAACAACTCGATTGCCGTCTTTACCGGTGAAATATTCGATGGTGGCACCGATGATAATTATATCTTCACTTGGCAATCCAAGGGGAAGATGGCGGCTCCCAAGGTGCCGACCTACACGACCAAGGCAAAGATGAATAATAAGACCGGCATGTTCAGTGGACGTTATGTCTACATGAATCCAGACCTCGCCTTTGTTCCGACCAAGTCGACGCTGCGTGGTGTGGTCCTTCAAAAGCAGGACCTCGTATCGGGGCAGGCGGTCACTAATCAAGTGACGAGACGTTACACGGTCATTCCCAATGAGAGCGGCGATGTGGCACCCAGCGTGGTCGTCCTACCACGGAAGAAAAAGGTGGAGGCGGGTTATATTACCTACCGGGTTGACGTTTCCGTTGGCAACGATATCCCCTGGGAGGTGGTCATTCCCAATGAGTTTAACTGGGTTGACTCGAATATTACTTCCGGGAGCGGGAATGGCACCGTGGTGATTTTCCTCAATGAGAACCCTGAGGTATTTAAGCCACGTGAGGCAACGATTTACATTGCAGGCATCGAACATCAAATCGAGCAGAGCTACTTTGGATTCGGTGGTAGCGATGGAATCAGTATCAGCCCGAGGTCCAAATTAGTTTCGGTTCCCTACCCTGAAACCTACACGTATGAGGTGGAGGTTAATGTTCCAAACGGAACATCATGGAGAGTGAAGATCCCGGATTCTGCCCGAGGTTGGGTTTCTGCGGACCCACTTGAAGGTGTTAATTCAGGAACCGTGAACATTACCACGGGCTCGTATGGCCCGTATCCGGTATTTATAACTGGAGATTTCCGTGAAGCGACGATCACAATTGCAGGTAAGCCGCACGACGTCCTCCAGTGGTTCGTTCCCGCGGTGGTAGGTGGTAATTGATCCGCGCCAGCTCTGGAATCTCACTTTTTGAAAATAGATTCTTCCAACCACCGCCCCATTTGGGCGGTGGTTTTGTTTCAGTTCCTGACGCCAAGGCGATGTCAGCCTGACTGAATCGATCAATCAGCGGAACCAGGATGCCTTTTTCGTCGTAGGGAATCGCATTTGGATTGCAAATTGGTGTCTTGTTGGTAGAGATCACTGCAAATTCATGGGTGGCGTTGCCGCTATCGCGTGATCCATCGCCCCCTATCCTCACATGATTAAGAACGAGAACGAACTGAAAACATTCCTCAATGAGTGCCAGCATGATGGTGATCCCGTTGTCTGTGCGGTGGATACAGAAGCCGATAGTTTACATCGTTATAGCGAAAGTTTGTGTCTCGTTCAGTTTAGTGATGGAGAAAGGCATGTGCTGATTGATCCGCTCGCGATTGATGATCTGAGTGCTCTCCGTGACTACCTCGCGGGTGCCACCTGCTGGATGCATGGGGCGGACTATGATATGCACATGCTGAAGACCAACCTCGGCGTCATTCCCCCGACGGTTTTCGATACCCAGATCGGCGCCCGTCTTCTCGGGGTCATGAAGTTTGGATACGGTGATCTCGTTGCCCATTACATGGATGTGAAAATTGAAAAAACATCCCAGAAGGCAGATTGGGCAAAACGACCCCTGACTCCTGTCATGGAGGATTACGCCCTGAACGATGTCGTCTACCTCTTGCCCATGGCCGAAATGATTGTCAGCCAGCTTAAGCAGGCCGGTCGGTATGACTGGTTTACCGAAAGCTGCGAGGCTGCCCGCACGAAGTCGATGCAGAAAAAAGTGGAGAAGGAGGACCGCTGGCGTATCAAGGGCAGCGGTAAACTCGACCCCAAGGGGCTGAATTACCTCCGAGCTCTCTGGCACTGGCGTGACGCTGAAGCCGCCCAGTGGGACAGACCATCGTTCATGGTCACCGGAAATAAGCAGTTATTGGAGTGGACCTCAATGCTGCTCGAGGGAAGCCCCCCCAAGCTCCCCCGCCATTTCAGAGGAAGCCGAATCAGGAACTTCCATCAGGCGGTCGCTAACGCAAACAAGGTGGCTGAGGCAGATATGCCCCAACGTATCCGTGGTCAACGACGCCGCAAGGATAAGCAGTTTGATGCCCGCCTCGATGGTCTCATTGCGCAGAGAAATAAGCTGGCCGAGGACTTGGATATCGATGGGTCATTGATCGCTGCACGCGCGGTTCTCGAGGCGCTGGCCGCCAACCAGGATGGCGCAGAGGATTTGTTGCTGAACTGGCAACGGAAGCTGCTCGGCATTTGATATTGCTCCGCCCCAATTTGCCCGAAGTTAAGAGGGGTGGAGGGGTGAAAGTGCCGCGGTAAACAGGCGTCGGAGACGTCCCGTCGCGCATCTGGCGGTAGGCACTGGCATGACGGTAAAAAAAAGCTCAAATAAGGCGAAAGAAACTTGTCTCAGGCGCCTAAATTTCAGACATTTGGAACGTCTATGACCGATACCTCACCAGAGCCAGAAAACGAGCCTCAGAACGAAGCTGAAATCGCGGAAACCAACGTCTCTGACGCCCAGGAATACGGGGCGTCACAAATTGACAAACTCGAAGGCCTTGATGCGGTGCGTAAGCGGCCGGGTATGTATATCGGTGACCCCGACGTGCGTGGCCTGCACCATTGTGTGTTTGAGGTGCTCGATAACTCCATCGATGAGCATCTGGCTGGATACTGTAAGGTAATCAAAATCGGCTTGCACGTCGATGGCTCAGCATCCATCGAAGATGATGGTCGTGGCATCCCCGTGGAAATGCACCCGAAGTTCGGTATCCCCGCCGTCGAACTCGTGCTCACCAGCCTGCACGCGGGTGGTAAATTTGGTCAAGGTGCCTATAAATATTCAGGCGGTCTACACGGCGTTGGAGCCAAGTGTGTGAACGCCCTGTCAGACTGGTTTAAAGCCGAGGTCAGTCGCGAAGGTCAGGTTCATTCGATCACTTTCGAGCGAGGTAAAACAACCAAGGCCCTCGAAGTCGTCGGTGAGGTCGATGCAGGTCATACCGGAACCAAAATCACCTTCTTTCCCGATGCAACGATCTTTACCGATACGATTGAGTTTGAATTTGCCCGTCTCGCCACCCGTCTTCGCGAGCTTGCCTTTCTTAACCCAGGCCTGATCATTGAACTTGAAGACGAACGCCCAGAGAGTGCCCAGAAGCAACGCTTCTACTACGCGAAGGGGATCGAGGAGTTTGTCTCACAACTCGGTGAAAATAAAACGCTGGTGCATTCCGACCCTGTGATCATCAAGGGGAAACGGAAGATCGAAGTCGATTACGATGGTAAAATCGCTAAGGATGACGTCTTTGCCGATGTCGTTTTCCAATACAACGACAGCTATCAGGACAATATCCTTTGTTTTGCCAACTCCATTCCCAATGCTGATGGTGGAACCCACCTCACGGGCTTCCGTGGAGCTCTGACAAGATCAATTAATCAATACGCCCGAGCGAATAAAATCCTTAAAGAGAAGGATACGGCGCTGTCCGGTGATGACGTCCGCGAGGGAATCGTCTGTGTGCTCAGTGTTAAAATGCCCAATCCACGCTTCAGTTCGCAAACCAAGGATAAACTTGTCAATGCCGAGATTGAAGGTGTCGTTAGCTCCATCGTCTACGAGGGGCTTCAGGATTATTTTGAGGAAAATCCCAGCCTCGCCAAAACCATCATCGATAAGGCCGTCAACGCAGCAAGAGCGAGGGAGGCCGCCCGTAAAGCGCGCGAGACCGTGCGTAAATCCGTCATGTCCGGTGGCGGGCTACCCGGAAAACTTGCCGACTGCTCAGAACGCGACCCAGCTAAATCTGAAATCTATATTGTGGAGGGCGACTCCGCAGGAGGCTCGGCCAAATCTGGCCGTAACCGGATCAACCAGGCGATCCTGCCACTGCGTGGTAAGGTCATTAACGTCGAAAAAGCGCGCCTTCACCGCGCCCTTCAAAATAAGGAAATTCAAGCGATGATCACCGCGATCGGTGCCGGCATCGGTGACGGCGATCAGGAAGGCTCGTTCGATATCGAAAAAGTCCGCTACCACAAGGTGGTCATCATGACCGATGCCGATGTCGATGGGGCTCATATTAGGACCCTGCTACTGACCTTCTTTTGTCGACATATGCCCGAGTTGGTTAAAGCTGGCTACCTCTACATTGCTCAGCCACCCCTCTATAAAGTGACCCGTAAAAAACGTGAGGAATACCTCGCCGATGACGATGCACTCAACGAAATCCTCATCACCCTCGGGTCCGAAGACGTCCGCCTGCGCAAATATCGCACCCATGAGGAAGTCGATCACGACTTGCTCAAAAGCGTGCTCGATACCCTAGCTCAGCTCACTCGCTTCACCGCTACCCTCGAAGGACACGGCGGGGATTTCAAAAAATTGCTCGAGTTTGGCAAAGACGGACACCTGTCCGAATACATGGTGCGCGTCCGCATCGGGAATGAGGAAGAAATCCATTACTTTGATACCGAAAAAGAATTGCTCGCCTTTTCTCATGACAACCGCGATCTCCGACTCTTTGACGAGGAGCTAACCGAGGAAGAAATGGCCAGCTTTAAGGAGAAATATCAAGGCATTCAGCGCCGCGCCGTGAAACGTGAACTGCATGAATCTGCGGCCATTTCTAAAATTCTCGCCAGACTCAATGAGTTTGGCGTGCAGACTGACCCGTTTTTTTCCGAGGATCAACCGATCTATGAACTGATCGAAGGGGATGCCGAAGGGCAAGACGCGCTGCCAGTATTCAATCTGTTTGAAATCCTCGACCGTGTCCTTGAGATTGGCCGCAAAGGTATGCGGATCCAGCGATTCAAAGGACTCGGTGAAATGAATGCCAAGGAGCTCTACACCACCACCATGGACCCAGAGAGACGCCAGTTCCTCAAAGTCCGTTTGGATGAAGAAAATGCTATCGAAGCCGATAAGATGTTTGACGTCCTTATGGGCGACATTGTCGAACCCCGCAAACGATTCATCGAAGACAACGCCCTCAACGTCCAGAACCTGGACGTCTAACCGAAGTCTATCACACAAACACGTATTCAGTAACCCATTTTTATCATGTCCAACGACTCTATCAAATCAATCAACGTGGCGGACGAAATGTCCAAGTCCTTTTTGGACTACTCCATGTCTGTGATCATCTCCCGTGCCCTGCCAGATATCCGGGACGGACTCAAGCCTTCGCAGCGACGCGTGCTTTATGCCATGCACAACGACCTGTCGCTTTCTCCCAGTAAAGCCCACCTGAAGTGCGCTCGTATCGTGGGTGACACCATGGGTAAGTATCACCCGCATGGTGATAGTTCAATCTACACCACCCTCGTTAACATGGCTCAGCCATGGACGATGCGTGAAACCCTCATCGACGGGCAAGGAAACTTCGGTTCCGTGGAAGGTGACGCCGCAGCGGCAATGCGATACACCGAGGCCCGCCTGACGCACCTCGGCTCATCGATGATGACCGATCTTGAAAAAGAGACTGTCGATACCCAGCCGACCTACGATGAAACCCGTGAGGAACCCGTCGTGCTGCCCGCATCGATCCCCAACCTGCTCGTCAATGGCGGCACCGGAATCGCCGTGGGTATGGCGACCAATATCCCCGCCCACAACCTCGGTGAGGTAATTGATGGCGTCTGCGCACGCATCGATAACCCACAGCTCACCATCGATGAACTCAAGCAGTTTATTAAAGGTCCCGACTTTGCTGGTGAATGCGAAATCCGTGGCTTCAAAGGCATCGATAGCTACTTCCATACCGGCCGCGGTAGTGTGAAGATGCGAGGCACCATGGAGGTGGATGAAAAATCCTCCGGCATTGCCGTGATTACGATCACCCAAGTCCCTCACGGCGTCAACCGAGCCATCTTGCAGCAACGTATTGCCGAACTGGTCCGTGAGAAAATCCTGACCGATATCTCCGGGATGCGTGACTTGTCCGACGAGCAAACCCGCATCGAGATCACCCTGAAACGTGACGCCCGACCTCAGGTCGTCGTCAACCAGATCTATAAACTCACCTCCATGGAAACATCCTTCGGGGTGAATATGTTGGCCATTCACGAGCGCCGACCGAAACAGCTCTCGATCATGGATGCCTTAGACGCATTCATCGAGCACCGCCGTGAGGTCATCATGCGCCGCACACGCTTCTTGCTCAATAAAGCCGAAGACCGTGCCGAAAACCTTGAGGCATTCCTGCTCGCCTTGGGGCACCTCGACGATTTTATCCGTATCATCCGTGATTCTAAGAACCGCGACGAGGCTCGTGAGAAACTCAAGGGATACACGTTCCCTGTGGCAACGGCTGAGAGCCTTGGTATTCTCATCCGCTCACAAGCAAGCGTGCAGGGTGACCGGTACATTTTCACCGATCGTCAAGTCAACGCCATCCTCGAACTCCGACTCTATCAACTCACTGGTATGGAGCAGAACAAGGTGAAGGTGGAATACGACTCCATCCTCGAGCACATCAAGGACTTCCTCGATATCCTCGCCCGTGAAGTGCGTGTGTTAACGATTATCAAGGATGAGCTTCTCGAAATCAAAGAGAAATACGCCACGCCACGCCGTTGCCCGATCCTCCCCGATGAAGGTGAAATCGCTATCGAAGACCTTATTGCCAACGATGGCATGATTGTCACCCTTTCTAACAAGGGTTATATCAAGCGCACCGCATCCGCTGAATACCGAGTGCAAGCACGCGGTGGTAAAGGTGTCCGTGGCATGGAAACGCGTAAAACGAACAAGTCAGAGGACGAGGAGGATGACTTTGTCGAGCAGCTCTTTTCTGCCCAGGCGCACGACTACCTCATGTTCTTTACCAACACAGGACGTGTTTATGTCGAGCGTGTTTACGGAATCCCGGAAGGGTCACGCGCCTCCAAAGGACGCAGTATCAAAAATGTGCTCAACCTCACGCCTGAGGAGAATATTGCCGCCACCTTACGCCTTGAACGTCAGACGAACGACGACGGCGAGGACGTCACCTTCGGGGTGGAAAATGGTTTTGTCCTCTTTGCCACTCGCAATGGTAAGGTGAAAAAAACCTCACTGAGTGACTTTAAAAACTACCGTAAGGACGGGATCATCGCGATTAAACTCGATGAAACAAATGAGTTGATCGACGTCCGTCTGACCTCGGGGTCGGATGAAGCGATCCTCGTTACCCGCAAGGGCCTCAGCCTCCGGTTTAACGAGGAACAATCCCGCCCCATGGGTCGCGCCACCGCCGGTGTGCAGGGGATTAAACCTGTCGGCGACGATTACGTGGTTGGCCTTGCCTTGGTGGATGAGGAAGGAACGCTCTTGGTGGCATCCGAAAACGGAATCGGAAAACGTTCGCCTTTCGCTGACTACCGCGCACAGACGCGAGGCGGCAAGGGGATCATTACGATGAAGTGCACGGAGAAAACCGGTGAAGTCGTCGGTGCCTCCACTGTATTTGCCGAGGATGAGCTGATGCTTATGACCTCGGATGGTCAGTCGATCCGTATCCGCTGCGCCGACGTGCGCGAGGCCGGACGCAATACCCAAGGGGTGAAACTCGTTACCCTTAAGGACGGTGAGAAACTTCAGGATATCGCCCGCGTCGTGCCCGATGACGAGGAAGAGCCGGAGGATGAAGCCGATGACGTATCGGAAGCATCCGACGAAGCTTCTGCGCCACCCGAAGAGTCCTAATTGATGCAGGATCAGGGGTCATTCAGTTTCGAGGGAAACCCGCATCCCGGCCGGGAGTTTCTCGGTTGGGACGCTCCACTGCTCGACTCCGTCACCACCTGGCTACTCAATAAACCGGAGGATCTCTCCCGGATGCTTGTGGTCACCCCCACATCCAACAGCGGCAGGCGATTGCGCCTCGCGTTGTCGAACGATGGTGGTGTGCTCGCCCCCCACGTTATGGCGCCAAGCAGGTTGTTTGAGGTCGATGGCGTGGCGACACGGCAGCAATCCCTCTGGGCGTGGACCCATGTCATCCAACAACTCGACGTTGAAGATTTCCCCCATCTTTTCCCAAGTCACTTGCCGGGGTCAACCCGTGGTTTCAGTGCGGCCCTTGCGCTTGCTCGGCAGATGGTCACCCTGCGTGACATGCTCGCCGAGGGGGATGCCGACTTCCGAGTCGCTCAGAATCAGAGTTCCGAAAAAGAACGCTGGCGGGAGTTGGCCACGCTCGAGAGCGAAATGCTCCAATGCCTCGGCCGGTGGAAACTGCGAGATTCCGTGCTCGCCACACGTGAAAAGGCACACGCCCCCGTGTTGCCCCCTGGAGTGAGTCAGGTCGTTGTTGCATGCGTGCCCGACCCGACCTTGCTGGCGTCTCGGGCACTGGAAAATATCTTAGCATCTGGCGTGCCGGTCACCGTGTTGGTTCACGCACCCTCGAGCGAAGCGGATTCCTTTGACTCGTGGGGGGTGCCACGCACGGACGTCTGGACGCAAAAAGAAATAGATATCCCCGACTGGTCACAGCGATTGCATGTGGTGGATTCCTCGACGGAGGCCGCCGAACTGTGTGAACGTCTCTTTGCCGAGGAAAAATCACCATCGGATGGCGCGGCTCTGGCACTCTGTGATGCAACCTTCGCCCCCGCATTACAAAAAACGTTTGGCTCCGCCGGATGGCCGTTATTTGAACCCGATGGTAGCGGCATCGCCGACACAGGGGTCATGCGCATGCTGCGTGTAATGCGGGATTTAGTAGGCCGTGGGCAGTCGTTTGAAGCATTGCGTGAATGGGTCAGGCTTCCTGGAACCGAGACTTTTTTGCCCCCAAAAACAAGCCGTCACTGGGCGTCAGGTATGCTGGATAAGCTGCACCTTGAGCACCTTCCTGAAACGATTTCTGATGCCGCCGCTCTGGCGTCATCGCACACTCAGCCCATCCTTGATGCGGTCACGGCCAAGCTGGATGAACTCACGCCAGGGAAGCTTGCGGGCACCCTTCGGACGTGGCTCAGCGACTGGTTAATGGTCGCGGATGCTGCGGTGGCGCAAGCCGCAGAAGCGGGTTTAGCCGAAGCTCTTGAGGCGGTTGATCACATGGAATCACACGGCGACTATCCACAGCCAGATGAGGTATTTGAAATGCTGGCCGAGAGTGTGCAGTCGACCCGCGTCACCAACGATCGGTCCGCCACGGTGCTCGACCTTCAAGGGTGGCTCGAGCTTTCCTACGATCCTGCACCCCATCTTGTGCTCGCCGGGATGCATGAAGAATGTGTGCCTGAAGGGACTGCGGATGATGCCTTTGTCCCTGACTCGTTGAGAAAAAATTTAGGACTGAGGGATTCCCATGGACGCTTTGCCCGTGATGCCTTTTTACTTCAGTCCGCGCTGAGATCGAGATCCGAGTCGGGTCGGGTGGATGCTGTGGTGGCGCGCTTTAATGATGCGGGTGAAGCTCGCAAGCCGTCACGTCTGCTGATGCGTCAGCACGGCGCAAAACTTGCGGCCGTGGTGAACCACCTCTTTGCCGAGTCCCGGTCGAGTCAATCGAGAGGTGGCCCGTGGCACCGCGATTGGTCGCTCAATTTTCCGCAGGTAAAAAACCCGTATGCACCGGGTGATGAGCCACGCAAGATTTCCCCGTCTGCGATCAAGGACTACCTTAATTGCCCAGCCCGGTTTTTCCTCAAACGGATTGTGGGTATGCATCCCTACGAGTCGGGTAAACGCGAGATGAATGCCATGGATTTTGGGAACATTTGTCACGGTGTCGTCGAGAGCTTTGGCAAAGACAACTCGATCCGCGATAGCACGGACGCGGGTGAAATTGATGCCTATTGCTCTGATCAGCTGGATCGTCAAATGGAGGCCAAGTATGGTCGTCGTATCAGCCTTCCTCTGATGGTGCAGCTTGAGAGTGCCCGCGAGCGGCTGCGTGCCTTTGCGGTGAAACAGGCTGCCGAGCGAGCACTCGGATGGAAGATCGTTGCAACCGAACTTCGGGTTGGAGTCGATGACATAGCATGGGAAATCGCAGGTCATCCGGTCAACATGACCATCGATCGCATTGACTGCCATGAGGATGAAAAACGCTGGCGTGTCTGGGATTACAAAACATCCGGTAAGGCCCACCACCCGCAAGATCAGCATCAGGCGACCTGGAAGGATCAGGAAAATCGACCGTTGCTCGCTGAGCTCATTCCCGCGGAGGGCCGAAAAAAAGAACGTCGGTGGTCGGACGTTCAGTTGCCACTCTACGCGGCATTTGTTCAGCAGCATTTTAACACATCCGAGCTCCCTGAAGTCGGTTATATCAACCTCCCCCGCGCCGTCAGTGACGTTGATTTTTGCCGGTGGACGGGCTTTGATCCATCAGTCGTCGATCACGCGAGGACATGGGCCGAGGCGGCGGTGGAGAAAATCAGGGCAGGGGAGTTTAGTCAGCCTGCCATCTTGCCGCTGAATGAACGTGAGTGGGACGACTTCGGTGAGTTGGCGCCGGATGGACTTACCGCAGCGTTTGGGATATCCTGAATGGCTCGCCGATCCGCCCATGGATGCAATGGGCATTTAATCCTCTTAACCCCTTATTATCACACGTTTTATGGAAGAAAGCCCAGATCACCCCCCCGAAAACGACCCACGCCACATTGACGGCGTCAAGAACCGTGGCTCGCACGTTGCCCGCTTCCCGTGGCTCCGTGTCTCGTTTTTTGTCCTCGTCTGCGGCCTGATCGTTATCGCTCAGGGACCGCTGCCCCAAAAAATTTGGAGAAAAATCAAAAACAACTCGCAAGAAAAATCAACACACGAACCTAAGAGGTCACCCGAGAAACCGCCCCCGACGTCACCTCCCGTCATACCGACACCACCCGTGCCCCCCGTGACCCCCGTGAAAAAACAACCTGTCGCACCTGTGCTCAAGGCGCCGACCGATCACACCGCCGCTTCTGGTGGCGATGTCCGAAAGATGTCGAAGGGGTTTCAACTCAACACAAAAATCACCGTGGAAAAAGGTGGTGCGGCATCGAAGGAACGTAAACGAGACGCAAGCTACAGCGCCACCTACGAACTCAAGGTGAAATTGCCTAAGGCGACCACGACGTTGGACGAGCTTCAGCAAGTCAACCCGAAGCTCAGTCAGATACTTCCTGGCCTCGCTGAGATGTTGCCCAAGGCGGAAGTCTCCCGGTTTTTTTACCAACTTTACGAAAATAAAACCGCGCGGTTGAAAAAGAATGCGAATCAACTCAATAAGCTGATGACGCGGCACAATTTTTACGATTGTGAAACCATCCTTAACCTGAAGCACCCACGCACAGGGCGCCGTGCCTTGCTTGTGCAAGCGGAAATGGATGTCGTTTCTGACGGCTCCGATGGCGATCGACTCCCCGTGATGCCCGATAACATTGTCAACTCGAGCTACTACCAACCGATGACCAGTTACGGCTGGAGAAAAACAGGAAAAACGCCCAACCCGCTGATCGAGGGTTGGAGAAAGAGGATTCAAAAAGCCGAGGAGGAAATCGCCCTCGCTGAGACCGAAGCCGACCGAAAGTCCTGGTTGCGAGCACGGATTAAAAAAATCAAACGCGAGATTGAGGACATGCAGGCGCGCAGTTATTTAATTGCCGACTACGATCCGTTCATCGTGATGCCGATTAATATGCTGGCCTTCCGGGGGGACCCGCACGCCGCTCGCATTGGCGACTACGCGGTGGTTATCTATGGGGATAAAATCTACCCCGCGATCGTTGGTGACGCTGGCCCCAGTTTTAAGGTGGGTGAAGCCTCGCTGCGGATGTGTAAAGAGCTCAACAGTCGGGCGGGTATCTATTCCCGCCCGGTCAGCGACCTCTCCGTAACCTACCTTGTCTTCCCTAAGTCAGCGGATAAATTTCAGGCGCCCGACTACTCGAAGTGGCACACTCGCTGTGCCACTTTGCTGGAAGAACTGGGTGGTCTCGGGCACTTAAGCACGCTGCATAGCTGGACGAAGACCCTGCCCGTCATTGATCAAAAAGGCAATGAAGTGGGTGGGCCGTAACCTCCGTGCCAGCAGGATGCCGAGATGATAGCGAGGCAAAAAAAATCGCAGCAATGCATGGCACTGCTACGAAAATTCAACCGAGAGGTTTCGAAATTTTAGCGACGAGGGTGTCTTCTCTTGCCCCATTTGGCTTTCCCTTGATCGTTGGGGAGATCAATGTTGCCTTTTTTAAGGATATCTGCGAGTATGCCTGACTGATCAACCACCCATGCGCGATGACGGCCAGACGGAATCAACAAGCCTTTCATGGTGTCCTTATCGTTACGGTTCTCGACAGTCAGACCGTATTTTTTGACAAAGGCAGCAGAGTCTTCCTTCGGAACAGCGACAAGGATCACACCGCCAAAGCGGTCACTTCTTCGGTCGACGGTGGTGGCGTGAAAAAAGGCCAACTCGGGGATCGGGCTTTTCCATTTGACGGGTCTGACTGCCGCTACATCCAGAGTCACGGTTTTGCCTTCATAGCTTTCAGGCATACTGAGGATGTAATTGGCTGTGCGCTTGGAATCTGCCGCCGATGAGATGCCCGTAGATCCAAAGAGGAAAAGGGCCGTTGTGCTGAGTAAGATGAGATGTTTCATACACGCATTAAAACCCACTCATTCAGAATAGTTGCATCAAAAATGAACTTTTTTTATGGAATGCCACATTTTTTCGAGACCGCACACGATTCTCGACCATGGGTGCGTCTCGTGAGTCGATGCCCCCAATCACTCCTTGCCTTGAGTCGGTTTGGTGAAATTGTAGTAGACCCACTGGTCGCTCAAAATATCTTCGATTTTGACACATTGACGGGAGTTGTCTTCCAGCAGGAATCGCAACCGGAGAATCATCGACCTCCCAGGCTTTGGTTTCACCTTTTGGGCTGCTTTTGGATCAGCCTTGAGTTGGTAAAGCGCCTTGAGTTGATCCAATCCTCCCTCCTCAAACGTGAGGTCTTGCTCAGGGGACTCATCCGAATCGATCGTCAACCCGCTATCCGCCATATAAATTTCCATAAGTTGCGCGAGTTCGCTTCCTCGCTCGACATAGCCGAATAAATATTGATTCGATGCCGGCGGCTTCAGACGATAACATTGATATCGCTTTTGATCTCGGAAAGCAAAACCATAAAAATGATCAGGTATCACTCGAACTCTCATATCCACCGGCTTGAGGGGCCGTTTCGTGAGATACTCCCGCCACGGCATCGATTGATAGGACACATCATCTTCCCAATCGACCCTGAATGTGCCATCGGGTAACTCTTCAAGAAGCAGGTAATAGTGACCTCCTCCCTTGAGGGCTATTTTGACATGCACAAAGGATTGACGGCCAAATGGAATCGGTCGAATTTTGGCAATGTGATGATACGTTGGCTTACGGCGCCCCTTTGTTCGATAATACTGCGCCATCAGCGGCTTGACGCGCTCTGGCAATCTAACATGCTGAAGTAACTCCGAGATGTTCTTAGCTTTAAAATACCCCCGCACGCATTCCGCCATCAACACAAGCGACTCTTGCACCCCCTTATCGTCTTCACGTTTTTTATCGAGCAAGAGCTGCTTCTCAATGGTCACCACCTTAATCTCAGGCTGAGCTTGGAACACGTCATAGATCGCCCATGCAAATGCACCACAAAGCAATAGCCCGACTAGAAAAAACCAGCCGATGGGAACGATAAGGCGGGCATCTCCCCAATCATCTTCTGCGTCGGGGAACTCGTCGTCGTTATTGAGGAGGTCAGCCACATGTGGCTCTTGTGACCGACTATCACTCCGGTGCGTGTCCTGAGTGAGCAGAATAACACCCTTCTCCTCATCATCGGTTTCAGATTTTTCATCAACCTTCTGAGGAAGCCGCGTAAAAAATCGGTAAAGAAAAAATTGCTTCAGGGAGAAGCCCGTGCCCTCCTCTTCGTGCTCCTCCGTTTCACTCTCCTGTTCGGTGGCCCGCTGGGTGTGCTGATCGTCCCCACTTTGAAGCAATCTACCCTTTTTGAAAAACCCCAATTTCTTTCCCCTCTTTGCCTTCTTCTCCTTGATGCGTTCGGGGGGCTTTTCTTTTTTCTGGATGGGGAGCCGTTCAGAGGGGTTTTCCAATCGCACAGCTGGCTCAGAGGCACTTTCATCGACGACTCTTAACTTCTTTTCGGGCTCAGAAGGTGATGGATACGGGGACTCCTTGTCGGCTTTTTGCCTGTTGCGGGGGAGTTTGATGATTCTCTTCATAGCTCACAGAGGTAATCGACGGGGCCTATGGTCAGGGTAACGTGGCATCGTCTCAGCGAGATTACTAGCTCGCATCAGATTTTTTCCTAAGCAGGATAGCATGGGTGGCGGCTCTAAGCACTCGAAAAAAACCGAGCCGCTTGATCAAGGTGCTTCCTGATTCACAGGCGAGTTGCATCAACCTACCTCGTCGATCAGTGCACCGTGGGCTTCAGAACAAAGAGCCCGTGCGACGCTTGGTAAGCGTGTGACATCTTCATCCGCTTGGCTTCATGGCCAGCGCCCCAAGAGTCGGAGAAGATGATATCTTGGGTTTTCTCGTTGTAGCCGATGATCATGCGCATGTGTCCACCCGCTGTTTGGGGATTTAGCTGAGGTCGCTCAGGGAACCGGCCCAGCTCGAGTGACCATAGCAGCGGTAATCCTTTATCGATGTGTCGTTGGACGGCTTTGATGAATTGGCGTTCATCCACGGAATCGCCGACAAAATACTGATCGCGTTTTTTGCTGACCTCGGTCAGTGGTTGACCCATCCCGATGATAACGAGTCGGGTTTTGAAACGGTAATCAATTTTATCCAGCTCTTTGGCCATGATCAGGGTGTTGGTTCCTCGCGCGGGGTCGGAGCCTGCAATCTGGGCGATCTGGTGCATGTCGGCACCAATCCCGTAATACTCAAACAAACGCTGAGCGGAGGCCACCACGCAGTATCCTTTATCACCTTGGTCGACCATGGGTAGATTGTTGATGTAAACATCACCCTCATCGGTTTTGACGACGTTGCGGGGGAGGTCACTGAGTCGGGTGGCTGCACCGCCACGGCTGTGCTTCATGGATGATGCGAGTGAACCACTTGCATTGGGGCGGGCGATGCGTAGACGTAAAAATTCTTGGGCGCCATCCTTGAGCGCACCTTCATTATGCTCGAGCAGGGCGATGCCATTTTGACGCGAATACCAGCTGTAGCCCTCGGTAAGGAGTCCGCTTTTTGAGTCGGCATCACGGCGGCGGGGGCGAGCATTCAGGCTTTCCCCCATATTTTTACCGATCGTTTTGAAGTGTTTTTCTAATTGCGCTGCCGTCATATTTCCGCTGTCGGCGCGGTTGTAGATGGAGATTGAAATGAGGTTCAATTGGCCGTCCGCGAAATCGACAATGGCCTCTTGGGCAGGGACGCTCTCCCCGTAGAGCGTGAGGTTGATTTCGGCGTTGCGGTAGAGTTTACGGCTGATTTTTGCGCGGGATTTATCCTTGGTCAGCCAGCGGTAGAGTTTGTTGCCATTGGATGAGAAATGTTTCTCGAACTGGTCAACGGACATGTTCCAATTCCCTGGCAGCGTGAGGAGCGGGTCCAACGGGCACGCAATAGACTTGGCGGCCAACGTGGGTGCAAGCCATGCCATGCAGGCCATGAAAATGAAAATTTTCATCAAATGAGGGTGGATGACGGGGTGGTTGTTTATTTGTCGCGCGCGCGGATGACTTCGTATTGGTTGGTCATCGCGCCAGGTGCAGCTTCTTTCAGATTGCTCGGAATCTCGACCGAGGCGTCACCGGAAGTCCATTGAACGGCGCCGATGATCATATTCTTGAAGAGGTCGTTGGTCCAGACGTCTTCGCGGTGGCCCATCGCATTGTAATAGACTTTGCCTTTGCCTTCCATGCGCGCCCAGCTGACGGGGAAATTCGGGCGTTTATACATGTTTCCCATCATCCCCTTGGTCTGGAGCACTTGGAGGACGTGCATGTCAGGTTGGAGATGTTTTAGCGCATACCACTCTTCAAGGAGGGTGAATGACTTCCCGAGGTTTTCGTAGCCAGGGAACTTCGGGTTGACCACCAAGTTGGTTGCCTCTTGTTGTTTGCCGTGGCCGTTGAACTCGCCGCCGACCATGCAGATGAAGGCACCGCACTTGTCGTGATTGTTGACTTGTTTGGGCACACCTTGGGTTTTGAAGGTATCGGTTGCGCAGTGGAGCCCGATAAATCCGCCGCCGTTGTTCACGTAATCGAGCAAGGCGGTCTTTCCTTCTTGAGTCATCGGGGGGTGTTTGTCTTTGCCTGCCGTGGTGAGGTCTCCCGTGGTGTAGAAAATCAGCGTATCGAATCCAGCGAGGTAGTCTTTAGAAAACTTGGATCCGTCTTTCGAGAATTCAAACTCCCAGTTTTTTGATTTGCCAATCTCCATCAGCACTTTTTCTGCATGGCTGGGTTGACCCTTTTTCCATGAAATCACGGGGTGTTCAAATCCACTGGATTTCGAGAAAAAGAGAATACGTTGCTTGGGCTCTGCCGCAGAGATGGCCAAGCAGGCCAGAGAGACGACGGCGCTGATGAGTGTAAGTTTCATGATGGAGGAAGTTAATCGGAGGAGTTTTTTATGCAAGCATGCAAATAGTGAATCCTAGCGGACTTTTGCATGACCCATACCCGTAAATCGAGGGCATTGCATAGGGTTCCATCATCCAAGAGAAAGGTCAAGGAGTGCCCCAAATCTCAAGCTCATGAAGACCGATCCAGTGTCCGCCGTTGGCTCGGATTCGCACTCCCGTGACACCTGTCAGATCCAACCCGTTGATCGTGGTGATCGACTCGGAGGAGCAACCGGGGATGTCCGTAGGGATACGCTCGACACAGATATTTTTTTTGTCTTCATCGACAGGACGGCATGAGGCGCTGTGGCAGAGAATCCAGTCGTCGGACCCCGATGTGCGGTAATGAATTTGGTAAGAGGTGACGTATTCACCAGGCCATGCGGCTGATGCCCAGCCTTTACCATTGGGTGCACGAATCCCATTGAATTGGTCGCCGAATCGTCCCCAGTAAATTTTGATGTGCTGGACGGAGTATCCATCGTTTGCATCCTTGCCAAGGTCGATGGTGTAATCGAAGTTCGATGCTGGGGGTTTAGCGTGGGTTTGGTAGTCACCATCAGTGAGGTGCTTGGCGAGACCTCTTCCGTGTGACGCGCCGTCTTGGCCGCTTACGGGTTTGCCTAGGGCGATGTTGGTGCATTTTTTTCTCTTGGTGATGCGTATGCGGGTGATTTTGTTGGTAGGGATCCGTAGGGAGCCAAAGGAGGTATCGACCTTAAGAATGGGGTGAGTCCATTGACCGCTCAGTAGGTCGCCATTGGTGAGCGAGGTGGTCATGGAGTGCTTGTCCTTGGATTGCTTGATTTCTTGGATAGCTGACCATGGAATAGCCCATGAAGTTCGACTTATCCAAGGAGTGATTGCCACGTTGTTGTGATGGGGTCTTGCGTAGATTCGTGAGCCGTCATGGGTGTCAACCTGAATGATGGGTGCCGGTGGCGGGGTCTTGTCCGTTGATGCTTGGACGGCGGGCAGCCAACTGACAAGAAGGGTGAGAAGTAGGATTTTGATCATGCTTGGCATGATACCTGATTCGTTGACCCCTTTGGGTAAAGAGGATGTAAAATCTGACCTTCAAGCGAGATTCACGCCGGCGGCCGATGAGTTGGGTGGGAAACAAGTAGTGCGTCGCCCTCTCTCTGAAATGGAGTGGTTGCGTATTTTCGAATTTCGAGTTGGGAATCTAAAATTTTGGGTTTAAACAACCGGTATGTCGAAGCATCGCATTGTATTCATGGGGACGGGGGATATTGCCCTGCCCACATTTTCAGCCATGGTTGACGCGGGGGTGGTCGCGTTGGTTACTCAGCCAGACAAACCTGTGGGGCGCAAACAAACTCTGACAGCTCCCAAGATCAAGCAGGTAGCGCGAGTTCATGACATCCCCGTGCTGCAACCGGAAAGCGCCAAAGACCCGTCGTTTCTCGCTGAACTTACGGAGATGAGACCGGATGTGATTGTGGTGATGGCATACGGACAGATCCTTTCCCAAGCCTTTCTGGATATACCCCGTGTTGCCTGTATCAACCTGCACGCATCGCTGCTGCCTCGTTATCGTGGTGCCGCCTGTATCCAAGCGGCAATCGACGCCGGCGATAGCCATTCGGGAATCACGGTGATCCACGTGGTGAAGGCACTGGATGCCGGCGATATCATCTTGAAAAAGGAACTTGCGATTGGTCGGGACGAGACGGGTGGGGGGCTTCACGATCGACTTGCGGCACTTGCCCCCGAGGCACTTACCGAAGCTCTGGAGTGGTTGGCAGCTGGCACGGCACCGCGAACTCCGCAGGATGAAACATGTGTGAGTTACATTTCCAAGTTGCTGCGTGAAGATGGTGAGATTGATTGGGCGCATGATGCGGCGGCGTTGGAACGCCGTATCCGTGCTTATGATCCATGGCCAGGGACATCAACGTGTTATACCGATAAAAAAGGCCGAGTGCGTCGCTTGAAAATATTCCCACAGGTCAAGGTGTCTACCCAGAGTGGAACGCCTGGTGATGTGCTTGCTGTGGATGGAGTGCTGCGTATCGCTTGCGGCAAGGGGTCCTTGGAGATCGATGGGTTACAGCCTGACGGCGCGCGCCGGATGACGGCTGCAGAGTTTTTGTTGGGGGCGCCTTTTGCCGTGGGGGATCGGCTCGGGAGTTAAAGTTTCTTAATGCCGATGGTGCCGTCAGTGATGCTTTTAACGATTTCCCCGCCGACGAGTAGATCGACTTTGCACCCCAGAACGAGGTCTTTGCGTCGCCCTTCGGGTTGTATTAAATTGCCGTCATCATCGTAGACAGGATCAGACTTTCCTGTGATGATGTCGATGGTTTGCGTCTTCAGGGAGATTTTTTCAAGTGCGGTGATTTTTTTACATGTGAGTGTGCCTGATATTATTTTCTGTTCCCGCTGTGGATCTAGGTAGCCTTGCACGGCGTAGTAGATGGTGTAGTTCAAGCTGATCTTGGTGTAGGCACGTTTGGCTCGATTATTGAGTGAGATGCTATATCCCGTCGGGTAAATGCGATTGACCACCCCTCCTTCATCGGATTTTTTTGATGGATGGTTAAATCGTTTCAACGTCACCCTGACGTCTTTGTTGATGGCTAGACGTTTGCCATTTTCTATAACGTATTTTTGGTCGATTTCGCTGAGGATATTGATGGGGAAATGCTGCTTGCGCCCATTCTTCATCTTTACGCTGACTTGTTGATGCTCAAAGTCGTAATGGGTTAATTCGGCAAAAAAACTTTTTGACTGGTCAGCATTATGGAACTGTCGAGTTTCCGCGCTGACACTGAGGTGGGTGCAGAGAAATACGAGTAGGATAAGTGTGAGAGACTGAAAAAACATGTCAGGTGGAAAATAAGCCACCGGGGGGATGCTGTCAAAACGTAATGGATGGATCGTGGTGGATTGTGGCTGCACCCGTGGAGGAATTGATCACGGCCGAAGTGCGGATTGAAGGAACGGGGCGGTTCGGGATGTTTTCGACTTGGCGACGTGTTCGGGCGGTCCTTGGCTCACGATGTTACCGCCCTTTTCCCCGGCTTCGGGGCCGATATCGATGATGTAGTCCGCTTCTGCCATGATGGTGGTGTGGTGTTCGATGACAATCACGGTGTGGCCTTCATCGACGAGTCGGTGGAGCACATCGATTAATTTTTCCACATCCTCTTGGTGTAAGCCGATGCTCGGTTCCTCGATCAGGTAGAGGTTATTGTTTTGGAGTGTGGCTTTACTGACTGATTTACGTCCTTTGGTGAGTTCGGCGACGAGTTTAATGCGCTGAGCCTCGCCGCCGGAGAGAGTAGGGCTGGGTTGGCCGAGTTGGAGGTAGCCGAGTCCGGTGTCGCTGAGCAGTCCGAGTGTGCGGTGGAGTTTGGGCACGGCGGCGAAGAAATCGGCGGCTTGGCGGATGCTCATCTGGAGAACTTCACCGATGTTTTTTCCCTGATAACGCACATCGAGAGTGGCTGGATTATAACGCATCTGCATGCAGGCTTCACATGGCACCCAGGTGGTGGGCAGGAAGTCCATTTCGAGTTTGATACGACCATTCCCCTTACACTCGGGGCACTGGCCGTCCTTGTTGTTAAAGGAGAATCGCGAGGCGGTGAACCCGCGAGTTCGTGCGTCGGGGATCTGAGCAAAGAGCTGGCGGATGGTGTCGAAAAGTTTGACGTAAGTGGCTGGGCAGGAGCGGGATGTTTTACCGATCGGTGTCTGATCGACCTCGAAGCAATGCTTGATGTGGGTATGGCCTGAGGCGGATTGATACGTTTGTGATGGTTTTTTACGGTCGAAGATGGTCGAGATACAGCCGCGCATCAGGGATGATTTTCCGCAGCCTGAGACGCCGGTGAGCACGGTCAAGCATGTGAGTGGGATGCGTGCGTTGATATGTTGAAGGTTGTTGGCGTGGCAATCAGTGAGTTTGATCCATCCTTTTTTGTCGGACACCTTGGGGATTTTGCGGCGTGGGTAAGTGTGAGTTGTCGGCTTGTTAGTATTCTTGGTTGAGGACTTGATCAGTTCTCCTCCCAAGATGCCAGCCCCAGGGCCGAGCTCGATGAGCGTGCTGGCGCGCGCGATTGTTTCATCGTCGTGCTCGACAACTAACAATGAGTTGCCTCGGTCACGGAGCGCTTCCAGAGTGTCGAGCAGTTTGATGTTGTCGCGTGGATGCAGTCCGATGGTGGGCTCGTCGAGCACGTAGAGGACACCACGTAAATTTGACCCGAGCTGGGCGGCGAGTCGGATGCGTTGGGATTCGCCACCTGAGAGGGTGTCGGCAGATCGGTTAAGTTGCAGGTATCCGAGGCCAACGTGATGGAGGAAATGGAGTCGCTGGATGATTTCGGGGAGGATGTCACGGGCGATGATGTGGTCGCGTCCTGTGAATTTCCATTGCTCGAATAATTGGATGGAATCGACGACGGAGTGGTTATTGATCTGGTGGATTGCTTTGCCGTGGATTAGGACGTGGCGTGACTCTTCACGGAGCCGTGCGCCGTGGCACTCTGGGCATGGATGTCTGTGGGTGGGGTCGGATGACGTGAGGTTTTCGTGGATTTCAGCTTCGAACTCGGAGTTGTATCCGTCGTTTTTTTTACGGCTGGGTGTGGAAGTCCCAGATCCACTCACGGTGCCGTAGCCGCGGCAATACGGGCACCATCCTCGGTGTGAGTTAAAGGAGAAGTGGTGCGGATCGGGGTCATCGAAGGATTTCCCCGTGACAGGGGAGACACGGGCGGTGGAGAAATTGAGAAGGTTGGGTTGGTTGGAACGGGTGAGGACAGAGCAGTGGCCTCGACCCAGTGTGAGTGCTTGTTCGACGGTTTCGCACACGGCGTAAATATCGTGTGGCACATAGCGTTTGAGCGCTTGAAATCCGTCGGTGGCGGTCAGCTTGCCATCCACGAATAAGTGGCTGATTCCTCGGCGTGCGGCCGTTTTTGCGACATCGGTATGGTAGCCTTTTCGGGCGCGGACTAAGGGGGCGAGCAAGCGAAGTTTTTGGTGTTTTTGACGGAGTGCCTTCATTTTTTTCTCAATGGCATCTTGCGTTTGGGAGATCACGGCTTCACCGGAATCTGGGCAGTGTTGGACGCCGAGTTTGGCGTAGAGAAGCCGAAGGAAATGGTAGATTTCTGTGACCGTGCCAGTGGTCGATTTTCCGCCGCCACGTGACACACGTTGCTCGATCGCGACGGTGGGTGGCAGGCCGGTGATGCGATCGATGTCGGGTTTTTCCAGCTGCCCGGCAAACTGCCGTGCGTAGGGTGACATCGAGTCGAGGAACCGGCGTTGCCCTTCGGCAAAAACGATATCGAATGCGAGAGTGGATTTCCCGGACCCGGAGAGGCCGGTGACAACAACGAGTTCGTCGCGCGGAATATCCACGGAGATGTTTTTCAGGTTATGTTCGCGGGCGCCGGAAATAGCAATGGCATTTCGGCTCGGGCTGGCTGCTGCTTTTCGTGTGCTTGTCTGGCTGGTTTTTCTCTGGCTCTTATCGGGTGTGAGGGCCTTGGCGGTTGCCGTTTGACTGCTGAGAATTTCCTCGGGAGTGCCGGTGAAGACGATGTTGCCGCCCTTGTTTCCAGGTCCAGGTCCGAGGTCGATGATGTGGTCGGCTGACCGGATGACATCGAGGTTATGTTCGATGACAAGCAAGCTATGGCCTGCCTCGGTGAGCCGATGGAAGACACCGAGGAGTTTTTCGATATCAGTGAAGTGCAAGCCGGTGGTGGGCTCATCGAGGATCAGGAGGCGGGGGGAGGATGTGAGGCGTTGGGTTTTGGGAGATTTGCCCGTTTGGGTGGGAGCGGCGTCGGTCAGTATTTTACAAAGTTTGAGGCGCTGGGACTCGCCGCCGGAGAGGGTGTTGAGGGGTTGGCCAAGGCGGAGGTATCCGAGCCCGACATCGATGAGGGGTTGAAGGGTGGACTGGATTTTTTGGCGTTGGGACTGTTCTTTTTTGCTGACGTTTTCGAGTGGGGCATTCATCCATTCCACGGCCTCGGTGACGGTGAGTGCAAGGGTTTGGGCAATATGGCGCCCCTGATAGTGGTAATCGAGCGCTTGTTGGGTGTAGCGTTTTCCTTCGCACTCTGGGCAGGTGATATAGAGGTCAGAGAGGAATTGCATTTCGACTTTTTCAAAGCCATTGCCGAGGCAGCGTTGGCATCGACCGTTTCCAGAGTTGAACGAGAAATATCCAGGTGCTCGTTTGTCGGAGACCGCCTTGGGTGTCTGTGCGTAGAGTTGACGGATCGCCTCGAAGGCGCCGGAGTGCACGGCTGGTGTCGATCGTGGTGTGCGGGTCAGCGGTGACTGGTCGACCTGTTCGACGCTGGAGAGGTGTTGGGTGCCTGTTATTTTTTTGATGGGAGCCGCATCGTTGGTGGCGGTGATGCCGAGTTGTTGGGCTAGATTGAGGTAGAGGATATCGTGGGCGAGTGTTGATTTTCCTGATCCTGATACGCCTGTTAGGCAGGTAATGACACCGAGTGGGAGGTCGATGTCGAGCTTGTTGATGTTGTGTTTAGTTGCCCCCTTGATGCGGAGGTGGTGCTTGGCTTTGCGGCGTTGGCTGGGTGTGGGGATTTGTTTGAGGCCTGAGAGGTAAGGGAGGGTTTGCGACTCGGGGTGCTGGCGGGTGATGGTTTTTTGCTGAGCCTTGCGGCCGGGGATCGCGGCGACAATGTTTCCTCCGTGTTCGCCGGCGGCTGGGCCGAGATCGATGAGGTGATCACACGAGAGCATGACGGACTCCTCGTGTTCCACGACGACGACGGTGTTTCCCTTGTCGCGCAAGTCCTGCATGACGCGGACCAGTTGGTTGATGTCGCGTTGGTGGAGGCCGACGGTAGGCTCGTCCAATACAAAGAGCGTGTTGGTGAGTGCCGCCCCGAGGCAGGTGGTGAGATTGACGCGTTCGATTTCCCCTCCCGAGAGCGTGTTAGCGGGTCGATCTAAGTTGAGGTAACTGAGCCCGACCTCACAGAGGTAATGAAGCCGTGAGTTGATCTCAGTGAGTGCGTGGTCGATAGAGGGATGGTGCTTCTTTTTTTTGTTGCTGAGGTTTTCTTTCATCCATGCGGCCAGCTGATCGATAGGCATGAGCCAGAGGTCGGGGAGGGTTTTACCATGAATTTTAAAGCAGAGTGCTTCAGGTTGGAGGCGTGACCCGTGGCAGTGGGGGCATGAGGTGTAGGCACGGTAGCGCGATAGAAAAACACGCACGTGCATCTTGTAGGATTTGGTTTCGCACCAGTCGAAAAACCCTTTGACTCCATACCACTCATTATTTTCCCAAGCGTCTTGGCTATCATCGCGTTCGCCGTGGAGGAGCCATTGGCGTTCGTGTTTTTTGAGGTCTTGGTATGGGGTGTGGATATCGACGCCCGTTGTCTGTGCTGCGCGGAGCAGGTCGCTCTGGCACTCCGCCCCTCGTGCGGTGGTGAAGGGGGCGACACAACCTTGTTCGATGCTGAGTGAGGGGTCGGGGATTGCCTTGGTGAGGTCGATGCCTATGGTGCGGCCAAATCCTCGGCAGTGCGGGCAGGCACCGAGAGGTGAATTAAAGGAAAACAGGGCTGGGGTGGGTTGGCGAAGTGTGAAGCCGGTGGCGGGGTTGGTCCATTGGGTGGAGAAGGATTTCCGGTGTGTGTCTGAGATGATTTCCACGTTCCCTTTGCCGATGGTGAGGGAGGTGCCGATGGCTTCAAGGAGGCGTGCGCGATTACGTGGCGTGATTTTGAGTCGGTCTTGAACGATGAGGATGGAGGTGGGAGCGTTTTTCGACCACGGGGCGGTGGCGCTGGCGTCATCGGTGCGCAGGGTTTTTCCTTGGTGGTAGATGCGGGTGTAGCCTTGTTGATTGAGTAAGGGGAAGACATCGGATGCCGAGGTCTTTGCGGGAATGGAGACTGGAAAGGTGACCAGAGTTTGCTGGTCTTCGAGGCAATCGTGGCACCATGCCGCGATGCTGTCGGTGTGGTCGGGTTGGATGATCTCCCCGGTGCTGGGATCGAAGGCCTCGGCGAGGTAGGGGAAGAGTAACTTGAGGTAGTCGTTAAGTTCGGTGAGGGTTCCTACGGTGGATCGCGTCGAACGGATGGTGTTTTTTTGTTCAATGGCGATGGCGGCCGGGATGCCATCAATGCGATCGACGGCGGGTTTGTCCATGCGGTCGAGAAATTGGCGCACGTAGGGGGAAAAGGTTTCGACGTATCGGCGTTGGCCCTCAGCGTAAAGTGTGTGAAATGCGAGCGATGATTTTCCAGATCCTGAGGGGCCGGTGATGACGGTGAGTTTTCTCAGCGGGATCTCTAAATCGAGATTTTTCAGGTTGTGCTGACGTGCTCCGTGAATACGGATGGCATCAGGGGATGTCTCACCCTTTTTCTGGCGAGTTTTTGGGGTCTTCTTAGCAGGCACGCAGGCACTATGCTACCTCGTTGGATAATTGCCAATCATACCGTCTCCCGATTTTTAAAAAAACGTAGGGACAAAAAAACTAGGGCCGAGCAGAGGGATGTCAATTTTTGAACGAGATCGCAGTGCGATCATGATCATCGTCAAAAGGACTGGGATTATTGAGAATCCAAAATGTGATTGATGAAGTCGTCGCTACTCTTGGTTTCATCGATTTCCCTTTGGATCTCCGGCTGCAGTGATGTGAGGCCTTTGTTATGATTGTCCTGGTAGATGATGTAGAGGTTTTTGCGGTATTTTGCTCGAAGGTTTTCAATTTCGGCAATCAATTTGGCTTCTTTTTCATCCTGACGTTTGAGTCGACTATCGCGGATCTGAACCAATTTCTCCGGCATTCCATCACGCGCTATCCCCTCTGAAATGCGGTTATTTTCGTAGTCCGTTTGCATATCGAGGATCATGGGGATGTAGAGTCGCTGCTGGCTTAAAGTCAGGCTACGTTTGAAGTTGTTGAGTTCCTGTTCATACCCTTTGATGTTGCTTGTGAATTGGCGTTCGTAGTTTTTTTGGATGCCTTGAATGAGGCTGGCCGCTTTTTTGCGGATGGGCGCGATCCCTCTGGGCTGCGCAGTTCTGGTAGGATTGAGGGCTTCTTGACCTTGGTGGTCGTTGCTCCACTCGATGAGGAAATAGGGTAGCCGGGTGTCGATGGCGTGGTCGTCCCATGTTTGTGATGCGGTGATCGCGCATGCGCTAGCCGTGGCGGCGTCTTCGTCGAGTAAGCCATCGCCCCATTTGGCGAATGACCATGGTTCACCTGTTGCCCATGCCCATGGCTGGTTGGCTTTGCGGATGCCTCCGATCCAGCAGGCATGATTTTTTTTCAGAGAAGATGCAGCGAAACTGAGCATCCACTGATTTTCGTTTGGGTTGGAAGGCGTGGCTAGGGTGCCTCCTGCCAGAGTAGCTAGGTCATAGGCGGCTTGCCAATCGCCAGATTGCTCGATGATGAGGTAGTGACGGTTATCGTAGGAGGTGGTTCCTGCAGGGAACTGTGGTTGCTCGCTGGACATGGAGTCCGCACAGCGTTTGAGTTGGTTGATGAGAGAGGCAGGGGTACTGCCGTCCATATTCCATTCGATGAAGAAGCCATTTCTGGTTTGAGCGGGTTGAGGGTTGAGGACACCTGTATCATCGACACTGACGTAGGATGCTTTGGAGGTGTTACGGATTTTTTGGTTCCAAGGGGTTCCGTCAATCCAGCTCCAACTTCCGTTGCCGGCACTACCGGCGCCAAGCCAGACGACTTGGTCAGATTCCAAATTTTCGCTGAGCCATTGGAGGTCGGAGGCATCGCGGAGGATAGAGAGGTGGCCGCCGTGGTTTTCGCAAAAGGCACGGGCTTGGTGCCATGTCATTGACTTATCGATATAGAGGCGTGCGTGCCCCCCGAGCGTGATGGTGCCTTTGGGCATTCTGTTTCGCGAACCGGAGATGAGTAACGGACGAAGTTGCGAGAGTGATTCGCGGGGTGTTTGAACTTCGGGGTGGCGTTTGGGAGGAGGGGTGCGGTTTTTTTGATTCTTGGCTTGGCGGGCCTCTGCTTTTCTTCTTTTTTCGGCAGCATCCTTCAGCGCTTTCTCTTTGTTGGCGATGGCTGTTTTTTCATCTTCTTCGGCACGGTTGGCCCGGACAACCTTCAAGCCTTCCCACGCGATGGCGATCGCGGCGAGCAGGACGATAATGACGATGATATTACGCACGAAGGGTGCGTTGGCGTCTGTTTTGACTTGGGGAGAGGGAGTTCTCGCTCTGAGGTTGGTATTGAGTGAACCTGTTGTTGGGTTGTGAGCGAGTTTAGGTGAACCAGTGGCTTTATTCTGTGGGGTTATGCTGGTGTTGAGTGAGCGTGTTGTTGGATCGTGAGCTAACTTGCGAGTCGGGGTGATGGGTGCTCGCGCGATGGATGAAGCGGATTTGGGAGCGGCTTGGATTAATGTCGAGCGGGCGGGGGAATGGGAGTTGACGATTTTGTTGATGGCGTCTGCCATCTCTTGGGCATCACGGTAGCGCATGCTGGGTGACGGGTTCATCGCCTTTTTGATGATTTGGTCGAATCTGAAATCGCAATGCACAAGGGTGGCGGCCGGGATGTAATTTTCGTCGGGAAGTTTACTGGTGAGAAGTTGATAGAGGATAGCGCCCACGGAGTAGACATCGGTGCTTTCATCTACGGCAGAGGGGTCGTGGACGACTTCTGGTGCGGTGTATCCTGGAGTTCCAAAGGCAGAGTCCGATTCATGGTCACCAACCGCGCGCGCGAGTCCAAAGTCTCCGATTTTTGGGGAGGCACTGGGGTCGAGTAGGATGTTGGCTGGTTTGATGTCACGGTGGAGAATGCCGTGTTTGTGCGCGTGTGCGAGGCCATTGCAAATTTCTATGACGATCCGCGCCGCCTCCATGGGGTCGATGATTTTTTCATAGGCGGAGTGGTAGAGGGATTTCCCATGAACCATTTCGATGATGATGTAGAGAAGGCCATCGATTTGACCAAAATCATAGATGCCGATGAGGTTGGGGTGGTTGAGCTTTGCCATGCTCTTCGCTTCAGTTTCGAAGGAATTTCTAAAATCGGGGTCTTCGCCGAAGTGACGTGGCAGGATTTTGATGGCGACGATTCGATCGAGCGATTTTTGACGTGCCATGTAGACGGCACCCATGCCTCCTTTGGCGATGAATGAGAGTATTTCATACGAGGGAAGGAGGTCGGCGATTTCCTCCAATTCTGGTGGTGTGAAATCTGTGGGATCGGTATCGCTACTCATAGTGTGAGGTGGTCGGCTTTTCAGGGCAGGCTGAGTGACGGTTTTAGGTTTAATTCAGAGAAAGCCTCGGTGGAAGCATAATTTTAAGGCATATTAACTATCTGAGGTAATCCACGGGAAGATGCTTAGTTCGCAATGTGTTTTGATCGGGGTCTCTCGCGGTGTTTGAGTAACTGGAGGTGGGAGGTGTGCATCAGCACTTGAATATGATACTCTATTTTGTGACATCGGATTGATTTTTTATGGAGAGGCGTTCATTTTTCAATTTGAGACGTTCTGATAAAATGATGGAGAGTGGGGATGGGTGGATATGGGTTGGATTTGAACTCGTGTGAGATTTGATGGTTTCCGCAGCGTTCATCCACTCGCCTTGATGGGCGTTATAGCCAGGGCCGATATAGATGCCTGTGCTGTCGCGCATTTCGAGGTGGAGGTGCGCGAGGTAGTTGAGGTTGGCTGTGCCCACCGTGCCAATGGTTTCTCCGAGGTGGACGAGGTCGCCATAGGGGGAGTTATTTTGGTGGAGGTGGGAATACATCGAAAGCAGAATTTGGCCCTGAGGGGTGCGGTGGGCGAGGATGAGGGTTTTTCCCCAGCCAGGAGAAGGTTGGCCTCGGTAGACGACGAGTCCGTTGGCAATGGCGTAGACGGGGTCATCCAGATCGGTGTTCATGCCGCCGATGCCGTTGATGTCGTCACCTGTGTGGTGCCCTCCGCGCTGTGTGTTGAGGCTCCAGAAGGGTTGGGCATTATAGGTGAGGCCCGCGGCTTCCGTCCCCATGGGAGGAGCCATACGGGTAGCGGTGGGGATGGTGGCTCGCTCGAAGGCGGTGAGTTGGATGAAACGAGGGTCGAATGGGGCGGTGGTTTCACTAGGCGATGGGAGAGGGAAGCCGAGCGGGGCATCTGCGACTTGCCAAGAATCCAATGATTTGACGGGGACACTCCGATCATTTTTGCTGCGCAAATAGCCGAGGGTTGCGATACCCAAGAGGGTGATGCAGGCAGCGGCGACAAAGCAGTAGAGGAGGCGTTGTTGATTGGCAGATTTGGGCATGGCTAGAAGTCGAGGAGGATTTCAGCGCGTCGGTTGACGCGTCGGCCTTCGGGGGCATCGGAGCCATCTGCAGAGGTATTGGGCACGCGTGGTTGGGCTTCTCCGAAGCTTGCGATGTTCATCTGTGCCGGATTGACCCCATTTTTGGAGAGAAACAGCATCACTTGACGGGCTCTTTTTTCAGAGAGAACGAGGTTGTAGGCATCAGATCCGAGCGCGTCGGTGTAGCCTGAAATGGTGAGTTTTCGTTGCGCATCTGTTTTGAGGAGTTTGGCGACGATGATGAGTTGGCGCTGTGTGCGTATTGTGAGTTGATTGGAATTAAGATCAAAATAGATGACCAAGGCGTCACCTCCCTTAGGGTTTTTGATCAGGGGCTTGTAATGGATGTCGCCTCCTGAGACTCGGTTGACGTAGTCGGTGAGGAGTTGATTGAGGTTGATCTCGGTAATTTTCCAAGCAGATTGCGCATCTTGGCGTTTGGTGTTGATGGCAAACATGGCGGGTTGGTCGGTATCGGGTGTTTTGATACGGGCGATCCATCCGGCTGAGGTGTTGCGGAGGAACATGTTACGCAGCGCCTTTTTTTCGATGAATTGGTATTTTCCTTCCTCAAAAAGAATGCAGAGCCCCGCAAGCTTTGCGTATGATATCTTGGTCGGGTCGATATATTGGCGGGCGGATGCGGGATCGAGTTGCATAATGGACGCAAGGAAGCTTTGGACAATGGCGGCGGCTTTTTTTTCCTCGTCGGAGGTTGCTGGGTCTGTGGTTTTTTTGGGTTGCTTTGTCAGGGATCCTTGGTGGTTGGGCAGAGTAATGCGGTTAACTAGCCACCTGCCATCGGCTGCCTTGGTGAGGTCGAGGAAGATGCGGTTGCGATTGGCAAGATTGAGTGACCATCGATTGTTGAGCCCTTGGATGGATGAGAAGGGTGTGGTGGGGTCAAGTTTCATCCGGGATGCAACGGCTAGCTCTCTGAGTTGCTTGGTTTGTGTGGGAGTGAGGGTGCCCTGGCCAAGCAGGGCGACGAGCGGATTGATGTCGCCGGTGTCATTGGCTTGAATCGCAAGCTCGCTGATATGTCCGATGAGGTCCGTGGGGCTGCCGTAGGGGTTCGTATTTTTATCATCCACGTGGTTACCTTCGGGTGTCAGGGTTATGTCGTCTGAGTCGTTGTTGGTTGGATGAGGGCTGGTTGATGAGGGTCCATCATCCGTGGTTGGCGTATGGGTAGCGCATTTGTTGACGAGCAATAAGGTGGCAATCGTCATCAGGATGATGACGGTGATGAAGAAGATGAGGGGAGTTTTGGAGTGTGTCTTACCCATGGTCGGTATTTTAAGGCCAAAATAGGGAACTCCAACCTAAAAAATTACGAGGGTCGGGTCATTGTGTCTGTATGGCCTTGAGTGGGTTTTCTTTTGATGGCTTGACGTAGGGCGGCGGTTTGGCGGGTGAGTTGGTGATATTGCTCAGGCGTGGCACCATGAGGGTCAAAACGGATGATCGAGTGGAGACGGATGGCAGGCAGGAGGATGCCTTCGAGCGATGGATCAACTTGAAGTAAGTCTGACAGCCATCTGCAAAGAGGGGTCCCTTCGGGCCTCGGGCCTATTTTTTTGGCGGCCAAGGGTTCGATTTTATGCAGGGCGGTCAAGGGGGCATCTTGGGGACGTTGGTAGCGTTGGTGGATGGATCGGGTGTGGCGTTGGCGTGATTGCCAGAGTCGCCAGATGATCCAGAGGCTCAGTAGGCTGATAATGAGGGTGATGGTGACGATGACTTTGGATTTGTTTGTGTCGCGGGTGCGCCAGATGAGGAAGTCTTCGCGCCAACGTTGCCATGTATCAGTGAGTTGTCGTTGCCATGTGCTTGAGGTGGCTGACTCGGCGGATGGCCATGATGCTGGGGTGAGGTCGAGATCCTCCCAGTGGCCGGCGACCCGCTTGTTGTTTTCTTGATGCTCTTGGATCCAGACGCGGCACCATGCGTGAGCGTGCTGGCCACGCATGATCCACTCGTTGCGTGTGGGGTCGTGTTCATTGACGGAGAATCCGATGCAATAGCGTGATGGGACACCTGCTTCACGAAGTAATAATGCGGTTGCGGTGGCAAAATATTCACAGTGTCCGGCGCGTGATGTTTCGAGGAAGATGCCTACCGCCGACTGGCGTTTGCCTCGATCGAATCGGGGTGTGTTGAGGTGGGTTGTATAAGTGAATTGGGTGTTAAAGAAGTCCCTGAGGATAGCTATTTTTTGACGAGTGCTGAGGTTTTGATGATGGAGTTTGAGATGTTTGCCGATGCGTCGTATCGCATGGAGTTCGTGATCGGGGATATGAAGATCAAACGCATTGGGGGGCTCTTCAGTGGTGGATGATTCGCCAGTCCATATCGAGTATTCGATAACATTGAATTCGGCGTTGTGCATTCGGACGGTGCCGAGCGAGTTGCATTCGATGCCCGCCTCTTCACCTAAATCACCGAGGGCAAAGGTGAAGTGAGGAAGTGGGATCGGATTTTCTTTGATGCCTGCATCCAGTTCGCCGATGACCTGCATGTTTTCTTTTCCCAGTGATGGAATGTTGTCCTCTGAGCTGAACGTGTAGATGGACCTCTCCTCGCTGACCTTCATGGTTGTCGGATCGAGGTAATCATAATCATCTCTGGAAAGGCTCGGGATAAAACGGTGTGACCATCGTGCCCGAGCATACTCATTGTAGGTGGCGGTGCGTAGGAGTTGGGGCACGGAGTCATCGTGGACCTGCATGCGCCAGAAGATCCGCGGGCTGAGCTTGAGCCGACCTAGTCGGCCGATGCTGGTGCGGGATTCGTTCGGGGAATGCCGCTGGTGGTTGGCGCTTGGCTGGCTTCCTGTGAAGTGGTAATAAAGTTTGAGCATCCCCCACTGGACGGTGACGCTAAGGGACAGGACAAGGAGTAAGGCGCAGCCCCACGCCCATGGGCGAAAACCCTTTTTACGAATGGAGAAAAAGAGGCAGGCACCGATGACGAGGGAGAGTCCGATGAAGTGTTGGAGTTCATTGCGGCTGGCCATGGCGGTGGCGAGAGTGACCACCATGATGTAGGGGTAGCCGATGTTGAGCATACGCGGCGTGATGGCTCGGCCGTGGTGGATATCGTTCACCATTTTTCTACGTGCAAAAAAGGAGAAGGTATTGAGTGGGATTTTTGTTGCGTTGCCGTAGCGCTGGGCGAGCTCCAGTGGCAGCAGGATGAGCGGTGCCCAGACGAACAGGGAGTGAATGTGCCCCGCTCTTACGCCGTTGAGCCATGCAAGGATGCCGACCAATGCGCCGCAGAGGATGGAAAACTGCCAAGCCTTGACATAGAATTCTCGTTTAAAGTCCCAGCGCAAGTTTAGCCATGCGCTGGCTTCGACGAGTAGGGCAGCCAGAAGTCCAGCCAGAGCATGCCCCGAAAGACCACCCCAGAAAAGAAGGGCTGTGCCGGTAAGTAAGCGGGGAGGAGACGTGGACATGAAGGGTTACGGAGGGATTGTTCAGGAATGGGTGGCCATGAGGTCTTTCTGGATGTGGCCTGCTCGCAGCCACTGGACGGGGCAGGGTGATGGATAGCGTTGCTGGAGTTGGTGCGCTTCGTCTAGGCTATCGCAGAGAGCGATGATTTTTAAATTCATGCCGGCGCGGTGCAGTCGGCTGATGGTATCGCGGCGTTGTTCGCACCATCCGGTGAAGACACAAATGCAGGCGGTGAGCTCGTCGCGGTATTTGAGGAGGAGTTGCTGAAGCGCCTCAAAGTCAGTGTTGGGATCACAGCTGACCCCAGCGAGAATTTCGAGCATGGTATCGATGCGTTCCTCACCTCGACCCGCACTGAAGACGAAGGCTTGATCGCGGATGAACATGAGGTCTAATAGGGCATCTCGGGTATCGATGCTGGCGGCGAATGAGGCAGCCACCGAGACGGCCTCCTCGAAGAGATTGGCGTGTTCTGGGCGGACGAAGGTATCGAGGATCAGCCCGTAGCGGGGGAAAAATACGTCTTGGTGTTCTTTGACGATAGGTTGGCCGGTTTTGGCCCAGCTTTTCCAGTGGATGTGGCGTATGGGGTCGCCAGGTCGGTAATCACGCACGCTGGTAAAATCACCTGACTGGCCGATGGAGTTGGATGTGGACTCGCCGCCGAGTTGAAAACGTGCGCTTCCTGGGAGCTCGAGCAGTGGCAGGCGGTATCGGTGTGGTAAGACGATGACCTTATCTCTCGCTGAGTCCGTAGGGCGGCAGCGTTGGAAAATCCCGAGAGGGTCAGGGAGGCAAAGGCGGGGGTCGCGGAGAATGATGACACCCCGTTTTTTGGGGGTGAGGGAGAGGGTGAGCGTGGTGCTTTCCCTGGGTTTGAGTCGGGGAAGCGTTGGCGATGGGGAGGTGGTAAAGAACGTGAGTGACCTCTGGAGCCATTGCCAGCGGTAATATCCGAGGGTGCGGTCGAAGATATTGCGGCTTTCCTCGCCAGGTTCTTTGGATCGACTGAAGAGGAGGAAGCTGGGGCGGTTATCGGCTGGCATCTCGAGTAGGCAGGCACCCGCGATGGGTTTGTTGCCAACGTTGGAGACATGAACGCGGTAGTGCATGATTTCTCCCGCGGTGGCGAGGCGGGGGAGGGTGCGTGTCACGCTGACCCGTGCCCGACGTAAAAATGCCCAGAGGCAGCTGACTGCAAGCAGGACAAAGACGAGACCACGCAGCTGGAAGAGGGGGGCGAGGGAATACACGGGCATGGTCAGCCAGGTGGCGGGGAGGCATAAAATCATCAGGATGCCTGCGGGCCTGATACGGTGGGCAAAAAAGTGGGTGAGGGCAGCGTTCCGGTGGTAGATCCGGTAGATCAAGCGTTGGAAGAGGGGTGATGAGGGGGGAACCGCCATGGATGGGAGATAGGGCGAGGTGTCGGTGGATTAGACCGGGACTGGCGTTTTTTTGAGGATATCCTCGACAACGCCGCGGCCGGTGAGGCCATTGAACTTGGCCTCGGGAGAGATGACGAGTCGGTGGGCGATGACATCCGGCGCGAGTTCCTGAATGGTTTCAGGGGTGACAAAATCGCGTCCCTCGAACAGTGACAAGGTTTGGGCGAGTTTCATCAAGGCGAGGGATGCTCTCGGGCTTGCGGAGAGTTGCACCTCCTCGATGCTTCGGGTGGCGTTGCTGAGGGCTACGATGTAGTTCCTGAGCTCATTGCTGATACGTATTTGGGAGACGGCGTCTTGCAGGGCAGCGATCTGTTCGAGAGAGACAACGGCTTTGAGGTCATCGAGTGGGTGGCCGTTGTTTTGTGCTGCGAGAATACGTGATTCCTCTTCGGGGCTGACGTAGCCGAGCGAGCATTGCATGGCGAAGCGATCCATCTGAGCTTCTGGGAGTGGATAGGTGCCACGGAATTCAATGGGGTTTTGTGTGGCGATCACAAAGAAAACGCCATCGAGGTGGTGGCATGACCCTTCGATGGTGGCCTGACGTTCGGCCATGGATTCGAGGAGGGCACTTTGGGTTCGAGGTGAAGCTCTGTTGATTTCGTCTGCGAGAAGGATATCGGTAAAAACGGGGCCTGGGTGGAAGTGAAACTCGCTGGTTTGTTGGTTGAGGATGGAGACACCCAAGATATCAGAGGGAAGCAGGTCTGGGGTGAATTGGATGCGGTTAAATTGCGAGTTGCTGATTGATCCTGCGATGGCCTTGGCGAGGGTAGTTTTGCCCGTGCCAGGATTGTCCTCGAGGAGGACGTGGCCGCCGGAAATCATGCAGCAGAGGACGTTACGGACGGTTTTTCTTTGTCCTCTGATAATGCTTTCAACGGATTGTTCCAGCAGGTGGGCGGTTTCCAGGGGAGTCATGAACAATGGCTTTGTGTGTGAGTCGGCAATGCGGTTATTCGTGCGTTTTGCCTAATTCTTCGATATCCGCGGTGCTCAGCGTTTGGTGTTGGGTCCACAGATTCTTGAGTGCCCCAAGTGACTCCTTGTTGAGGGATGGCTCTAGCTTACGCCAGTTTTTTGTGTTGAGGAGTTTGCGACCTTTGTTGGTGGCATGGCGAAGATCGACATCGAGGAGGATTTTAGGGCCCATGGCGGTGTTGACGATCAGGTAGAGCGGGTAGTCGTGTAATTTGGTGAGTTTGGATGTTGTGCGGGCGGAGACGCCAAGCCATTTGCCGCTGCGGCTAATGCCGAGAATTTGGTCGACCTTGGTATGATCGGCGGCTCCTCGGGTGGCGTAATTGAAAATTTTGAGTGTTTGGATGTTGTTGGTTCCTTTGAGGACGGCGCATTTTGACAGGGCAGATTCGGTGTCACTCTTACGCAGGTGGGTGCGGAAATCGGTAAACAATGTTTTAGCGGCATCGTCCTTGATGGGGTCGAGTGTGAAGGGAGGGGTCAGGGTGACCACCTTGCTGAGCCAATTGCGGGAGTGTTTTTCCTGCTGTTCTTTTTCGAGAGATTGAAAGCGTTTCTCGAGTTTTTTGAAGTTGGCCATGAATGTGTCATAGATGGCATGGCCTTGCAGTGGGGTGCCGATGATGTGCCAGCCGTCATCGTCCTCGAGCATCCAGATTTTGATGGTTTCAAATTGGCCTGGTCGCGCGGGTTTGGCGAACTGGAGGGGGATCAGGGCGATGGATTTTTCTTGGAGGATGTTGACGGGAGGAAGGGGGGAGGATTTGAGGTTGTGGGTAGAGATGTTTTGCCAGATCGATCCAAAGTCTATGAGGGTAGTGGTTTGGTTGTCATCGTCGCCGAAGTAATCGCCTTTGCGTGGAAGGAGGCGGAGCGCATCGGTGAAGTCGTTATTTTTGATGGAGCGGAGGAAGTGTTTGCGTAGTTTTTCGGGTGTAGGGTAGCTAACGGGGGCTGAGTTTTTGAGGATGGCGGCAGGGACTTTTTTTCTGAGTTCATTCTCATCGCCACGTCTTTGTCTCCAGCGTTGCTGTCGGCGTTCCTTTTTTGGCAGTAGGGAGGTTTTGAGCAAGTGTGAGAGGCGGACGAATGTTTTGCCTTCAGATTGAACGATGGGGAAGTAGAGGATGCGTGAATGGTTACGATCCATCGGGTTGAAAAACCCCAGTGCGACTTCGTTGCGTGTTTTATCCACTTTCATGACCTGAGCGATAACGGAACGGTTGGTCATGAGATACCATTCACTTGATTTATTGGGGTTGCTGAGCCCTTGAGAAATGATGTCAATGGTGGTTTCGATGGGTTCAAGTAACTGACCGGAGGCGGCTCCCATGCAGGCAAGGATAGTAAGGAGGTTTTTTTTCCGGCACTGCGTGAGGAGGTGGGTGATCGCGTCTTCAGGTGAGAGGGCGTCAAGTCCTGCATTTTTTTCGATGCCGGTGATGGTGAGCTTAAATTCTGATAATGCCTTTTTTCGGCTTAGCGTTTCGCGCAGGGTTTTTTCGCGTGCCATCCAGAGTTCGAGTGAACGGACAATGTCCTCGATTTGTTCGTCGTAGCCGTATCCGGTGTTGGCGAACGAACCGAGAAGTGGTGCTGGTTTCCAAGTGTTTTTATTTTTAACTAGCGCCACGGCATGTATGCGGTCACTCAGAGGGGCTGCCGGATTTTTTGCGCGGACGAGTATGGCTGCGAGGTGATTGTTGACTTGGGAGGATTCGATGGAGAATGTATCACCTTGGCGAAGCTCGTTTTTTTGGAAGAAGGAGATTCTGTCGTCGATTGTTTTGCGGCGTTGGAGGCCGCAATGGGGCGAGAGTGCCGTGTGTTTGGTGAGGTCAATATCCCCTTTTGCGAGATGCTGGATGTAATGGAGGGCGGCTTGGTGGGACGGGTCCTCTGATGAGGTGTCTGCGGGGTCGCCACCATCACAGAAGAGAGCAAAGGCGAGAGTGAGTGTGGTGACGATATATTTCATAGTCGTGGCCAGTTACCGAGTGAGGATCTCGAATTCCTTTTCCTTGATCTCGTTTTTTTCGGCTTGGGAAGCAGGCGTTTGACGGCTCGGAGTCACGCTGGCTTGAAGGAGTTCATGGAGGTTATCGTGGGGGTTGTGGATGCTGCCGCTGAGGGTGACTTGCGTGAAGATGAAGCCGTTGTGAGGCTCAGAAAAAAGGGACGGGGGCGGGAATTTTTTACTGAAGAGTCTGGCAGGGATACCCACCTTGAGATCACCTGAGAGGATGTCTTGGGCATTGACGGCTAATTTTCCTTTGATGGTGAGCACGCCGGTGCTGGTAAAGTTAAGGTTGTCGATGTTTACCCCTTCGGATGTCCGCATGATGGTTCCGGTGCAGTGGTTAAAGATCGGTCGGACATATTGGGTGTCGCCTGTGAGGTTTTTGAGCTCGGAGAGGAAGGGGAGTTCACTGAGGTGAAGTTCCGTTGAGTTAAAAGGCATAATAAAGCTGAGGGTATCGGGTGCCTGTTTGGTATAGTCGTAGGAAAGAGACCCCATATCGCTTCTGATTTCACCTCGGAGGAGCCGACCGAGTGCTTTTCCGAGAAGTTCTTCGATGGGGTAATCCTTGGCTTGGACGTCGAGAAGGACGGATCGGCTGGTGTTTTTTGCGATGCGACCTTTGATTGTGAGTGCTCCCTTGTGGGCGTCTCCGGCCTCGAGCAGGGCTTCGATTTTGCAACCCTGGTCATTGAGGGTAACGATCCCTGATGAGATTTCCAAGGAGGGCCAGTTTTTGATTTTCATGAGGCCACCTTGGAATACGATTTGGTAGCGTTCATCGACCTGTTGACGCAGTGCTACTTGGAGTCCTGTAATAGCAGGCGCATCCTTGTCTTGGCCAAAATGCAGGTCGAGCTTGTTGCAGCGGAATGTTCCGAACTGGTAGGGTGACAGGGTGACTTCTGATAGGAGTTCCCGATTGGGGCTGGGTGTTTGGAGGTAGACCTTACCGAGGCGAGCGACGACCTCCTCACCGATCCATTCGTTTGAGAAAAAGCTGGTGGCGAGGATGTTTGCGTAGATGCCGTTGAATGAGGCGGACCGCATGAATGAGTGTTGGTCCCAGAGGAGTTCGGCCTTAGTGGCTTTGGCTGAAATGGGGGTTACTCTCAGTTGCGTGAGTGTGGTTGTTTGCGCATTGGAAAGTTGTGAGATAGTGGCTTCGGTGGATTCTTTAAAATTGCGTCCGTTGTACTTGGCAATGATGAAGATTGTTCCTGCCGTAAGGATAACAAGGATACCCATGAGAGAGCCAAGAATGGCCCACTTCATTTGAGGGCTGGTCTTACTTTGGCTTACCTTTTTTTTACGTTGCTGTGAGCGCCTTTTACGATTTCTGACTTTGATGACTTGTGATCCGTCTTCACGGGTGATGAGTTCACCATTTTTATCAGGATCGGATGAGCTGATGTCTGATTTGGATGATTGTTTCTGCCTGTCATTGCGCTTCAGGCGGCTCATCATTTCATCAACGGAATAATTCTCATTTCGTTGATGGGGGTTGGTCGTATTAGATTTCATATGCCTCGTTTGGTTTCGAGAAAGCTAGTGAATATTGGAGGGGCTGCAACCGCCAAATAAAAATACTGAACCGGACTAACGGCTTCTCCATTTTGCGCCAGTGGGGTCGACGAGTTCTGCATTCACCATGATGATGACGGCCTCCCTGAATGTGCGGTGAGCGTCTGACCTGAAGAGCCTGCCCGCAAAGGGGATGTCGCCGAGAAGGGGCACCTTGTCTTCGATCTTGGTGTTTTTGCTGGTTATGACGCCGCCGAGAACGACTGTAGCTCCATCTTGGATGGTAAGCGTGGAATGCTGGAGGCGGACGACTTTGAAGACGGGCATCAGGATGCGGTTGGCGGTAATTTCACCAAATGTGCCGCTGTTGGTTGTGAATGCGTTGCCCGTGCCGGCGCCGCCTGGGTTAGCCGTGACGCTCCCGCCTGAGTTGCCGTTGATGGGGGTGCCATAGTTCACAAAGCCTTCAAATTCGACCATTTCGGGTTTGAGGGAAAGCTCGATGAATTGTTTGTTGGGGCCAACGGTAGGCTCAATCTCTAGGGTGACACCTACGTTGCGTGCCTCAAATGCTGTGGGGTGGGCTGGGGTGACAGGGGTGGCGCTTACTGCATTAGCGGATTCTCCGGTGATGGGGTCGATGAGCCCGCCTCCGCCAACGTTGCTGGGGATTTCTGGGGGTTCGTATTCGGTGGGGTAGATGAATTCTCGGATGATTTCGATTTTGGAGCGTTCACCGCTTCGTGAGATGGTTGAGGGTTTAACCATGACATCGGCCCCTGTGTTTTGGTTGAGGCCGCGCATCATCATTTGGATTTGCATGCCGCTGGCGACGGCGGATACGGCAAGGATTCCTGGCGCCCTGAGTGTTGAATCGGTAGCCGTGCCTTGAGAACTATTGATAAAGCTGTCGATGGAGTTCGCCTGAGCGGCATTGTTACCGCTACGGAGACCTGATGTGATGGGGTGAATGGGAACGCCTCCGAGTAGGCTGCCGTTTCCTGTGGTTCCCCCACTCAGGGCGAGGCCGCCGCCCAATCCTAGAGGGGTGACGGCCCAGTCGAAACCGAGCTCCTTGAGGGTCTCCTCGCTGACGCGCGTGATGGTTGTTCTGACGATGACTTGGACAGGTTCATCGTCGGTGATAAGCGATACCAGTTGATCGACGAGATCGATATTTTCTGCGGTGTTGCGGACGGTGAGAGAGTTGTTGGACGAGATGTATTGGGCATGTGCTCCGTCTGGAAAACTGATGCCGTTTTGTTTGAGGAAGGCGGTGATGCTGAGTTTGGTAGCAAGCTTACCTTCATGGTTGTCATTCCCGTCACCGAAGGGGTCGTTGTCTTCGGGTTTGCTCTGGGTGGCTGCGGATGAAATGAAATTCGGGGGGACACGAAATGTTTTTGAGATGAGGGCGTTGTCTGTGCTGCCAACTGGCGTGACGATGATGCCTACACCATCGGTGCGCCACTGGGTGCGTGTCTGGTCGGTAATGTAGTCGAGGATTTTTGAGAGTGGCAGGGAGCGAGCTTTCAGGGTGATGCGACAGGCTTTGATGGATTTGGCGGTGTCCGTGGAGCTGTCTCCAAGGTTGAGGACCAGGTTGATGCCTGTTTGTTCTCCTGCAGCATTGGGGGTATCACCGAGGCGGCTCTGAATGCGGACGAAGTTGAGGGCTTCATCTAAGGTGACGCTGTCAAGGTCGGTCAGATCGACCATGATGTCTGCGAGTCTATCTCGAAGGTTGCGGGTGGACTGGGATAGTGCGTTCTGAGCTGTGGGTGGGAGAGAATGATCTGCGGACGGGATGTAGAGCTCCCAAGCATGATCGACCTGTGCGAGTAGTTCAGAGCGGGTGTGGTCTCTGGCGGCACGGTAGTAATCGGATTGGGTTGCGTTGATTTTTTCCATACTGCGGCGAGCCGCTTTGTTGTATGGATCGATGTTGAGCACAGCTTGATAGGCGATTGTCGCGCGGTTGTATTGGCCGAGGCTGTATAACCCTTCAGCTTCACGGAGGAGTCTGCCTACCTTGACCACATCCTCGACGTGTTCGGGAGTGATGGCGTGATTGTAGCGGATGGGGTCGTCCACTTGCTGTCTCAGCTTTAGGGCGCCGAGGTGGGCGGGTGCGATTTCTGGTTTGAGGACGGTATCGAGCAGTTGGCGGGCACTCTGGTAGCTGCCATCTTTGGCGAGAGCTCGGCTATGTTCGGTGGCGGCAGTCGCATAGCGATCGGCGGCTGCGCTGCGAAGTTCATGGTTGAGAGCACCATGGGGGAAGAGGTCGAATGCTTTAGCGTAATGCTGGACGGCGGCTGCGTAATCCTTTTTTTGGTAGGCGGTATCACCTGTTGTGAGTAGCTCGTTGGCCTTACGGACATTGCCGATTCTGCGGTTGAGTTCCTTTTGGACGGCGGACTCTTGCGCTTGTGCGCTGGGGGGGATGAGCGGAGCCGTCATGCCGAGTAAGCACGCCAAACCAGCGTGTACGATCTGCCTCCGGTATTCATAACGCAATTTTTCCATGGGACGTAGTGAGGGGCTTATAGACGGGACGGAGCTCGGGGGTAAGCGTAAAATCAAAAAAAATGCGGTGTGTGCATGGGCTGGATTGGGGGCTAGATGTCGGCGGGTTCCATTATTTTGGGGGGGTGTGCGTAAAATGGGCTTGTGATGGCATTTTCTCAGGCTAGGGTGCGCGCGCGAGGAGGAAATCGCAAATTTGCCATGGAAACGATCAAGGAAACAACTGCAGGGACGGGTGTTCATGCTTCATTAGAGTCTTCACTGGAATCGGCCGATTCTGCTCGGGCGGCACTGATGCATGCATCCTATGATTCCAAGATCGAGGGAAACGTGATCTTTACCCGTGTAGATGCAGCGATTAACTGGATGCGTAAAAATTCACTCTGGCCGATGCCTATGGGGCTTGCCTGTTGTGCGATCGAGTTGATGGCTACGGCGTCATCGCGTTTTGACATCTCCCGCTTTGGGGCAGAGGTGATGCGGTTTTCTCCGCGTCAGAGTGATGTGATGATTGTTGCAGGCACGGTGACCTACAAGATGGCTCTTGCTGTTAAGAGGGTCTGGGATCAGATGCCAGATCCGAAGTGGTGTATTGCCATGGGGGCCTGTGCGTCGAGTGGCGGGATGTATCGGAGTTATGCGGTGCTTCAGGGGATTGATAAATTATTACCCGTGGATGTTTATATTTCTGGTTGTCCACCCCGGCCCGAGGCGTTGATTGAAGGTCTGATGAAACTTCAGGCAAAAATTGACGGGGAAGAATCGACCCGTGACCTTAAGACCACGGCATCTGAAGCCTCTCATTAACCCTTTTTAGCTAACTGACTATCATGACTGCCCTGCAAGATGCCGCCCAAGAAACTGCTGCGAAGGTTGTTGCGAAATTTTCCTCTTCAACGAGCCATGAATTTCGAGGCGAATACAGTGTCACCGTCAAGCTTGATGAGCTTCGGGCGGTGATGGAATTCTGTCGGAATGAGTTGAAATTGAATTTTCTGATCGATGTTTCGAGTGTGGATAACATGGGTGAGGAGCCTCGATTTATGATGGTTTACGAGTTAGCGAAGGTCGACGACTCCGTGCATTTACGGATTAAGGCTGCCGTTTCGGAAGAGCAGGCGGACGGTGCGGAAGTTCCCAGCGTCTGTGATCTTTGGGCGACCGCTGATTGGCATGAGCGTGAGGTTTACGATATGATGGGGATTCGTTTTTCGGGTCACCCTGACCTGCGCCGCATCCTCATGTGGGAAGGGTATCCCTACCATCCGTTGCGTAAGGAGTTTCCTTTGGCGGGGAAACCCAGCGAGATGCCTGATGTGGCGTTTACCGGTGAGGCCCCGCTGGCGGATGGGCCTTTCGTGACTTCCTCTGGGGCCAGCTCCCGCGTGCAAGGCGAGCCGCGTGCGCGATAGCCATTTGTAATCGTTAGGCGCGGGAGGTCTGGCTGATTTTCATGAGGGCACTCGAGGCTGGTCGTGAAAAAGCACGACAGTATTAGGTCTCATTAGGGTTGATGCTTGCCATCGTTGGAGATGGTTGACTAGACTGCGCCGTCGCCCGATTGGGTAGGACAGACCACCAACGAACCAACCAGAACCAACCAATATCTATTATGAGTATACAAGTAGGAGACCAAGCCCCGGATTTCAACCTCGTCACCCTGACCGAAGAAGGACCCCAGACCGTCAAACTTTCTGGTCTTGTCGGATCTTCCAATATCGTTCTTTTATTTGTGCCGATGGCCTTTACGGGTGTTTGCACAGAAGAGTTTTGTTCCATCACCAAAGGGCTTTCTGTTTATGACGCGCTGGATGCTAAGGTGATTGGTATATCTGGTGACAATCCATTTGCTCAACAAGTGTGGGCTGAAAAAGAAGGGATTGGTATTACCTTGCTCAGCGACTATGAGCACGCTGCGACAGAGGCCTACGGCGTTGCGTATGAATCGTTCCTGCCCGAGAAAAACCTGATCATGGGCGGTGTGCCTAAGCGTTCAGCGTTTGTTGTCGATAAGGCTGGCGTGGTAAAATACGCCGAGGTCAATGATAACCCGGGTGAGTTGCCTGATTTTGAGGCCATCCAAGAGTGCCTGAAATCGCTTTAACCTTCATTGCCGATGATCTGGGCTTTGCACGGAGCCGTCGGCATGGCGGCAGACTGGCGTGTGTATGCGGCCAGTTTGCCTGCCGAATGGGGTGGTGTGCGGAGGCTCGACCTTTGGCGGTTTCTCGACTGCTGTCCGATGCCGTTGGAGAAATGGGGCAACACGCTCGCGGAGGAAATTAAGCGTGTTGATCCGGAGCCGATCTTGGTCGGATATTCCATGGGGGGGCGACTTGCGTTGCATGCGCTTCTTGCCCAGCCAGATCTTTGGAAGGCGGCGGTGATCATCTCAGCCCATCCAGGATTGAGTGACGAGGCTGAACGTGCCAAACGTCGCGAAAAAGACGCCGAGTGGTCGGCCATGGCTCTCAAGGGTGATTGGTCGGATTTTCTGGAAAAATGGGAAGCTCAATCCGTGTTGGGGGCTGGAGGCGAGATGCCTGACCGCACCCGGCTGAAAGAAAGGCGCGCGTCCATTGCTCGATCTTTTATCGATTGGTCGCTCGGTGCTCAGGCAGATTTAACCTGTGATTTTCAGCAGATCGCCGCCCCTGTGTTATGGTTGAGCGGCGGTGAGGATACGAAGTTCACCGAGTTGGCGAAGGTTGCGGTGGCTCAGCTTCCCGATGCGAGACATCAGATCATCCCTGGCTGTGGCCACCGGGTGCCATGGGAGCGGCCTGCCGAATTTTCCCGACGCTGTCAGGAGTTTTTGGCAAGTCTTTGATTTCTGGTATTTGGAGTTTGTAACTTATAGCAGAGATCTTAAAACATCCTCATGTGGAAATCAGCACACACTTTTGAAGATGTTCTCTATGAGAAAAGCGATGACGGGCAAATTGCCAAAATCACGATCAACCGGCCTGAGGTGCGCAATGCCTTTAGGCCGGAGACGACCCGTGAATTATTAGCCTCTCTCGACCTTGCCCATGAGGACCCTGAGGTGGGTGTGATCGTTTTGACGGGTGCGGGGGATAAGGCATTTTGTTCAGGTGGGGATCAAAAAGTGCGAGGTCACGCAGGGTATATCGGCGGTGATGGTGTGCCACGGCTCAACATCCTCGATGTGCAGCGTAAAATCCGTAATATCCCGAAACCTGTGGTCGCCATGGTCGCGGGATACGCCATTGGTGGTGGGCATGTCCTTCAGGTCGTCTGCGACCTTAGTATCGCAGCCGATAATGCAATTTTTGGACAAACGGGTCCTAAAGTGGGTTCGTTTGACGGTGGTCTGGGGTCGAGTTACCTTGCTCGCATCGTCGGCCAGAAAAAAGCGCGAGAGATCTGGTATCTTTGCCGGCAGTATGACGCTCAGCAGGCGCTTGATATGGGTCTTGTTAACACGGTGGTTCCTCTGGAAGATTTGGAAAAAGAGACCGTGCAATGGTGTCGCGAGATGCTCCAGCACTCACCCATTGCGATGCGCTGTCTTAAGGCGGCGCTCAATGCCGACTGTGATGGGCAGATGGGGTTATTGGATCTCGCGGGCAATGCCACCATGCTTTATTACATGAGTGAAGAAGGGAAGGAGGGGAAAAATGCCTTTGTCGAAAAGCGGCAGCCTGATTTCTCCAAGTTCCCCAGAGTACCCTAGGGTTGCCGTAGGGGGGGTGGTTCTCACTTGCCGCCATGACGGGAGGTGAATCCTCATGAAATCCATCACTAAAAAAGGTTGCAAATGCCTGCAGGTGGTGGCTTTTTCACTCCCGCCATGGCTGATGAAAAAGAACGCAAGACGCTCGAGCAGCGTCACCAAATGTCCGATCTGGAGCGCTTGAGGCACTCGTGTGCGCATGTGCTTGCCACTGCCGTTCTTCGGATCTGGCCAGATGCACAGCTTGCGGGGGGGCCTCCTGTCGAGTCCGGGTTTTATTACGACGTTGATCTGGATCACCCGATCACACCGGACGATTTTGCGCAAATCGAGGATGAGATGAAGAAGGTGGTCAAGGAGAACCAGACTTTTGAGAAGGTAGTGGTCACCCGTGACGAGGCCCTTGCCATGGCGAAGAGCGGAAGGCTCGGTGCCTTGTCGGAGCGCGATGCGGTAAGTCAATTCAAGGTTGACTTGCTCGATGATATTCCTGAGAGCGAGGAAATTTCTCTCTTTAAAAATGGAGAATTCTGGGACCTCTGTGCTGGGCCGCACGTTGGTCGGACGGGTAACTGCAAGGCCTTTAAGGTGATGAGCGTGGCCAGTGCCTTTTACAAAGGTGATAATACACGTCCGCAGTTGCAGCGGATTTACGGCACCTGTTTTAAAAACAAGACGATGCTTACGGAGCATCTCGAAAAGCTCGAGGAGGCGAAGAAACGAGACCACCGCAAGCTCGGTAAAGAGTTGGGGATTTTTCATATCGACGAAGCCGTCGGGCAGGGGCTCATTCTGTGGAAACCCAAAGGGGGACTGATGCGCCGTGCGCTGCAGGATTTCATCACCGAGGAGCTCGATGCTCAGGGGTATTCGCAGGTGTTTACACCGCACATTGGTAAGTTGGATCTCTACCGCACCAGTGGCCACTTCCCGTATTACCAAGAAAGTCAGTATCCGGCGATTGCCGAGCGCGATGCCTTGGAAAAATTGTCTGACGAGGGCGCGACATGTGCCACGCTCACCAACGGGTTGGAGACGGGTGCCATTGAGGGCTACATGCTCAAGCCGATGAATTGCCCACATCACATCAAGATTTACGCCAGCGATCACCACAGTTATCGAGACCTCCCCGTGAGGCTTGCTGAGTTTGGCACCGTTTACCGGTGGGAACAATCCGGTGAGCTGGGCGGCATGACCCGCGTGCGTGGATTTACCCAAGACGACGCGCATCTCTTCTGCACACCAGATCAGGTGGCGGAGGAAGTTCAGAGCTGTCTGGCGCTGGTAAAAAAGGTCCTCAAGACACTCGGTATGCACGATTATCGTGTCCGACTTTCCTTGCGTGATAAGGACAGCGATAAATACGTGGGTGACCCCGCAAACTGGGATAAAGCCGAAGACGCGTTACGTCAGGCCGTGCAAACCCTCGGTGTGGATTACGCCGAAGAAGAAGGTGAAGCGGCTTTTTACGGTCCGAAGATTGACTTCGTGGTCAAGGATGTGATCGGCCGCGACTGGCAACTGGGAACGGTGCAGGTCGATTATAACCTACCAGAGCGGTTTGACCTCAGTTACATCGGTTCAGATAACAAACCACATCGTCCGGTGATGATTCACAGAGCTCCCTTCGGATCGCTGGAGCGTTTCGCCGGTCTGCTGATCGAGCACTTCGAAGGGAAGTTCCCGACATGGCTCGCACCTGAGCAGGTGCGTGTGCTGCCGATTTCTGAAAAATTCAATGACGTCGCCGATCAGGCGGTGAAGGCTCTGGCTGATGTGGGAGTGCGTGTCAGCTGTGACCGCAATGCCGATAAGGTGGGGGCTAAAATTCGTCTTGCAAGACTGGATCGAGTGCCGTATATGCTAGTCATCGGAGCGCGGGAGGCCGAGAGCGGCACCGTCTCCGTCAGACACCGGGATCGAGATGATCTGGGTGCTGTGCCAATCGATGAATTTGTTTCAACCATCCAACAGGAAATTGCCAACCGGTCTTTGTAAGCGGGTCGGGCACTGTTGATTGTATACCTGGATGGATTTGAAATGGGCATATTTATTTCATTCACACGTCAAAGTGACGTGCACCCCACAGTGTGTATGCGTTGTGTGGTAAAATCACTTTTCCCAACAAACCAAGGAGAACACCATAGCTAGACCTAAGAAAAAGCCATACCGCCCACGTCGTGACATGACCCGTGTCAACGACCGTATCCGTGCGATGAAAGTCAGGGTTGTTTATGAAGACCAGCAGCTTGGCGTGATGAACACGCGTGAAGCCGTGGAAAAGGCGAAAGCCGTCGGCATGGACCTCGTCGAGGTCGCCCCTAATGCCAAACCTCCCGTGTGCCGTGTTTGTAATTACGGAAAGTATAAATACGAACAGGCGAAGCTGAAAAAGAAATCACCCAAGACGGTGCATCGGATCAAGGAGATCAAACTCCGGGTCGGCACCGACACGCACGACTACAACATCAAGCTCGCCCGCGCTGAGCAGTTTCTTGATGAAGGAAACAAGGTGCGTGTGCGGCTCCAGTTCCGAGGTCGTGAAAATGCGCACCGCGAAATTGGATTTGAGGTGCTGATGAAGGTGGCAGAAGATCTCAAAGAGATTGCCCATGTCGACCAGCAAGCCCGCCTCGCCGGACGTGCCGTTAACATGATGCTCTCGCCCTTGCCGCAAGGTCAGCGTAAACGGAAGTTCTACCTCAGTCATGGAAACCTGATTGATCCGGATGATCAAGGTGATGAGCATCTTGAGTTCAATGATGAGGATGAACTTGTCGAGGACTCCGGGATTGATACCACGCATGAGCTCGATGAGGAAGAAGTTCAGACCAAAGACGAGGCGTAAGGGTCATTTATAAAACCTCATCACCGATGGTGTGAGTTCGCGTTTGATGAACTCATGGCCAGGGTGACGGTGGATTTTTTCCAGCCAGATCATGGGGGATTGGAAATGGGGGCGTGAATCTCGATGATCTCACCCCATTCCATCTCCTCCTCGATGCAAGCACTAGAACAAATGTCACGACTGCTACTTTTTGATATCGATTGCACGCTGATTGATACTGGCGGAGCAGGGATGGCGGCATTAAAAGAAGCCGCCCGTGAATTGTTTGGTGCCGACGGCCCAGAGCTCGATCTTGCAGGGAGCACGGACTCCGGCATCGTCATGGGGATGCTGGAGCACTTTCAGAGTGACCTCAGTCATGATGCGTTTTATCAAGTCTACTTGGCGAAGCTTGGGCCGAACCTTGCAGCTTTTAAGGGGCGCGTTCTTCCTGGCGTGGAGGAGCTTTTGTCTGATTTAGAAGAGCGTGAAGCTCCACTCGGGTTGCTTACGGGAAATATTGTCGGTGGCGCAAAAGCCAAAATCGACCATTACGGGTTGGCGGGTTATTTTCCGATGGATGTCGGGGCCTATGGCGACGACCATCATGATCGTAACCGACTTGGCCCCGTTGCGCTTGCGCGTGCCAGCGCCGAGTATGATCGAACTTTTCACGCTGAGAACACGGTAGTGATCGGCGATACGCCCAAGGATATTGCCTGTGGTAAAGCAATGGGGGCGATGACGCTTGCTGTTGCAACTGGTGGATTCAGCGTTGATGATTTAGCGGCTTATGGCGCCGATGTCGTGGTCACTGATCTGACGTGTCCCGAGGTGCGTGAGATCTTGGTTCAGTGACGGGAGGGGTCGGTTTTTCTCGTTTTTTCCATGTCAAGTTGCACGAGGTTACTCTTCGTGTTCTTCGACTACGATAGCCTTGGCTGGCTTGCGGATCTGAGGTTTGTCCGTGGCGGGCTCTTTGGGGATGACTTCTATTAGGTTGTTTTCTTCGATGGGGGAAGGGTCGTTGTTGGCCTGCAGTGGTGGGGGAAGATGGCTGGCTTGTGGGGGAAGGGGAGGAGTTGTTTCTTGCAGGGGTTCCTTGATGTCCGTTTGAGGAGAGGCCGTGATATCAGGTATATTATCGGTTGCGCTACCTTTGAGGTTCGGTTCGTATTTTTGATAGATGATGATGCCTCCGCCGATGAGCAGGCCGGTGATCAAAAACACAGTCAGGGTTTGTAGAATGGGTGTGCGGGCTGAGTTTGGCGCGGAAGATGGATCTTTAGAACTCGGGGAAGTCCCGTTGCTGCGTCGGTTGGTCACAGGTCGTGGGGATGGTCCACCGATATGTATATTGGTCGCAGGCATGATTCCGTGGTTGCCCATGTTGGCCAGCACGTCGCCAGTTTCAAAGGCATCGATCCATTCGTCGGCATTGACGCCAAGAAACTCACTGTATTGAGCTAAGAAACTGCGTGCGTAGGCTGGGCTTGGGAAAATCGAATAATCACTTTCTTCCAATGCGGCGAGTGTTGCCAGCGGGATACGGGTGGATTGGGCAACATCACTTAGCTCGAGATCCTTGTTTTCTCGGGCTTTGCGAAGTTGTGTTCCGATATCGGTCCATTCTTTCATGGTGTGTTACGTGGGTTTATCAGATCTCAGCGAGTTTGGCGAGGCAGCGTGAGACGGCAAAAAAACCAAAGGTTGCCGTCATGTGGGTGCTGCTTCCGAAGCCTGAAGCGCAGTTGAGTTTGGTGTCTTGGTCGTTGAGATTTTGAGGTTTCTGCACCGAGACCTCGCCGTCACACTGTGGGTAAACGGGTGACTCAGAGGAGAAAATACAGTCGATGTAAAACTTCCGACCTTTGATTTTTTTGACGAGATCAGTGCCAACGGGGAACCCGTAGCGAGTGCGGAGGTTTCTTCGCACGTGGTTGATGAGTGGGTCTCTGAATGCGCGGGAGATGTCATCGATCCGAATCAGGGAGGGGTCTCGTAATCCCCCTGCTCCTCCACAGCTGATGACGGGGATTCCTCGTTGATGGCAGCCGTCGAGGAGCCGAGCCTTGGACCGGACTTGGTCGATGGCATCGATGACGTAGTCGTATCCTTGGTCGAGAATTTCATCGGCGTTGCGCTCACTAAAGAATGTCTCAAGGCAGACGACCTTGCAGTCGGGGTGGATCGCATTGATGCGGCTGGCCATGGCTGCGGTCTTTTGACGGCCGATCTCACCATCCATGGCATGCAGTTGGCGGTTGATGTTGGTGATGCATATTTCATCGAGATCGACCATGGTGATGTGTCCGACACCTGAGCGAGCGAGTGCCTCGACGGTCCATGATCCGATGCCGCCGACTCCGACGACGCAGACGTGGGCGCGACTGAATTTTTCCATGGCCGATTTTCCATAGAGTCGTGCGATACCATCGAAGCGATTTTTTTCCATGGGGATTAGGGTGATGGTGGGGTTTTACGATGCTCCGCAATGAAGTTGCGGGCTTCGATGCATTCCGGCAATCGACGATCGGCGTGGGTGAAGGAAGTGAGGGATTTTTTGTAAAATTCCACTGCCTTGGCGGTGTTTTTCTCCCTGCGGTAACAGCGTGCGATGCCGAGGTATGCGTAGCCCGACATGCGCCGATTTTTGAGAGACGCACCAAAGTATTTTTTCGCTTGGTCGGTGTCCCCGACATGCAGTGCGAGCCAGCCAAGTGATTCTTCCACGGGTGTAATGAGCAGGGGCGGAGTGGCGTTGCTGGTGCGGATTTGGTTGCGGATCGCGATGTTGGCCCAGGTTTTTTTGTAGGGTTGGTTGGGGGTTGCGTTGTCCACCCATGCGCGGGCTTCACTGAGGAGGATTTCATAGGCTGCGACGTATTGTGCCCAGACTTGCGATGGGGGGCTCGGCTCAGCTTGTTGAAGCGCCTTGAGGTGGCGATTGAGCGCAAATTTTTCGCGGCGGATAATTTTGGAACTATGAGCTTCTTCGGGGTGGGTGATGGCGTGGCGAAGTCGGCAGTATGAGCGGAGAAAGAGGATGGAGTGCCTGGCTCCAGATGTCGCAGATACGGAGCTGGTGACGAGAGATGCGGCCGCAACATCATACTGGCCGGCGCGCATGTATATGAGCGCGGTGATGGTGCTGGAGAGGTAGTAGACCGCAGGGTCACTGACGGCATTCCCGCGCGCGGTAGGCACCTTGATTTCGGCGATCTGAGCGGCGATTTTGAGGGCTTTCTGGTATTGCCCTTGGTCGGCGGCAGTGGATGCAAGGGCGTGGAGTTGGTGCAGGTCGTTGTTGTCGGGTATTGGATCCGAAGAACGTTTTTTGACCTGACTTGTATCGATGGGTGCAGGGGCAACGCATCGATCCACCACCTGATTCTGAGCACGGCATATCAGCACGGGCAATAACAGCCCAAGGAGGGTGGCGGTTAATCGGAGGTGTTGCATCTTGTTGTTTATGACAAACCTCTTTTTTAATCCGTTTCGGGTCGGGTGTCGCGCGTGAGTAACTCTTCGAGTGCGTCGGCGGCAGGTTTGTTTTCATAGAGGATCTCATAAATGGCATCGATGAGCGGGGTTCGGACATTGGCCTTGCTGCCGGCGTCGTGAATGGATTTGGTATTCGGCACTCCTTCGGCAACCATACCGAGGTTGGCGATAATGTCATCGAGTTGCCCCCCTTTTCCAAGGGCCTTGCCGACGCGGTTGTTGCGTGAATGCGGCGAGTAGCAGGTGGCCATGAGGTCGCCGATGCCGGAAAGCCCGATGAAGGTTTCCATGCGTCCTCCGAGCACGGTTCCGAGCCGGGTCATCTCCGCTAGGCCACGGGTGACGAGGGCGGCAATGGCATTGTCACCCAAGCCGATTCCATCGGCAATCCCTGCGGCGATGCCAAAGACATTTTTCATCGCACCACCGAGTTCGATGCCGGCGACGTCGTCACTGGTGTAACAGCGGAAGAAGTGGGTGGTGAATGTTTCCTGAAGTTTTTCTGCAATGGCCTGGTCGGTCGATCCGATTACGGCGCAGGTTGCGAGTGTGCGCGAGACTTCTTCGGCGTGGTTGGGTCCGGAGAGCACGGCGAGCGGGTTGTCGGGGAGTTGGGCGTGAATGATCTCGCTCATCCGCTCACCGCTGCTGGCGATGCCTTTGGCGCAGGAAACGAGGATAGTTTCCTTGGGCAGGCCGATCTCGGTAAGCTGTCGGGCTGTGGCTTCCGTGGCCGAGGTGGGAACGACAAACAAGACCAGCGGATACTCGGCGGCCTTGGCCATATCCGAGCTGGCGATGATGTTAGTCGATAGGGTTTCGTCCGGGGTGTAGTGGGCGTTTGTGTGGTGGTTATTAATTTCATCCACAGTTTTTTGATTCCGGCCGATGAGGCAGACCTCGTCGAGCTTGCTGGCGAGCAGGCAGGCGAGGGCGGTTCCCCATGAGCCGGTTCCGAGTATGGCTGCGCGTGTGATCATTTTTTCTTTTTGGAGAATTGGTGTTCGGTGCCGGCAAGGAGGGCTTTGATGTTTGATTGATGCCTCCAGACGGCGAGTAGGGCGATGATGATGGCAAAAATAAACAGAGGTTTGTTCCAGCTGCCGTCAGCGAGGTAGCCGTGGCGATAAGATCCATAGAGCGTGACCACAGGGACCATAAGCGCCGTGCCCATGCTGGCAATAGACACATATCGAGTAGTCACGAAGAAGAGGACCCAGATGATAAGGAGCACGACCACACCCACTGGCATGAGTGCCACGAGCACCCCACCCGAGGTGGCGATGCCTTTGCCTCCCTTAAAGGCGATCCACGGCGAGTAGTTGTGTCCAAGGATGGCGGCTAACCCGGTAAGGATAACCAGTGTCTGGGCTTTCCATGCATCAGGCTTGGCAAAGGGGGTAGCGAGATTTTCCAGTGCGTCCACCGCGATCTGCGGGTTTTTTCCTGCGATGAGGTAGACGTTGATGGCAAGCAGGGTAGGGAAGAAGCCCTTGAGGAAATCGAGTAAAAGGCATCCGATTCCATAGGGTTTACCGATAACGCGCAGCACATTGGTGGCTCCAATGTTGCCAGATCCATGTTCGCGGATGTTGACACCTTTCGCCTTGGCTATCAGTAGACCAAAGGGAATGGAGCCAGCTAAAAAGGCAATGAGGGGTGGAATCCAGAGTGGCATAGTGGTGGTGGAGTGGGTGAACGGCCCGTTGATCCTAGTGGGAGAACTCCGAAATTCCAACTGAGAATTTCGGGAGATTACGGCCGATCATTTCAGCATGTCCCAAAGACCAGAGCCCAGCCCACATGTCATGGGCTGGGCTCTGGCAGAGGGGGTGGGATTCGAACCCACGGTGACTTGCGCCACGCCGGTTTTCAAGACCGGTGCATTCGACCACTCTGCCACCCCTCCGTGATTACAAAGCTTTTGCGGTCGCAGGGAACCTTCCTTAGTCGGAGGGGTTTTGCAAGAATAGTTTTTGAACAGTTTCGGTCAATTGACCGGAACCATCATTGACGATCTCCATAACTCTGAAAATGCTGGGCTTCACCCTCGATCCCATAGAACACGCCTAAACAGACGGCTAAGAATTGCTGGCTGAAAATTGCCTTTGCACGGCGAACAAGGGGGGCTAGCGTTTGAGGTAGTGAGAATTCAGGCGATACCGACTGAATAGTTGCGTTAAATCGCTGCAATTTTCTGAACATGAAATCACTCACATACATAATGGCTCTCATGTCATGGCTCTGCTGGACGGTGCAGGGCGGGACTCACGAACCGTATCAAAAGAACTCCAGACCTCGGTTGTCCAATTTGCACACCAAGATGGAGGTCGTCTCTAAGGCATTGGAAAATGGACAATGTTCAAAGGTAGGTAAAAAATCGGGGATGATCGATATGCAAGTTGCCAGATTCTTTGTCGAATGCATCGAGAGTGAACGGGGTCATCCTGAACTGACGAATTATGCGGATGCTCTTGCATTATCGAAGCGGTTCGAGAAGTGGCTGGAGCCCATTACCTCGAATTTGGGGATGGCCGTCACTCACGCCGTTGGAGGTCATGTGTTTGGCGTGATTTATAGGCAATCCATCACTTTACTAGGATAGGAGTATGACTCCATCGAAAATGCACCAGTAAGAAAGTTATGTCCGCTAAGCCAGATATCAAAATACAGAGTAATTCAATTGTAATGAGGGTGTTAGTGTATGCGCTTACCCTATCTTTGCTGGGGCAATTTTCCAGCTTCGCCGAGGAGTTGAAAAAAGCAGGTCAAAGCGATAGTGATCATCAGCTAACCCATCAATACGGATTTGAAGAGATTGTTTTTGCTCAGCGAAAGCTAGCTAGCGACGGCCACTGGTATGCTAACCTTGGTTACTATGCCGAAGATGCTTCGAGGAAGGCATACAGCCGAGGGGGGCAACTTTGTAAACTGAATCTCACCACGGGGAAACTGGTCACACTGCTCAGCGATCAACTCGGCACATTCAGGGATCCGGTCGTCCATTATGACGCTAAAAAAATATTGTTTTCCTACCGTAAAGGCACTGAAGACCAATTTCATCTCTGGGAAATTAACATGGATGGTAGCGGGCTTAAGCAGCTCACCGATGGTATCTATGACGATATAGAACCAGTGTATTTGCCGAACGAAAAAATCATGTTTGTTTCAACACGGGGGAAGCGATGGGTGAATTGCTGGTTAACGCAAGTCGCAACACTTCATCGCTGTAATGCCGACGGAAAAAATATCCGTGAAATATCAGCTAATATCGAGCATGACAACACGCCATGGGTTATGCCTAACGGTAAAATACTCTACACTCGCTGGGAATATGTCGACCGCAGTCAGATTAGCTATCATCACCTCTGGACAACTAACCCAGATGGCACCAATCAAACGGTCTATTTCGGTAATATGCACCCTGGGGGGCTCTACATCGATGCTAAGCCGATTCCAGATACTAAGGATATACTTATGATAGATTCCCCCGGTCATGGCCGCCCTGAGCACAGTGGCAAAGTCACCAGAGTGAGTGACCAATATGGACCTGATCGGCTGAGCGCAAAAAAGGTAATCAATCCATTGGGGGGGTATCGCGATCCTTACCCGCTTTCCTCCGAGCACTACCTTGTCGCAAACGGAAAGACGATCCAGTTGATGGATGCCTTCGGCGAGACGACGATAATATATACACTCACCGATGACCTTGCCGAAGCTGGATACCAATGCCACGAGCCTAGGCCGATGATGCGACGTAAACGTGAAGTGATTATCCCTGACCGCACTGACTCGAAAAAAACCACCGGTAAGCTCATTCTGACTAATGTTTACAATGGTAGGAACATGAAAGGGGTGAAGCCAGGTAGCATCAAGAGGTTGCTCGTGATGGAGACATTACCCAAACCTATCAATTTCACCGGTGGTATGGATCCCCTGAGCTATGGCGGCACATTTACCTTGGAAAAAATCCTTGGCACCGTCCCGATCGAACAAGACGGCTCGGCATTTATGGAGCTTCCTGCAAACCGGCCGATTTTCTTTATCGCACTTGACGATCAAGACAATGCCGTCAAAAGAATGCAAAGTTTTACATCCGTCGCTCCAGGAGAAATAAGCAGTTGTCTCGGGTGCCACGAAAACAGGACGAACACACCGGTAAGCACCACGACTCTGCCTCCGCTAGCCGCAAGAAAGCCAGCACACAGACCTGATCCGATCAAAGGTATTCCGCAGCTGTTTGATTTTCCTCGCGACATTCAGCCGATTCTCGACAAGCACTGCGTCGAATGCCACAAGCCGGATAACCGACAAGGCAAGGTGATACTCACTGGTGATCGGGGGCCCATGTTCAGTCACAGTTACGTGACCCTGACAGCCCGAAAACAATTCATCGACGGAAGAAATAACCCGCAAAGCAATTTACCTCCCTACGCTCTCGGTGCCTATCCTAGCCCTCTGATGAAAAAAATCCTTGGTGGTCATCAGGGTATCAAACTTTCGCAGCATGAAATTAAGATGGTCCGCTTTTGGATTGAATCATCCGCAGCCTATCCAGGAACCTATGCGGCTCTCGGGACAGGTATGATCGGTGGCTACCAAGAAAATAAGCAGGTGATTAATCCTGATTACAACTGGCCAGAATCAATCAAAGCTACCGCCGCCATCACACGCCGTTGTGCAGATTGTCATCAAGATGAAATGCGCCTACCTCAATTTCTATCAGATGAAATCGGATTGAGTTTCTGGCGGCCAAAATGGAGTGACAAGGCACTGCTACGCTCAAGGCACTTTGTGTTTAACCTGAGTAGACCCGAAAAATCGCTCACCCTGATGGCACCCTTGGCAAAAACAGCTGGAGGCTACGCTGTTGATGTCAAAAATGAAAACGTCCACCCAGTTGTCTTCAAGGACACAAACGACGCCGACTACCAGACGATCCTCGCTATGATTATAGCGGGTAAAAAGAAGCTCGAGGAAGTGAAGCGATTTGATATGCCAGGCTTTAAACCTCGGAAAGAATATATCCGCGAGATGAAAAGATATGGAGTGCTGCGAGATAGTTTTGATATAAACAAAGAAAACGTGGATGTGTATCAACTCGATGATTACTACTGGAGGCATCTCTGGTACTATGCAGAGGCAAAGCACCGCCCTGGATATTGTCCCGTTGATAAATAGGCCGCGCTGATCAGCGCTGTCGATGATGGTGTCGGGCACCTATTGAATCCCTCGATGACCATCAACCGAGAGAAAAAACCTTGGTCTTTTTTCTCTCGGATAATGGTGGGCGGACGCGTGATAATGCCTCATGCAGAGCCCGCAAGGCATGGGGATCCGAACTGATCGATCCATTTTTTGAGGGGTTAATCCACCTTTTTAATCGCAAGAATAACACTGGTAAAACAGCGCGATGAGTAGTCCATGCTGGCCAACGTGATGCGTCGCCGTATTGCATCGTTTTGCAAGTGTTCCGCAGATCCGATGCAGGCTTGCTTATCGCGGGGGTGTCCTTTAGAAAAAGGCACTATGAAAAACGTTGTTGTATTATTTTCCGGTCAAGGAGCACAGAAGGTAGGGATGGGTCAGGATTTGGCGGATGCCTATCCAGCGGTCAAGGAGATGTTTGCGCAAGCGGATGAAGCGTTGGGGTATTCCCTGAGTGATATCATGTTTAATGGTCCCGATGAGGAGTTGACCAAGACGTCGCGCTGTCAGCCAGCTCTTTACCTGCATGGGTTGGCGTGTCTTGCGATGCTCAAGGAGAAGCTGCCTGAGCTGAATCCTGTGGCGACCGCCGGTCTGTCCTTGGGTGAATTTACGGCGCACACATTGGCGGGCACGTTTGATTTTAAAACAGGGCTGAAAATTGTCGAGCAACGTGGGTTGTTTATGGGGGAGGCATGTGATGCCACCGATGGAGCGATGGCGGCGATGATCGGAGGCAAGGAAGAGGATGTGGCACAGCTCGCGGCCGACTGCGGTGTGGATGTAGCGAATTTTAATACGGTCGGGCAGATTGTGATTTCGGGTGATGAGGCCGGCATCGACAAAGCGGTGGCGGAAGCCAAGGGGCGTGGTGTCCGTATGGGTAAAAAACTCAATGTGGCCGGTGCCTACCATTCGAGGTTGATGAAGAGTGCGCAGGAGAAGTTGTCAGCAGTGCTTGCCGAGACGAAATTTGCCGAGCCCTCGATTCCCGTGATTTGTAACTTCGCAGCACGTGCTGTGGAGGGAGCCGATGATATTAAATTAATGCTTGAGCAGCAGGTGACGGGGTCGGTGCGCTGGACGGCATCGATGCAAAAGCTTGTGGCTGAGGGGAATACGATATTTCTTGAGCTTGGGCCGGGTAAGGTCTTGGCTGGGTTAATGGGCCGAATTGATAAGTCGGTGCAGGTGATTTCTGTCGAGGATGTCGCCAGTTTGGAGGCTGCGGTTGTGGCTTTGAGCTAAGATGCGAAATAAAAATGCATTTTGATGAAAAAAGTGATTGCCAGCGAGGTGGAATCTTCCTAGGTTCCGCCCGCCCAAGGAAAGTAAAGGGGTGGTAGCTCAGTTGGTTAGAGCGCCGGCCTGTCACGCCGGAGGTCGCGGGTTCAAGTCCCGTCCATCCCGCCACTTTACTTTAGGTTAAAAAAAAGACCTCACATTTTCGGATGTGAGGCTTTTTTGTGCCTAGTATGCAGGGCTTGATGGAAGCGTGATGGTTTCTCGGTTATGATGACCGAATCGGTTAAGCGGAGCTTACCGGCTGCATCAGGACAAAGGGTGAGACAACGAGAGCTTTGAACTCCTGTGGGTTTTCCTGCCACCACTGGGCGTGGGGGGCGGAGGGTTTGACGAGGTCGCCTGATTTGAGCCAGGCGCTTGTCTTTTCCTTGTCGTCATCTGCGAGTGCTTGGCCGACCTCCGTGATCGAGAGGCCGGGGTCGACGTAGATGAGAGCACCTGAATCGAAGTGGGGTTGGAGGTATTCCCAATCGACGATGCCGGTGTATTTCTTGAGCTTCTCGGGAGTGGTCTGGGTATCATCGCCCAAGACACCATAATGCAAGGAATCCGGAGAGTTGTCTGGATGATGGCGGCTGTTGTCCATAGCAACGCAGGTCATGGGCTTGGATACCCATTGGTGATTACCCCATGCGGTCGGGGCCGATGCGGAACCTTTGATTTCTCAATTTGGAATGAGCTAGGGCGTCGCAGAGTTGTTGCGCACATTTTTTATCCACATCCACCAGTGAGTGACGGTCGAAAAGCTGGATGTGGCCCACCGAGTTATCTGGGATTTTCCCCTCTCGGTAGAACATGCCGAGGAGGTCACTTGGGCGCACTCCGGCGGCTTTCCCGAGACTGACAAAGAGGGTGGTCATGTTGGGGTCTTTTTTGCGTCGTTCTTTTTGATCTCCGCGCTCTCGTTTGTCGCTGCTGCGGTTGTCTTTACGGTCATCACGCCCCTTCTCTCGGTTGCGGCGGGAACTGCGGTCTTTTTCCGGTTTGTAGTCGGGCCGGTCTTCGATGATCTCCTCGCCTTCGCGACCGATGGATTCGCGCAGGAGCTCGAACAGGGTGGATGCGATGTCCGTGGCGGTGTGGCCTTGGTCGAGTAAACGATCGATGTAGTGGCGGAATCCGTGGCTGACCTCTTTTTCAAGTCGGCCTTGGACAAGGTCGAAAAGTTGATCAGCGCGCTTGCCCTCAACTTCTTCTTGGGTCGGGATTTTAGCACGTTGAATATGCTGTTTGGTATACCGTTCAATACTTTGGAGTCGGTAGATGTCGCGCCCGAAGACGAAGCTTACAGCGCGCCCTTCACGTCCTGCGCGTCCGGTGCGTCCGATGCGGTGGACGTAATCTTCCGGGTCCTGTGGGATGTCGTAGTTAAAGACGGCCTCTACATCGTCGATATCCAGGCCGCGAGCAGCGACGTCAGTGGCAACGAGGAGTTCAAATTTCCCTTCACGGAATCGCTTGGTTGTGCGTTCGCGTGCTTGCTGGCCGATATCGCCGTGGAGTTTGTCCGCTGCGTATCCCCGTGCGGTCAACGACTCGGTGCATTCGTCCACGCTGCGTTTGGTGTTGCAGAAAATGACGGCGAGTCTTGGGCTGTCCATATCCAAAAGGCGGGTAAGCACCTCGACTTTGGATCGGTTACGCACTTCGTAATAGGTTTGGGTGACGGTGGAAACCGTTTTTGTTTGGCCCTTGATGGCGAGTTCCTGCGGGTTGTTGCCAAATTTCTGGATGAGTTTCTGCACCTGCTTATTCATGGTGGCAGAGAAGAAAAGCGTCTGGTGATCGGCTTGCATGGCCCCCAGCAGGTCTTCCATATCCTCTCTGAACCCCATATCGAGCATACGGTCGGCTTCATCGAGGATGGCGAGCTTGATGGTCGCGGGTTTCAGGGTTTTCCGGCGGAGGTGGTCGAGAAGGCGACCTGGAGTACCTACAATAATATGGGCACCCCGCTTAAGTTGGGTGATTTGGCGGTCGATGGGTGTGCCTCCATAAACAGGGACGGCACGCAGGCCTTTCATGTGAGCTCCAAGGCGATGCACCTCCTCGCAGACTTGGACGCAGAGTTCGCGTGTGGGCGAGAGGATGAGGACTTGGGCCTCAGAGCGATCGAGATCGATCATCTGAAGCGCGGGCAGGGTGAAGGCGGCTGTTTTTCCCGACCCTGTTTCCGAAAGGCCAACGATATCGTTGCCGAGAAGGATGGGGGGGATGGCTTTTGCCTGAATGGGTGAGGGGCTTTCGTAGCCTAGGTCGTGGATGGCCTCAAGGAGCTCGTCACATAGGCCAAGCTGGGTAAAGGGAATGTCTGTCATGGTATCAGTCGTTGTTGTTGAATCCGCTTGGGCTCGGAATCAAGGAACGATCAATGACTAGCCTAGGCGGTGGAAGGCGAGCCTTAGGCGTGCATTCATCGATTAGCAACATAAAAGTGCGCCGTCGCGGGCTGAGCCGGGCGGACTCGTGTCCATCGCAGGTGCTGATTGCTCTCCACAGGGCCGCCATACGTGACGAATCGCTGTGATTGGATGTTTCTGACCTCTCCGTGGGTGGTTATCTCATTATATGCGTTCTTTCCGTCAATAAATGATTCACGCAGGTGTTGACGTAGCGAAATCGGCGACCATAATCCAGCCCCCTTGTTAAGCATCTGCTGACAGGAACAACCAATTGGAAAAAAACCATGGCTACATACGCAATTAATGGATTTGGACGCATCGGACGCAACGTGTTGCGCGCCCTTGTGCAGAATGGCGAACTTAAAAACGTCGTCGCAATCAATGACCTCACAGATAACAAGACTTTGGCGCACCTGCTGAAGTATGACTCGTCACAGGGTCGTGTTTCTTACCCCGTCTCTTATGACGATGATTCAATCATCGTTGACGGGCACAAGATTCACGCCACGGCTGAGCGTGACCCCGCAGCACTCCCTTGGGCAGAGCTGAAGGTGGACGTCGTTCTTGAGTCGACTGGATTCTTCTGTTCCCGCGAAGGTGCTTCTAAGCACCTCGAGGCTGGAGCAAAGAAGGTGCTTATTTCTGCACCTGCATCCGACCCTGACCTGACCATGTGTATTGGCATCAATGATGATCTTTATGATCCCGCCAAGCACAACATCGTTTCCAACGCATCATGCACCACCAACTGTCTGGCCCCTCTCGTGAAGGTGCTGAATGACAACTGGGGGATTGAAAAAGGATTCATGAGCACGATTCACAGTTACACAGGTGACCAGAACCTTCTGGATGCACCTCACGGTGACCTTCGTCGTTCACGTTCTGCTGCAGTGAACATCGTGCCATCCTCCACAGGAGCTGCCCGCGCCATTGGCGAGGTCATCCCTGAAATGAAGGGTAAGTTGAATGGCGGCGCCTTCCGCGTGCCAACGCCTACGGGATCACTCACCGACTTTACGGCCATCCTTAAGAGTGATGTCACCGTGGAAGAAGTCAACGCAGCCTTCAAGGCCGCCGCTGATGGTCCGATGAAGGGTGTGCTTGAATACTCTGAGGATCCATTGGTTCTTCAGGATATCGTGAGCAACCCACACAGCTCCATCCTTGACTCAGACACCACGATGGTGCTCGAAGGTAACTTCGTCAAAGTCTGTTCTTGGTATGATAACGAGTGGGGTTACTCCTGCCGCGCGGCCGACGGTCTCGCCATGCTCGGGGCTGGACTCTAATCTATATGTAATTCATCAAAGGCGGGGGAGGGAAACTTTCCCCGCCTTTTTTCTCAACGATTTAAATCTAACAAAAAATGGCCAAACTAAGTATTCGCGACCTTGAGCTCAGCGGTAAATCCGTCCTGATGCGTGTCGATTTTAATGTTCCTTTGAATGCTGCCGGTGAAATCACCGACGACACACGTATTGTGGCAGCGCTGCCGAGTATCAAGCATCTTCTAGATGGGGGTGCCAAGTTGGTGCTCTGTTCTCACCTTGGACGCCCGAAGGGTGAACCCGATCCGAAGTATTCGCTTAGTCCAGCCGCAGCGCGCCTTGCTGAACTGTTGGGCAAAGAAGTTGCCTTTGCAGAAAGCTGCGTGGGTGCAGAAACCGAGGCTGCCCGTGCGGCCCTTCAGGCGGGGGAAGTGCTCCTCTTGGAAAACACACGTTTTTATGCGGAGGAGAAAACAAATGGCTCTGATTTTGCCCGCACCCTTGCTGGTGGAGCGGACATCTTTGTTAACGACGCCTTTGGCACGGCCCACCGTGCGCATGCATCCACTGAGGGAGTGACTCATCATGTTTCCCAAAGTGCGATGGGGTTCCTCATCGAGCGTGAACTTGAATTTCTCTGTGATAAATTAGCGACGCCTGGAAGTCCGTTTCTTGTGATCATGGGCGGAGCGAAGGTGAGCGACAAGATCGAAGTCATCACAGCTCTTCTTGAAAAGGCGGACACCTTTATCATTGGTGGCGCCATGGCCTACACCTTCCGCAAGGCACAGGGGCATCCTGTGGGTGATTCACTGGTCGAAGAAGATAAACTCGATCTGGCTCTCGATATCCTCAAACTTGCCGAGGAGAAAAACACGCGATTCCTCTTGCCTGTCGACAACCGAGTTGCCCAAGAGTTTAAAGACGGAGTGGAAACGAGGGTTGTTACCTCAGTTGGCGCTGGGATCGATGATGGTTGGATGGGACTCGATATCGGTGATGCCGCCATCGAAGAATTTTCAGCAGAAGTCATGAAAGCTAAAACCATCGTCTGGAATGGACCGATGGGGGTCTTTGAAATGGCCTCTTTCGAAGCGGGCACCAAAGCGGTAGCGGAAGCGGTGGCCAAGAGCGACGCACTGTCGATCGTGGGTGGTGGCGACTCCGTAACGGCGGTGAAAAAATACAATCTTGAAGATCAGGTTTCCTTTATCTCGACGGGTGGCGGGGCCTCTCTCGAGCTTCTCGAAGGGAAGGATCTTCCTGGAGTGGCCGCCCTGACGGAAGTCTAACGATCGTGATCAATCGACCTCTTATTTAATTCTCAATCATTTAAACTTAAATCCTAATTCACACTATTATGCGTAAACCTATTATTGCAGCCAACTGGAAAATGAACCTCGGCCCGAAAGAGACCGAGGCATTTCTCTCCACCTTCACGGGTAAACTCGATAACCTCACTGATCAAGTTGACGTCGTTATTGCTCCTCCCTTCGTATCCATTCCAGCCGCGATCGCCGCGCTGAGCTCAAACTCTGACGTGGCGATTGCCGCGCAGAATGTTTCTGAGCAGGATAACGGTGCCTTCACCGGTGAGGTCAGCACAATGATGCTTAAAGAGCTTTTTGTTCGTTACGTGATCATCGGTCACAGTGAGCGTCGCACTCTCTACGGTGAGACCAATGCCGTGATTAATGCCAAGCTCAAACAAGCACGTGTCGCCAATCTTAAGCCGATTTTCTGTATCGGTGAGACTTTGGAAGAACGTGACGGCGGCCAACTCGAAGAGGTGCTCAGCAGCCAGATCACCGAAGGCCTCGAGGGCATCAGTGAAAAAGATATGAAGGAAATCGTCGTTGCTTACGAACCAGTCTGGGCGATCGGCACAGGACGCGTAGCCAGTGCCGAGCAGGCCCAAGAGGCTCATGCCTTTGTCCGCTCCGTCATTGCGGGCCTCTACTCCAGCGAGCTTGCCGAAAAAATCCGCATTCAATACGGTGGCAGCATGAAGGCCGCCAACGGTGCTGAACTCCTCAGTCAGCCTGATATCGACGGCGGTCTCGTCGGAGGTGCCAGCCTCGAGCCACAGAGTTTCCTCGATCTCATCAGCGCGGTTGCGGAATCCGAGTAGTTCCGAGTGCGTAAGGTAGAGACTTCAATTCAAGGGCCTCCGGAAACGGGGGCTCTTTTTTTTAGGGTTCGGGGGAGGGGCGATCAGGTTGAGATTGTGATCTTTCTTCTTGCGGTAGGTGTTCATTTGCGTATGTTCCATTAAACAGTGTTCAGTCACACGGGTTGGCTCATCTGAACCATCACCTTAATCAAAATCATCACCACCACCATTATGTCTAACGCCCAATTGACCCAACGCCAACAGGAAGTCCTCGACTACCTGAAAGAAACCCACCGAATCGAGGGGTTTATGCCATCGACTCGTGATATCCAGCGCCACTTTGATTTTGCCAGTCAGACGGCTGCCATGAGCCACCTCCGTGCGCTTGAACGCAAGGGTGTGATCGTGCGCAAGGCGAACAAAGCATGTGGCATCGGCTTTCCTGAGGAAATGGAACGGGAGGAAATTGTGGATATCCCGATTTACGGAAGTATCGCCGCCGGGATGGCTCAGGATGTGGATTCTGAAAAAGAAGGATGCCTCTCGATCGATATCAGCTCGCTTGGCCTCCGTGGTAACGCGCGCACCTTTGCTCTCAAGGTCCGTGGAGAATCCATGATCGATGCCCATATTTGTGATGGCGATACCGTGGTGCTTGAGTTCCGTGAGCCACGCAAGGGTGATGTCGTTGCCGCTCTCATCGATGGTGAAACGACGTTGAAACGTTACGTTGTCGAGAATGGTAAGCCATTTCTTCGTGCTGAAAATGAAAACTACCCGGACCTCATCCCTGCTCGCGAGCTCATTATCCAAGGGGTGCTCGTCGCGTTGCTTCGCTCGGCCGCGTAACTTCGAGTCACTGGAGTTTGTCGAAATTTCAAGGAAGGGTGTGATGGCAGGACATTTGATTTTAGCTTCTGGCTCGCCGAGGCGTCGGCAGATGTTCGCCGCTGCTGAGCTCGACTTTCAGGTGATTCCCTCCCCAGCGGAGGAAATACATGATGTTGAGATGCCCTTGCATTTGCTTTGTGAAGCGAATGCGAAACTCAAGGCATTGGCTGTTTCCAAGGATCATGCCGAGGCCACCGTCGTCGGCGCGGATACGCTGGTGTATATCGATCAAACACCGCTCGGAAAACCGAGTGATCCGGACGAGGCTCGTGCTATGCTGGCTCAGTTGTCGGGTCGCGTGCATCAAGTCTGCACCGGTGTCTGCCTTGCTCGCGGTGAGTCGATCCATTGTTTTCACGCGATTACGGAGGTGGTTTTCAAACGCTTAACGGCCGAGGTGATTGAGCATTACATGGCGAAGGTGGATGTCATGGATAAAGCGGGCTCGTATGCGATCCAGGATCATGGAGAGATGATCATTACGGAGATGCGTGGTGATTACGATAACGTCGTCGGGCTTCCGATGGCGTTGCTTTTGGATGAGTTAAAGTCCTTCCATTCGCGTTAAGATTGTTAGGCTTTAAGCCATGCGAGGAATTCCCTGTTTCCGTCGGTTCCCGTGATCGGCGAGTCGATGCATTCGATCCATGTGTGTCCTAGTTCTGAGGTGACGAAGTGGTGAATTTTATCGACGGCTCGTTGGTGGAGATCGGGATCTCTGACGATGCCCCCCTTGCTGATGTCCTCACGGTTCAGTTCGAACTGAGGTTTGATGAGGCAGATGATTTCGCCGTCCTCTTTTAAAGTGGCAAACATAGGGGGCAGGATCTTTGTCAGTGAAATAAACGAGACATCGGTGACGGCGAGGTCGATCAATTCACCAATGTCCTCTGGGGTCATATGGCGCGCGTTGAATTTTTCTTTGACGATCACCCTCGGGTCACTGCGGAGTTTCCAGACGAGTTGGTTGGTTCCGACATCAATGGCGTGAACTTTGAGCGCGCCGCGCTGGAGTAAACAATCGGTAAAGCCACCCGTGGAGGCCCCGACATCGAGGCAAGTCAGGCCGGTGGGGTCGATCCCGAACGCATCGAGCGCACCTTCCATTTTGAGTCCTCCTCGCCCGACAAATTTCGGGCGCTCCTTAACGGTGAGCGCCGCATCGCTTGCGATCTTGGTGCTTGGTTTGGCGACGACGGTGGTGCCGGTAAGTACCTCTCCGGCGAGGATCAGGCGTTTCGCCTGTTCGCGGGAGTCGCAGAGGCCCCGAGCGACGAGCAGGGAGTCAGCACGTTCACGGCTAGGCATGTTTGTTATGCGCTGAGCGATGGGGGCGCGATAGCGGTGTCGGTGTCGGCATCGTAATCAACACCCTTGAGGCCAAAGCCGAAGAGTTTAAGGAATTCCTCTTGATAGCCTGCGAAGTCGGCAAGCTCGCTGAAGTTTTCATTGGTGACCTTGTCCCATGATGCCTCGATGGCAGACTGGATGTCGTCGCGCATTTCCCAGTCGTCCACACGGATGCGGCCGGCGTCGTCGAGCTGTGGGTCGCCCGAGTAGAGTCGGTCGGCCATGAGGCGCTGGACTTGCTCGATACATCCTTCGTGGAGCCCCTTGGCTTTCATTTCCTTGTAGAGGATGGAGATGTAAAGGGGGACGACGGGGATGGCGGAGGAGGCCTGAGTGACGAGCGCTTTGTTGACGGAAACGTAGGCGCAGCCGCCGAGCGACTTGCTGAGTTTTGCGTCGAGTTCTGCGCAGGATGTTTCGAGGTGTTTTTTGGCTCCGCCGATGGTGCCATCGGTGTAGATGGGCCAGGTGAGTGTGGGTCCGATGTAGGAGTAGGCGACGGTTTTGACGCCATCGGCGAGCACGTCGGCCTCGGCGAGGGCATCGATCCAGAGTTTCCAATCTTCTCCGCCCATGACCTTGATGGTGTGGGCGATTTCTTCCTCGGTGGCGGCGCCGATGGTGACCTCGGCGATTTCTCCTGTTTCGGTTTTGAGTGTTTTGTTGGTGAAATCGCCACCGGTTGTTTTGAGCACGGACCGGTAGACTTCGCCGGTCTCTGGGTCGTTGCGGCGTGGGGAGGCGAGCGAATAAACGACGAGGTCGATTTTGCCGGCCATCTCATTTTGGATGAGATCGATTGTTTGTTGTTTGAGTTCCTTGGAGAACGCGTCTCCATTGAGGGATTTGGCGAAGAGCCCATCGGCGGTGGCGGCTTTTTCGAAGGCGGCTGAGTTATACCATCCGGCAGATGCGGTGCGTGTGTCGTTGCCTGGCTTTTCAAAAAAGACACCGAGCGTGTTGGCACCGGAGGAAAAGGCGGGTACGATACGTGATGCGAGGCCGTAGCCGGCGGATGCGCCGATCACGAGCACGTTTTTCGGGCCATTTTCAATCTTGGGCTGAGATTTGACGAAGTCGATTTGCTCCTGGACGTGGGCGGCACAGCCGTCGGGGTGTGCGGTGGTGCAGATGAAGCCTCGGATTTTTGGGGAAACGATCATGGATGTGTTTTTTTTAGACAGGATTAACAGGATGAACAGGCTTTTTTATGCCTAAAAGTCACAACTTCCTGGAGTTCTTGAAAATGGGATGACGTCGCGGATGTTTTTCATGCCCGTGACAAACATGAGCATGCGTTCGAATCCCATGCCAAATCCGGCGTGCGGGCAGGTGCCGTATTTCCTGAGATCGAGGTACCATCGGTAATCCTTTTCGCTGAGTTGGTGGGCGGCCATGTTGGCTTTGAGGATGTCGATGCGTTCTTCACGCTGGGCGCCGCCGATGATTTCACCGATGCCGGGGACGAGCACATCCATGGCGGTGACGGTTTCCCGCCCTTGGTTGTCGGCTTCGTTGGTGCGCATGTAGAAGGGTTTGACGCTTTTGGGGTAATTGTAAACGGTGACTGGGCTGTTGAAGTGTTCCTCGGTGAGAAAGCGTTCGTGTTCCGACTGCAGGTTCACGCCCCACTCGACCGGGTAATCGAATTTTTTGCCGGATTTTTCCAAAATCTCGACGGCCTCGGTGTAGGAAACCCGCTGGAAAGGTTTGTCGGCGACAAATTCGAGGCGATCGATCAGCCCCTTATCGACGAACCGGGCAAAGATATCGAGGTCGCCATCGTTGTGTTCGAGTGTGTCTCTCACGAGGTATTGGGTGAATTCCTCGGCGATGTCCATATCGCCCTCGAGATCGCAGAATGCCATTTCGGGTTCGATCATCCAGAACTCGGAGGCGTGCCGGGTCGTGTTCGAGTTTTCCGCGCGGAAGGTTGGCCCGAAGGTGTAGATGTTGGAAAGGGCGGTGGCAAAGGCTTCACCCTCGAGTTGCCCACTGACGGTGAGGTAAGTGGGTTTCTCAAAAAAATCGTTTTCGAAGCGTTGTTTCTCAGGCGAGGTCGGGTCGAGTGTCGTGACGCGGAACATTTCGCCCGCGCCTTCACAATCCGAGTCTGTGATGATCGGGGTGTGGACGTAAGTGAAATCGCGCTGGTCAAAAAACCGGTGCACCGCTTGGGCCATGCGGCTGCGCATGCGGAAGGTCGCTCCGTAGAGGTTAGCGCGTGGGCGCAGGTGGGAGATGGAGCGCAAGAATTCCGGGCTGTGGCCTTTTTTTTGCAGTGGGTAATCGGCGGGTGCCTCACCGATGAGTTCGATGTGGCTGGCGTGGATTTCCCACTGTTGGCCTTTGCCGGGGGATTCGATGAGTTTGCCAGTGATGCCGACGGCGGCGCCGGTGGTCATCCGAGCGGCATCTTCATAGCCGGGGATGCCAGCGTCAGCGATACATTGGATATTGGCGAGGCAGCTGCCGTCGTTTATTTCTAGAAATGAGAACTCCTTGGCGTTGCGGCGAGTCCTGACCCAGCCCTTGATGGTGATGGAATCCATCGGGCCATTGCTGATGAGGGCGCGTTTGATGAGCGTTCGCATGCAGTGGATAACAATGGGCAGAGGGGCATTGGTCAAGCCTTCCAGCGTGTCTCAATTAAAAATCGTGAGAAATGTGTCAATTTCACCTTGCAATCTAGTTATTCGTCGCTAGCTTCACCGCCCCATGGCCAAATCGAAAGGTACAGCAAAAACCCGGAAGGCCGTCGCTAAGAGATTCAAAGTGACGGGTACGGGGAAGATTCTGCGCCGGAAGCAGGGAAAACGCCACATTCTTACAAAGAAAAGCCCAAAGCGGAAACGCAACTTGGGTAAGGCGACCCTTGTTTCTGATGCAGATTTAAAAGCCGTCAGGGCTTCCCTTCCCTTTGCCTAATCAACAAGAATCGGCGTCGACCACGCCAACCGCCCGCATCACGGGCGGCCCCTACGCAGCCTTCCCGGCGATCTGACACAGAATCATCTGATAAAGAGGACCGGGATTGAATGGACGAGACTGCGGGGGGTGTGAAAATAACCGTCCGTTCTAAACAAAAAAAATATGCCAAGAGCAACCAACAGCCCAGCCAGCCGCAAACGCCGGAAGCGCATTCTAAAGCGCGCCAAAGGTTTTCGCGGTTTTCGCTCGAAACTCTACCGTTTTGCCAAGGACGCCGTCCGCAAGGCACAAACGTATGAGTATCGTGACCGTAAGAAGCGCAAGGGACAGTTCCGTCGCCTGTGGATTCAGCGTATCAGCGCTGGAACACGAGCCCAGAACCTGACCTACAGCCGTTTCATTGAAGGTCTTAAAGCCGCCAATATCGAGGTCGATCGCAAGATTCTTGCTGACCTCGCCGTGCATGACATCGATGCCTTTAACAGCATCGTTGCCCAGTCCAAGGCCGCCCTTGAAAACAAGGCGCCTGCGACGGCTTAATTCATATCGAGCTAAGAATAACCATCAGAGCGGCCATCGGGTTTCCCCCGGTGGCCGTTTTTTTTTGTGAGTGGGGGGGGGCTTGTTGAGACAAAATGACACGTCAAAATGTCTCTTTGTGTGTAAATGTCGACAAAATGCCACTTTTCCAGCGGGTCTTCGGGGTGGGTGTTTTTCTCGTAAATTGCTTGTTTTAAGGTGGTTGTGTTTATTTTAGGTGTTTTGGTATGCATCTTGCATATATGGAGATGATTAACCCATCAACCTATTATGAATATGATTACCCACCATCCATTAGCCGGCGGAATTTTTTCCGATCTGAATCGCTTTGTGAACCATGCCCTTGAGTCAGAGGCGGACGCACGTTGTCGACGCGACGAGCACGCTCGGGCGGAATGCTCTGACCTCGAGTCGATCACCGATGATGCAGACGGGTGGAAGCTTCGTCTGGAACTTCCTGGATATCGCAAGGATGAGGTGATGCTGAGTGTCGATGACGATTTTCTGAAGATCGTAGCTGAAACCGATGACGACGAGCGGGGATTTCTCGGTAAAAAAGAGCGGCGCGTGAGGATTTCTGACGATGTCGATGCTGAAAATATCAAGGCCCAACTCGAAAACGGAATTCTGTATTTAGAAATTCCAAGAAAGGTGAAAGAAGCACCTCGGTCGATCGTAATTACTTAGGCAAACGGGTTGCTCGGTGTCGCCTATGGCACTGAGCAACGTGTGAGCTCCTTAGTTTTTGTTTTTTGTTTTTTGTTGTGTGTCACTAAAATGTGGTTCAGGTCCGCCGATATGTGTTTCGGCGGGCCTGAACTTTTTTCGGGATATCGTCCAACTGTGACTTGGCAAGCTGGCGCGTCCCATCTAGAAGGCGTTCGCCCTTTTTCCCCATGAACGAAGAATCCATGCAACCCGTTGAAGACTTTACCAAGGTGGAGTCGATTTTTGTCCGTCACCGTAACTGCCTGTTGGTGCGTGGTCAGTTCACCCCGATTTATACCGGTTACTACATCCACCTGCTCGAGCACAAGCTGCGCTATGCCAATGAGATGGATGCGACGTTGAAAGATATGCTTGCGGTGCTTACGCTGCATCTGACGGCGCGTCCATGGGCGGAAACGATTGCCTGGACCGCGAATCTACGCGCCCCGCGAGTGAATTATTTTGTTACGGGGAGTAGCACGTTTGAGAACATCACGGGCAGGCTATTTACCAAGGATGTGCGTGAGCCTGATAGGAACCTTCTGTATAGCCAGACCAGCGTTTCGGGTCAGGAGCCGAGCGTGACCACGATTGATTTGGCGAGTAATGATCCGATTGAATGGATCGAACATTATTACCAACAGAGTGAGCAACGCCCGGCGAGGTGTTTTCGACTTGATGATGAAAACTATGCGCTCATCGCGGCCCAGCCGGATTATGACGAGGAATGGTTTGATTCACTGGATGCGAACATGGCGGCACAGATCACGGAAGACGAACAGACGAAGGTGCTCGAAACACGTCAGTATCAGTTTGACTGCGGTTGTAGCAAAGAACGTATCCTGCCGGCCTTGAGTTCTTGGCAAAACAAGCTCGACGAGCTGTTTCATGGTGAAGATTCCATCAAGGTGAACTGCCCACGCTGTGGGGCGAGTTACGAGGTGACGCCGAGTGACTTGGGATAAGGTCGATGTAATTCCGTATTTACTTACCTGCAGAATCCCCTAAACAAAGCGCGTCCATGAACCAGGAAATAGAAGCGATCCAGACCGATGCCCTAGCCGCTATTGCTGCGGCGGGTGATGAAAAATCCCTTGATGATGCCCGTGTGGCTTACCTTGGAAAAAAAGGACGACTCACCGCGGTCTCTGCGGGGATGAAGGATCTTTCCAAGGAGGAGAAACCCGTGATGGGCCAACTCCTCAATGCGGCACGCCAGGCGATTACGGCGGCGATTGAAGAGAAGCAGGGGGTATTAGTGGATGAGACGGACCAGAAATCGGTTCAAGGGATCGATCTTACCTTACCAGCGCGCTCGCTTTCTGCTGGAGGTTTGCATCCGCTGACGGAGGTTAAGGATCGTGCGATCCAGGTGTTGCGCCGGATGGGCTTTGCGCTTGCTGACGGGCCTGAGATCGAAACCGAGTATCATTGTTTTGATGCGTTGAATACGCCGGAAGACCACCCAGCGCGTAATGAGAAGGATACCTTTTATTTTGATAGCGGAAAGCTTCTCCGTACTCACACCTCCAGCGTGCAGATACGGACGATGGAAAAGGCGGCACCGCCTGTGCGGATCATCGCGCCAGGCTCGGCATACCGACGGGATGAGATCGACGCCACCCACCTCTCGGTTTTTAATCAGCTTGAGGGTCTTTACGTCGATACGGATGTGAAACTTGGCGACCTCAAGGGGACATTGGAATTTTTCCTGCGCAGTATGTTTGGCGATGATACAGAGGTGCGTTTCCGCCCTCATTTTTTTCCGTTCACCGAGCCGAGTTTTGAAATCGATATCAAGCTTCATGCCAAAGGGCAGGAGCCGAAGTGGATTGAGATTGCCGGTTGCGGGATGGTTGATCCTGCCGTGTTTGAATCACTTTGTGAAAAGCGCGGCGATGATGTTTTCAGTCCTGAAAAAGTTACCGGTTTTGCTTTTGGCATGGGGATTGACCGCCTTGCCATGATCAAATGGGGTATTAAGGATATCCGGCTGTTGATCGAGAACGATGTGCGTTTTCTCAAGCAGTTTGCTTAAGGGTAAGGGTGGCCTAGCTACCGCAGATGCTCCACGGCCTCACGGATGTCATCGAGTGTTACCTTGTTGGAGACTTCAGCGGCACCGGGGGCGGTGAGAAGGACAAATTTGATCACGCCGCCGGTGAATTTTTTGTCCCGACTGAGTTTGGCCATGATGGTTTCCGTGGCGATGCCTTCGGGCAGGGTGAGTGGGAGTTGGAAGTTTTCGAGCAGTTTGAGGATGCGTTGACTTTCCTTGGCGGGGAACCCATTGATTTTTTCAGAGAGGAAAAGCGCGGATTTGATGCCGAGCGAGATGGCCTCGCCGTGCAGCATGGTGCCGTAGGGGAGGGAGGCCTCGATGCCATGGCCGATGGTGTGGCCGAAGTTGAGCAGAGCGCGGGTGCCAGCGGTTTCACGTTCATCTTCCTCGACGATGCGCGCCTTGATCGCAAGGTTACGTGCGAGGAGCTCGGCGGAGGGGTGCTGATCAGTGGGGTCGAGCGAGGTGAGATCATCGATCATGACGGCGTCTCGGATGGCGGCGTGTTTGATCGCTTCGGCGTAGCCCTCACGGTATTCACGACCGGGCAGGGTGTTGAGGGTGAGGGGGTCGACGATGACAAGGCGTGGCTGGTGAAAGGCACCGATCAGGTTTTTTCCTTCTGAGGCATTGACGCCTGTTTTACCGCCAGCCGAGCTATCGACTTGTGAAACGATGGTGGTCGGGATTTGTACAAAGGGAATACCACGGTAGAAAATGGCGGCGACAAATCCTGCGAGGTCACCAACGACACCGCCGCCGAGCGCGATGATAAACGAGGCGCGGTCGTGGTTGGCGCGGTTCATTTCGCCGCAGAGTTCTGCCGTCTGCAGCATTGATTTACTGGCTTCGCCTGCACGCACGGTGTGGACGCTGGCCTCGATTCCGGCATCGGCAAGCTGGGCGATTAATCGATCGGCGTAATGGGGGCCAACGTTGGTATCGGTGATGACTGCCGCCTTCCCTGTGAGGCCTGTACCGCGGATCAGTTCACCGGCGTGGTCGAGTAATCCGTCTTCGACAAGGATGTCATAAGACCGGTCGGCGAGGTCAAGGTGGACGGTAGGCATGGCAGTGGATTGAAAATCTCTACTTACTTTGCTCGAGCATTTTGAGCAGGGGAGCTTCGGCTCGCTTACGGACGTCCTCGGGCATTTCGACTTGGGGGGCGAGATGATCGAGGCAGTCACGGAGTTTTTGCAGGGTGTTCATTTTCATGAATCGGCAGTCGCTGCAGGCGCACCGGTCGGTCGGGCCTGCGATGAGATTTTTATCGGGTGCCTCTTTTTGTAGGCGATGCAGCATGCCGCTTTCGGTGACGACGATGATGTTTTTTACGGGTGCGTCCTTGCAGTAATCGACCATTTTTTCCGTCGAGCAAACTTCGTCGGCGAGTAGCCGAACGGCGGTGGTGCACTCGGGGTGGGCGACGACGAGGGCGTCTGGGTATTCCGCTTTGATTTTGTTGATGGAGTCGCGGGTGAACTCGACGTGGACGTAGCAGGCCCCCTGCCAGAGATCCATCTTCCGGCCTGTTTGTTCCATGACCCAAGCACCGAGGTTGGCATCGGGGACAAAGAGGATAGGTCGGTCGGTTGGGGCTTGGTTAACAATCTTAATGGCATTGCCGGAGGTGCAGATGACATCACAAAGCGCCTTCACTCCAGCGGAGCAGTTGATGTAGGCGATGACGTAGTAATTTTTGTCGGCGTGATCGTTGATGAATTTTTCTAACTCGTCAGCTGGGCATGACTCCTCCAGTGAGCAGCCGGCGTCTTTATCGGGGAGAACGACAGTTTTGTTGGGGTTGACGATTTTTGCGGTCTCGGCCATGAAGTGAACGCCGCAGAAGGCAATGACGTCGGCGTCGGTTTCTTGGGCACGGTAGGCGAGCCCGAGTGAGTCGCCTACATAGTCGGCTAGATCCTGAATGTCTCCTGTTTGGTAGTTGTGGGCGAGGATCACGGCGTTGCGTTCTTTTTTAAGGCGCTGGATCTCATCACGGAGGTCGAGGGAGGTGCTAGTCATGGCGATAATTTAGGGTGCAAGGAGCGGGTGGCAAGAAGCAAGTGGCGTGCGATGTTATTGGCCAATGGAGAGTCGCCCGTTGTGGCGAGCGCCCTCTTCCACGGTCATGGTGGCGACTTGGATATCTCCGGTGAGCGTGGCTTTCTTTTTGAGTTGAAGTTTACCGGTGCAGGTGAAGTGGCCGGTGACGTTTCCATCGATGATGGCGTCCATGCAGTGCACGGGGTTGGCAAACTCGACACGGGCTTTTTTTTCGATGATGAGACGTTTGCATTGGACCTTTCCCATGATTTTTCCGTGACTGCGGATGGTGAAATCGCCGGAGCAATGGACGCCACCGGTAAGTTCACCTAATACAGTAAGATCGTGGCAGTGGATGGTGATGCCATTGACCACGGCTTTTTTGTGGATGGTGACGTTGCCGCGTGTTTGGATGCGGCGGTTCCAGTGGTCTTTGATATCGAAGTCCTTGAGGCTGATGTAGCCGCCACATGCGGGGCAGAGTGTGGAGCTGGCTTCCGCTGGTGCTTGGTGCTCGTGGTCACATGAAAAGCAGAGGACGTTGCGGGGTGGGATTTTACGTTGGAGGAATCCCGTGCTTGCCGCGGATTTTTTAACTCTTGGTGAGGTGGGAGGAACCGATCTTGTTCGGGGTGATGGTGGGGGGGGCGAAGCGGGAGAAGGAGGGGTGGCCGTCGGTGTGATGCTGGCTGAGGTGTCTGGGGTCTCAGTGGTTTGTGTGTCACGGGCAAACGTCGGGTGTGGCGTGGATGGGTGTGCGACGGCTTTTCCTTCGATAATTTTATAGTGGGTGCCGCACCCTCGGCAGTAGGTGGAGACGGCCATGCGGGGGTCACTTTGCTCAAACTCACATTGCGGGCAGATTAAATTGACCGAGTTTTTTTCAACGTTGGCGTTGTCGTCTGCCTTGGTCCGTTTTTTGTTGAAAAAAAGTGACATGGAAGTGAAGTCGGGGGTTCTCGGTGTGGGTCAAAAAAAGCCCGCCAATGGTGTGAACCAGTTGGCGGGAGCTTGGAGATTGGTTCGTTGATGGAGCTCGCTCAGCTTAAGAGGAGGTCGCCGCTAGTTTGGAGCCTTTTCCGTTGTTTCCCTTGGGGTTGGAGCTGGCTGGGGTGTTGCTGGGGGTCGGTTGAGATTTGGCGGAAGGGGTGCCGACGGCGGACTTGCCGACGAAGATGGCGCCTGGCTCGATCGAGAGCGATGCGGCCTTGATGTCACCAACCAGCTCGGCATTTGCCTTGAGCTCAACCTTGTCGGTGACTTCGATGTTGCCGTGGACTTTTCCGTAGACAATGACGGAGCGGGTTTTGATTTCGGCCTTGATTTGGGCATTTTCGCCGACGGTGAGAGATCCATCGGAGTTGATTTGTCCTTCGATTTTACCGTCGACCACGAGGTCGTTGGAAAACTTGATGCTGCCTTTGATTTCGACATCGGAGCTCAGGACATTACGTCCGCTGGGGCTTGATGCGCTTGGGCGTGCACCTGATGCCGGAGACGGGCTGGGCTTGGTCGGAGCTGCTGGGCTAACGGGGGTTTCGTTTTTAGCGGGGCCGGCAGGTGATACTGCAGGATCTTGTTTTTGTCCTATTACTTTTTGAAACACGGTGAGTGGATGTGGTTGATAGTTGAATAAGCCGTATATCCCCCTTCAATTCAAGGGGAATATTTTTAAAATTTTCTACTCTGTTGGGGGGTGAGGTGCTTGGGGGACCTCGGCTGGAGCGGGTGTGGCAGGCGTCTCGGCTGGGGTGGGTTTTTCCTGACCTTGAGTAGGAGCTGCGGGTGTGGGAGGAGCTGCGGGTGTGGGAGGGGCTGGAGGAGTCGGTAGCGCGGGTTTGATTTTGGTGGGAGCTTTGGCGTTGACGAGGGTGAGTCGGGCGGCAGCGGTGTCTCGGAAGGTATTCCCCTGCTCGGATGGATCTTCCTGCGCTTTTACATACCATGTTTTAGCATCATCCGTTTTTCCAGCGGCTTTGGCAATATCACCCAAGGCGATGCACGCGAGTGGGGCGATGTATGTGGCGGTGTCGCTCTCGGCGACTTCGGTGAGCGTGGTGACGGCTTCGGCGGTCTTTCCTTGTTCGAGGAGTCTGAGGCCGAGGCTGACCTTAGCGGTGGCTGCGGTCGGGTGCTCTGGGTGTTGGCTGAGGAAGTTTTCGAGTGTCTCAATGGCATCAGGCTGAGAATCGGCCCATTGCAGGTCGGCAAGCAGGGGGGATGCGCTTGCTGCGGCATGGCTTTCTGGCCATTGCTTGATGACATTCTGGTAATCGCTGACTTTTTCAGCCTCGAGCAGTGCGGCACCGGCTTCTTGGGCTTTTGCTTCAGCGAGGCCATCGTAGATGACGTAGGCGACGAGGCCTAGCGCGACGACGATGACGCCGATCACGATTTTTCGGGTGTGGGCGTCAAGGAATTGATCGAGTTTACTTGGGCCGTGATCGATTTCAGCGATCGGGGTGGGAGCACTTGAGGGTGGTGATGATTCAGCCATGGTGATAAGATTTCGGGCGGTTGATAGCGGAGGAAAGTGGGGATGGCAATGGAATTTAGTATTTATCATTGGGCAATTATCATTTACATCCTTCGGCGTGCAAGAGTCAGACCAAAACCTAGGGTGTCGTTTGTCAGCGGGAGTCGCTCGTCTTTACGGGATTCTCGATACTGGCTACGTGGATCAAAATCGGATGGAAGAAGTGGCGGAGGCGTTGTTGATGGGGGGCGTGGGGGTGCTGCAGTTCAGGGCGAAGGGCCACGATGAACGTGGGGTGCTCAAGCTTTTGAAGGAGGAGGTTCCAGGAATCGTCCCCTTGTGTCGTGAGTATGGTGTGCCGTTTATTGTGAATGATTTCCCTGAGGTGGCTGTGGAGGTGGGTGCAGACGGGGTGCATATCGGTCAGGACGATGGATCCCTTGCGGAGGTGAGAGCTGTGGTCGGGGAGAAGATGATGGTGGGTCGATCAACCCATTCGCCTGAGCAGGCGATGGTAGCCCTTGCTGAGGGGTTCGACTACATCGGTTTTGGTCCACTTTTTCCAACGCCCACGAAAAAAGGACGTCCGGGAATTGGTTTGGAAGGGATTGGCGAGGTGCAAAAGCAGGTGGGTTCGAAAATCCCTGTTTTCTGTATCGGTGGGATTAAGCCAGATAATCTCGAATTGGTACTTGCGTCGGGGGCCCGTTGCGTGGTCATTGTTTCCTCCCTGCTCCAGGCGGATGACATCACGTCCATGACACGGGAGCTGGTCACAAGGCTCAATCAGTGATCAAGTTGAGCCATCAGCCATTCTGGCATTTTTAAATTATCCATTCAACCCATGTCTATTATCATCGGCGGAACCATCGCCATCGACAACGTCTCCACGCCCAGTGCTGTGGCTGAAAACCTGCTCGGCGGCTCGGCGGCCTATGCCTCCCTTGCCGCGAGCTATTTTTGTCAACCCGCGCACCTCGTCGGTGTCGTCGGTCACGATTTCCCTGCGGAGCACCTTGCCATGCTTGAAGATCACGGTGTGAGCTTGACGGGCGTCGAGCGCTCAGCAGGTGAATCGTTTACTTGGACTGGCGAATACCATGAAAATATGAACGATCGCACGACCCACCGCGTTGGGTTGAATGTGCTCGAGGATTGGGAGGTAAGTATCCCCGCTGAGATCGCCGACAGCCGGATTGTGGTGCCGGCCAATATGTCACCGGATAACCAGATTCAGATGCTGGATCGATGCACTGCGGAGGAAAAGTTCGTGGTGGCGGATACCATGGACCTTTGGATCGAGATCGCCAGAGATCGACTTAATGATGTAATGAAGCGCATCGATCTTCTAGTTATTAATGAAGGGGAAGCCCGGGAGTTTGCCGGGACCAGCAATCTGATTCTCGCGGGTGAGAAGCTTTTAGCCAAAGGCCCGACGTATGTCGTGATTAAACTCGGTGAGTTTGGCGCGATCTTGTTCGGTCCCGACGCATCCATCTTCCGCTTCCACGCCTGGCCGCTGCGTGAGATCATCGATCCCACCGGCGCGGGTGATACCTTTCTTGGGGCGATGGCCGGATACCTGGCATCGCTCGGAGGGGTTCATTTTTCTTTTGAACAAATCCGTGATGCCATCCTGCAAGGGTCCATCCTCGCGAGCTTTACGTGCCAAGACTTCTCCACCCGTCGCCTTGAGCGGGTCACTCAGGATGAAATCCGTCAGCGACTCGAGGGGCTGAAGGCCATGAGCCACTGGGATGATTAAGCTTTCAGGGCTTGATATTAAGTCGATTGTCGTGATTACAAGTAACTTCTTCACTGTCCCGAGGGTGGGGCTTGATCAAGAGGTGTTTAGGTAGGGTTCGCAACAAAATTTCTCATTTTCCAAGTTGACATGATGCGTGGCGGGATGCATCTTATCATCTAACTAAAGATATTTTCGACATCATGAAATACACCACAATCACGACCTTGGCGGCCCTGCTGCTCGGCATAGCTGGAGCGTTTGCTCAGTCGGCCTATACCAAGCCTTCTGGGTTTGTTACTCATACTCTGAAAGCAGGGCAATTTAATCTTATTGGACTTACTCTGCATGCGCCCGTTACCGTCTCAGGTGCTTTTGAAACGGTCGATGGCACAACGCTTACGGACAGCGATGTGAATTTCGGCACTTCGCTCACTGCGGGTAAAACCTACATCCTTGAAATCACTGCGGCGACGGATACATCACTGAATGGAACGATTCAGGAGGTGACTGTATGGGACGGAAATACGATCACGACCCCACAGAATTTAGTGACTGACGGCCTAGTCGTCGGTGATCAATATCAGTTGCGGGCCGCGAAGACATTACAAGGTATTTTTGGTGCAAATAATGAGGCGGGTCTCAAGGAAGGGGCTTCAGGAACAGCTGATCTTGTATGGATTCCGGATGGTTCTGGCGGCTTTGATAAATACTATTACAGTCCAGCGCAGTCTTTTCCTGTCGTTGTCGCTGAGGGATGGAAGTTACTTTCAGGTGCTGATGCACCTGAGGTTCCAATTTTCTTTGCCGATGCGTTTTTTGTTCAGCGCAGAGGTGCTACGGATTTGGATTTAGTAATTACTGGAAGCATTGTCACGACGAGCGTTTCTGTCGCAGTGCCGAATAACTTCACTTTCATTAGCAGCCTGTTTCCAGTTGGGTCTACTCTTGCTAACAGTGGGTTAGGAGGTTCACTTCTTCATGGTTTTGCAGGAACAGCTGACCTTTTGTGGTTGCCAAAAGATGACGCGTCAGGTTACGATATTTATTATTATCACCCCGGTTCGACTTTCCCTCAAGTTGTTGAAGCTGGCTGGAAATTGGTGGGTGGTGATGTGAATGTGGATCAAGCTACGACTATACTCAAGAGCGGTATGATCATTCAGCGCCGAGCCGCAACTGGTTTTAATGTCCCCGTTACTCCTCCGTCATCATACTCAGGGCTATAATTGAAAGCCTTAAAATTAGACAGTTTTTTATAAATAGATTAATATGAAATTATTAGGAATTGCAGCTTTTGCTGCTCAAATTAGCGTAGTTAGTGCTATTAGCATTCAAGTTAATAACGATAACGGTTTTGACACTAATCTTGTCACTGACAACACTGGTGCATTGTTGACCAGTGGAGCTGGTGCGAATGTGGGCACTGTTGCTATCGGGCATTTTGGTGGGCTTAGTGATGCAGGAATAACTTCACTGGCTACAACTTCTGTATCAAATCTAGTGACCTCCTTCAGCCAAGTGGGATCATTAGTTAATTTTTCTGCTACTCCTGACGGGTTTTTTGTTGGTAGTGCTACGGCTGATCTAACTGGTGGCGATTCTAGCGCAGTTGGCAAAGGTGTATTCATCGTTATTGGTAATAGTAGCTCGCTAGCGGCGGCTACACAGATGCTCGTTTTTCGATATGAAGATGATTTTGTTGATACTCCTTTTGAGGGCCCGGGCACCGCAAGCCTTATTAATGGAACTGGAACCTTGTTGATTGGAGAATATAACAATTTTGGTTTTGATAATGACAGCAATCCCTCTACACCTGATGCTCCAGCATTCAACTTAGTTGTGATCCCCATCCCCGAACCATCCTCTACAGCCCTTCTTGGCTTGGGTGGTTTGGCGTTCTTTCTCCGTCGCCGTCGATAGGGAGGCTTTACCTGAAATATCTTTCAACGGAGCACCGCGTGATCGGTGCTCCGTTTTTTTATTTTACGGCTTTGACATTCTGGAGAGTGGAGACTAGCTATTGCGCGCCGCACGGGACCTGGTGCGGCAATGAATAATGGAGGGATGGCTGAGTTGGTTTAAGGCGCTCGATTCGAAATCGAGTGTAGGTTTATAGCCTACCATGGGTTCGAATCCCATTCCCTCTGCCACTTTTTGCCAAGGTTTGGAGTGCGGGCGGCAACATTGCATGTGCGTGTTAATACCGTTGAGGGATGAGGGCGCAGTTCGAGTGCACGAACTAATGATAGCCACTTCCGGAGGAGGAAGTTGGCTGGATTGCACAGCCTGAGTGGACGAAGGCAATCCCATACTCACTGCCGTTTTTCGCCAATCTTTGATAAAGATCCCTCTGATGAAGAGCCCTCATTTCCCTGTTTTCTCATTTGACATGTGAGGTGGTGGAATGCATTTTAGCTCTCATTACAAGATGTCTGCGATATTATGAAATATACCACAATCACCACCTTGGCAGCACTTCTGCTGGGCACAGCTGGAGCATTTGCTCAATCGGCCTATACCAAGCCTTCTGGGTTTGTTACCACGACAATTCACGGGGCTACGGATAATGGTGCGGCACCTGCTACGCCTAAGTTTTCAGTGCTGACCGTATCACTCAGGTCAGCAGACCAAGCAGCGGGTGCTATTGTATCTTTTGGCGGCCACCTTGCGGCCACCAGCGATCTGCCATCGAGACAGGTCTTAACGATGTCGGATGTTTCATGGAAGGCCAACCAGTGGAGTGATGCACCGCATCTTGTTTATCTGGAGAAGGATGACGGGTCGGATGATGGTGCTGAGCAGTCACTGCTTGTGTTGTCAAACACGGCTGATACGTTAACTGTAGCGACAGATTATAACTTGAGCGGGAGATTTGCTGCTGATGATCTGATCAAATTGGTTGTAGCCCCGACGTTGGGCACGGTGTTTGGTGCTGATGGTGGAGGTCTGAAAACAGATGCAAACCCGAACACGGCTGATAATCTTTACATATGGGATGCCAATGACTGGACCAAGTATTACCACAATGGGACAAATTGGTCGCGGCAATCACCATACCTGGCGAATGCCAACAATGTGATTATCTTTCCTGATGAGGGGGTCTTTATTCTGCGCAAAGAGGTTGGTGATGTGGATTTGGTGTTAACGGGATTAGCGCCTGTTAAGAACCAGATCAGTGATGTCCCAAGTGGCTTTTCCTTTGTGTCATCCCGTTATTCAGTGGATACGAAGCTCAAGGACATGGGATTCCAATCTCTGGCAGGTTGGGTGTCGAATGAGAACCCCTATGCCGCTGATAATCTTTATTCTTGGGATGCCGCCGAGCAAAAATGGGTGAAATTCTACCATAACGGATCTCATTGGGTCAGGTTCTCGCCTTATTTGGGCAATGCGGACGACGTGGTAATCTCTTCGGGGACCCCCGTGTTTGTGTCACGCCTGAATGGAGGGGTGTCAGATTCGGCAAATACACACACGCTGCCGTATCATCCTGAAAATTAGCCACTCCATATTTCAGGAAAGCTTAGGCAGGCCGTATTATGGCTGATTGGCAATGCTTTCATAGTTTAACTCATACCGTTTCTCTTTCACAGAAGCATTAGGGGGTGCCCCATGGGATTCGAACCAATCGTATCCTTGCTTGAGGTTGAGCCAGAAATTGTGCCAGCGGTGACCGGTGGCCTGTTGCATGCGTTCGGGGGTCATGGGGAATGGGAAGATGTGCACGCGGAAGTAGGGTTGGCCGTTGGTTAATGCGAGGCTGCAGAGGGTGTAGATTTCCTCGATGCCGGGGTCGGTCATGGCGAAACATCCGACGGAAAATCGGCTGCCGTGGACCATGATGAACGAGCCAGTTCGGTTATGCTCGCGGTCGTATTGGTTCGGGTAGCCGATGTTAAAAGCGAGGTGATAGCGGCTGTCGGGTTTCATGGCTGACGGGCCGACGTAATAAAATCCTTCGGGTGCTTGGAAGTCACCCTCTGCGAGTTTGGGCCCGAGTTGGCCCGACATGGCGGCGATGTCCCAGGTTTTGAAGTGGCGGTATTTTTCTGATGCTGGGTGCAGCATCCAGAGTTCGAGTTGGCGTGATTCCTTGAAGATGCGGAGGAAAACCGGAGACCCAAGCGTGAGCCCCTTGGCGTCAAGTTCCTGACTCATTCTTGGGCTCATGCGCTGGATGACGTCTTTTTCTCTGAGGTCACCCTGGGCATAGTCGTCTTTGCTGAGGCTGCTCGAGTGGTCGGCGTGTGTCATGGGGCTGTGATGTTGAAATTCATACCACAGGGTGCCGCCGATGCCGCTGAGGGCGAAGGCGATGCAGGCGGTGATGATGGTGGTGGGTTTCATGGGTTTTAAGTCGGGGCGTCGGGGTGAGATGGCAGAATTTAGAATTTGGCATTTACGACGGAGGACATAGTTTTTGTCTATGCCGTTGAGGGTTTCTATAAAGTGTTTGGGGTCTATTTTTTTAGCAAGTATGATGGCGTCATGCCAGTTGATAAATCAGCAGGGCGCGAGTTGGCAGGTGAACAAGAGGCTGTATAAGCAGGCCAAAACGTCCGAGACCTCAGTGCGGATCTCCTTGCATGATCAGAAGGCGTGGTTGCTGGATGGCGAGGGGTGGGTGATTTTGAAAACCAACATCTCCACGGGGGTGACGGGACACGAGACACCTGTGGGGGAGTTGAAGGTGCTGGAGAAACTTGAGGAGAAGAGGTCGAACCGATACGGCAAGTATGTGGACAAAAAGACGGGTAAGGTGGTGGTGGCCAAGTCGTGGTTGCACAAGGGGGCTCTGCCGGAGGGGACGGTCTATGAGGGAATTGCCATGCCCTACTGGATGCGCTTGACCTGGTGGGGACTCGGGATGCATGTGGGTGAGTTTCCGAAGCATACCCGGTGCAGTTTCGGTTGCATCCGCGTGTTTCGAGCTGCCCAGCCGTGGATTTATCGCAAAACGCAGGAGGGGACGCCTGTAACGGTTGAGGGGAAGAGCTTGGTGGTGGAAATGGTCGAGAAGGAGCGGTTTGGATGGAGGAATTTGAAGTTTTAAGCTCCCCAAATCAACCTGACACAGCATATTAGCATCATGAACGCAATCGGCATGATAGGAGGTAGTGGGCTTTATGAGATGGATGGGTTTGAGCGGACTGAGGAGCGAAAAGTGGAAACCCCCTATGGCGATCCGTCTGATCGGCTGGTGGGTGGCACGATCGCAGGGCGTCAGGTGTGGTTTTTGCCTCGGCATGGTCGTGGACATCGCCTCTTACCGCATGAAATCAATCATCGGGCAAATATCTGGGCCTTACGCAGTCTCGGGGTGCGCTGGTTGATTTGTGTTACGGCGGTCGGGAGCTTAAAAGAAGCATACGCGCCCCGACATATTGTTTTACCTGATCAATACTTCGACCGGACGAGCCGGCGTGAATACCACACGTTTTTTGGCAACGGGATTGCGGCTCACGTCGGTTTTGGTGATCCGGTGAGTCATGCCTTGCGGGCGATTCTTCTGGAATCCTCGCGCGCCGAGGGTAGTACGGTGTATGATGGGGGCACGTATGTGAACATGGATGGTCCTGCATTTTCTACCCGTGCAGAGAGTGAGGCGAACCGGAAGATGGGTTTTGATGTGGTTGGGATGACCAACCTGCCTGAGGCGAAGCTCGCGCGAGAAGCTGAAATCGCGCTGGCCACCCTGTGTATGGTGACGGATTACGATTGTTGGCATGAAGAGGAAGAGGACGTCAGTGCGCAAACTGTGATGGGCAACCTGATGGCCAATGCTGCCAGCGCTCAAAAAATCGTGGCGCGTGCGGTGGCATCCATCCCAGACCAGCCTGACTGGCCTGAACATGATTCACTTGCCACGGCACTGATGACGCCCAAAGAGCACTGGCCGGAGACGACGGCAGCTGATTTACGCCCATTGCTGGAGAAATACATGTAGTGGGTCATGGTCAGGCCGTTTACCAATGCGCTTGGCAGGATAATCGACTTATGTAATATGAGTCCGTGAAAAGAAATACGGTAATCGTCGTTGTGGCCTTGTTGGTGGTTGTGTTAGTTGGTGCGGGAGGTAGCTATTGGGCGTATAAGAAGTATCGGAACAAGCCGCTGCAGGAATATCGTTATGAGGGGACATTGACCTTGGCCAAAGAGGTGAATAATCCTGAAGAGCTTAAAAAAAGGATGATGACGGATGAGATCCTGGATGACGTCATCCAGGACTACGATCTGGTGAACCGATGGGGGGTAGCCGATACGGATGCTGTCAAGGCACGCCTCCGTGAGAAGTTCAAGGTGAGTGTCTCGGGGGTGACGGTCAAAGTGTCGTATCAGGACCGAGATAAGGACTTGGCGCAAAATTTACTCAAGTCGCTGGTTCAGAAGCTGTTGACGATCTCTCTGCCAGCGCCTCAGTCCGGTGTTAGTGACTAGCCTGCATCAGATAAGGGCTACCCCTCAATGAGGCGAGGGTAGCGAGCCTACAGGTTGCGGAGGACTTGATCCGGTGTGTATCTGACCTTTGGAAGCGATGCATACTTGTCCTCGTGGGATCGGTAGCCGACGGCGCAGCCCACGGTGGTGGCATAGCCTGTATTTTCAAGTCCGAGTATACGGTCGTATTCCGGAGGGGCAATGCCTTCCAGTGGGCAGGCGTCGATGCCGATGACTGCGGCAGAAGCCATCAGCTGTCCGAGTGCGATATAAACTTGATTTTTCGCCCATGAGAGGGTTTTTGCTGCATCCATGTTACTGAAAAACCCGTGCATCATGGATGCGTAGTCATTGAGGTGATCACGGGAGATTCCGCGAACCTCGACGAGTCGATCTAGCCAGGCTTCGATATCGTCATGGGTCATTTCCTCTTTGGCGCAGAGCACGACCATGTGGGAGCAATGGGTGACTTGCGGTTGGCCCCACGAGTGCTCTAACAGGGTGTTTTTGACTCCTTGATCCGTAATGGTAATAAATTTCCATGGCTGGAGGCCGAACGATGATGGGGTGAGTAGCAAACTTTGCTCAAGCGTTGCCCAGATATTTTCTGGGATCTTTTTTTCAGCGTCAAATTCCTTGGTTGCGTAGCGCCATTGCAGGCTTTTGATCAGATCTTCGGGTGATAAGGTCATATGGGTAAAGTGATTTAAGGTAAAGTTGAAGGGTGCCCTTTATTCGTTATCGACGGAAAGGGGGAGCCGGACGGCGGGGAATTCCTTGAGTGTGAAATTAAGCATCAGTCCGTATTCATTGCTGTCGTCTCGGTTGTCACGGATCATCAAGCCGAGGGAGGCCGTCCAGCTGTCAAAGTCGTGATAGATGTTGTATTGTTGGACTTCCGGTGTGTTGTCGTCCAACTCCCACTGCTGATAGAGTCCGATCCCCCATGATTCACTGATCCGTGCGTAAGCACGCAGGTTGATGCGGTTGCTGTCTTGAAGGACGGGGTGGTTGTCGAGCTGGCGGCTTCCGATGCTGAATTCCAGCGCGTCGTTGGGCATGAAGGTGATGTGGCTTGCAATCTCAGTGAAGCCTGACCCGCCAGCGGCGATGGGAAATTGTGTTTCGAAGTCGACCCTCATCCATGGGAGTGGCTGCCAGATGATGTCATTGTAGAGGTTGGAGGTGTTCCGCCCAAATTCGGGGTCGTTCATAAACACATCCATGTAGGTGTCCATGACAAGCCATTCGTGGCTATCTCCATCGCGCTTGGTGAGCAGTCGGTTCCTTGCTCCGAGTCGCAGAATGGACCAGTCTCTGAGATCGTCGGTGGCGGTGAAGCGTCCCACCTCCAGCGGGCGTGGACGCGTCGAGGGTGTCAGAGTTTCGATGCCGACGAAGGAGCTGTCGAGTTGGTTGGTCGAGAGTTGGGAGAAGTTGGCGTAGGGTTGGAAAATATGAAGGAGGCCATCGACCCCCCATGATGGATGGACGAACTCGGGGTAAACTCGGGAGAATTTCATCGAGGCATCGATGCCGGCGGAGAGGTGGGTGCGATTGAATGACTTGCCGCCACCGTCGACGGATGAATATTGGGTGTAGCCGATGCCAGCACGTGGTGTGATGGCAACTTTGCCCCCGGGGTTGAGTGGGAGCGTGAGTTCGTGCCAGGTGTGGAAGCGGGTGTAGCCTCGCTCAGCAAGCAGGCCATTGATCTCGGTCAGGCGGTCTCCGGGGGGGAGTGTAGAGGCTTCTCGACGTAGTTCATTGGCGTAGTAATCGGCCAAGCGATCATCATAGACACCGAAGGTGGTCTGACCTTCGTGCAGGATGGGTGTGTTGCAGATAGGGGCCTTGATTTGATCGAAGAAGAGTTCGGGGAGACGCGTATCGGTTTGGTAAAAATCATTGAGCCGAAGGCGAGTGTAGAGGCCGGCGAGGTATCGGGGGTGGCGATGGAAAATGCCGACTTCGTTATCGGGGTTCGGATTGATCTTGAACATGCCTGGTTCGAAGTCCTCAAGGAAGTAGCGGTCGCTCAGCGCCGTAATATCGAAGTCCAAGTAGGTATGATTATCGCCACGTTTGGCTACGTCCAGTCGGTGTTTGAGCTCGAGTTTCCAGCGGTTGGCATTGACGTTTCCGCGTGGGACAGCGGAGCGTTCAAGCGATGGGTCCGCATCGTGCAGGTAGTAAAGTTTGAGCCCAGTGAGGTTTTCGTTGTGTTGAAGTCGGGTGTCGAGGAGGTCAAGTCCGACACCTACTCCGCGCCTGCTGCGAAGGTCTAAATGCCACTGGGAAAGGAGCCATGCGTCCTCCCGCTCGCCTGTTTCCTCGTCGAGTTCACCTCCCAGCATGATGCCGTAGCGATTGAGTAAATAGGCACCCCAGTTGGATTTTGCACCGGGGAGGAAGTGGTAGCCGAGGTCGGTATTGAGTGGTTGAGCCAGGTAGGGGAGCCAGAATACGGGGGTTTTACCCGCATAGACTCGGAGGTTTTTGAAGATCACACGGTCGTTGGGGTAGATCGTGGTTCGGTCTGAGCGGAGCCAGTAGTTAGGGGCAGCGACGTCGTGGGTGGTGATGCCGGCGTTGTCGCCGATAAAGGCTTTTTTGCCATGGCGATCGATCATGCGGAAGCGGTCGGACTCAAGCAGGATCGGCCCCAGTCCGCTGGCAAGGCCACGGGTATCGAGATGTCCGGTGCCGTAATGGTATTCGGCATGATTGCCTCGGTGAAGGCTCGGTCCTTGGTAGATGCTAACGTTGCCATCAAGGACAACCGTTTTTGTTTTTGCGTTGAGGTGAACGCGGTCGGCGAAGAGTTGGATGCCAGGGATGGTGCGTCCGGTATCATCCTTGGTCGCCTTTTGTCGGAAGGAGACGCGTCCGGTGAGCTTGGCGGTTTCCGCTTGGGCGTTAACGAGGACACGCCCAGATTTAAGCACGATTCCGTTATCTCCTCGCAGGACGACGCGGCCTTGGAAGAGGAAGTTGCCTTTTTGGGAATCGAACTCGAGGGTGCCGTCGTGTGTGACGCGGATGCTGCTGGGCATCTCTGGCATGTCTGAGAAGCCTTCTGCGAACAGATCATTTTCGCCCGCAGGCTTGTTTTGAATTGCGTCATCCTGAGCGTTAAGCGGCAGGATACACAGGGACAGGAGAATGCTAATACCAAATTGCCTCATGGAGTTTTATTCTGGCTGTAAGATGGCTGCCGAGTAAAGCGGAAAGCTGGGGCATTTACAAATTGACCGACGTGGGGAAATGGTTTTCCCATTCGGTTTGACAGGAGAGAACCCGATTATGGGGTGTTTATGGTTTTTTCCTGTTGAATACGAGCGGCAACTTGCTCGGTGGCGAGGGTCTTGACGCGTGTGACCAGCCAGGTCTTGATGGCGGGTTTGAGCAGGGCAAGGATCCATCCGAGTAACATGTGGCTCGGCTTTTTTGATGGTTTAGCGGCCTTGCGTGGGCGCTTCAAAAGCAGGGTGGCAAGGAGTCCTGCGCCAATGGAGCTGGCGAAGACGGCCTTGGGTTTCCGGGTGATCCATTGGCGCAATTGCTTTTTGACCTGCAACTGTCCCTTGATGGCTTTGCGTCCCTTGCTGATTGCCTGGCGGGAGTTGGCCAGTTCGGCGGTGAGTTCCTGCTTGCGCAGGGCTACTTGTTTTTTTTGAGCCATTGTTTGTCGTTTTCGATTTCTTGGCGCGAGAGCTCAAACAGCGGAGCGGATGTTTTTTTCCTCAACATGATGATGCACATCAAGGCCACGAGGCCATGGAGAATAGCGAGGCCAAACAGCACGGCGGCCCAACCGGGGAGCCAGTTCATTTTTTCAGCGAGCTGCTCCTTGGCGATCGGTGCTAAGACACCAGTGATGCCGGCGAGGATGAGAGCCCATGCAAAAAACAAACTGATGCCGAGGACGACGCCCTGCACGGCCTTTTTGGATGCGTGCACAGCCGCTTCCTTGGCCTCGATAGATGCGAGCTCCACCCGGGCGGCAATAAAGCTAGACAGCGCGTCCTTCATGAAGCCAGAAGCATCACCCAAGCTGGGGTCGTCGATATCCCGAGAGAGTTCCATCCAGGACGCCTTGGATTTTTTTTTAGGTGATGATGGGTCCATAGCCATGGCTGAGTGTTCTTTTTAAGAAGGCACTAAGAATGCGTGGTGGCCGCGGGTGGGCGAGTTCAAGATCCTACCCGAGGGTGCAGAGGATTCTCCGCACCGAGTTACTTTCTATCTCGGGAGGCTGCGTGGCGGTCCTTGATTTTTTTTGACTCAGCGGCGGATGACCAAGCCGATCACAAAACCAATCCCCAAAGCCGTCAGGACGGACTTGGTAGGATGTTGGCGGATGTATTCCTCGGTATCGGCGTGGGCTGCGCGGGCTTTGACTCGGCCATTTTGCACCTGTTCGCCTGCGACTTGCTTGATTTGCTGGGCCTTGACACCAGCTGTGTTCTTGATGTCGCTGGCCTTATTGCCGGCGAAATCACGGAACTGCTGAGCCTTGTCGACGGCTGTTTGTTTGATCTGCTTGGCCTTATTGCTGGCGTCTTGGGCGATCTCTTTGGCTTTCTCGCCAGCGGCAGCGCGAAGATCGTTGGCGGCCTGCTGCGATGCTGGAGTTTCACTGAAGGGTGAGTCAGTGGTGAATTTAGGGTCTGCGTATGTTTCTTCCATGGTTTGGGTGAGGTTGGTGGTGAGTGGTTGATTGGATTGGATCGCCTGGATGCAATGCACTGGGTGGTGCAAGCTAACATCTGGCGGTTCAGAGTATGACCAATGGCTCTTTATCTGTAAGAGTCATTGAGGCTCTGCCATAGTTTGGCATTTTTTTTGAAGGAACGCAAGTGGTCGTGATAGAAAAATCCAAGTTTCATGAGCACCTTGGATTTACGAGGGAGCTTAAGACGGTAACGAGAATGAAAGGTAGGGGTTGCTCTGGCGTTCGGCTGCAATGGATGTCTCTGGTCCGTGCCCTGGAAACACCCGCGTGCTCGCCTCGAGAATCAGCAGCTTTTTACGAATCCCGCGGATGAGTAAATCCATATCACCTTCGGGTAGGTCTGCCCTGCCCACGCTACCGGCAAACAAGGTGTCGCCGACAAAGGCGAAATCACCCGTGGTGAAGACGACGCTATCTGGGGAGTGCCCCGGGACGTGAGCGACCGAAAATTTGATGCCGCCAACCTCGATTTCCGTTTTGCCCTCGAGTAGCGTGTCAATGGTATAGGGGGTGACGGTGATCGAGATGCCTGACTGTTGGAGGAGTTTCTCCAGTGTGAGGTCCTGTGAGTAGGGTGAATAAGCATGCAGGCGCACGCCCTTGGCGGCGAGTTTGGCCACATCCTCGATATGATCGTAGTGCTGGTGAGTGAGCAAGAGGTCGGTGGGGAGTTCGTTAAGGCTTTCCAGCCACTCGCATGTGCCAAGCGGGGCGTCAATGAGCAGGCACGAGTCGCCTTCTCCGAGAAGATAGGCGTTGGTCTGGGCCATGCCGCCTGTGTATGATCTGATATTGAGGTTCACGGGCATGATCATGCCTTGGAATGCGGCTTCGGTCATCCCTTTTTGTTGAAATTAAGTCTTCATAAGATGTTTCACATGAACATGTTCTGACAAACACTGATCTTTTGAACAGTTTTTTATTGACGTCGGGTATGGGTGGCAGCATGATGCGGAAAACCAAAAACAACCATTGTCATGAGTGTATCAACCGCTAAACCTAATTCAACCGCCGCCGCCCCATCAGCTCCTTCTGTCAACAAGAACGAAAGCAAGACTGGAAGTTCGGCCATGCCCGCAACGTCAAAAGCATCGGCAGCTAAAAAATCGACCGCACCCACAACGAGAAAAACCATGGCAACGAAAAGCACCACATCACCTGACGACAAAGTCGCAGCCGCCCGCAGAAAGAACCTCGATCTCGCGATTTCCCAAATCCAAAAGGACTTTGGTGAAACCGCCATCATGCGTCTCGGCGATGGTCACCGAGTCGATGTCGATGTCATCCCGACGGGCAACCTTCTGATTGACCGAGCCCTCGGTGTTGGTGGTTTCCCTCGTGGACGTATCGTTGAAATCTACGGGCCAGAATCCTCGGGTAAGACAACCCTGACTCTTACCGCGATCGCGCAGGCCCAGAAAAACGGGGGTTTGGCCGCCTTTATTGATGTCGAGCACGCTCTCGATCCTGCTTACGCGGCGAAGTTGGGAGTCAATATTGACGACCTCCTCGTTTCTCAGCCTAACTCGGGCGAGGAGGCACTGCAGATCTGTGAGACACTGGTGCGTTCCAATGCCATTGATGTGATTGTGCTGGATTCCGTGGCCGCGCTTGTGACCAAGCAGGAGCTTGCGGGTGAAATTGGCGATAGCACGGTGGGTGCGCAGGCTCGGTTGATGAGTGCTGCGATGCGCAAGCTTACCTCACTGATTGCGAAAGCTCGGACTACGTGCATCTTCACCAACCAGATCCGTGAAAAAATTGGGGTCATGTTTGGTAGCCCGGAAACCACCCCAGGTGGTCGTGCGCTCAAGTTTTTTGCTTCAGTGCGAGTGGACATCCGCCGCATTGGTCAGATCAAAGCCACCGACGGCTCAGTTTCTGGAAGCCGTACGCGGGTTAAGGTTGTTAAAAACAAGGTAGCGGCGCCCTTCAAGGAGGCTGAGTTTGATATCATGTATAACGAAGGGATCTCATCGGTGGGGTCGCTGATCGATCTCGCCATTGAGTTTGATATCGTGCAAAAACGTGGAAGTTGGTTTAGCTACAGCGGCAATCAGCTCGGCCAAGGTCGCGATGCGACCAAGGTTGCCCTGAAGGAAGATGAGGCACTTTACTTGGAGATTGAAACCAAGGTCAAAGAGGCCATGTCTGAAGATCAGAAATAGGGCGTGAGTTGAGCCTGCTGGATGGGGGTGCCTTGAGTCCTTTGGTCTGCGTCTTGTCAGAGCGGACTTTGTCTGCGCCTCGCCTCCAAGTAGGTGATCGATACGGGCTAAGGCATCAATTGATCTTTGAACTCAGTTTGATCGAGTGGGCAATGGTCTTGTGCTGGCCTGAGCTGGTGTCGGTTTCTCGCGATGAATTGGTAGACACCGGATTTGACGAAGGCTGGGAGGTAGTGCAGGATCCAGAGTGCGGCGATGACGCTGCCGGTGAGTAGGAATGCGCGCAGGACAGCATCGGCCCCCGTCCAGATTTGCTGATCTGGGTAACCCGCATTTTCAAGCAGCACCGCCGATCCAGAAGGCTGGCCCTTTTGGTCTATGAGGATTTTTTGATCGCCAGGAAGCATGGCGGCAGTTTCTCCCTGCAGTGGTGCGAAAAAGAGATGTTTACGGTGATCGAATCGATGGAGCCACCGAGCCGAGCGCCGGCAGAAGAGGCAGTCACCGTCGAGAAAGAGGATGTTTTTTCCTGGGGTGTGATCGGGGTCGGCTGCCATGAAAGTGAGTTTTGTGGGTAAAACGTCTGAAACAAAGCCGAAAAGTGAACGTTTATGCGTGTAGACAGAAAGCCGAAGGTGGCTCAGAATGAATGCCGTGTCCGAACATGATCAATTTGTAGAAGAGAACCGCCAGTTAACTCAAGTGCGGGAGGAGATTGGTGCGGTCGTCGTAGGCTTGGATTATCTCGTGGATCGATTGCTGGTGGCGCTCCTATGTAATGGCCACGTCCTGATTGAAGGGCTGCCCGGTTTGGCGAAAACGCTGACAGTAAGCACGATGGCCCAGACGCTGGGCGTGGCGTTTAGTCGGATTCAATTTACACCGGACTTACTGCCTGGTGACCTCATTGGCACGTTGATATATAACCAACGGACGGGTGATTTCACACCGCACAAGGGTCCTGTGTTTGCCAACATTGTGTTGGCCGATGAGATTAACCGCTCCCCCGCCAAGGTGCAGAGTGCCCTGCTGGAGGCCATGCAGGAGAAGCAGGTTACGATCGGGACCGAGAGTTATCCATTGGATGAACCCTTTTTGGTGCTGGCAACTCAGAACCCGATCGAACAGGAGGGCACTTATTCATTACCTGAGGCGCAGCTCGACCGGTTTATGCTGAAGGTGAATGTTGCGTATCCGACGCTTGATGAAGAACATGAGATTATGAAACGCATGGCGGTTCATCAACCGAATATGAAGGTGCGTCCTGTGATGAGTGGTGAGGATATCCTCAAGATGCGAGAATCTCTGGATGCGGTTCATGCCAGTGAGGCGATCGAGAAATACGTGTTGCGTCTTGTGGATGCGACGCGGAACCCAGCGACTTATGGATTAGCGGAATTGGATTCACTGATCAATCACGGTGTGTCACCGCGAGCGAGTATCTTTTTGATGAAAGGTGCACGTGCGCATGCGATGTTAGCTGGGCGCGATTACGTGACGCCAGGGGATGTGAAATGGATTGCGATGGATGTGCTTAGGCACCGGGTGGCGATCACTTATAAGGCAGAAGCCGAGGGTAAAGAGGTGGAGTATATCCTGAAGCAGATTCTATCGACTGTTGAAACAGTGGAGTCATCCAGAGATCAATGATGAATCAGAAAGAACTCGAGAGTAAGGTTCGCCATATCCAAGTGCACAGCCGGAAGGCTGTGCTGGAGTTGTTGGCGGGTGAATACCGTAGTTGTTTCAAGGGGATGGGGGTTGAGTTTGAGGATGTCCGCGATTATCAACACGGTGATGATGTGCGCACGATCGATTGGAATGTTACGGCGCGGACCGGCAGGCCTCATGTAAAAACATTTATGGAAGAGCGTGAGCTATCGCTCTATTTTCTAATCGATGTTTCGGGGTCGGGTGACTTTGGCAGTGGCACCTCAACCAAGCGGGAGGTGGCCGCACGGGTTTTTGCGCTTCTGGCATTTGCCTCTGCGCATAACCACGATAATGTGGGGTTGATTTTGTTGAGTGATGACGTCGAGTGTCACGTTGAGCCACGGAAGGGAAAGAACCATGTGATGAGGATGATTGATCTGGTTATGCGGTATGAACCCAAATCCCAGGGAACCGATATTGCTCATGCGCTGGATTATTTAAATCAGGTGCGGGGTCGGCGCTGTGTCGCCTTTCTGTTTTCGGATTTTCTGGATCACGGTTATGAAGGTTCACTGGGGGAGACGGCGAGGCTACATGACCTGGTGTGTGTTTTTCTGAGTGATTTGAGAGAACGTGAATTACCACGAAGCGGTATGCTGGAAATGATGGATGCAGAATCCGGGGAGATGCGCACGATCGATTGCAGCGATGGAAGATTAAGGCGTCACGTTAGAGCTGAGGCGCTGGCGAGGCAACAAAAGCTTAAAAACCTATGTCATGAGGTGGGTGCGGATTGGTTGTCGCTTCGCACGGAGGGCGATTACCTGCACGAAATCATCCGATTTTTTAAAGATAGGAACAACCAGAGTGCTGATGCGAAGTAGTCTCATAGGGCGGTGGTTGTTGCTGTTTATAGGGGGGCTTCTTGTGGGCTGTGACAGGCCGACGGATGATAAAGTGTCGGGTGGATCGACCCATCAACAATCAAAGCAGGGGCTTGAGACGACGTTGTGTGTTTCATCGGATGAACTCGCTAGCAGTGAGATGATTCAGGTTGCATTGACGGTGCGGCATGGGGAGTCGATGAAGGTGGGGCTTCCTGAAGTGGGCGAGAAATGGGGTGATTTTTTTATTTTTGAAACAAGGGCGTCGCCGCCGAAGTTAGGGGTCGATGGGCGGGTGGAGGAAAGGTGTGTTTACACGCTTGAGCCAGATCTTCCTGGTGTGGGTGTTCTAACGAGCTTGTTGGTGAAGGGGGTGGGTAGTGATGGTGAGGAGGTGGAGATGACAACGGATCCCATCGAGATTCGGGTGGTCTCTGTCTTGGCTCCAGGAGAAACTGAGATGCGTGACATCGCTCCCCATGCTCGGGTGGATACACATGAACAGTGGGCACGCTGGCCAGTGGCTCTTGTCATCGCGAATGTATTTTTTGTGGGATGTCTCATGGTGGTGAGGTTCCGTTGGAGGAGGGCGCAGCCGAGTGCCGACGACACGGTGGAGCAGGACTTTGTGAATCTTAAAAACGCGCCAGCCCAAGAAGTGATGCTTCGACTTGAACAGGCTGCTTGTCGTGCTCTGGCACAACGCTACACACAGGGATTGCGCAAGGTGGATTTTATGGGGTTATCGGAGCGGGCTCAGCAGGATGGAGTTGAAATTGCGGGCTTGGCTGAGGCTGTCGCTGCCTACGAGAGGCTTCAGTATTCGGTCGATCTGCCAGATGAAAAGCAAGTTCATGATCTGTATACGCAATTTGAAATTGTATGGAAGGAGGTGGAGGGATGACCTTGGCGGCGCCCTATTGTTTATGTTTGTTTGCCTTGTTACCGTTGCTCGCCATCATCCAGCGCAGGCAGCGGCGGAAAGGCGCGATCCGTTACCCGTCGTTTGCATTATTGGTCGGGGTGGATCGGACATGGCGCCAGCGGATGTTGTTTATTCCGCCGTTATGTCTGTATTTGGCGTTGGGATGTCTGATCATTTCGTTAGCGCGTCCGCAGGTTGAGTCAATGAGCCATCGAGAAAATCGTGAGGGGATTGCGATTCAGCTGCTGGTGGATGTTTCGAGTAGTATGGACATGGATATTCATACGGAGGACGGGGCAATGACGCGGATCGAGGTGGCCAAGAAAGTGATGGAGGCATTTGTTGCTGGTGATGGAGTCGATCTTTCGGGGAGGCCTGACGATATGATTGGAGTGATTTCCTTTGCGCGTTACTCTGATAGTATTTGTCCGATGACTCTAGGGCATGATGCGGTGGTTTACATGATTCAGGAAATAACCATCAACGATCGACCTAATGAGGATGGGACTGCCTATGGCGATGCGACGGCGCTTGCCGCTGCGCATCTTAAGTCGCAAGAAGATGGTGAGGGGGCGATGAAGAGCAAGGTTATCCTTTTGCTGACTGATGGTGAGAACAACTGCGGCGAACAAATGCCTCTTCAGGCAGCGGCGATGGCTAAGGAGTGGGGGATACGGATTTATACGATTAGTTTGCAGGAGCAGAGTCGACCCACCGTTATCAAGACGGACAGCGGAACCTTTTTAAAACCTAGGGCACCCTCAGAATCAGATCAAATCCTTGAAAAGATGGCGACCGTGACTGGTGGTATATTTCGGACCGCACACGATATGAACTCATTGCAAGCGGTCTACAAGGAGATCAACGAGCTTGAAAAAACCGAGGTGGAGGAGGTTGATTTTATTGATAGGGGTGAGGCCTTTGCTCCTTTCGCGCTGGCGGCGCTCATCTTGTTGTTACTTCGTTATGTGTTAAGTTCAACCCTGCTACGGATATCGCCATGAGTGAGGTCATCTTTCAGAAACCTTGGATGTTGTCGCTGCTGCCATTGGTGGGGGTGATCATCGTGGTGTTTTTGCTTCGTATGAGGATGCGCAGGCAGGATATACAGGCATTTGGTGAAATGACGGCTGGCCACCGCACTGAGCATCGGTCGATGGAACCGTGGCGATTGCTTATGCTGGTGATTGCGACGGTTCTCATCATTGTCGCCCTGACTCGCCCAGCGGCAAACCCGCACCCTAAAATGCTTCAGCGTGAGGGACGCGATGTGGTTTTTCTTCTGGATGTATCCCAAAGTATGTTGGCTGAGGACCGCTTGCCCAACCGTCTGCAATCGGCCAAGGCGTCCATCGGGGAGTGTGTCAAAGGTCTTCAGGATCACCGGATGGGGCTGGTTGTTTTTGCGGGGTCGTCCTCGATTGTGTGTCCGCTTACCATGGATAAAGCGTTTTTTCTTAATAGCTTGGAAAAGGCGGGGCCTGGAAGTGTGGCGCATGGAGGCACGCGGGTGGGCGACGCCTTGATCAAGGTGTGTGACAAGCTGTTCTCGGATGCGGACCATGGGTATAAGGATATCGTTTTGCTGACCGATGGGGGGGATCATAGTGAGGGGGTAACCACGGCTGTGGAGTGGGTGAATGAAAAGCAGGTGACATTGATTGCCATTGGTCTGGGCGATGAAGAGAAAGGTTCCCGTATTCCGAAGAAGGGAGGGGTGTCTGATTATGTGGTTTATAATGGCCAAGAGGTGTGGTCGAAGCTGGATGGTGCACAGCTCAGAGGGATGGTCGAGCAAGCCGATCAGGGGGCGTATCTTGCGGTGGGGACACGTCGGATGAAACTGGGTGATATTTACAAGCGGATCAGTGCGCAGGAAAAAAAACAGCAGTTTGCGCAGGAACGTGTCATGACCTATGATGAGATATTTCAGGTGTTTATTGCGGCGGCTTTTGTTTTTTTGGTGATGATGATGCTGATTCCGCACACCCAGCTTCGCGTATCGGGGAGGTTGGCGTTTGTTGTGCTGACCGCGATGATCTGCCTGCCTCAACGAGCCGAATCCGCAGACATGGAAACGGCGGATGATCATTTTACCGCAGGGAAATTCCGCGAGGCCTTGGAGATGTATGATGACCTCGGTAATGCTTCTGCCTCGGCCCGAGTCATTTATAAAAAAGCCAATACACAATACCGGTTGGCTCGTTATTCCGAGGCGATCACCAGTTATCAAGAAGCGCTGAGGCGACAACCTGAGGGACGCTTGCGGTGTGATATTAGCTACAATTTGGCGGATACCTATTACCGCGCATCACAAATGGCAGAGGATACTTATGCCGCCTTGTCATGGGTGAATCAAAGTGTGGTGATGTATCGAAGGGTGCTTTTAGCTGAACCTAAACACCTCAATGCCGCCGTGAATATGGAGTTGGTTCGAGCCGAGAGGAGGAAACTTCAGCAGCAAATTCAACAGGAGGAGAAACGTCGCCAGGAAATGAAGCAGGCACTCGATGCAATCCGCAAGCAGCTCGAAGCGCTCATCCTCAAACAACGATTTAATCTAACGGATACGGAGCGGTATTTGATGGAGGATGTGGGTGAGCCCGAAACCCGTGATGCTCTGATTAAAAACGAACGAGCTATCCAATCCGGAACGGACAAGCTGATAAAACGGGTTGATCGGGTGAATAAGCGGCTGTTCGATGGCATCCCGGCAGACGCTAGTCCCTTGGCTACCGCACGCGGTCACCTTTCTTTGGCTAGGGCATTTGAAGCGAGGGTGATCGAGCAGTTTATGCAGCACCCGCGCAACTCCTTGGCTCAGGAGCAGAGCGCTCTCGAAGCATTGTGCGCGGCACTTGAGGCGCTGCCTCGCGATCCGGATGCCGCAGACGATCAATCCACCGCGAATGATGCGGGCGATGATGAAGGACGGGACGAAGCGGCCGAGGGCGATCAGGGTGATGACGGGAACCGAGAAAGTGACCGTGAGGGTGATAGACGGGGAGATGCCGAATTCATGGACACCCCAGAAATGAACCTTGAATCCATCGACTTACCACCTCCTAATAACTCACCCGAAGATGTGATTCATAAAAATGCCATCATGCAGAAGGCGCGGCAGGCGCAGGGCGCAAAGAAAAAGGGGAAACCCGTGGAAAAAGATTGGTAGGAAATGAAAACAACCATGTGTGATATCAAAAGGATGCTCGCCGTAGCGGCGGTGCTGATGATCGTGGGGGTGGCGAGTGATGCCGCGCCCAGCACGAAGCTGCATACCACGATGTCAGCGACATCCTTTTTTGTGGGTGAGGAGTTTATTTATGAAATCCTTGTGAGTGATGCGGAGCAAGTGAAGGTTGAGGAGCTTGTGGGAGACGGCTCCCTTGCGGTTAAGTGGGTGGAGCAAATAAAGGTCGAGCATGCGGGGGTGTCGACGGTAGCGCTTCGTTATAGGATGATGCCGATGCGAGCTGGCTCTGTGAGGATCCCCTCCACGAGCATCCAAGTCGGCGATCAGGTAGAGATGACGGATGATGAGGTCTTTATTCGCGTCAGGCAGGCAGAGGCATACCCTGGGATGGCGATGATGAGGGAGCTTCCCGACCGGGATCTTTATGTGGGTGAACCGTTTCGGGCGAACTACATCTGGATATCGCCCTTGTCCTTGAATGGTTTTCGGGCGGTGAAGCTCGACCTGCCTTTATTTCATCATCAGGGGTTTAACATGAGGAATCCACACCGCTGGATTGCTGGTGATGACAAGGCAGCGATTGGGCTGCCAGCCGCCCATACCCGCGTGATCGGAAGGTATGGAACACAAGATAAAGAGGGGAAGCTCCTGCAGACGGTGTCATTCACCAAGATTGTCATTCCGGTGAACCCCGGGGAGTTCTCGCTCGCACCAGCAACCCTTCTGGCGTCTTATGTGGGGTCGTCCGGAAAAGAGGCAAGTGGCTGGAAGACCCATTACCCAAGTTACTTTAATAATGATTTCTTTAGCTTGATCGAAGGTGAGACGTATCAAAAATACGTAGCCGCATCCAAGTATCGCAAGCTGTTTGTATTGCCATTGCCGGATGCGGGGAAGCCACATGACTTTGCGGGTCAGGTTGGATCGTGCCGTATCACCGTCACGGCCAGTCCGACGGTGATCAGCGCGGGTGACCCGATCACCTTGACGATCGTGGTCGATGGTTGTGCTTTTCCCGAGGTGTTTGACCTTCCTGACTTTAGCAGGCAGTTGGCGTTCACACGGCAGTTTGCCATGCCGCCACGGCAGTCGACAGGGCGGATCGAGGGAACGCAAAAAACCTACATCCGCACGCTGCGCCCACTGGGTCAGGATGCCACCGTGATTCCCGCTGTAAGAATTCCCTATTTTGATCCAGTGGCCAAAGCCTACGGCGTGGCTGAGTCGGATCCCATTCCGATCACGGTGAAGTCGGCCGAGATCGTCACGGCCTTTGACGCCTCGATACGCGGATCCGGCCCGCTGCGTAATCACATCGATAAAAACCCAGATGGGATACGAGCCAATGCGGTGGCGTTGAATGCTGTCGATGCGCGTCGTTGGACGGGTTATCATTCCTTGATCCTCCTTCTTGTTATTCCGCCCGTCGGGTTTTTGGTTTTCTACCGAGCTACCGCCCAGCAGCGGCTGGCGATGCGCGATCCTGTGACGGCACGCGCCATCGAGGCGATGAAGCGATTCCGTCGGTCGATCGCTCAGGTCTCGGCGGCAGGAGAAATATCTCCTGCGCAAAAATTGGGTCAGCTTGATGATGCGGTTCGGAGCTACGTTGCCGATAAGCTCAACCTTGTGCGCCATGCGCATACCTTTGAAGAATTAGAGGAGGTGATCGCGGGACGGGTCAAGATCGAACCGCTGCGTCAGATTTATACCCGTGCCGATTATGAGAAGTATCGCGGTGCGGCATCGCACTTGGATGTCGAGGCGCTGATCGGTCAGGCGCAGCAATGCATCAAAACCATCGACCCCCAACTTTCATGAAACGGACGATCCTTTTAGTGATTTTGATTATGACATCGTGGTGTCATGCTGGGGATCTTGAAAATCAGGCGATGTTCAAGCGGGCGAACGAATCGTTTGCCCAAGCGAATGCCGAAGCTCTGGTCAACCCATCTCATGCGCGAGATCTCTATCAGTCGGCTATTTTAAACTATGAATTTCTGATCGAGCAACGTGGTATCAACACCGCGGACCTGCACACCAACCTCGGGAATGCCTATTTTTCTGTGGGCGATCGTGGTCGTGCCGTTTTGAATTACCAGCGAGCGCTGAGTGAGGACCCCTTGCATCAGGATGTGTTACATAACCTTCGCTATGTGAGGAGTTTGACGATTGATGCGTTGCCGATGACGCGTGGTCAGGCAGTGCGCCACGCACTTACGTTCTGGCACCGTTGGTCATTTGCGGTGCGCGCCACGTGTTTGGGGGGCGCGCATGTGGCATTCTGGGGGCTGGTCGCGCTGATGTTCTATCGGCGGAGTCGGTGGATGTATGGGGCGATGATGATCGCCGCGGCTTTGAGTCTCCTCTTTGGTCTATCCCTTCTCACCAGCCAGCAACGCTGGGATGACGCGGTCGATGGCGTGGTGGTCGAACGTGAAGTCATTGCCCGACAAGGCAATGGGCTTATTTATGATAACGCGTTTACCTCCCCGATTCATGCAGGCACCGAGTTCTTCCTGATTGAACAACGTGGAGACTGGTGCCACGCGATGCTCTTGAATGGAGATACCTGCTGGTTGTCTGTTCATGCCGTGGCATGGGTGGAACGAGAGAGATGATGGGGGGAGGCGCTTCTTTTCGGGCGCCGGAGCATGACCCGTTTCCTTTACCCGTTGCTTGCTTTACCATGCCATCTCACCATCGCGATCGTATGGGAGCCATGCGAGAGCGACGGTGCGGACGTCGATGTCTTTTTTGTAGGGTTTGATGGCGATATTCTCAAGTTTGACCGTGGTGGGGTCGAACTCGAGTTCCAGTTCTTTGATTTCCTCGGCGAGTTCGGCTTCGAGTTCGGCGATCGCCTCCTCGAGTTGTTCAATTTTCTTTTCGGCGATTTTGACGTCGCGGCGTTGTTTGTAGGCGCGTCCTGCGCTGCTGACCGCGCTTGAGGACGATCGGCGTCGGCCGCCTAAGAGTTTTCCTAATAACCCCCCGACGATTTTAGCTCCGATATCCCAAGTGGCACTACTGGCCTCGGCCTCTTCTTTGGCGAGTGTGTTTTCTGCGCGGTCCAGCTGGCCGTCCTTGGTTTTGATCTTAGCTTCGTATTTATCGCGGAGTTTTTCCACCGCTTCATCGCGCACCTCGCGGGCCTGGGTGGCGAGTTTACCGCGGAAGGCGCCTTCACTTTCGCCGAGCTGGGAGTAGGTTTTAAACAGGGGGCAGTGGAAGATCTCAATCCGCTCATTGCGGTAGATGTGATCGGTAAAGTCTTTTTTCACCTGTTTGTAGTTGTCGGCATTCATCGCGAACCCAGGAAGATCATCGTATCCACAACCATTGCGGGGTTCGTTTTTCATGGATTTGACCGGATGGGTGCAGCCGGCGTCGTGGTCCCAGTCGATGCCTTGATCACTGATTGCATTCGTGAAACGCATCAGGCGTGAGCCGTCGATGCCGCATTTGCTGGATGAAAAATGCACATTCGCCTCGCGCAGCAGGGCGGGCTTGTAGGTGATGCCATCGGCTTCACCTGCGAAGGGAACGAAGAGCTCGGTGACACCAGCCCCGACGACGGGACGTTCGCCAACGGCGGTCTGGGCAGAGGCACTTGGCATCGCCATCGGGTTGGATGATGGTGCGGCGACGGCATGCTGTTTACCCGAGGGGAATTGGTCTCGTCTAGGATCCATCAGCTTTTTGATCTTGGATCGGGTCAGGGGACCACAGAGGTAACTCATCACCCAGCGGACGTGGAAGACAACTGGGGCATCTTCATGCACGTTGTTCATGAGGAAAACCCGGGAGCCGAGCCCCGCGAGCAGTTCTTCCATCGAGCTGCGGTCAAAGCCGCCATCCTGAGAGGCTGCGGCGCCCTCGAGTCCATCTAATACGCGGGCCTTGTCGCGCTCGGTTTGGAGTCGGCCTAACCACCAAGTTCCTATGTTAGAAAGTGCTTTGTAGTCGAGATCAACGGGGTTCTGAGTGGCGAGCAGGCAGCCAAGACCAAAGGCGCGACCTTGCTTGAGCATGGTCATCATGGGTTTTTTGCTGGGTGGGTTGGCCGTTGGTGGCAGGAAGCCGTAGATTTCATCCATGTAGAGCATGGCACGCAGGCTGGTGGTGCCACTTTGTGATCGCATCCAGCCGAGCATTTGGTTGAGTAGCAGGCTGACAAAAAACATACGCTCGGCGTCACTAAGGTGGGCGATGGAGAAAATGGACATCCGGGGTTTTCCCTCGGGGGTATGCATCATGTCAGCGATGTTCAGGGCAGGACCCTCCATCCATGTTGAAAACCCGGGTGAGGCAAGCAGTGCGTTGAATTTGAGCGCGAGCTTTTGTCTTTCCTTGGCATTCATGAAGGAGTTGACGTCGATGACGCCGACTTTATCAAATGGGGGTTTTTGAAGGTGGCGGATGAGGGATTCAAGGGTGAGGTTTTGGCCAGCCTGCCAGCAGTGAGCGAAGATAGTTCCGAGGATCACGGCCTCGGGGCTTTGGATCGGGTCGGCATCCACACCGACGAGTGAGAGCAGCGAACTAGCGGTGCTCTCGATCCGGTCGCCGAGGAGTTCACCGTCGTCGAGCACCTCAAAAGGGGGAACTTCCAGAGAGCTGAGAATGGAAACGGGGATACCAGCCTTGCTGCCTGGGGTGAAGATGTTCACATCCACCTTATCGCGGAGTGCTTTGACCCGATCGGGGCTCTGTCCCCATGACCCGATCCCTTCTTTCCACATATTGGCGGTTTTTTCAGCAAACGCATCGGGGGTTTTGCCTTTTTTGGCAGCATCGTCCTCATTGATCCACGGGCGGAAGTCAGACGCCTTGAAATCGGGAAAATTGAGCATCAGGTTGGCGATGTCTCCTTTGGGGTCGATGATGATCGCTGGGATATGATCCATCGCAGCTTCCTCGAGAATCGAGATGCACAGACCCGTTTTCCCTGAACCCGTCATGCCCAGTACCACGCCGTGGGTGACGAGGTCTTTGGAGTCATAGAGCACCAATTCATTCTCGAGTTCGCTTTTCTTGAGGTCATAACTACGCCCCAAGTAAAAGGATCCCAGTTTCTCGTAATCGCTGGATTCAATCTTCATAACGGTATTTGAGGACGATTTGATCCAATTGGAAAGCTGCTTTTTCAAAAATGATCAAATAAATTTTTAAGGTAAAACTTCCTGGAAGTCCTATAAAACAAGGGTTTATTTACTTAAAGTTTTAAAATAATCAGTAAATCTTAAATTTTTTACTTGTCATATTGGAAATTTTTAGAATAATGGTCTCCGTTATGAAACCAATTGCCCTTACTTCCACAGTTTTTGCTCTTACCGCGGCCTCCCTTTTGGGTCAAAGTCAGAGTGATATTGAATTCCTACGTGCGCGGGCCGATGCCCATGAGCGCAAGATCAGTCAACTTGAGAAAGAGTTGATTCGGCTGAAATCCCACCATGCCGATAAACAGGTTGATCGCTCTGCGGTTGCAGCGTCCACCTCCTCCTCATCTCCTCAGATGGGGGATTACACGGTAAAAAAAGGTGATATCCTCACGCGTATTGCGTATCGCCATAAGACGACGGTCGCAGCGATCATGCAAGCGAACGGTCTGAGTAATGACCGTATCAGAATCGGACAGAAGTTGAGCCTTCCTGGCGCATCTAAAAAGCCGGCAGCTTTGGTCCCTGCTCCTGTGGCGAAGAAGGAGAGCAAGTCGACCCCAGTGGACCGGCCGATGAGTTCGGAGCCAGCAACAAAGCATGTGGTTAAGAGCGGTGAGACGTTTTATTCGATTGCTCGCCAACATAAAGTGAGCGTGCAGAGTTTGGTTGCTGCCAACCCGTCCGTGCGTCCTACCCGCTTGCATGTCGGACAACGTTTGGTGGTGAATAGTCGCGCCGATTCGGCATCCTCTTCTTCGAAGTCACAAGCAAAGCCTAATGGGGTCGCCAAGAAGGTGGCTGATTCCGCCAAGCAGCGTATGCCAGCGGCACGCTCGAAGAAGGTGGTGCGCAGTGCGCCAGTTAATCGTGCACCCGCCTCACATTCCAACATATCAACGGAGAAGTCCTTGGACTCCGCCATCCGCACCATCACCGTGTATAAGCAGATGACGTACGGGCAGTTTGCTAGCAAACATGGGGTCAGCACCACACAGTTGAACGCACTCAACGGCCTGAGCCTGAGTAAGAATACGATGCTTGCCAAAGGGTCAGAGCTCTATGTGCCTCAGTATTAGTCGTTCATCTGGTGAGCGACGCTAAATCATTTGTTAGCGACAGGAAAACGCCAACAATTCTCCGACAGGAGAACATAACGACGAAAAGGGCTGGGCGTCCGGTGGTTGATACCGCTGGGCGTCCTTCCTTTTTTAGGGGGGCAGCTTTGGGGGAGGGCGTTGATTTTAACTTAAAAAAAATCACCTGCGGGTTTGACATAGGGCCAACCTAGAGGCTTTATTAATGAAAAGAATCCTTCTTTTGATGTTGTCGCGTGGCCTTATGCATCGGCGCGTGACGCTAAATCCACATCAAGCATCCCAATAACTGCGAAAAATCTATGAGTGACCCGAGAGAGCCCAAGCCAACCAAACCCATGAAGAAGACCTCATCGGTCCCGCTTCGCAAGGAAACCGTGCGTGTCACACTGAAGGCGATGCCTCAAACGAAGAAAGATCCTTCGGCTCCGCCAGCCCCACCCTTGCCTGATTCTGTAAGCTCTGAACCTCCAGCGCCAGCGCCGACCATTCCGCTTAAGACATCTACTCGCGTAATGGCTAAACCTCCAGCGCCAGCGGTCGCACCAGCGCCTACGGTGATGCTGCAGGGTGGTTCAGTGACCCAGCCTGCCACGCCAGCGCCAGCGCCTACGGTGAAGCTTAATATGCCTGAGAGTACGGGCCCTGCCACGATGCCGCTTACAGGTGGCCCCGCCACAAAGCCTCTTACCAGTGGCCCCGCTACGACGCCTCTTGCAGGTAGTGCCCCTGCGACCACACAGCCGTTGCCTAAAGCCACTGTGCAGCTGCAGCAGACTCAGCCCATGGGGGCGGCGGGTGGGACACCCTCTCAGGCAGCCACGATTCGGACCGCGGATGATGACGATTCGGCCAATAAGTCGGATGGTGTCGCCACGGCGCTATCTGTGGTAGCCTTGATTGTTGCCTTGATTGTTCTTGGCGTCCAACTGGGCACGGCCAATATCTGGGTGCACGACACGCCGCAAAACCCAGGATGGGGTCAACTCATCGAGTAAACCTCCACTGGTAGATGGACGCAACGGTTTCTCTGATGGAGAAATCCTTCTAACTTAAACTGATTGAACGAACTACAACTATGGTAATGCAAATTATTCTTCTGATTGCTGGTGGTCTTGTTGCCTATCTTGCATGGGCGACGGGAGGGCTTCCTTTTTAAGGGGTAAGCAACAGCGACGAGTGTCTGGAGTGCTGGATGCTCGATGTCACGATGAGCCATGGCTGTCCTGCATTTTGTAGGGGCTGGGCGAAACATTTGAGAGAGCCGTCCATGGAATTTTCATGGACGGCTCTGACTTTGAATGAAGCTGCTTGACGTATAGAATGGTGGGTACATATTCCGCACATGGCTAATGTATATAATGAAGCAAACTTTGAGGCTGAGGTTTTAAACTCGGCTAAACCCGTTCTCGTTGATTTCTGGGCGGAGTGGTGTGGTCCCTGTAAGATGATCTCTCCATTGATTGATCAGCTCGCGGAGGCTGTCGGCGATGCTGCCAGCGTTGGTAAGGTTGAGGTGGATACCAACCAGCCTTTGGCCGCGAAATATGGTGTCCGCTCGATCCCTTGTTTGTTGTTTTTCAAAGACGGCGAAGTCAAGGAAACCATCACCGGAGCGAACGTCACGCTCGATCAGCTTAAGTCTACCCTCGAAGGGCTTGCCTGATGTGTAACCCTAAAGATTCCGGAGAATGTTGAAAAGCGTATCCGGATTATTAGATCATATCGTCGCGTGGCTTCCTACGAGGCCCGCGGCGTATTTGTGTCTATTGATTGTATGGGGGGTGACGCTGTGGTTTCTTTCTGCGGGAAACCCAGCGCCGAAACAGGGTCCAGATATTCCGCATTTAGACAAGCTAGCCCACTTTCTTTATTTTTTTGTGGGAGGGTCGCTGTTGGCTGCTCATGTGGGATTCAAATGGGCTGAGATCAATAGGTGGCGCCTCTTTTTGATCGTGGCTTTGGTTTGCTGCGTGATGGGTAGACTCGATGAGTATCATCAGGGGTTTACCCCGGGGCGCAGTGGAAATGACATCGGAGATTGGTTGGCGGACACCTTAGGGGGGGCGGCTGGTGCTTGGTGGGTGATTTTTGTGATGATGCCCAGAGTAAGGGGATTTCGACAATCTGACGGCTTAAATGAGGATAAAGTGTCGATTTAGAGCAAATTCCCTTGACTGGTAGCCGTCGAAGTGTATTTCTCCCCGCCCACGAGCAGCGCTTTTCAGGGCGCATGAAGATTTCAGATCCCAAAAATTTAAAGAAATGTCCAGAGTATGTAGCATCAGAGGTTCCCGTGTCCGCACCGGTGGAAGAGTTCACCGTTCAGGACTTGCGAAGAAGAAGGGCGGAATTGGTCGACACGTGACCAAGGTCGTGAAACGTAAGGTTTCCCCCAACTTGCACACCAAGCGTATTTATGTCCCTGAGTTGGGGCGTCACGTAAAAGTCAAGCTGAGTGCCAAGGCCATCAAGACGATCAATAAAAACGGCGCCTACGCGACGTTGAAAAAGGCCGGCCTGATCTAAAGGCCGAGGCATCGAACGAGAACTCAGGTTCTCAAAGAAGATTTAAAAAAGCGACGACCGTAGGGTCGTCGCTTTTTTTGCCGTGTGGGCATAGTATAGTGGTGTCTATCGGGGTTGACCGAAGCTCACGTTTAACTCGAGTCGATCGGTGGCGGGGGCCGTAAATGCGAGGATGCGGACGCCCTTGTTTGGATTTTCGATGGTATTGGCGGGGGTGGCGTCGAGGATTTCCCATTGTCCGCCGTGGGTGTCATGGCGGGTGATAGGAAGGACCTTACCGGATTTTCTGAGGATAGCGGTGGCGCCATCGATTTTAATCTCCGCGCGGGTGACGATAGCCCAGCGCACAGGGCCTGTTGGTTGATCGATGTGATCGATCAGGGTGATACGTTGGTTTTTGCGGTCGAACTGACAACTCCGAATCACTTGATCGGCTTGGTTTTGGTAGGCTGATGAGAGGTTAAAGGAGGCATATCCATGCAGTGGGGTGCTCTGAAACTCAATGAGCGGGCTTGTTTTTGCATCGGGGCTCTGGAGCTTGCCATTGATGACGAGCGTGTTGTGGCTGAGGTTGGTGAGGCGAAAATAATTCCAGCGTTGGGATCCGAAATACCCTGGCATGTTGTAGTTGTCGCTGCCGAGGTCCTCAATCCAACGGACGCCGTCGTTTTCTAGGATAAATGAGCCTACGTCCATCTGGCCGTGGCTGGCACTTGGGAGGCCGCCTTTGATGGCGAAGTAGAGAGCGTCGGGGCGGGTCCACGAGCTGCGGAAGGTGGCGAGCGGCTGGACCCCTTTCCATGAAGAGTCGAGTGGTAGATCGGCAGATTGTTGTGGAGGTGCGGCGGGAAGCCAGAGGAGGTGCAGGGGGAAGAGCCTTGCGGAGCGTTTACGGTTACGGCTAAGGTCTGTGTTGAGCCGAGCCCGGATGAATCCTACGGTTGCTGGGTCATTGAACTCTCTTGCCATCCAGGATTGGGCTGCGGTAATTCTGTTGGTTGATGCCCCAGCATCGGCAAAATTGAAAACGACACCGGTGGGGCCAGTGAGGTGCTCGGTAAATAAAGGGGAGCCTCTGAACTCGACTGGGGTCGGGACCTTGAGTTGAGGCTTGTCGTCGTTGAGTAGGGCAAGGCCGAGCGTGTGGTAGTTCGACCCGTAGACCCAGTAACCAGGTCCCTCTGGGTAAGCGCCGTCGGGTGAGTAAAATGCGCGACATGCATCGATCAGCCGAGATGCAGCGAGCCGGGCGGGGTGGATCGGGTCGCCGTCCCTTTCCAAGGCGCGTTCTGCCATGAGCAGGCCGGTTGCACAGACCTGCGCCCAGTTGTTTTGAGGTCTGGCCCACCAGGCGGGTGTGCTGGTGAATGCGGCGCGAGCGGGCTCCAGACCTTTGCTGCGTAGTGCGGTGGCGTAGGTCGTCCGTTGTTGTTCGCTGAGTGCGTGGTAGAGCCAGTCGTAGCCGATAGCGACGGCGGTGGTCATCTCGGCGGTATCGAGGAAGTGGGAGGTGTTCCAGTCCTTCATCGCGCAGGCGGCATCGAGCTCGTGGATACTGCGGGTAAGGTATTTTTGTTCACCCGTGAGTCGCCATGCCATGGCGCAGTGGAGGATATTTCCTAGGGCATACCGGCTCTGTGCGAGCAGACGTTTTCCATCGGGGATATCGTAGTGGCAGACCGGCTGGGTGAGCGTATGGTCGGCATGACGAAGCAGGTTTTGGTAGATTTTGGTGGCCAATGGATCGGATTGGATCCTGCTTTTTACGGTGGCTTCTGCGGCTTTGGGGAAGAGGATGCGCGGGTGGTCCTGCGGGGCTGCTTGGGCGGTGACGTGCGTGATCAGCAGGATGAGGGTCAACCGCAGGGCCAAGTGGGCCGGATGGAATGATGGAATCGTTTGCATAAAAAGGGACACATCTGAGATACCTCTATTGATGGCGATTCTTTCATGTGGATTCGGTGGTGCGTAGGATGGTGGTGCCCAATTGGCGGACGGACTCCGGATCATGTGCCGCGCTCAATGTAATACGCAGGCGTGCGGTGTGTGGTGGCACCGTCGGGTAGCGGATGGCGGGAACCAAGATTCCGCATTCGCGGAGATGTGAGGAAAGAGCCAGGGCGTCATGGGATTCACCTACCATCCATGGGATGATGGCTGAACGACTCGGGTGCGCGAGTTTTGCGGCGTTCTGGAATGTGTTGATATTTTTCCAGAGTTGCTTGCGGAGCGCGTGGCCATCATCACTGCGGATCAGGCGAATAGACTCAGCGGCGGCTGTGGCTTGGGCGGGTGGCGGCGCGGTCGAGTAGATCAATGATCGGGCGCGGTTGACCATCAGGTCGATCCACGGTTGGGATGCGGCGATATACCCTCCGGCCACGCCTGCGGCTTTTCCGAGTGTGCCCATGTGGAAATCAATCTGATCTTGGATGCCGAATTGTTCGGCGAGGCCCATACCAGTCGGGCCGATGACGCCGAGCGCATGGGCCTCATCGACCATGAGCAGGCTGCCGTGCTGTTGCGTCAGCGTGGCAATCTCTTTCAGCGGTGCCGTATCGCCATCCATGCTGAAAATAGATTCGGTGATGACCAGAATACGGGCGTTGGCGGTTGATTTTTGAACTGATGAGGCTAAGAGCGCATCGAGTTTGCCGAGGTGATTATGGGGGAAGACTCGCAGGGTGGCCCCGCTCATACGTGCGCCATCGATCAGGCTGGCGTGGCAGAGTTTATCGAGAATGATGGTGTCGCCTTTTTTCATCAGGGCGGTGATGACCCCGACGGAAGTGGCGTATCCGGTAGCGAACGTAAGGGCGGCTTCCGTTCCCTTGGCGTTGGCAATGAGGTCTTCCAGCTCACGGTGCGGGGGCATCGATCCGCAAACGAGACGGGAGGCGGTAGCGCCTGCGCCGTAGCGATCGATGGCATCTTGATAGGACTTTTTGATACGCGGGTGAGTCGCAAGGCCGAGGTAGTCGTTGGAGGAGAAATTCTGAAGTGAGTCATCCCACACTGGGAGTTGGCGCAGCAGGGATGATTCATGGAGCGCGGCAAGTTCGTCCTCGGGCTGGCGCATGATGTCGGGAGGGTGGGAGGTGAGTCGACGTGAGGCTAAAGTGCGGCAGGACGCTCAAGTGACCAGCGCAGCAGGTTTTCTGAGTCCTTCCAGACGGTTGACGATGTGGCACCGAGGACGACAACGATGGCGGTGCGCCCATTGAGCGAGCCGCTGGAGATCAGGCATCGGCCTGACGCTTTGGTGGTACCTGTTTTCATGCCGGTGCAGTAGGAGAGTTTTTTGAGGATTCGGTTGGTATTGGTCAGTCGTTTTTTTCGGCCGTTGGAGTAATTGAATGTGTAGGCCTTGGTTTTGATGATGCCGCGCAGGGTGGAGCTTCGGTAGGCGGCGCGTGCGCAGATGGCCATATCCCGTGCGGTGGAATATTGACCGGTCGCGGTGAGCCCGTGTGGGTTGAGGAAATGGGAATGATGCATCCCAAGGCTGCGGGCTTTGCGGTTCATTAACTTGGCAAAGCTTGTTTCGCTGCCAGAGACGCTGCGGGCGAGGGCGCGGGCGACGTCGTTGCCGCTTTTCACCAGCAGGGCACCCAGCAGGGACCGCCGGGAGTAGACTTCACCGGGGAGAATGCCGAGCTTGGTGGGTACCACCCAGGTGTCGCTTTTCACGATGGAGAAGCGTTTGCTCAAATTCCCGTTGTCCATGACACAGAGTGCGGTCATGAGTTTCTGAGTGCTGGCCACGGCGCAGCGCTGGCGGGCATTTTTTTCGTAGAGCACACGTCCGCTGTTGTAATCGACCACAATCGCACGGGCTGCACCAATGGTGGGTGCCGCCTTACGAGGGATGGTGCCTACCCGCACGGCAGTGGCCATAAAGCTCTTATGAGCAGCCGCTCTGGGGCTCTGGGCGTAAGCGACGAGAGGAAGAACGGTGAGGATGGCTGGGAGAAGGAGATGGCGCATGGTCAGATGAAAAGAGATACCTGCTGACCGTCCACCATCATGGCGTCAAGTCAAGGAGGAACAGCCAGTTCATGCGTGTGTAGGAGAGGAGGCAGAGATGGAGGGGGGAGTCAAGGTCATGCGATGAGAACCCTTGAATGACCATGATTTGTATCAGTTTTTTTATTTCCAAGCTTGGTTCGTGTGCTATATTGGGGGCAGAAATGTTAAAAAATACCTGCTGCCACATCAAAAAGACGCGTTGCGATCATGGTTTGACCTTGATTGAAATAACGGTAGTTATTTCGGTGTTGTTGAGTCTTTTAGGGATTTCGATGTATGTGAGCACTGGTTACAGCGATTGGAAGCTGGGATCCGAGGCGTCGCAGAAGCTACGGATGGTTTACAATGCGCAGCGCACCTACTTGGCAGAGCACCCTACGGAAAGCCCCAGTAGTCTTACGGCGGCGAAGGTGATTCCCTATCTCTCAGATAACTCACCAAGTTTGCCAACCGTGGAGTCCTTGGATGGTGACGATTTGAGTATCAAGGTTACGGTTTCCCCTCCGGTGGTTGTCGATGGCGGTTCCAATTACGATCCGTCTGGAGATACCGAGGACGGCTTATGGGATGTGGGGATGTAGTGGGAAGACGCAGAATGATCAACCCGCGTATGATGCCTAATCGTTACCCATCCATCGGCCTGCTTTTGACATGGTGTGTGTTGATGTTTCCTAGGGTGGTTCATGGTGATGAGTCACCGGCGAATCTGCCAGCGGGTTTTCGTTTAATCGGTCATTATGAACTCCATTCAAAAATTCGAGTAGAGGCTGGTCACTCGATGTCTGTGGTTATCTCGCCACTGCGATATCGTGTTTATAGCGATGGAATTGATGTGAGGGTGTATTGCCATACGAATGGGGAAGCCAATTACACGCGTTACGCTATTTACCGTTCCGATGGTGTGGGTGTTGTGCAGGAGTCTGGAGAAATTAATCTTATTGCGGGGGTTCAAGGGTATAGCACGAAGGCGGAGATGATCCGTCAAATCAGTGTCACGCGCAATAGCCTGACGATGGTCAAGATGCCGCCACGCACACATCGCGTATTGATTACGCATGCCAAAGCCGTTGCATTACCCTCCGTCCAGCCACCCGTTCCACACCGTAAATAACTGAATCGATGAAAGGTCCCACCGAGCCAACACCAGCTGAGCCAACACCTACCGAGCAAATCGTGCTTGTGGAAAATGAGTCGCCACGTGCTGGGGTTCGTTTACGTGAGAATACCTTCGGTGCGGGGCGAGATGATTACGAGATGTATTCTCGAACGAAGTTAGAAAAAGCTTACCCATGGCTTCTGGGGGCGAGCACGTGTTTATCTGCCATCCTGTGCTGGATGTATGTGACCAAGCCGGTGCTAGCGGTCGATGAGGCTGGCGGTGTCACTGAGAGGCGTCCCACTGTCGCGCTATCGACGGCGCCTTCAGATGCGGCTGCTGCTGGTATCAAGCCCACCGCAGGTGACCTTGTCCCCTCGGATACTGATTTGCCAGGAGCTCAATCATCAACATCGGGAGCGGCTGGAGAGTCAGTTGAGACAGGTTCCCCTGAAACCATCGACCTCCAACGCCTCGCCGCTGGGGGGGATTCATCGGCAATGGCTTCAGGATGGGAGTCGACCAATCTGAAGGTGCAGCATATTCTCAGCGCCGATGTGGGTGATGGGGAGTTGGAGAAAATCGTGATCAATGTGCCCGTGATTTATGAAACGAGAACGATGCGCTGGACATCTGCTGACATGGTCAAGGCACGCGATGTTCTTTCCCGATTGATGGTTTATGAACGGAACTTGAGCAATCTTCGGAAGGAAGGGCAGGCTCTTTTTGATGACTGGAACCAGCTTCTCGAGGCGACGGTTCCGGCGGCGGCTCTCCGCGCTGACAGCGTATCCCTACCCTACAATCACAGCTTTGGATCTCGGCGGGGTAGCCTACCGAGTAGTTCATCGTCGATTAAAGTAGCTCACTAAATTGATTATCCATGAAGTTTATTTATTTCATCGCCATACTGGCACTGACCTGCAGCATTGGTGCCCAAACGGTTCCCGAGTCGATTCATCTCAAAGATGACTCGTCATCGTTGATTCAAATCACAGAGAAGCAAAAGCTTGCCGATGAGGGAGAACAGGGAGAACTCGTTGCCCGCACCGCTGATGCTCAGCGGGATGATGTACCTGAAATTCAGAAGACGGCCGATGAGGGGATTCAGATTCAGGTTGAAAAAACCACGCGTAAAGCAGGAGCGGGAGACGGAACGAAAAACGTGAAGATCTACTCTCCTTGGCCGGCCAAACCGATGACTCCGGCCCCTGATGGTTGGATGTTTTCGCCTGCGCCCTCAGGGGTTTCTGCTTATCGTAAGGAGGTGGTGCTCGGTAGTGGTAGGCCAGTGGCCCTCTCGATCACTCCCTTTGTGTTGGTGCCCGTCAGTGATGGGCTCAATGCGATCCGCATTGCCGAGCCTGGGTATGACCCCGTAAAACAATACAATCAGCAGGATACGGTGGGGAGCATGCTGAAAAATGCGACCAAGGAACTGGAATACAACGAAAAGCAGGCGGCCGCCGCGATTAGGCGTTTGCAACTTCTTTTATCATCTTTACCTCAACAAAAATAATGAACTCGACGATCCTTTTTATGATAACGATGGCGCTTGGGGTCATGATGGGTATCACTGGTATGCATTTCCAGCAGGTGCGATTGATGGTTAAGCAGGCGGACGACTCGCCACCCTCTTCCGTGGGGATTGCAGCGGTGGACCCCAAATACGAAGTGATCAAACCTCAGTCCTCACTGGGGGCTGCAAACGTTCAGGTTACTCCTTCTGGCGGCGCGAGCCAATCAGAGATGCCTACAGCGAGTGATCAGCGTGTTGATCCGTTGCTTGAGATATTGGCCGAGATGCGTAACGAACAAAAAAGAATACGCCAGCAGCTTGCTGAAACAAACCGGGACCTCGCTGAAGCCAATTTCCGCTTGGATACCCATAGCGATTCATTTAAGCCGTTGAATGCCGATGTCGAGCGTCCTCGCAGCCTCGATTCAGGATCCTCCATGAACGGTGGCGGCGCTCGGTCGAGTCACGAGCTTCTTCCTCCCAAGCCGTAGGGTCCATTTTTTATGCTCAAGCCTTGGGGTGGACAGATGATGTCCATTGTCGAAGGTCGTTCCTGTTTCCTTGTTTATTGTATGTCTCCTGGTGTGCTTTCGGGCACATACTTGGGGTGGATCTCTCGGACGACAACCATCCAGTTCATGAGGTTGATGGGTGGCAGGGCTGCGGGATGAATGATTGACTTGAGATTGGCGTTGATGTTTTCGGGTACAACCTCATCGGCGATTCCGGACTTGAGGTCTGCAATGCGTGTCGGGGTCGTATTGTCTTTGGCGAGTGACCCGAGCTGGCCGTCAATGTCAATTTTCAGGGCGATACTACTGTCGCCGTAGCGCTTTTCTGGGGCGAAGAATGAGATGGATGGGTAGTAGAGCTCGCCGTCAGGAACGATTACGCCTGAGGGTGGCGTGGTGGGGGTGACGTTGACGTCGTCGGCGATGATGAGACGCATGTTGGTGACGAGGGAGAAACCTTCCGTGTAGCTTGTGAGGTCCTTAGCCCCCAAGAGCATCACCGCCATGTCCCCGCCAAAACTGGGAAAGGGCGGTTTGGCGATGGAAAGGTTGTTGATGTAGTCGACGTTGATAGAGATGGATTTGTTAATGTCGAAATGCGCCGCATTTTTGGTGGCTAGGTAGGCGGCGAGTTGATCGAGGTAGATGGCGATGCAGGGGCGGCCCATGGTTGAGCTTTCCACGTGAAAGGGGAATGTGAGACCACCATCATCCGTGAGGTCAGGCCAGTTATCACCCTTGGAGAAGGTTTCAGTGACCATGACACCTTCTAATCCATCGTCTGGAATGTCGGACCAGTAGCTGAACTGAATCTGGGTCGGAGTTTGATCGTCGGCTGAAACGACATCCGTGACATCGAGGCGCATCTGGCATTGCTTGGCTCCGATGCTGTAGTAATCCCACGAGGTGGGGGAGACGGCGTTGATGCTCTCTGGGCTGTCACCTGTTCCTTGAAAGCGGTCATAGAATTCCAGTCCGCGGTTGATGGGGACAAAAGAGACGCGGCCACCATCTGAGGCGGATGAGATAGGGAAGACATCGCCCTTGGATTGGGCCACTTCACGGGCATGGCTAGCAAATGGGTTGCTGCCTGCGTTGCCACCCGTCACGGTGCCGTTGACGGTGGTTTCCGACGAGAGTTGCACCCCCTGCCTGCTGGAAATCGAGTCGGTCGAAAATGAGCCTTCGGTTTTTACTTTTTCAGCAAAAATACCTCCGCTGAGGGTGATGTTACTCCATTCCGTTCCATCTGTATGGGTTCCGAAGGTGGTGTAGCTGGAGGCGCTGATCGGTAATTGTGAGGGGATCTCATAGAGGGAAACAAGATACTTTTTGGTGCGGGTTACCAGTTTTGTGGTAGTGGCATCTTGCTCGGCGAAGGATAGCTCAAATGCCCACCAGTTATGCTTGGCGATGATGGTGGCGCCATCTTGGTAATTGAAGTGAAGTTTGGGGGCTAATACACGGTTGTACTGTGGGAAGTCCGTTACCGAATCCATCACCCAACCCGTGGCCGAGCTGCCGTATTTTTTGTGGTAAGAAACAATCGGGTAGTAGGCGTCGCGGATCTGTTCCCAATCCGAGCACTCGAGCGGTGGAGGGAAGTCCGAAGTTGCGGTGAGATTCGTGCCAGGGGTTACGGCGTTTTCATAGACGGCACCTTGATAGCTGAGTTGTGCGAGTGGTTTGACCACGGTGTTTCTTGCTAATTGACTGTCCGCGCCATTGCCGCTGCGTAAGGAGCTGATTCCGAGCGCACTAGCGACACTCGGGTCAACCGCTGTATTGGAATTGGAAAGCACAAGGGCTTCGTCGATGATCTGGTTCCAGCGGAGTTGTTCTCTGACTTCCCAAGGTTGAGTATCGTCCTGCATACACATCATGGCCTTGTTGGGAATGATGTTGGTCAGGGCGCGGAGAAAAGCATTCTCTCTCTGCTGGTAGTCGTTTTTGAGTAGGTTGTTTTTCTGAGCCGTTTGAGATTCAACCGTGTTTTCATACATCGAGACAAGGATGATGAGTAGCGCCACACCTACGGATATGACGGTGATAAGGGAGGCAAAGCCAGGACGGGCGAGTGCTTGGTGAGGATGGGTTGTGCCTGTTGTTTTCATTGCTGTGTGGTGGTTGAATAGATGATTTCCTCACTGTTGGGTCCGGTGAGCTTGATGCGTAAGACGCCATTTTCTACGTAGAAGTCGGCTCCGTTTAATTGGGTGGTGATACTCCATTTTGGGTTGGCAATGGCGAGTTCCGCCATGCTGCTGATGTGGTAGTAGTTGAGATCATTATCTGTGGAATCATAGGCAATGACTCCGAAGCTGTTGTTGGCTGAGTCGCTGGGGTCTTCAAATTTGAGGGCGAGGACCTTACCCCCCGTGATCACGGAGTTGTATCCAGATGTAGCGTCGCTGAGTGAGGTATACATCAGGAAGAAGTTCGCCCGACTGACGATACGGTTCAGGGTGTTGTTGATTTGAGGGGCCTCGGTGACGAGGAAATTCTGGGTTTTAAGGATTTTGTAGGATGCAATTTGACTGTTAAAAAGGGTGAGAGACATGCCCGCGACCATGAGGCCGACGCTGATGGTCATGGTCAGTTCAATGAGCGTGAAGCCGAGGTTTCTCGTTCGTTTGTGGGTGTGCATGATCATTGTGAGCGGACAACGGTGCGGGATTTGACGTATTCATCGTCGCCGATGAAGTAGGTGAGGTGGCTCTGGAGCTGCCAGGTTTCCATTTCCGCTGGATTTGTGGTGAGTGTTCCGCTACCTCCTGCAGCTGGGAAGTTGTTGGGATCGGGGATGCGGGTGCGGATCACGCTGCCCGTGATGGGCGTGCCGCCAGGGAATTTGCCCATTTCAACCTCGACGGTGCTTTTTGATGGATAAATAGGCCAATCGGACGAGACGGCTGTGAGTTCTTCAAAGCTGATGCGTTGGGCATAGGCTTCCTCATAGGTGAGGTAGGCATCGGAGATATTTTGTAAGATCACCCACTGGCGTGGGGCCATCACGTCGAGAGAGCCTTTGAATACGGTAAGTCCAATGGCGGAAAGCAGAGCGAGGGCAAGGGTGAGTTCTACAAGCATGCTGCCGCCAGGAAGCTTGCGTAAACGGGTAGAAACGGGGCGTAGTCTTCCGCCCTTGCCATCTAGTTGATCGACGTTACTCTCGGTGCCAGGATGTCTGGACAGATTACGCGGATTACGAAGTGCTGGTTTCTGGCGATGGTTTTGATGCTGAGTGGTCAGAGCTTGGCGGCACAGGCGATTCTCGCCCCGCCTTTTGGTCTGCAGTGGGGGGATACCCCGGACAAGGTGCTCGACTGGGCGGAGGCGAAGAAGCTGGACGTTCACATCAAGATCCCTGGGCACAAACCTGAGGTTCGCGAGCTTCGTGTCTCTTCGGAAAGTGGACCGCTGCCTGGACATCAGGCGTATGCGCTGGAAGCTCTGTATCATTGGGGGAAGTTGTATGAAGTGACGTTGCATTATGGTGCTCCTGGAATGAAGCCGGCTAAGGTGAGGGCTTCGTTTAATAAGCTTAAGAGTTCGATGACCGTTAAACACGGTGTTTTTTCGCCGAACAATAAGAAGGAGGAAAAATCGGAGGGTTTTGTCAGGCGGTCTGTTTCTTATCATGTGGAGCCCGTTGCCGGACTTTTGTTGTTAATGAGTTTGACGGAATTTGAGGATACGTTGAGGAAGAAGCGGTCGGCTCGCTTCTCCCTCTTGTATCGGAATCAGAACATTATTCCGAAGTAGTTGAGCTGCCATTCATCTCGATGGTTCGATCCACGGAGAAGGAAAGCCAGACCAATCGTTCGGGTTGGCGGTTGTTAAAGGGCGTAACCGTGATGACCTCTACTGTGTAGTCGCCATCATCGGGGGCGTATTTATCCCAGTGGCGGAGGACGATCTGAGCGTCTTGGGGGACAATAGAGTTGAAAGAGACGCGTGAGCCTTCGACTTCCACACCTTGTGTTCCGAGTGCTTGGCTTCCTTTGTAAACCTGAACAATGGTGGTGCTGTCAGGGTAGAGGTCGGTGAGCGAGATGTTGAGGTCGGGTAGCGAGCGCGTTATCTGCTGGTCGGGCTCCATGCCGGTGATCGCGACATCGGCGATCGGCCAGACCTGAATTTTCTCTGAGGCGATCTGAAGCCAGTCCAGATCCGCATCGGGGAGCGCATAGGCACGGAATATTTCCTCGCCTCGCTCTTTGAAGAAAACATTGCTATCGAGCCGCGTCATTCCCGTGCGCTGGACTTCCGAGTTTTCCACAATAAAGAAGTCATTTTCAAGCGTTTCATTGGCGGGGTCGGGGTCGGTGGCCCGATCCAGCACGGGGTCGTAATTCATGGTGAGTTCTTGGAAATAGACATTGAGGGCGGCTTCTGGAACATCCTCACCGGGGGCGAGCAGTCCTTTGACTTCGATGTCTATCGTGAAGGGTTCGTCCGCTCTTGTCCGCGGCGTGGGGTGGGGGTCCTCGCTGGAGATGACAATGTGAGCTTCTGGGGTGTAGGAGGCGACGTATTTTTCATCGAGCAGATACATCGTGCTGTCTGGCGGGAGCCCTTCGGCGTAGAGTTGGTAGGTCGAGCCATCATTGCCTACGGGCATGGGGGAGATAATGGTGCCATCGCCGCTGATGGTGCCATCCCCGGTGGTGACATAGATTTGGTAAACGAGGCCCGTTTCGAGGTCGACTTGTTCGATGTAGTCGACAGCTTGTATTGACGGGATCGTGCCTGCGATGAGCAGGCTGCTGAGCAGCGCGGAGCGCTTGATGGTTGTGAATGTTTTCATAATATGGGTGGTTGGGATGTTATTTGCTTCTTTTGGCGTCTTTGCTGGATGGCTTTTTCGGTGGAAGGATGGAAATGGGATTGCCACGGTAGAGGGCAACCACCATGCGGTTCAGTTTGCTAAAATCCTTCAGCTTTCCTTTGGGGATGGGAGTGATTCCTTTGGCTTGGTCGAGGGTGACCTCGAATGTCCAAATCCAGTCGCGATTCATTTTGAGAAAGGACGGCCAGAGGATGAACTTACCATTGGGTTGATCCGACACTCTTGATTTGATGCGAGCGGGTAGGAATACGATGCTTCGTTTGGGGACGATGGTGTGCGCTTTATTGTTACTGATGATGTGGGAGTTTTTATAAAGCGACGAGTGCTTTACTTTCACCAAGGAATTTTTTCCGGAGGATTTGTTGTCTTCTCCGGCCCCCTTCGAGTTATCCGCGTGGGCGGATAACAAGGAGAGGGGGATGACCATCATGGATAATACGACGCGGGATGGGGTTCCGTATTTGGCGAGTTTCATGCGAAGCAGTAATTAGGTTTAGTGGTCCTGTGTGTTAGCGTGTTTCTATGGGTTGGTGACGGGATCCTGGCTCATGGCTGAGCCTCCACCGTGTCCCTCGTCGTCTTCTGCGATGCCGTCGCCATCGTAGTCGGTGTCATAGTATCCCTTTGATGCCCACTTTGCCGCGCTTTTACCTGGGTTGCTGGAGTCGATGCCGTCTACATTGTTACCGTGACCGTTGTTGCTTTTTCCGGAGCCTTCATTAGGTGCCTGGAGTTCAGTTTCTGGTGGGATGCTCACGTTGACGACTTCGTCGCCGAGGCTTCTGCTGATTGCCCAGATCAGGGTAGGTCGGCCTCCGTCGCGCACGAAGGAGGGGGCAACCAAGGTGCCGATGGGGACTGGGGAGTCGTCTAGGACGGTTCCTCGAATGATCAAGTGGTCAGCTGCACCTACCATATTGGTGGTGTAGGTAAATGACGGGGTGATATTTTGACTCTCGATAACGATGGGGGTGCTGAAGGTGTGGGTAACAAGACCTGAGGTATCGCTTTGATAGCTGGCACTGAGATTTGCCGAGATGATGGTCTGGCCATTGATGCTGGCTGAAAGGGAGGTGGCTCCGGGGAACTGACTCTTTCCCGTTTTATAGCGGAGTTGCCCACCAGCGATTTTACCACCATCGGGGACGCCCGCTTCGAGTCGGTATTCATAGCCGGTGATCGTGTATTTCCAGTAACTGCCGAGGTTTGAGCTCCATGTCTTGGATAACTGGGTGTTGATATACGGGGCGCTCATGGCGGGGGCTGCGAAGGTCAAGTCTGCATGGGCGATGGAGGTCCCAGCGGCAATGATGGCGCATGCGCTGAGGGTTTTCATGGTGTTGGTTTTCATGGTATTGGTTTTGTTGTTTATGGTTTAGGGGTGTTGTCGTGTGTTCGCAGTTTAGAGTGTGATGGTGGCTTGGAGAGGTTGGGGGGGGGGATGCTTATGGTTGTGAAGGTAGGAACCACTGTGACCATGGACCGCCAGGAACCTCGTGGTCCTCGACAAATTTCCATGAGACTCGGTAGCCGCTACGGATGGAGAGAAAATCGCGCACAGCGGGGCTGATATCGATACCGGCGTTGCCGTTGTGGTTGGGTTTGGGGGCGTGGCCTTTGAAGACGTATTGCCAGTCGTTGGTATGGAATGGGCCGCAGTCTTCCCACTGGGCGTAGCAGACCTTGCCTCGGTAGTGGATGGCAATCCAGCGACCTTTGCAGACGGAGGTCCATGACCCTTTATAGGACTTCCAATACCAAGGGATCACCTTGGCCGCCTCGGGTTGGTGGTCGCCAGTCGGGGCAATGTCGTTGTAGGGAAGTGCAATGTAAAAGGGATTGAGTTGCGGGATAAAGGCTGCCGGGCGATGGCCTAGACGGTTTGCGGGGTGATCGATGCCGCCGTAGTTGGCTTGCCAGTTGGGATCCCATGAGCTCGCGTTATTGGGCGTTGGGTTGCGCTCGCTGGGTTTTTCGCCGACCCAGAACACGGTGGCTGTGATGCCACGGCGCCATGAGTGAGGGGTGGTTTCCCAAGGAGAAGGTTCTTCGTGGACGACTCGGGCTTTCGGTGGTGCTTGGAACGGGCAAATAAGATTCGGGATGGCTTCGCGCCGACCCTCAAGAAAGTGGCGGTGCAGGCTGTCGGCTCTCTGTTCAAAGTCAAACTCCTGCCCGAGGGGGATATCCTTGGAGTGTGCCACAACGGGGGTGAGGCACAGAGCGATGATTAAAAGCTGTTTTGAGGTTCGCATTATTCTAGCTGGAAGAGGTGGGCTTCTCCGTAGGGATGATACATTTGTTCAGGTTGCTGCATAAAAAACCAATCTAGTAAAGATATCAGCTTAAACTTACCTAATAATGAGGTAGGTTCAAGCTTTTTTTTGCTCACTGGTTTTTGCTCACTGGGTTTGGCTACCAGAGAGGCGAGCCATCAAGAGGCTCTTTATTTCAGGGGGAGGGGTGGAGAGAGCCCCCCGTTTGGCTTTTTATTTGCGGGTGACGCCTTGGGGAAGCCAGTTTTGCGGCATGGGACGCATGAGCGGCTTAGCCGGTGTGCCGTTTGTCGCGGTAATCTGGGCTGATCCGCCGCTCTTGTTACCGTTGTTGCTGCTGACCTTATGATTAGCATTGCTGTTGACGCTGCTGTTGACGCTGCTGTTGACGCTGCTGTTGACGTTTTGCTTAGGTTGCTGGGTGGTGGCTACGGGGTGGGTTACCCAATGATTGATTTTGGCTTGGAGTTGTGGTTCTGAGTAGTTCTCCGTGAATTGCTCAATGAGTATGCCCTCCTTATAGACTTGGAAAGTGGGGATGGATTGAACTTTTTCGTGATCAATCCATTCTGGGTTGTCTTCTGCATGAGCTTTGACGATTTTAACCTTGGTGAGATTGGTGGATGCTAGATGTTCGAGCATCGGTGTGTTTTGCTGGCAGATGTCAGAGTCGCTTGCATCAAATTCAAGGATGATGACGCGAGATTCTTCCTTAATGATCGCTGAACATGTCGGTTCATCGACGATCTCGACAAGGTGGGTTGTTTGATCTTCCTCGTTGGGTTTCGTGCCCGCTGTTGGTTGGTCTGACGCCTCTTCACTTGCCTGTGGATGGCTATCATCTGAGGAATCTAGCCATTTGGCGAGGTCGGAGGTTTTTTGAAAAACGACAACGGCGACAAGGAGGGTGACGATGGTAGCAAAAATTTTCATAGCAGACTTTTAATTCTTCAATTAAAGAAAAATTAACCAATAGCCAGAAATGATGCAAATTTTTAATGTTTTTTTTTTGATTGAGGCGGTTCCTCAGAGGGTAGAGTCGAGAAGGTGCCTTGTTTTGCAAGGGGTGGCCTCGAGGTGATCGATTTGCGTGTATCGATCACGGGCGCGATCACGAGCGCGCGCGTGGTGTCAGAGAAGTTCGATGGAAGAATGCTCGGTTGATTGAACGGGGAGCTTTATGATGCAGCGCTGAGATGCGGAACCATGCATCGGGAGTCAAAAGAGGGTCGCCACCTAGGGCCTCGACGCGGATTTCTGCAAAGAGCAGGTCACCGCGATCGAGGCGATCGCCAGGGCGATGGTTGGGGGTTTGCTTTCCTTAACAAGCGTAGGGGGTAGGGGGTGCTTGTTTTGGTGAGCAGATTCAGATCATACCTCAATGGATCACTCCGACAAGCATTTTTTATAAAAAAAACACTATTATTTTTTCTGGGCGTCGATTTGACCCCGAATATTACGAAAAATCAACAGATTGTATGGAGCTGATTGGGTGTCGGCTGGGGGCGAGGGGGGCTCCGAGGGGGGCTTAGACGTTGAAGCGGAATTCGACGACGTCACCGTCCTTAACTTCGTAATCCTTTCCCTCGATGCGGAGTTTGCCGACGTCGCGGGCGGCGGATTTGGAGCCTGCGGCGACGAGGTCGTCGTAGGCTACGACTTCGGCAGCAATGAAGCCGCGCTCGAAGTCGCCGTGGATGACGCCTGCCGCAGCGGGTGCCTTATCGCCGTGGTGGATGGTCCAAGCGCGCGTTTCTTTTTCGCCGCTGGTGATGTAGGTGCGCAGGCCGAGCAGGTGATAAACGGCGCGGATCAAGGTGGAGACACCGGAGTCGGTAATGCCCATATCGGACAGGAACTCCGTGGCTTCCTCAGGGTCGAGCTCGACGAGTTCCTCCTCGATGTGGGCGGAGATCACGATGGCCTCAGCGTCGTTGGCTTCGGCGGCATAGGCTCGGACCTTGGCGACCATGGCGTGGTCATCGGGGTTTTTCTGGGCATTGGCGAGTTCGTCTTCGTCCACGTTGCAGGCGAAAATGGTGCGTTTCGACGAGAGTAGAAAAAAATCACGGAGGGTGATGCGTTCGTCTTGGGTGAGATCGAGTGTCAGGGCGGGTTTGCCGGCATCGAGGTGGGGGAGGAGTTTTTCGATGAGTTCGATCTCCTTTTTGGATTCCTTATCGCCACTCTTGGCTTTCTTGGCGCGCGAGACCTTACGTTTTTCGAGGGCCGCTATGTCTGCGAGGATGAGTTCAGAGTTGATGATCTCGATATCGCGGATGGGATCGACGCTGCCTAGCTCGTGGATGATGTCATCGTTATCAAAGCAGCGGACGACCTGAACGATGGCATCGACCTCGCGGATGTTGGCGAGGAACTTGTTGCCGAGTCCGGCCCCTTCTGAAGCCCCTTCCACCAAGCCTGCGATATCGACAAATTCGATGGCGGCGGGGATGATTTTCTGGGTGTTGCTTATTTTGGCCAGCACCTCCAGTCGTTCATCGGGGACGGTGACAACACCGATGTTGGGATCGATGGTGCAGAATGGATAATTAGCAGCCTCCGCATTACGGGTGCGGGTGACGGCGTTGAAGAGAGTCGATTTACCGACATTGGGGAGACCTACGATTCCTGCTTTGAGCATGCCGCGGGGAATAATAGAGGAAACCGACAATTGCAAACTGTATATTTCGCAATTTATGCATTTGAAATTTGACCTCGAGGCAGTTCGCGGCTTGGTTGCGCCTATGCAGCACGTGCTATTAAAATCAAAAATCCACCGCGCCTGTGTCATCGTTGCCGATGTCGACTACGAAGGCAGTATTGAAATTCCATCTGATCTGATGGAGGCAGCTGGCCTCTGGGAGGGTGAACGGGTGTTGGTTACCTCGGCATCGAAGGGGGGGCGACTAGAAACTTACGCCCAGGCGGGAGAGCCGGGGACGGGGAAAATTATCATGAATGGTGGGGCCGCACACATCATCAAGGCGGGGGAGCGCATCACAATTATGGCATTTGCCATTTCTGAAAACCCTATTCTTCCCAAGAAAATTGTGTGCAACGAGAAGAATGAGATCATCCGCCGAGTGAGTTAATACGAATCACTCAATAAGATTTCAGGAAAAAGATCGCAAAAAGTCGTAAATCGCGTCTTTACAAGGTGCGATCACTTCACCATATTCCCGCGCCCATGACACCTCTAATTGCAGCCAACTGGCTTTCTATTTCTATTAATCTCCTGCTGGTGATCCATGTGATCATTTGTCTTTTGCTGGCACTTGTGGTGCTGATGCAGCGGCCTAAGCAGGAAGGTCTCGGCGCTGCCTTTGGTGCCGGCCTTACTGATCAGGCCTTTGGTGCGCGCACCACCGACGTGCTTCAGAAGGGCACGGTCTATTTGGGAACGCTATTTTTTATCGTGACACTTGTGTTGGCGATCTTGATTGGTAAGCGCCAGCGAAACAATCCCAGTATGCTGGAAGAAGCAGCCGACCCAACCGAGGAAACCATTCCAGCGGTTGAGCTTCCCGAGGGCTTGGATGGTGAGAAACCTGTGGTCATGCCAGAAACGCCTGCCGTGCCAGAAACGCCTGCCGTGCCAGAAACACCTGCTGTGCCAGAAACGCCTGCTGTGCCAGAAACACCTGCTGTGCCAGAAACACCTGCTGTGCCAGCGGCTCCTGAAGCTCCCGTGACACCTCCTGCGCCCATTCCGGCTAAACCGGAATCGCCCACAGTGCCCGCGACCGGTTCTGGTGAGTAATTTCCCCCGTGAACGGAACATCTAGCGTGGAGGGTGATGTTCCCGTATGGGCACTCCCTGATGCGTTTCCTTCTAAGCCTGAGGGTGCGGATTTTGGTTATGTCGACCCTAAGGGGAACCTGCACCCAGCCACATGCGCGGAGGATCTTGTCCAAAAAGTAGGTGGGTCGCGTGATGGAATCGATCTTGTATGGACGCCGGATGATGATCAGATGGTGGTTCCTGAGCAAGTTTCAGTGCTGCATAAACCCCTGCGAGCTCGACTCAAAAGGCGTGCTGAACTCGATTGTAGCGATGGCCTCAGAATGGGGCTCGTCTTTGGGGTGATCATGCTCTGGACGCTCTATGCAGCGTGGAGCAACAGCGGGGGCGAGATGTCTGCTCTCTACTCACACCAGCTCACCGGACTTGCGGCACTGCTGCTTTTTATGTTTGGCCTTCTCCCTCTTTACGAAGGTTTAAAAATGCGCCGTCATCTGCTAAAAACCGAGGCGTCTGATCTTGTTGATGAGGTTCCCGATGCGCAATTTGATAGCTGGTTGCATCGGCAAAAGGTGCCAGTCACCTATTTCTTGTTAGCGTGTTTGTTGCTCTGTGGTTTGGTGCAGGTTTACTTGGATTGGGGGAGTGCTGAGTTTAAGGAATCGATCATTCAGGCGGGTTTGCTCAAGACGGCGGCGCTGAACTACCCACAGCAAGCCGATGGCGCAGCGTGGTGGCGGATGTTTACGGCACCGATGCTACACGGTAATGCGATCCATTTTCTGATGAATGCCGGAGGTATTCTCTACCTCGGTCGGCGCACCGAGACGCTGGCACGTTGGCCTCATCTGTTGATGGTGTATTTGGGATCCATGTGGGTCGGTGGACTGGCGTCGTTTTACTGGATTCCGGATAAGGTGGCAGTTGGGGCATCTGGCGGCTTGATGGGTTTGTTGGGTTTTATGTTGGTCTTTGAGTTATTGCATCCTCGCTTGGTGCCCAAGCCTGCCCGCAGGCGATTGCTTGCTGGGGTCGTGTTGATGGTGGTCATTGGTTTTCTCGGCATGAGCTTTATTGATAATGCGGCACATGCTGGTGGTTTGTTAGCTGGGATGGGCTACGCGGGGATTGTTTTTCCTGCGTCCGCCTCGTTTCGTCGACCCGAAACCATGAAGCGTGATCGTGTGGTGGGCATTTTTTCAGGCGTGGGTATTTTTGCTGCAGCGATCACAGCGGTGCTCAAAATGCTTGCCTGATCGGGTGGCTTGGCCGCTAATTCGGTGAGAAATTTAATACCTTGGCTTGTCAAATGACCCTGCAATGGCAATGAATAGGTGTGTCGGCACCCCGCCGGAACCCATCATGGATGTCATCGGAATAGATACGGTCGCTCAACGGGCATATTCGATGAGGGGCTTTGCACCAAGCCAGAGGAGCTCGAGCGCATTCCCGCGTCCCCGACTCTCTCTTTCACTCGACAACCCTACGGATCCCGATGAGTAAAAGGTCAGAAATCAGAGGGACATGGAAGCAGGTGGCGGCTGGCAGGTTGGTGGCACTTCTGATGCGGGTGTTAGGTCTGACTCTCCGGTATCGGGTGGATGACCCATCGGGGCAAAAAATCAAGGCGGCGCCTGGGGTTCCAGTGATTTGGGCCTTTTGGCACAACTGCCTCTTTGCCGCACCTCTGACGAAGACGCGATTCAGTGGCGCCGCCCCGGCGAGCGCGCTGGCCAGTGCGAGTCGGGATGGCGCGGTGATCGAATCGATGGTGACATGTTTTGGTGTCAAGACGGTGCGTGGTTCGAGCTCGAGGCGTGGGGTGGCGGCGTTGATTGCCCTCAAAAAAGCCCTGAAGGCAGGCGAGCAGTTATTTATTACGCCGGACGGTCCGCGTGGTCCACGTTATCATCTTCAACCTGGAGTGGTGAAGCTGGCGCAATCCTCTGGCGCGCCCATCATCCCGGTTCGGTTTTCCCACTCATCGAGCTGGCGATTGAAGAGCTGGGATCGTTTTTATATCCCGAAGCCATTCAGTGAAGTGGTGATCCGTGTTGGCGAGGCCATCCACGTTCCTGCAAAATTGGATGAAAATGATTTTGAATCGTATCGACAAAAAGTAGAAAACTCCCTCAGGGAAGGTGTGAATGATATACCGAACAACGACTAAAATAACATGAGCAATATAATCGACGGAAAGTCAGTGGCAGAGCAAGTTCTTGCAGAGTGCAGCGAGGAAATCGCAGCGTTGAAAAATGTGGGCATCACCCCGGGCTTAGCGGTCGTCTTAGTTGGTGAGGATCCAGCGTCGAAAGTTTATGTGGGTTCCAAGGTGCGCAAATGTGCCGAGCTCGGGCTTCATTCTCGCAAAATCGAGCTGCCGGTGGATGCGACCCAGGCCGAGGTGCTCGCCGTTGTCGAGGAGCTTAATCATGACCCCCAAATTCACGGCATCCTGGTGCAGTCGCCACCACCACCTCAGATCGATGAAGAAGCCATTGTCCGGGCGATTGACCCCGCCAAGGATGTGGACGGGTTTCATCCCACCAATGTGGCCAAGCTGGCACTTGAAGATGGCTCAGGGTTTGTCCCTTGCACGCCTGCTGGGTGCATGCGCCTGCTGAAGGAGGCTGGGGTGGAAACCTCTGGTGCGGAAGCGGTGGTGATTGGGCGCAGCATGATCGTAGGGAAACCGATGGCGCTGTTGCTGATGAGCAAGGAGGGCAATGCCACGGTGACGGTTGCGCATTCACGCACGAAGGATCTCGCAGCCGTCTGCCGTCGGGCCGATATTATCGTCGCGGCGATCGGTCGGCCTGAGTTTGTGACGGCCGACATGGTGAAGGAGGGCGCTGCCGTTATCGACGTGGGGATCAATCGAGTGGATGACGCCACGGCGAAGCGAGGCTATCGCCTTGTCGGTGATGTTGCCTACGCAGAAGTTGCCCCGAAGTGTTCAGCGATCACCCCAGTGCCTGGTGGAGTTGGTCCCATGACCATCGCCATGCTGATTGCCAACACGATTAAGGCGGCGAGGCAGAGCGGGTAATAGAGGTAATGAACTCTGGGGACGTCGCTACTTTTTGATTTCCCAAACTTCGCAGATTTGGTTTTCGGCGGAAAGGTCTTGGGAGAACCGGTTGGTTTGGCCGAGGTAGACGGCGCGCACTTGTTGCTGCTCGGTCTTGAACAGGTTCACCACGGAGGCGGCGGTGGTTGCCCGTGCGGCGGAGATTTTCTGGTTGCTGGCAGCATCTCCTGTGTTGGAGGCGTATCCGACGACAAGGAAAAAGGACTGAGCCCCCGTGCCCTTGTGCATGGCATTTTTGATCATGGTTTCTCGATCGAAAGCGATTTGAGATGAGCCTGTGGTATATGTCTGGCGGTGAATGACACGGGCGCCGAGCGTTTGTTCAATGTGCTTGTAGGCGGCTGCGAGCGTCGCTCCTTGAACGGAGTCGAGTGCGCGTAACTTGGCAAACAGCCGTGCGGCGTCGGCGGGCAGGTCATTTTCGGATTCAATGAAGAGGCTGGATCGGTCAAGCTGGGAACGCAGACGCTGAATCTCATACCGTTGCTTAACGATCTCAGGGCGGAGATGGGCGAGGTCTGCGATGGCTTCGTCATACTGGCTTTGATCAATTTTATGTTTCGTCTGCTCGAGCAGGGTATCGATTTGGAGTTGCAGTTTGTTGCGTGTCACCATGTTATCGTTTAACTGCTTGCGCAGTGAGGTGACTTCCTCGCTGCTGGGCCGGCCTTGGAACTCGGCAAGTTGTTTCCGGTAATTGGCAATCTGGTTGTTGGCTGCTTTCAGATCATGACTCACACTGGCGAGTTGCTGGGGGGCGTCACCGAGTTGATTGAGTTGGGCCTGGAGGGCTGCGACCTGTGTGTTGGCCAATTTCAGGTCATGGCTCGCGCTGGCGAGTTGCTGGGGGGCGTTTCCGAGTTGATTGAGTTGGGCCTGGAGGGATGCGATCTGGCTGTTGGCCATTTTCAGGTCATGGCTTGCGCTGGCGAGTTGCTGGGGGGCGTTTCCGAGTTGATTGAGTTGGGCTTGGAGGGATGCGATCTGAGAGTAGAGCCGTTTGGTGTTTTCATCGCGGGATGTGATCTGACTGTGGAGGTCGTTAAGGGCTACGTCCTTGGTTCCCAATTCGTCTTGCCACTGGCTGGCGAGGGTCGTGAGTGCCATTGAGTCACGCTGAATACGATCGGCGAGCATGCGTGCGCTTCTGGAATCATCGGGAAGGGGGGGCAACCCTTGGCGGATACGCTCAGCATTGGCATCGGCACGGAGTTGCGTATTTTTTGCCTCCAAGGCTGCTAGATCGGCGCCGTCATGGGGAGTCGACGTATGAGGTTGTCTGTTCATGGATAACATCAACATGGCAAAGAGGATGACAACAATGATGACAATCAGGGCGGTGGTAAGCTGGTTGCCACTTGATTTTGCCGGCTGTGGAGTGGGTTGGTGGTCAGCGGGTTCGAGAGGCGTGTAAGTGGGCGCGTTGTCTTCGTTGGTGTCCATAGTCGGGTAGAAGTGGTGCTTGATGTGTGGGCTGGGGTGTATCCTTTTTTTTATGTGAGTGCAAGGGTGCTGTTTGCTGTCCTATGGGGCCGCAATGAGCTGTAAATTAGGGTTGATATCCTCATGGAGGCTGGAGCTGTGGCCACGGAGGTGGCTGTGCAGAGCCACAAAGGCAATCATCGCTGCGTTGTCGGTCGAGAGCGCAGGCGCAGCGATGCGCAACTCATATCCTCGGTCGTCACAGGCTTTCTGCATGGCTTTTCGAAGTGCTTGATTACAGGAGACACCACCGGAGAGGGTGATCAGGCGCTCACCGCATTGCTCGGCGGCGAGCAGCGTCTTGTGCACCAGCACGTCGATCACCGCCTGCTGAAAGGATGCGCAGAGGTCGGGGATGGCGTCGGCGGGGGCTTTACCTTGTGTGGGGTCGAGCTTTTCAAGTTGATAGAGCACCGCGGTTTTGAGTCCGGAAAAGGAAAAATGCAGGCCGTCTTTCATCATGGAGCGAGGGAATGCAAAGGCCGTGGGTGATCCGCTGCGTGCTTGTTTTTCGATTTCCGGCCCGCCGGGGTAGGGGAGGCCGAGCATTTTGCCCACTTTATCATAGGCTTCACCCGCTGCATCATCGCGGGTGCTTCCGAGCAGGGTGTAGTCGCCAAAGTCCTTCATGTGGATGAGCAAGGTGTGTCCACCGGAGACGATGAGCGCGAGATTGGAGTGGAGGTCTTGCTGGCCGAGAAAGGGGGAGAGCAAGTGGCCTTCCATGTGATTGACCGAGATGAACGGCTTGCCTGCGCTGAGGGCCAGTGATTTGGCGGTTGTGTTACCGACCAATAACGAAGAGGCAAGCCCAGGGCCGGCGGTGGCCCCAAAGGCGTCGATGGCATCGATGGTTATTCCTGCATTTTTGAGCGCGATCTCAATGAGGGGTCGGAGGTGCAGCGAGTGGTTACGGCTGGCGAGTTCGGGCACCACGCCGCCAAACTCACGGTGGATGTCGATCTGGGAGGAAATTTCTGAGGCGAGGGTATCCACCTTGCCATGATCATGACGCAGGATAGCTACAGCAGTTTCATCACAGCTGGACTCGATGGCGAGAAGAGTTGTCGGCATGCAGGTTTTCTAAACGGGATGAAGCTGATTTACAGGATTATTTTTGCCAGGTTGAGAGGGGCTAAAACTTCGAGATGGGAGTGAAGCGACCCTTTGCCATTTACAAACACGGGTGACTTTGGCAGAACCCGCGCCATGTCCGAGCTTCCCAAAGCCTACGAACCCCAAGCTGTCGAAAAACAATGGTATTCCGCATGGCAGGAAAATGGTTGTTTTCATGCCGATACCTCATCTGAAAAAGAAGGTTATTCCATCGTGATCCCCCCTCCGAATGTGACGGGAATCCTTCACCTTGGGCATGTTCTCAATAACACGATTCAAGATATTCTTGCCCGCCGTGCCCGTCAGCAGGGGAAAGAGGTATTATGGCTTCCTGGAACCGACCACGCAGGTATCGCGACGCAGACCAAGGTCGAACGGCAGCTCCGTGAGGAGGAAGGCAAGACCCGCCGCGACGTCGGCCGTGACGCCTTTCTCGATCGGGTTTGGGATTGGAAGGAAAAGCATGGTGGGATTATCATTCAGCAATTAAAACGGCTTGGGTGCTCATGCGACTGGGATCGCGAGCGCTTCACCATGGACGAGGATTATTCGGGATGGGTGGCGAAGGTATTCACCGATCTTTTTAACGAAGGACTCATTTACCGAGGAAAGCGGATGGTGAACTGGTGCCCCGTTTCGCTGACGGCACTCTCTGATGAGGAGGTGATTATGAAACCTCAGAACTCGAAGCTCTATTTCATGAAATATGAGCTCGTGGACGCCCCCGGCGAGTTCCTGGAAATCTCGACCACCCGCCCTGAAACCTTGATGGGCGACAGCGCTGTGGCGGTGAACCCGAAAGATGAACGATTCGCCTCATACATTGGCCGTAAAGTGCGCCGACCCTTCCCCGAGGCGGAAATCGAAATTATTGCCGACGATCATGTCGATGTCGAGTTCGGCACTGGCGCATTGAAGATTACGCCAGCCCACGACAAGGCGGACTTTGAGATTGGTCAGCGTCACGGCCTTGAGATCATTGATGTGATCCATGCCGATGGCACGATCAATTGCCCCGACTGCCCCGACCTCGATGGCCTCGATCGCTTTCAAGCACGCAGAAAAGCCGCGGCTAAACTCGAGGAAATGGGACTGCTCATCCGTATTGAGGAATACGAAAACAACGTCGGCTACTCGGAGCGCGCCGACGTCCCGATTGAGCCGCGTATTTCCATGCAGTGGTTTTTAAAATACCCCTGTGTCAAAGAGGCTGTGGATGCGGTGGCCGATGGCGAAATTACCTTCCGTCCTGCTCGCTGGGCGAAAACTTACGCCCACTGGCTCGAAAACATCCAGGACTGGTGTATCAGTCGCCAGCTCTGGTGGGGGCACCAAATCCCCGTGTGGTATAGGAAAGAAAAAGTTGATGCCTTGCAGGGCGCCGAATCCCTCGATGTCAGCAACCTCGAAGCTGGCGATATTTACGTCAGCGCCGAGCCACCGTCCGACCCCGAAAACTGGGTGCGCGACGAGGATGTGATGGACACCTGGTTCAGTTCATGGCTGTGGCCATTCGCGACGATGAACGAGACCGAGCGTGGAAAATTTTACCCGACCACCGACTTGGTCACGGGGCCGGACATTCTCTTTTTCTGGGTCGCTCGCATGATCATGGCGGGTTACCGGTTTGAGGACGAGCTGCCCTTTAAAAATGTTTTTTTCACCTCATTGATACGCGACAGCCAAGGGCGTAAGATGAGTAAATCACTGGGTAACTCACCTGACCCCATCGACCTGATGGACGAATACGGTGCCGATGGCCTCCGCTTTGGCTTGCTGCGCACCGCTCCCGTAGGGACGGATGTCAGGTTTGACGAACAACTGGTCGCCGAGGGGCGGAACTTTGCCAATAAACTCTACAACGCCTGCCGCTTTAGGCAGATGAGCGGCGATGCCGCGGAGGTCAGCGGACAGCTGCCCGTGATCAGTAGGCTTCGCCCCTACCACATCGACATCGCAACAAAGCTTGATCATTTAGCAGAGAACTTAGAAAAATCATATTCGGATTATCGTTTCAACGATGTCGGCCAGCAGCTCTACGACTTCCTCTGGAGTGAGTTCTGTGACAAATTCCTCGAGGCGGTGAAAGGCGACCTGCGCGATACGGCGAGCGCCGAAGCCCGCGAGACAACGCTCGCTGTGTTTGACGCGGTGATGAGTCGTTACCTCCAGTTACTGCACCCGTATATGCCGCATATCACGGAAGAACTTTCCGCTAGGATGGGGTATGTTCAGGATGGCGCATTTTTGATGGAAAAAACCTATCCGTCGGATGCACTCATATCGGGGGAGGATGCCGCCGCCTCGCAGGCTGAGGCCATTTATGCCACCGCCGGACGTATGCGTAACCTCAAGGCCGAGTATAACGTCGCAGCCCGCAAGGATGTGAAGTTTATCATCATCAAAGCCGAACCATGGCTCACGGCGGAAACTGACGTTCTCGGGTTGCTTGCTGGTGGTGAGATCGAAATACTGACTGCCTACGAGGCCCCCAAAGGGACACCTGCGGCGGTCACGGACGTGGGTGAAGTTTACCTGCCGCTGGAAGGGCTGATTGATGTCGAAGCCGAGAAGTCACGCCTCGACAAGGAGATCGCGAAGGTGGCCAGCGAGGTTACGAAGTGTGATGCGAAGCTAGGAAATGCCGCCTTTGTCGATCGGGCACCTGCCGAGCTCGTCGATCGTGAAAAGGCGCGCAGGGACGAGTGGAGTCAGAAGCTGGGTCAGCTCCAAGAGATGCGGGCATCGCTGGGATAAGTTCCTTGTCAGTTGAGGAAAGCAAGCTAGGCTCGTTTGCGACATCTCACACGGATTATCCCACTTTATCGGAGCCTATGACAAAACTTCAGGATATATCAGAAATCCCCAGCGAAGCAGTCGATTTGCTTGAAGCTGTTGGGTATCTGGATGTTGAGGAATTTTACGAGACGAATGCCCAAGAGTTGCTTGCTGAGATTGTTAAAGCAAACCATCAACTTGCCATCATGCCGCATGATCCCACGGAAGAAAACGTGGAGGCATGGAAAATGGCCGTTTCCGCGCGTGGCGCGTATCAAGGTGTAGGTGAGTCGACACCTAAGCATGAGTCGCGTGATGAGGAGGCACCGGATATTCGCAATAACAATGAGTCGGTGGGGGCTGATCGGGCGCAGAGAGAAAAGGAGGAAAGTGAAGAGGATCAATCTCACCTTTTTGATGTTGATCCTAACCTCGTCAATTTTGAGGAAGACCCAGAGGTGCAAGCGATGTTAGTAAACGCACCCGAGGCGGAGCCACTTCGATCTACCTTGATCAGGCGTCACAATATCGCTGTGGACGATATCCCTGAAGGGATTCTGCTGACTCAATGCTCCGGCGAAGTGGAAATGAATGTCCTGTCAACACCCCGCTTGGCCAATTTGAAAAACCGAGAAGCCGACGCGGGTCGCACTGGGTTGATGGTCTCACGTATCCGTCATTTTGATGAGGCTGATGACGAAGACCATCACATCAAACCGTTGGATAAAGGGGCGTCCAAAGAAGCCGTCTCTGTGAGTCAGGGAGTGAATCACGGGCTTACCCCCGAGTCTCGTCGGTTCGTGCGTGGGGTGTTACATCCTGAGCCTTTTCGAGTCAGGGTTGCTGCCTTTTTTGCGATGCTCGTGCAGCTGCTTTTGGTCGCGAACTTGATTGGTATGCCGTGGCTGATCCTTTATGGATCGATCAATGAAAAAAATATGCTGTGGCCTATCGTGGGGCTGAGTAGTGGCCTTTTTCTGTCTGCCCTTGCTTACCTTTTCTGGGGTGTTAGCGCGCGCTGCCGCGTCTGTGGTCAACGTCAGTTTGCTCCTAAAAAGTGCCTAAAAAATAGAAAGGCACACCATATCCCACTGATTGGCTATATTCTTCCCACCGCATTGCACGCCATGTTTTTTAAATGGTTTTACTGCACCTACTGCGGCACGGCCGTGAGGCTCAAGAGGTAGCTTTTGGGTGTTCGTGCTGGATGGTCAGCGGTCAAAGAATAGTGGCTACTCCCTGAGTTGAGAATCGACCATGATGGTGACTGGTCCGTCATTGACCATGGCTACCTTCATGTCGGCGCCGAACTCACCCGCGGCACAAGGTTGCCCGATTTCTTTTTCAAGAGTGGCTAAAAATTGTTGGTAAAGCGGGATCGCCGTTTCGGGTCGCGCTGCCTTGATGAACGAGGGTCTGTTTCCCTTCCTCGTGCTCGCATGCAGCGTAAACTGACTGACCACGAGCAACTCGCCCGCCACCTCTTTGAGGCTCAGATTCATTTTGCCCTCATCGTCAGCAAAGACCCTCATTCTCGCGATCTTCCCCGCCAGCCAGTCAATATCGTCCTGCCCGTCTCCATCGACAATACCCAGCAGAATGACAAAACCACACCGGATACAGCCACACACCCGATCATCAATACGGACGCTGGCCTCGGAAACTCGTTGAAGAATGATACGCATAAAAAGGTGAGCGAGTTAATCGATAAAAAGACGTTTTTCTTTTCTGCGCAAAAAACGATCTTGAGGCAGATTGATTTTGGATGCTTGAGAACCCTGCAATAAGCTGGCACAACGGTCGAGTAGGTCGTGGCTGATGCCGCTGACACCACCTGCTTTCAGGTAATCATGCAATACGATTTTTTGAAGCACGGGTGAGATCTTGATGAGCTTGGGGAGAAAGAGTCGCCCTTGTGGGTCTTCGAGACGAAGGTCGGTGATGGATTCCCGCAGCGCCGTTTCCTGAGCCTCTGAGATCGCCGCCGCCCGTAATAATGCAGGCCTGATTTCTCTGCCCATAATCTCATTGAGCAGGGGGATGGCTTCGTTGCGAAGTCGATTTCTCGTGGCAATCGCCTCAGCATTGCTGGGGTCCTCACGGTAGTGAATCCGGTGGGTCGTGAGGTAGCAGTTAATTTCACTCCGAGAGACCAGCAACAAGGGACGGACTAACTCGAGTTTCCGCCCTCCCATCTGGTGCGTGTTCTCATACCGCATCCCCTTGAGGCCACTTGACCCGCGCAGCAGGTTAAAAAGGATTGTCTCCACCTGGTCGTCAGCGTGGTGGGCGAGCAGGAACCTCGGGCACCGATGCTTCCCAGCGCACTGCACAAAAAAGGCGTGCCGTGCATTCCTCGCCGCCAGCTCCATGGACTCACCCGTTTGCTCCATCCGAGCCGCCACATCCACGCGGTCGATTTCACAGGCAAGGTCATGTTTTTTTGCCAACCGACGCACAAAGGAGGCATCCTGCCCAGACTCCGCGCCACGTAGTCCGTGGTTCAGATGGCAGAGGATCAAGTTGCGATAGCCTGCGTCGAGCAGGACGTTGAGTAATGCCACGGAGTCCCGCCCACCCGAAATCGCCAGCAGATAGCGCCGGTTTTTCGACTGTAAGAGGAATTCAGGGTGCAACGAGAGCTTCACGCCGCCCAAGCTAGGAAACGATCCGCCCTTTGTCGAGCCGTCCTCACTTTTGCCTATCTTTGACGCTGGACCCGCTGTGCACTGGGTGCGTCATTTGAAAATTTTCCACCCCTCACTTTGTTGCGCTTGCCACACATGTTTTCTGTGCTAAATAAATGCCGTCCACCCACCACGACGATCTTTTCGTCACCACCCAGGGTTTAAGGCCGCTGTAGCTCAGGGGTAGAGCAATTCACTCGTAATGAATAGGTCGCCGGTTCAATTCCGGCCAGCGGCTCCATCCCTATTCTGCAAAGAAATGAGGCAATCACTTGCTGCGATAGCGCGCTAGAGTGTGCTTCACTGGATGGACTTTAGTTGACGGACTAACGAATTAAGGGGTATGGCTAGAAAGTATTATGATGAAAATAGATAGACTGATTGTTTACGCCCTGCTGAATGTCGTATTTTTACTCCCTGCTTCAGGCCTCGATTATCCTGGTAGGGCACCAGGAAAGGCGAGCCGATCGGTCACGAGTAAACATTCGATTTTGGAAAATGCGGTGCTTCGTTGCGCATGGAAAATCGACTCTGACCAGTCGAAGTCTCTGACACTAAGGAATAAGGAAGCGGGTCAGACGGTAAGCATAGGTGACGGCCACTTGCCACGTGTCGTCCTAAGCGGAGGACGTGTGATCGATCTAGGCTCGATCCGCGCATCGAAGCCATGGCGACTTGAAAATCATAGTATCGTCGCAGTATTTGAGGATGTTGCGTCAGGTCTATCCATACGGTGGACCGCGACTCTGGACGATCACTCGAATGCCATTATCCAAGCACTTTGTCTCACGGCGTCGAACGACACGAAGGTTGACGAGGTGGTCTTTATTGACGCACGCGTGGACGACGTGCATCGGGTCGGTCAGGTCGACGGTTCGGTTGTTGTCTGCGGTGATGTCTTTATGGCTGTCGAGCATCCGTTAGCAAAAAATGAGGTGGTGGGGAGTGAAGGGGTTCGGTGTGCGTTGCCGAGGGGTAATGTCTTGAAGGCCGGTCAATCGTGGACGCATACCAGCGTGCTTGGTGTTGTCCCGTCTGGTCAGTTACGGCGCGGTTTTTTGTATTATATTGAACGCCGGCGGGCGCATCCATACCGCCCGTTTTTGCATTATAACAACTGGTATGATGTCATCCTTGCGCGTAAGACGGAGCGTGCCACAGAAGCCGAATGTCTTGAAACCATCGCGCATTATGGTCGGGAGTTGCTGCATCAACGCGAGGTCAAAATGGATGCCTTTGTCTGGGATGACGGCTGGGATGATTTTAATTCTCTCTGGGGCTTTCACAAAGGCTTTCCAGACGGGTTTAAAAATCTTAACAAGGCGGCGTCCAAATATGGCGTGGCGCAGGGTGTGTGGATGTCTCCCTGGGGAGGCTACGCATCCGCTAAGCTTCAACGGCTTGCTTTCGGTCAGGCACAAGGATACGAAACCAATTCAAGTGGCTTTTCCATGGCCGGTGTCAAATATCAAAAGGAGTTTCGCAACGTCTGTCTAAGCATGATGCGCGATCATGGTGTAACCTTTTTTAAGTTTGATGGCATGGGTGGCGGACACGAGGCAGTCGGGACCAAGGCTGAGCTCGCCGATGACATTGATGCCGTGCTCGACGTGTCGCGTGCGCTGCACCGTGAGAATCCAGAGGTTTTTATCAGTGCCACGATTGGCACTTGGGCGAGCCCGTTTTGGACTCTCTATGCGGATTCAATCTGGCGACAGGGTAACGACAACGGATTATTTGGCAAAGGTGACACCCGTCAGCAATGGATTAGCTATCGTGACAAGCTTTGTTACGATAACGTTGTGCAATTGGGTCCCCTTTACCCGCTCAACTCACTGATGCTCGGTGGCGTCATCATCGGCGATCGCCGGAGCCCAGCGCTACTGGTCCGTCATGAGAAATCCATCGCCGACGAAGTCTGGTCATTTTTTGGGTCTGGGACGTGCTTACAGGAATTGTATGTTAACCCTAAATTGCCAACGGAAAGGACATGGGACGTGTTGGCAAAGGCGGCAAAATGGTCGCGGGCGAATCGTGATGTGCTGGTTGATACTCATTGGGTCGGCGGCAACCCCGGCAAGGCGGAGGTTTATGGATGGGCATCGTGGCGACCTGGTAAGGGTATCCTCGTCCTACGCAACCCATCCGATCAGCCACAGGCGTTCAAATTTACACCGAAGGAGGCCTTCGAATTGCCCGTGGGTGTCAAAAATACGATGGGGGTCGAGGTTCTCTACCCGCAGGATCGCAAACTTGCGGTGGAGACATGGACGATGGAGCAACCCGTGAACGTCACCCTGCAAGCATTCGAGGTGCTTGTTATGGAGTTGCAGGATGCGCGATAGCGGGGCGCAGGGCTGTTTGGATTGCGTATACGTTGGAGGTAAGTCATCTCTGTTGCCTCATCGCGCACACCGAAGCTTTTTGTCATGCCTTGTGGCGTTGCCGTGATTTATATTATGATTGTTATTTACGCGCAGTGAATTTAGAGTTCTGATTTACATGGCTTCTATGAAGCGGTGATTTCCTCATTATCGATTATATAAAAACACATTGAACCATGGATTATTGCTCCAAAGATCAGACTGTTTCCGCCCTCACTGCCATCTATGTGCGCACGCAAGTCAACCCAACCGTTGATCATGTGAAAAAGGCCATGGATAGCATCCGGATTAAGCTCAATGATTGGGCTCGTGACGGATCTGCTATCATACCGATCCTTGACGCCTATTGCGCCGCCAATAAGGTGGTCACGTTGAGCTCCTTCCTCGATATGATGGCTGCATCATCTCTCAAGTTTCGCGAGTTTCGCAATAATTTCACCCAGTTTTAGCCTTCTTCCTCGCTTTTCTCGAGTGAGCTGGGAAAGAGCATGGGGGTGGGTGAACTAGGATGGTTGGGTGGGTGATTGCAGTTACTTCGAATCGGCAGCGTCTTCACCGAGGTAACGGACACGCACATAATACGCCCCGCTCTCATCTCCATTCTGACGGGCCAACCAACTTTGAAGTTGGGTCGGGCCGGCCTTCAGTTGAAGCACAAAGCGGGCGTGTGTGGCGTTAGGTTTGAGCTTAGCGGAGAGTTCTTGACCCGCGATGGTAATACGAGCCGACTCCATAGCCATCGCCTTGTCTAGATAAGGAGCCCAGCGGAAGAGTGAGATCTCATACTTGCCCGTCTTCTCGATATCAACATTCCATGGGCCGTTGATCAGATCGCCACGACGAATTTGGTTTTGGTGCCAAGCCGTCACAACTTTTTGAGGCATCAACCAATCATGGCTGTAGAGTGTGGTCGGGTTCTGCTTTCCTCCGAGCACGATACGCACTGTCTGGTTGAGGTCATCCTTCATGGATGCCCACCACGTTTCGTAATCAGCGCGAAGTTGCTTCACCACCTCAGGATGTTTGCTCGCGATATCGTTTTGTTGACTAGGGTCGTTGCTTAAATCATAGAGACCTTTTCCGTCGATCAACCGCCATGAGTTTTTCATCGCCACTGAGGCCTCCCATTTGGGGGGGACATTGGCTCGTTGGACGTGCGCAAAGAGCGTGCGATCAGGGATGGGTTGCTCGGCCGCCCCGCGCAATGGCCCGGTGAGCGGCATGCCATCGATTTTTGGGCCGGTGGGTTTTTTGAGCTGAAGCAAATCCACCAAGGTGGGTAAAACGTCGATATGCGCTGTGAGTTCGGAAACTTCACGCCCGCCGACAAGTTCACCTTTGGGCCAGTGCCAAAACATCGGCACACGGTGACCTCCTTCCCACGCAAAACTTTTCCATCCGCGCATGCCGGCATTGTAATATTTAAACCCCGACTTTTTACAAATCCAACCGGCCGCCGTGCCGTTGTCTGACATGAAGATGAGCAGGGTGTTGTCTGCGATACCTAGTTGGCTGAGCTTCTTGCGGAACGTTCCAATATTCTCATCAATATTGGTGATCATGCCATAAAATTTAGCCAAGGTCTCCGGCATCCCTGCATCCACGTATGGCTTGGAATATTTCTCATCCACGATGTAGGGGCCATGGGGAGCATTGGTTGCAAGATACAGGAAGAACGGCTTTTCCTTTTGCTGCTCAATCCACTTAGCCGCCTCGTCAAACCAAACGTTCGTGCAGTAGCCATTGTATTTTTTCCACTCACCATTCGTCATGTAATGGTCGTCGTAATAGTCGTTTCCCCAATAATCGGGCCCGCCACCAATACAGCCGTCAAGGTGCCAAACGGTGTGATCAAAACCTTGATCCGCTGGACGGCACGGGTAATTCGCTCCTAGATGCCATTTTCCGATCATGGCCGTCGTGTAACCATTTGCCTTGAATACCTCAGGCATCGTCAGCTCCTCCCCGCGCATCATCGAGCGACCGTTGATGGTGTGCCAAACTCCTGTGCGGGTTGAATAACGACCAGTCAGCAGAGCGCTGCGTGTTGGGGAACAGGTCGGATCGACATGAAAGTTGGTGAGTCGGACACTCTCACCATGCAGTTGATCCATGCTGGGCGTTTTGATCACCGGGTGGCCGTGGGCGCCTATCTCACCATAGCCTTGGTCATCCGTGATGATTAAAATCACATTGGGCGGACGGTCTTCTGACGCGATGGCATGGGGTGCTACCAGCATGGTCGCCATGAGAGCCACTCGAAACAATGAGAGCCCTAAGGGCGGCATGAAATGGCGTGGGGCTTGTTTTCTGAGCGGGGTGGTTACTGGCATGGGATGGCGGGTGAGGTGAGCGAGCAGAAATCGGATGGTTAATTTCATAGGGTAATTCGAATCAACGGTTCGGGGTCGCGATGTAGATGCAGTGTCTTGCTCGTTTCGATTTTTCATGCGGCTTGGCGGCGTATGATTCGACGTGAAAGCCGGCTTTGACGAGGCATTTCTTAAATTTGGGAGCAGGCTCGGACAGCCAGTAGGCGACGCTCCCGTCTGGGGTGAGGATGCTCCGGATTTTTGCAAGGAAGCTTGGTGAATAGAGACGAGCATTACCCGCGGTGATCAAGTCGTCTGGAGTATTATCGATATCGAGCAAAAGAGCATCATAGCTGCCCTTGCTTTTGCTGGATATGGTATCGTAGAGATCCCCTTGGGTGATCTGGGTTCGTGGGTCTTCCAGTAACGGTCCGTTGTGCTCGACAAGAAACGTCCGGTTCCACTCGATGAGGGGCGGCATCAGTTCGGCCACCTCGACGGTTGCAGGTCGGCCGACCAGTTCCAGCGTGCGTTTGAGTGTGAACCCGAGCCCTAAGCCACCGATCAAAATCTTCGGGTGCTTGGGTCTTGTCGACTTGCCTTCTAGCAGTTTGGCGCAACCGATCTCGGCGAGCATTTCCTCAGAGAACGTCAGCGCCGTACTCATCAGATCAAAACCATTGTATTTCAGGTAAAATTTTCCATCATGCTTATGCAGAGAAAAAACCGTGCCATCGGACATGGTGGACTCGCCGAGCTTCACGTAGGGCTTCATGGCAGGTGACATTAACTAAAACCTCCCCATGAACAAGCCTCGATGATGTGATCGCCTCGATCAGCTTCATGCCGACAAAACCTACAACGGCTAAAAATTTGCTTTTTGAGTGAGGGTTTGAGGGGCTGCGAGTGGTTGCCCTATGCGTGATGGTTGTCAACTTGGGTGCCAGCCCACGGTAGCTTGCACAGGGGGAGCTCCCGCACCGCGGGGTAAAATCTCCGCAGAGGCCTACGCGTATAAGTCGGTGGACATGTATTTGAGGCCGGAGTCACATGCCAGTAGCGCGATAGTCTGGCCATTTTCTTCGCTCGCGAGCAACTGCAGGGCACCCGCCAGGTTTGCGCCACTGCTAAATCCACCAAAAATCCCCTCATCCCGCGCCAGCAGGTGTGTGCTGGCCACCGCTTCATCATCGGTTACCTGCAGATAGTCGTGCACCAGATCGGGGTCGAGCAATGGTAATGAAGGCTTTGAGTAGCCACCTCCTTGGATTTTGTGACTTTGCTGTGTGATGGTCTGTCCGGCAAGTGCGGGGGCACCAGCGGGCTCCACAACATAGCCACGGATGTCTGGGTTTTTGCTTAACAGGTAGCGCATCACACCGGTGAACGAACCACCAGTTCCCGCAAAATCGACAAATGCGGTCACCGTGCCTCGAGATTGTTCCCAGATCTCGGGGCCGGTATGGCGTTGGTGGGCCAGAATATTGCCGGCCAACTTGAATTGATCACAGCGGTAGGCACCACGTTCATATGTGATCCGCTGGGCGGCCTGTTCCACAAGATCAAGGTCATCACCGGAGACCTGATTGGGGAGCGAGCCAGGGGCTTGATCCACGAGTATAACCTCAGCTCCCAGTGCGCGCATCATGCGCGCACGCTCGGCGGTGTTGCCACATGACATCACGGCGACGAAAGGGTGACCCATGGCTCGACACGTCATGGCCAGCCCAGTTCCCGTATTACCGCTTGTCAGTTCAACCACCGTCTGGCCAGGGAGAAGTTGACCTTGGGAGGTGGCCTCACGCAGCATCTCGAGTGCGATGCGGTCCTTCTTGCTGAACCCAGGATTCAAATATTCACACTTCACCAAGACCCGCCCGTTAAGGCCGTGATCTTTGGGGATGCGCTGCAGCTCGACCATCGGGGTGGCTCCAATCGTCTCAACGATGGAGTTGGCCAGCGGTGGTAGATGCTTGATGGTGTGTGGGTCATTCATTTTGCTGGCATGAAAATATCCTGTGAGACCTTTTGGTGGAAGCGAAAAGGTAGAGGTTTATCCCTTTGGCGCCGCACCGATCGTGCCGCCTTCGATCAGCACCGCGGGTATAGAAACCTGTCGGGTATCCGCTTGGCCTATCGAGATCTTATCCATCCAACCTAAAATAGTTTTGACAATGGGCGAGGTGTCGAATTGGGCATGTGAGATTGGAGGATCATGCCAAGCAAAGACTGGCAGCTCCCCCATGCTGATCAATGACACATCGCGTGGCGCAATCACTCCTCTCTGCGACAAATGAGCCTGACCTGCCAAAAAGAGATCGGGTTGATTAAAGATCACCGCTGTGGGGGGGCTGATCTGAAAGAGTGAATCAAGACAGCGGTGGAAATCATTGAAGCTGCCATCCCAAACAGGCAAGTTGTAATCACTCACCGGTAAGCCTTGTGCGTGCAGTTCTTCGAGTAACGCACGTTCGATCAGGCTTGGATTGGGAAAGCGCGTTTCATAACGGCTCAGTTTGACAATCCGTTCGTGCCCGAGTTTAGCAAGTCGCTTGACAATCGAGCGGTAGACGGGCGTGATCTTGACTCCGACAGCCGCAATCTTAAGCGACTCAATCCTGCCGTAGAGGGCGATGGCCGGTATGTCATGTTGGGAAAACCAACGCAGCACCTCGTTGGAGCCTGCCACAACCACCCATGCACCCGCATTGGATCGTTTTACGTGTCGGGCCACTCGGTTCGGATCCATCTTCATCTCTTGCAAAGACTTTGGTGAAAACTTGACTTGGTGACCCCGTGCAATGAGCCCATAGAAAACATCAAGAATGTAGTCCAAATGCCGATCCGTTGATTCGAAACAAAGGATCTCAACTTGCCATGACGGCGCTGGCTTTTTACTGGGTGCCTTGACCCGTCGGCGCTTTCCTGCACCCTGAGAAATTACCAAGCCCTGCTTTGCTAATATTTTTACTGCTCCGCTGATCGTATCTCGACCCACACCCAATTCAGCGGCGAGAGCAGCCTCTCCTGGGAGGTATTCACTCCATGAACCCGCCAATATTTCTTGACGTAAATGCTGACTCGCCTGCTCCGCTGGCGAGCGAACTTCAAATGGTTTCATGGCAGCCAACCTGAGTATTTTAGGTATAGTTGTCAATCGTTGTTAATTTGCATCGCTCCCAGTGATCGCATAACCCTTGCTCAGACAACGAGGCGTCCTGTTGTTGATGTCGCCTGATTCTCCTTACACGAAGGTGTTTTGAAGCGCTCTAACCCCCAAGCCGTTACATCGACTTGGGGTTTTTTGTGCGGAGCGAAGTGAGCTTGCGAGATCGATGCCGGTGATGTTGAGATCGATCCCATAATCTAACCTTGAAACAATCTACAAACGAGATGCGTATCTCATGCGAGATGGATCGGATTAAAAAATTTAGAAATACCTTTGAGATGAAATACCCTAAAACATTACTACTAAGTTGTATTACTCTAGCGCTGACCAGTCTAGCGGCTTCTGCGACAAGTGACCGAGTCGCAGAGAGTGACCCAGAATCTCCTCAAGCAGCCTCGAGCTCGGAAGATATCAAGGCATACTGCATCGATTTCAATTGGGAAAAATTTTATGGCAAGCCGAAGCTTGCGCGGCTTGGTGCGTTTGCCCAATCAGACCCGGCCGATCATTTTGCTTGGTATAAAATGATGGGCGTGAACATCATCCAGACGTTCTGCGTATCCACCAATGGGTATGCCTGGTATAAAAATGGTGTTGTACCTGAGCAGCCAGGGCTCAAGCATGACTATCTGCCAGAAATGGTGAAGCTCGGCCATGCGGAAGGGATGAAGGTGTTTGGCTACTTCACCATCGGCTCCAATCCTCGCTGGGCGAAGCTGCGACCCGATCTGAACTACACCGCGGATGATATTGGAGGTCTCGAGGGGGGATACCATGTGGTTTATACCGACGAATATCTCGAATTTCTCTCCACATCCATCAGTGACGCCGTCAGTAAGACCGGCATAGATGGTTTTATGATCGACTGGCTTTGGCAGCCGAGCCGCACGGCGACCCATGGCCGATGGATCGACGCAGAGAAAAAACTCTACGAGCAGCTGATGGGGAAACCGTATCCTGGTGATGATAAGTTGAGCCGACGTGAAGAACTTGCCTACAGCCGAAAAGCCCTTGAGCGTGCGTGGTCGGCCATCCGCAAGGCCGCAAAAGGAGCCAATCCCAAGTGCCTTGTCTGGCTCACGGTGAATAAAATGGACCATCCGCACATGCTTGGATCAAAGATCTATCAGGAGGTGGACTGGTTGATGAACGAAGCTGGAGATATGGAGCGGATTCATCATGTTAAGGACATGGTGGGTGACCACTCCCGCTTGATCACCTGCATGGCGGCATGGACTGGCGTCAATGCCACCGAGGTCGTGCCTCAGGCGCTCAAGGCAGGTGTAGGACTCTATGGATTCAATGATCCTGCGAAAAAGAATGTAAAAGATCTGAAAGACCTTCTGGCTAAGCCTGTTTGGTCACTCAAAGGGGATGACCGCAACATCGCGACACTAGCACGGGCCTACAACAACGTTGGCTTGGATCAGGTTCGGAATGCCAAAGGCGATTGGGTTCAGGTGGCTAAGCCAAGGCAGAAGGAAGATCAGGCGCAAACTAAACCGAATGTGGTGGTGATTACCGCTGACGATCTGATCTGGACGGATTACACGATGACCGGTAGCAAGCATGCCAACACTCCCCACCTTCAAAAGCTTGCGGACGGTGGTGTGTTTTTCCCGCGTGGCTATGTCCCGACTCCTTGGAGCCGATCCTCGTTGATGACCCTGCTTACCGGGCGTTATGCGCATGAGCATGGTATCACGGTAGATGAACAGGTCAACTGGTCCGGATCCTACATGGCCAAGCCGGCTCCCGTTACTACGATCAAAAAGCATGAGCCACTTCCCAAACTACTTGGTAAAGAAGGATACCTCAGCTACCAGAGCGGCCGCTGGTTCGAGGGGGCGTCGAAGGTAGCAGGCTTCACGCACGGCACCGCTACCTCAGGTGGGCATGCCTACGACCGACCGGGTATTGGCATGGATGCCATCAAAGCTTGCACGGATTTTATCGACACCGCGCAATCTGAAGGAAAGCCATTCTTTCTCTGGTACGCGCCTGCCCTACCCGCCTTTAACTACAATATCCGTGCCCAGAAAAATGGGGGTAAAGTGATGCCCGAGCGCCTCATGCTAAACCAGCGGTTCATTCTCGGTAATGGGATGAATGACGGCTACCTCCAATTTCAAAATCCGATCGCACGTCGAGACCTCACTGAGTATTACACGCTGGTGGAGTGGTTTGACGAACACTGTGGTCAGCTGGTGACACATCTGGAAAAACAGGGGCTTCGCGATAATACCTTGATCGTGGTTCAAAGTGCCAATGGATGGGTTTCCAGTCGCCGGCGCGGGTCCTACGCCGCCCGTACGAAAGGCTCACCCTATGACGGTGGCGTGCGGTCTCCGGTGATCTATTCGTGGCCAGCAAAGCTCAAGCCGGCAGAGAACCATGGACTCGTGAGCAGCGTGGATGTGGTCCCAACAGTTCTAGCCGCAGCAGGAGCCAAACCACCGAAAAAGGCATTGTCTGGAACCAACTTGATGCCCGTGCTTGCCGGTGAATCCACCCTTGAGGGTCGTGCCATCTTTGGCGAATCCTACGATCGCAAGCAGGGCAATATCAAGAATCCCGAAGCTACCTTACTGAAGCGTTGGGTCATCCAAGGCTCCTACAAGTTGGTTCTCAGCTATGACGGCGAGGGTAGCTATTCGGGCGGTAAGGATCAACGCACCTCATCACCCGAATTGTTTGATCTTGTCAAAGACCCGTATGAAACGACCAATCTCTACGGTAAGCTGCCGGAGGTTGCCAATCCTTTGAAGGAGAAACTCAAGGGATGGTATCCGCTGAAAGAACGCACCATCCTCGAGTGAGGTCACTTTCTCAGTCATGAGACTGAAGGGGGATGATCAGCGGGGGTCGGTGACGCGGCCGACGAAGAGGGCGGTGCGCGAGGTGGTGTCCATGATGGCGTAGAAAAAAGGACGGTCGACGCGGACCTCGATCGGCTGTTCGGTTATCTGCATGGATGTTCTCATCATGACTGCGACGGCGGTGGCGGCGGCGGCCTCGGTACCCTTTTCATCGACCGCGATGAAGGTCTTATGATAGGCATCGGAGATGCAGAGGCTAGAGGGCGACTCGTCGGAAATCATGCGGCCGAAGTTGGCCTGACCTGGTTCGAAAGCGAGCTTCATGCCAAGTTGTTGTAAAGGTAGTTTCAGTGGCATAGAGGGGCCTTCGATTTTGAACTTCGGCAGGTGGAGGGCGACTCGGCGATTTCGGAGCTGGGCGAGGGAGGCGAGTTTGTCAGCGGTGAGGGACTTCTCCAAATCGGTGAGGCCGTCGGTTTCGTCTGGGATGAGAACAAGCATCGCGAAACCTTCTGAGTATGGGAGAGTCACGGCGCGGTATCCGTCTTCCTGCTGAAATCCGAAGGACTTGATGGCGGTCATGGTGGGAACTGCCACGTCACGCTCCGGGGAGAGGTGGAACGCCTGCTCGGTGGTGGAGGACTTGCGGAACGGGTGACGCCAGCCGGCCTTGAAGTAGAGGGCATTAACGAGGACGAGACGGGTCGATGAGTCAAGGGAGCCTGAGGGGAGGAGGTTCTTGATGCGCTCGCGGGTCTGGTTTTCGACCCACTTGTTGATGCCCATCCGTTCGGCATCGAAGTGGGTCTTGAAGTCGGCCAGTTGCAGGGGGGCTTGGTAGTGTTTTTCAACCGTCTGGAGGAAAGCGGGGCTGAACGGGTATCCTTTCTGACCGAAAAGGCGGTTGGCTACCATCAGCTGGAAGCTTGATTCACCTTGGCCTTTTTGCTCGAACCTCGTCGCAGCGCGCTTGTGGCGCTTCTCGAAGTCGGAGCAGAGGGAGGCAAAGGAGTCATTGATGGAGCTGAGGTTTTCTGGGTAGTGGAGGACCTTGCGCATTTCTTGAAGCGTCTTGCCGTCCGCCCCATTGGTGGTCATTGCGAAGGCTGACTGGATCGAGTAGGGCGAGAGGCAGAGGTTGCCGTCCTTCGCGGCGAGGAGTCGGTAGAGGTCGAGACCGAGTTGGTTGGTGGCGGTGGCAGCGGGTGTTGCGGCTTGAGCGACCGGGGTGAGCAGGAGACCGCCGGCGAGGAGGGAGATGAGGTTGGTTTTCATGATGGTTAATTGCGGGTTATGGGGGATGTTTACCATTGATGGAAAGATGAACGGTAATAATGTACTATTGCGTCGAATGGGGTGATTTGTGACAAAAAAAATGAGGAGCCAAAAGATGGGGTCATTTCAGAGCGATCGCAGAGGCCCAGCGCGAGGAACAATCTCACTAGCTCGGAAGACGGGAAGGGTGTTCAATGATCAGCGCGGCATGATTTCAGTGCGGGCGCTTGAACTGTCCACGCCAATAATCGAGCCGCTCCTTGATCCTTTTTTCTAGGCCATTTTCGGTGGGGGTGTAGTAGGATTTTCCCTCGGGAAGATACGCCTGCGGCACGTAGTTGCCGTCGTAGTCGTGTGAGTAGTGGTATTGCAATGTGGCGTCGCTGGCGCCTGAACCCTTGGCGAGTTTTTTACGTGTCTGGGTGCGGAGATGTTCAGGGACGGCGAGTGTGCGTCCTTCTTTGACATCGTGCATGGCTTCGCCGAGGGCGGCGTAGGCGCTATTGGACTTGGGGGCGGTGGCGAGATAGACGGTGGCGTGGGCGAGCGGGATACGTCCTTCTGGCATGCCAATGAACTCAAAGGCGCGGTGGGCATCCATCGCGACGCGGAGCGCATTGGAGTCAGCGAGGCCAATATCCTCACTGGCAGAGATGACGAGACGTCTGGCAATGAAGCGTGGATCCTCACCTGCATAGAGCATTTTAGCGAGCCAGTAGAGGGCGGCGTCGGGGTCCGAGCCACGGATGGATTTAATAAAAGCGGAGATGGTGTCGTGATGAGCGTCGCCATCGGCGTCGTAGACGATTGCTTTTTGTTGGATCGACTCCTCGGCGACTTCCAGGGAGATGTGGATTTGGCCGCCATCTCCTTCGGGTGTGGTCAGCGCGGCAAGCTCAAGGGCGGTGAGTGCGCGGCGGGCATCGCCATCGGATTTATCGGCAATGTGGGCGAGTGCCTCGTCGTCGATGCTGATCGGTTTTTTTCCGAGTCCTCGATCCTCATCCGATAGAGCGGACTGCATGAGGGTGATAATGGCATCGGAGGGGACGGGCTCGAGCTGGAAGATCTGAGATCGTGAAACCAGCGGAGAGTTGACGTAGAAGTATGGGTTGTGGGTGGTTGCGCCGATGAAGCGGACCGTGCCTCGTTCGACGTGCGGGAGCAGCACATCCTGCTGGGCTTTGTTGAAGCGGTGGATCTCGTCGATAAAGAGGATAGTCGTCTGGTCGCGCAGCTGGTTCCATTTTTGCGCTTGGGCAATTTTTTCGCGGATTTCCGCAACGTTGGACTCAACACCATTGAGCATCTCGAAACGGCTGTCGGTGCTATTGGCGATGACAGTGGCCAAGGTGGTTTTTCCGGTGCCGGGGGGGCCATAGAAAATGAGGGAAGAAAAGCGGTCGGCCTCGATTGCTCGACGCAGCAGCGTGCCCTGACCGAGGATATGTTGTTGTCCTGCGACCTCGGCGAGCGTACGCGGGCGCATGCGTGCGGCGAGTGGTGCGTCATGGCTTACCTTGACGGGGCCTGATGCGGCGGGGACTGATTCTGGGAAAAGAGAATCCATGACTTCGTGCAGAGAGTTAACCACGGAACACAGGGATTACACGGAAAGATTTTGGGAAGTTGTGGAATCGACTTCCTGACATCATGGCTTTTTCCCCTTAAATGGTTGGGTGTACCAGAGCAGGGCTTTTTTGAACAAACTCTTGATGTCCTCGGTGACCATGTAAGCGCAGGGGATAAGGAAGAGGGTGATGAAGGTGGCAAACATGAGTCCAAATGCGACCGAGACGGCCATCGGGATGAGGAACTGGGCCTGGATGGAGCGCTCGGAGATTAGGGGGAGAAGACCAGCAAAGGTGGTGAGGGTGGTGAGCAGGATGGGTCTGAACCTTGCGGCTCCGGAGTTGATGACGGCGTCGTAGGCGCTCGAGCCGTCGAGTCGTTTACGGTTGGTGAAATCGACCATGACCAGTGAGTCGTTGACAACGATGCCGGCGAGGGCAAGCATGCCGAAGAGGCTGAGGAAGGACGGGGTAATATCCATGATGACGTGACCGATGATGGCGCCGATGGCTCCAAAGGGGATGGCGAGTAATACGAATAGGGGTTGCGTGAGCGAGCGGAATGGAATGGCTAATAAGGCGTAGAGGGTAAACATCAGTACTGCGACCGAGACCCAGAGACGCGTTTTGTTTTCGGCGTCCTCGGCGAGCATGCCATCGAACCTCCAGCTCACGCCCGCGTTGGCGGCAGTGATTTGATCAAGTTTGGGGGCGATGTCCTTGCCAATCTGTGAGAGGCTGGTGTCGGAATTCTCAGGGACGGCCGAGATGGTGTAAATCCTGGCGCCATCACGGCGGCGTATGGTGGGGGGGGAATAGCCTTTGGAAATCACAGCGACCGAGCCGAGGTTCGTGGTTGATTGATTGGGGAGTGTGATTTGGAGCTCGTCGAGCGTGTGCAGTGATTCGCGTTGCTCCTTGGGGAGGCGGACCATGACCCGGATGCTTTCCTCGCCGCGTTGAATGCGTTGTGCTTGTTCGCCGAAGAATGCGCGCCTGACTTGGCGTGCGAGGTTTTCTTGGGTGAGGCCGAGGTCGCGGCCGTATGGACGGAGTGTGATCTGGAATTCGTTCTGCGCGTTTTGGATGCTGGTGGATGCGTTTCTGACGCCGTCGGTTGCCGTGAGTGCCGCTTGAATTTCGTGTGCAACGGGGATCATGGCGTCACTGTCGTGTCCACGCAGTTCGATTTCCACGTCATCGCGTTCCTTCATGCGTCGGCCGCCCGATCGTTCGGTTCGGATTGAGAATGATTGAGCGCCCTGGACCTCACCGACGGCTTTGCGCCAGGCATCTGCGATGACTTGGTTTTTGGGGCCTGGAAGATGGCGGCTTCCGGGCGGCATGATTTCCACGAGCACGTAACCCAAGGTGTTACTGGTTCGTCCCCAGCTCGGCCAGCCACCGGTGGATGACATGACATTGCCGATCAGGCTCGGGCCGCCATCACCATCGGTAAATTGTTCCCGCAGGCTGTAGGCTGCTTGGGTGATCTCGTTGATCTTAGCGTCCGTATCATCAAAGGTTGAACCGTCTGACATGGCGAGGCGTGCGAAGATGTAGTAGCGGTCGACGGATGGGATCGACTGGAAGCCCATCACGCCACTGGATATGAATCCGACGCTGCCGAGTCCGATGGCGAGGAAGATGGCGAGTGAGATGTAGCGGAAGCGAACGCTGAGATGAAGGATGGGTTGATAGATTTTGGCGACAAATGCCTCCAGTAGCCTGGTGGCACCCTGTTGGATCAGGGTGATGGGATTTCGGCTCGTCCGGTTGATTTTGAGATGTTTGAGGTGTGAGGGGAGGACAAATTTTGATTCGATCAGGGAAAAGATCAGGACGGGGATGACGACATAGGGGATTTGTTTGGCCAGCGTGCCCATCCAGCCTGTCTGGAAGGCGAGTGGGACGAATGCCACTACGGTGGTGAGTATGCCGAAGGTGACTGGGATGGCAATTTCTTTGGCCCCTGTGGCCGCTGCGTCAAGCGGAGCCATGCCGGCTTTGAGTTTGGAGAAAATGTGTTCACTCGTCACGATGGCGTCATCGACGACGATGCCCAAGACGATGATGAACCCGAATAGGCTCATGATATTGGCTGTGATGCCGAGTGTGGGCATGAGCAGGAATGCTCCAGCAAAGCTGACGGGGATACCGAGAACCACCCAGAAGGCGAGGGAGAGGCGGAGGAAGACACCGAGGATGAGGAAAACGAGGATGCAGCCTTGGATGAGGTTCCAGAAGAGGGTGGAGATGCGGCCGCGCAAGCTCACGGAATCGTCATCCCAGGTATGGAGTTCGACGCCTTGAGGGAAGCGGGTGGCGGCTTCTTCCACATAGGCGTGCACGGTGTCGGAGATCTTGAGTGCGCTTTCGCCGTCGAGCCGTTTGGCCTCGATGATGATGGCACGCTTTCCATTGAGTCGGCTGATCTTACGGTTTTCATCGAAGCTGTCTTTGACCGTTGCGATGTCACGGAGTTTGATCTCGGCACCATCGCCACGTTGGATGATGATATTTTCAAACTGCTCACGTTCTAGGGCTTGATTCGTCGAGCGAAGGAGGACACGGGCGGCATCGGAGCTGATGGCGCCCGCGGAGAGGTCGACCGAGTTTTGTTGGATAGCGCGGGAGACGGAATCGAGGGTGAGTCCGTAATCCTTGAGCGTTTGTTGGTTGATCTCGATGGATATCTCACTATTGCGTGTGCCGATGATATCGCATTTTGAAATGCCTGGAAGTGATGTCAGGTCATCACGGACTTGCCGAGCGACGGCTTGCAGGTCTTTTTCAGACATATGACCGGAAACGACCACGGAGATCACCTCCATCCAGCTGGCCGTATCGGGGATACGCACCCGAGGGGGTTCCATTTCTCTGGGGAAGGTGCTGATGCTGTCGATACGGGATTCGACGTCCGCTCGGAGTTTGTCGATATCAACGCTGTCCTTGGTTTCGATGTAGAAGCGAGCGCTTCCCTTTCTGGCATCGGCGGTGATGGTTTTGATGTCGGGTAGGCCTTTGAGGGCATTTTCCACGGGGAGGACGATTTTTTGTTCGACCTCTTTAGGGGCGCCACCAGGCAGTGGAATGGTCACCCAGATGCTGGACATGCGGAAGGCTGGGGTGACTTCGGTGGGGACTTTGAACCACAGTGAATAGGCACCCGCCAACAAGATAGCGACCATCAGGAAGTTGGCGGCGTAATCGTTGCGTGCAAACCAGCGGAGCATTTGATCAGAAAGGGTGGAGAGGGCTGGAGGGGGGGCGGCCGGCGATTATCGGGAGTCGCTCGGATGAACTTGATGGGAGGAGAGGGGTTCCTCCTCCTCGGGGATGATTTCTACGGGTGCTCCCTCGGGTGCGTAGGGGAGGCGAGTGGTGCATAACAGATCACCTGGTTCGATACCATCGCGGGTAATCATGGATGTGGAATTTGACCAGTCGGGGGTGAATGTGACGCGCTTGAGGCGTCCCTCGCGAACGACGAGGATTTCATTGAGTTCGCTGAGGTGTTTACGCGGGATCGTGTAGACTTGTTGGAGTGTTTTAGCCGGTATGATGGCGCGGACAGGTTGGCCGATGAAGAGCGCGGGTTTGTCGGATTTGAGGCCAAAGGGGTCGTCGATACGCGCGATGACAAAGAGTTGGCGCGAATTCTTGTCGAGTTCACCTTCGGCTCGGAGGATGGTTCCGGCCCATTGGGTGGACCCTTTGTCCTCTGCGACGGAGAGGAAGGAGGTAAAGGTGACGTTGTTTTTCTCCGTGGCGGGTTCGGGTTTGTTAGGTGGGCTGTAGTAGGTGAGGTCACGTGTTGTCAGCGGTAGTCTGACTTCGGCGAAGTCGGTGGAAAATATTTCCCCGAGTGAGGTGCTGGCACCGACCTGTTGGCCGAGTCCGACGTTACGTTTTTTGACTCGGCCGTCGTAGGGTGCGCGGACACGGGTGCGGGCGAGATTACGTTGAGCCCGCGCCAGGGATGACTTGGCGGAGCTAACGTTCGCTTCGGCTTGCCTGAGTTGGGGTTTGCGCAGGACCAAGTCGCTGGGGTCTTCATCGAATCCGGCGTCCTTCCAGTTGAGGAGCGCTTGTTTTGCTCTGGCTTCTTCTTGGGCGAAGGATGCTTCGGCGCGTGCCAGCTGAGCCTTGGCCGACTCGACGTCGGTGAGGTAGTCGGCGGTTTCCAGTTCCAGCAAGACATCGCCTTTGTTGAAGTAGGCACCATCCTCAAAATTCTCGGAGTATTGGACCACGCGTCCACTGATCTGGGGGGTGAGTGAGGTTGCGTTGTGGGTGCGGATCTCACCCTGGCTTTTGAGTAGGATGGTGTGGTCCTTTTGGGTGAGTTCGACGACGCGGGTGCGGATCATCGGTGGTTCGGGTTTGCGTTTCGGACGGGTGCCGGGGGCTTTCTTTTTGTCGACCTTGAAACCCATTTTTTTCAGTTTTTCGGGGTCCTTCATGGTGTAGTAGCCGCCTATTCCCAGGCCGAGGATGGCGAGGGCGATCATGATATGGAGAAGGATACGCATCTTAGGGGGAAATGAGGGATGATGTGAGCGGGCCAGCAGGTGAGGTTGAAGCAACAGTCGATTCAGGGAGAAGTTGCAAAATCCCCACCGAGGGCGAGGTGCAGGTTAATACGGTTCTGAATGCGTTGATTTTGCAGGTCAATGAGAGAACTACGCGCGTTGGACGCCCGGCGTTGGGTTTCGAGCAGGTCGAGGATGTCGACGCCTTCGATCCCCTCGGCGTAATCGCGTTCGGCTTGTCTTTCGGCCAGGGCGGCTTGTTCGAGCTCTTTTTGCAGGTAGTGTTCCTGTTGTTTGAGCCAATTTTCCGAGGCCAGGGCGGATTCGACCTCGCGGAAGGCTTTGAGGGCGGCGGTGGAGAAATCGTGGATCTCGGCTTGGTTGCGGGCGACCGCGGCGCGGGCGTCTTCGCGCCGGGATCCACCGTCGAAAAGCGATTGACTGATGGATGAGGCGATGGATGAGGCGAGAAAGCCGGGGTCGAGCAGGTTGCCGAGGTCGGACGACCGGATGCCGGTGCTTCCGGTGAGCTGGAGTGACGGTAGCAGGTTTTTCTGGGTGGCATGGGCACGGTGGAAGGTGGCTTCGAGGCGTTTCCGAGCGATCACCAGATCGGGTCTGCGGTTGATGAGGTCTGCGGGCATACCGGAAGGCACTGATTGCCGGATGCCGGGTAATGACGTGGGGGAGGTGATCGCTCCGCTCGGGTAGCGACCAAGAATAATCTCGAGGTTTCGCCGCGAGTCATCCCGTCTGCGTAGGCGGGACCGGAGGATGCGCTCGGCACTATAAACGTTGTTGCGCGACAGCTGGAGTGCGAGTGCGCGTGCCGTGCCAGCCTTGTAGTTGCGGCTGATGATTTTTTCCACCTTGCGGTAGCTGGCGAGCGTGTTCTCGGCGAGTTTAACCTGGTTTTCCGCGCTGATGAGTTGATACCATAAGCTGGCGGTGTTGGCGGCTAGTGAGAGTCGGGTGGCACGGAGGTCGGCGATGGTGGCATCGTAGTCGGCCCGTGCTGCAGATTGCAGGTGGCGGAGTCGCCCCCAGAGGTCGATTTCCCAGCTGGCGCCGATGTTGATATTCTGGTTGGTTGTGTAGCTACGAGAGCTGCCGGCGGCATCACGGTTGGTTCGGCTACGGCTACCTGAGGTGGAGCTGCTTACGGAGGGGATTCTGTTGGCGCGTGCACGCACGACTCCGGTGCGCGCTGCCTTTAACCGTTCTGAGGTGGCGAGCAGGTCGGGGTTATTGTTGTTGGCCTCATCGACCAATTGGCTGAGTCGGGGGTCGTTAAAATCTTTTACCCAGCCGGTGCTGATGCGAGTTGATGCGCTGTTGGTCGATGCTTTCCACGCGTTTGGGATATCGATTTTTAGGGGGGTGGATCGTGCTCCGCTTGGTTGGCAAGAGGTTAAATAAAGGGTGAAACAGGTGATCAATCCGAGCGTCCCCAAGAATGCGGTGGGGGGGCGTAATCGGTGAATCCAGCATCGTTGAGGTTTGATCATCGGGAGGAGAGACAGCGGGGCTGGCGTTGATTTCAAGAGCGGTGGTCAACCGAGGGGCTGTGTAAAAAAAATCCCCCACTGCGTTGGGTTTGTGCAGGGGGGCAAGCGATCGTCTGCTTGGTGGGTATGGATTTATGGGATGCGCAGAAACTTGGATGTATTTAAAATGAGCTTGTTCGTAGCTAGATCTACTTGAGCTGTGGATGGATCCCCTACGATATCACCGCTGCGGTAGCCAGTGACATCAATGATGTTGTAGGGGCGGTAGGGGCTGATCACCCTGTTGGCCTTGCCGTCTGGAGTGCGTTTTCCCATGGGGATTTTGTGGTATCCATCGATCTGGGGTGCGGGGACTTCTGCTTGTGAGCCATCCATCGGTGAGGGGGCACAAGAAACAAAGGCCGCAGCGGCGATGGTCAGGAGGGTGATGTGTTGGGCTTTCATGGTGGTTGATGTCGGCTGATTATAGGAGGCGAGCCTTTTCTGGCGATCAAGAAATGATTTTCCTCCGCGAGGCGATAGTGGGGTGAGGTTAGCGTGATGCGAGCGTGGCGAGAAGAATGGCCGCTTTTTTGGCCTTCGAGAGGGAGTAGCGTTGAGTGAAAACATGGAAGTGGTCATTCCGCATTTTGGTTAACAAGGAGTGATAGATTTTGCGCATCGCCTCGGCGGCTTTCAGCGCCTTGGCGTCCTCGGCTTGGAGGTGGTCGAGGGCCTCTTGGTAGAGTGTTTCGGCACGGTCGGCCTGCCAGGTCATCATCGCGGTGAATCGTTCATCGTGGATCCTCTGAGTAAGGTCGTGTTCGCTGTATTGGAAGCGGGTGAAATCATCGATGGGGAGGTAGATGCGTCCACCGTTGCGGAGATCTTCATCGACGTCCCGCAGGATGTTGGTCAACTGCAGTGCATGACCGAGGGCAACCGCATATTTTTCTGAGTCCGGGTGTGTGCAGCCAAAGATGCGGGTGGAGATGACACCCACGCAGCTGGCGACACGGTAGGTGTAATTTTTTAAATCCTCCCAGGTGTTGAACCGTTGCGGTTGGAGGTCTGATTCGCAACCGGAGATGAGATCGAGGAAGGGCTGCTTGGAAATTGAGTATCGATCGATGAGCTCCATGACTTCGGCCTGGAGTTCATCGGGTTGATCGAACCCGTGGTTGATACCATGGCTCCACGCGTTGAGCCCTTGTTGCCGTTTTTCTAATGGGATGTCGAGGTCGTCGGCGAGGTCGTCAATGACGCGGCAGAAGGCGTAAAAGGTAACCATGTCCCGCTTGCGCTCCTTGGGGAGACAGGAGAGGGCGAAGGCGAGGTTGGATTTCGCCTTGCGGGTGATTTCTTGGGAGGAGGACATGGTGAAGTGGTGGGCATACACTATTTAATGACACCCCAGTGGCCGCTGCTAAAGGGCCAGAGGGTGAAGGCGGCGGGGCCAATGACGTTGAACTCCTTGACGGTTCCCCAGAAACGGGAGTCGGATGAGTTGAAGCTGTTGTCGCCGAGCGCGATATACTCGTTCATGCCCGGGATGCTGGATTCCCTCGCTTTGAATGTCTGGCCACCTGCCAGCCGGTAGGTGGGTTCGTATCCATGGTGGCCATTTTTGAGGCTCATGACTTTGGCGATTCCGGGCTCCTTGGCTTTGGCGCCATTGATGTGAAGATCGAGCCCGTGGATCTGGAGTTTATCTCCGGGGACGCCAGCAAGTCGTTTGATGTAGTGGGAGCCGGCTGCGCTGCCGTTGCTGGCCGCTGAACTGTGGATTTTTTTGATGTCACGGGTGTCAAAAACAAAAACCTCGCCACGGCTTGGTCGACGGAAATGATAGGACATTTTATCCACGAGAATGAGGTCTCCGGTATCGATGTAACCACGGGCAATGACCGTATCTGCGGCTAATTCTGGCCTGATCATGGCGGTTTGTCGCTTGCCTGATCCTTCGAAGGACATGTCCGACGGCGGGGTGCTTTGCATGTCGATGCGATATTGCTGTTGTTCTGCCTGACTCATATCTCGGGTAGGGTAACCACAGATTCGACCAAATCCCATGCCGTTACGGTTCATTAAGGCGGCCTTGGGGCCCGGGAATGTCATCTTGCTGCCATCAGCAAAGTGGATATAGGTGCGCGTGAAAAAGTGGAGAAATTGAGATTCGATGATAGGGTTTTTCTGCCGAAGTCGTTTGTTTTCTTTCAGCACCAAATTCACATAGCTCCGGCCATGGCTCGCCTGTTGCAGCTGGCGCACGACAAACGAGGGGAACTCGTCCGCCGATTCCACTGAGGTGGCGACGATGCCATTCAGCGTCGGCTGCATCGATCCCGTGGGGATGCGGAATGGCTGCACCACGTAGGCGCGGAGCCCGAGCGCGATGACGATTGCAACAAAGAGCACTTCCAAGTTTTCTTCGACCCACCCTTGGCTAGGCTGTCGGGGTAGGGCACCCTCACAGGTGGCTTGAAGTTGCTTGGAGGCCTCATTACATTGTTCCTGATTACCTGCCTTCCTGGCCTTGTTGACGTCGTGACGACGGGAATCAATTTCCGCAATTTGCCGAGCATCCAGCAAATCACGTTTGTAGTTCAGGAACTTCTTGGCCGCTTTATCCAGTAGCTTCGCTTCTTTTTTCCACTTGGGTGCAAACATGTCGGCACGACTAGGGGGCAGCCTTCACTATCCAGCAAGGGAAAAAAATAAGATTTCCTCTGGATTAAACTTGCTAATGAGAATCATTCGCAATAACAAAGATGCCGTTAGCCGTTCGTCCTCGCGTGGTTGACGAGAAATGAACTAGGTAGAATAGATATGAACATTGAGAATACGGTGAAGTTGGCCGTGGCGGTATTGATCCTTTCGGATCTGTCTGTTGCGAATACGGATGATGGTGAACTTTCGCCTCTGACGGTGGTGGGAGGCAAAGACCGTGCGCTCGACCTTGTGGGGTCGGCCGCCTACCTCGACACCGAGGACATCCGCAACCACAGTAATACTAATATCAACCGTATCCTTGCCAAGGTGCCGGGTGTTTACGTCCGTGAGGAAAATGGCTACGGAAACTTCCCCAATATTTCGATTCGTGGCGTCGATGGCGGTCGGTCGGCCAAGCTGACGATCATGGAGGATGGTGTTCTGATGGCGCCGGCGGCCTACTCTGCGCCCTCGGCCTACTATTCGCCCTCGGCGGGTCGTATGTCAGGGCTTGAAGTGCTCAAGGGGTCGAGCCAGATCAAGTATGGTCCGCACACGACGGGAGGTGTAATTAATTATCTGTCCACCGAGATTCCCGAAGAGCAAGCATTCTATGCTAAAGTTACTTATGGCAGTGACAACACCTTGTTTGGCCACAGTTACTATGGTGACACAGTGCAGACATCCCATGGCCTGGTCGGTTATTTACTCGAGATGCACTACCATCGCAGTGATGGATTCCGGTCGGTGCAAGGGCGTGATGCGCTGGACACGGGGTTTGAACGGATTGAGCCGATGGTGAAGATGTTTTGGGAACCCGACTCGGCGATGAAGCAGCGATTTGAATTGAAATTTGGCTCGTCTGATTTTGATGCGAAGGAATCCTATTTAGGATTAACCGAGGCTGATGCTTCGAGTGGTTCGCATGATCTTTATTCTGCGGCGCAATTTGACAACATGGATGCGTTTCACTATCGCACCTACCTCAAGTATACGGTTGAGCCGACGGATGATTTGAAAATCGAGGCCACCGCCTACTACAATCGATATAACCGGAACTGGTATAAGTTGAATAAGATCGATGGCGGTAGCCTGGACACGGCATTGCTTGATCCAGCGAAGGTGATGGCCCTGAGGGGGATGACTTTCGGGAGTGTGGCCAACGTGAAGGCGAACAGCCGAGATTATTACAGCTACGGGCTTCAGCTTGCGGGTCAGTATGATTTTGATGCGGGTGCTGTGCATCACAGCGTTGTGAGTGGTGTGCGTTACCATACTGATCGCGTGAGGCGTTTCCAGTGGAGTGATGATTATGTCAGTGACGGGGCGGGCGATTTTTCCTTCTCGACTCCGCATGGTGTTCCGGGAGATGATGGCAACCGTCGCCAACAAACAGATGCGCTTGCCTTGTTTATTGAAGACGCGATTAAGATAGGAAAAACAACCATCCGCCCAGGTGTTCGCTACGAGCACCTTGATGTCGAGTATGACGAGTGGGCGAAGAGCACAGATCCTGTTCCCTTTGCCAAGACCTCCGGATCGGGTTCTTACGGAATTTGGGCAGGGGGCGTTGGGTTCACCCATGCGTTGTGTGATACCGATACGATCTACGGCGGCGTCTACCGCGGGGTGTCCGTTCCAGGTCCCCGATCTCATCTCAAGAGTAATGTGGAAGAAGAAACAACCCTGTCCTATGAACTGGGTTGGCGTCACAATCGAGATGGCTTCAGTATTGATTTGGCTGGATTCTACACCGACTTTAGCGACCTGATCGCCCGCGAGAGTATCGGCGGGGGCACGGGAGAGGACCGTAATGCAGGGGATGTGGAAGTGCTCGGAATCGAACTGCTCGCATCCTACGACGCGGCCTATGACTGCCCTAGCTTTAGTTTGCCCATGTATGTGAGCGCAACCTGGACGCAGTCTGAATTTAAGACCGCCATTGCCAGTGGTGGAGAGGACGGTATTTGGGACGGTGCTGTCGCTGGAAACGAACTCCCCTACGTGCCCGAGTGGAAACTTGCCGCTGGTGTGGGATTGGCCACGGACCAGTGGGGGGTGAATCTCGATGCGAGCTTCACCAGCAGCCAGTATGGCACCGGCAATAACTTCAGTGCACCGGTCACCAGTTCGCGGCAAGGAAAACTGGACTCGTTTGTCTTGGTCGACCTCTCAGGCTACTACCAGATCAATGACAACTGGACGGTAATTGCTGGGATCAACAACCTCTTCGACGAGGTGTATATATCCAGTCGCGTCCCTCATGGCCCCCGGAATGCCCGAGGTCGCCATCTCTATACGGGGTTTGAGGTGAAGTTCTAAGTGGCGTTGCGAGAGGTGATTGCGAAGACACGCTGGCGTTTGTGCACTTGCAGACGCCGGATAATTCGCCTAAGTAAACGAACGCACATCATGCACTCCAAGCATCTATGAAATATCCTGCACTTCTTCTTTTGCTCGTTGTATCCTTCACCCCATGGGTGAGTGGACAGGATGAGGCGGAAAAATCCGACGCCGCTATCGACCCTGCGGTGTCTCGCGAGTTGATCCGTCAGTGGGTCCAGACTGAGCGTGTCCTCTCCGAGGAGAAATCCGCATGGCAGGTCGAAAAAAAACGGATGCAAGATTTGCTCGATCTCTACCAGAAAGAGCTCACGTTACTCGATGAGGAGATGCGCCAAGCCGGCGAATCCGTCGGGCTAGTCGATGAAAATAAACAGAAACTCGAGTCGGAGCTGGCAGAGTTTCGCAAGGCGCATCAGCTTCTCCGGGATGCTATGGTAAGGCTTCTCCCGCGCGTTAAGGTGCTGATGTTACGTTTTCCTCAGCCGCTACTCGAGGAAATCTCGGCTGACGCGCAGCGGTTACGCTCGCCAAGCGCATTGGAAAATCCACGTGATGTGCTCCAGTCGATCATCGCCGTGCTGACCGCCTCGGCCCGGTTTAACCGGAGCATCACGGTGGATGAAGACACCCGTGAAGTTTCCGAGGGGAAAAGGATGACTGTCGATGTGCTCTACCTTGGTCTATGTCGTGCCTACTACACCACCGCTGCTGGGGAAACTGCCGGTATAGGGGTGCCCGGGAAAGCTGGCTGGGAGTGGCAACCGAAACCTGATTTAGCCGATGAGATACGCCGCACCATCGCTGTCTATCAGAAAGATAAACAACCCCAATTGACCAAGCTCCCCATTAAGGTGGAGGGGTCAGAGAAAAAGTAGTGCCATGAACCAATTACCCACCGCACTTGCCCTCGTTGCCATTCTTTTTGTCTCGGCTGCCCGTGCCGCTACCGACGATGAGCTGTCCATCCGTAAGGACCTCGTCGATGCACAAAGTCGATTGACTCATGCGCGAGAAGCGATCGCCGCAGAAAAGCCCGATCTGGCCAAGGCCTTTGATGTCACCCGCGCATCCCTGATGGAGCAACGCCGTAAAGTCCGAATCGCTCGCATGGCAAAGTCAGACCGTGACACCCTGCTCAAAGCACTTGAAAAAAAGCATTACACATCGGGACAAGATCACACCTACGTCGATGGTCAACTGCGCGATTACGGAATCAAACTCGAGACATTCCTTCTTCCCGGCGAATGTGAGATCTATCGTCAAGAGCTCGATAACTTTCACAGCCCGACCGGAACGCCTGCCGAGCGACTGCAATCCCGTCTTGGGTCGCTTGAAGCGGGGATTCATCGATTGGAAAAGCTGGTCGGTGGGAGCACCCTCGTGGGTGAGGCGGTGGCGCCAGATGGGACCGTCAAATCAGGAACCTTTGCGCTTGCGGGACCTTCCGCTTGGTTTACCGCAGAAGACGGAAGCCTGACGGGCTCCGTGGTGTGGGAAAAAGGGTCACGTAACTCCAAGATCCTGCCTGGGGAGTCGGGTGAAATTAAAACCGTGATGGCAGGAGGCGAGGCGATACTCAGTATCGATGTCACCGGAGGTAAGGCGCTTGCCCTAGCTACCATGGAAAACGATAAACTCGACATCTTCCGCAAGGGAGGATTCTGGATCTGGCCTATCTTAGGCATCGCCTTGTTCTCAGCGATTTCAGGCATGATCAAATTGGCTCAGATTGTCCGGATTCGGACGCCGGCCCCCGACTGGGTTTCTCGCATTCTTGCCGCCCTGCGTGAAGGAGATCAAGCGCAGGCAGAGAGTATCGCATCCAAGGTTTACCATCCCGTATCGGATGTCGTCGGTCGTTGTCTTGGCTACGTCAAAGCCGGGCCGGACGTCGTCGAGGAAGTCCTCTATGAACAACTTATCGGGGTGCAAAATAAACTTCAAAGTTGGCTTCCCTTTATCGCGATTACTGCGGCTACTGCTCCGTTGTTAGGTTTGCTGGGGACCGTCTCGGGGATGATCCGGACCTTCAATGTTATTACCGTCTCGGGCACGGGTGACGCCAAACCCCTAGCGGGTGGAATATCCGAAGCCCTTGTCACCACTCTGTTTGGTTTGGTTGTCGCGATTCCCGCCTTGATCATCCACGCTTTGCTCTCCCGTCGATGCCAAGGGATTACGCAGAACACCGAGAAGCTCGGGCTTACTTTGGTGAACGGTCTGCGTGGTGAAAAATTTCAAAAGAATCGTGCGGATGGGGGAAATTCTGACAAATAAACCCGATTCACACTGAGGTATCAAAAATCGCATCCCATGTTCACCGAGCTCCAACACGTTCTTCATCAAGGGGGTCCTATACTTTGGGGGCTCGTCTTCTTAGGTGTTGGCTTATACAGCGTCCTTGCCTCGACATGGCTCGGACTGAAGAAGGTGCAACATGAGCTTGCCGGCCATGTGTTTGCTGGGGACGATCGACGCCAGATCGTCCGCCAATTTGCCACGTTTGAGTTGGATCGGCTTGCGTGGGTCGAGCGTCGTTTGCCCTTCATTGGGGTGCTTGCCGCTGCGGCGCCTCTGGCGGGGCTTTTGGGGACCGTTTCTGGGATGCTTGTTACGTTTTCCGGCTTGGCCAGCAGCAGTGCGGCCCAGCCGATTGATAAAATTTCCGTAGGTATCTCAGAGGCGCTCATCACGACTCAGGCCGGACTTCTCATTGCGATCCCCGCTGCTTTTCTTCTCGCCCTCTTGCGTAAACAAACTCAGACCACCCATGCCACACTCCAACAAAGGCTCCATGTGGCTCTGATCCCGACCACCTGACCATGCGCCGATTCAGACATTTTACCAGCAACGATGCCACCACGTCGGAGATCAATATCTCCCCGTTGATCGACGTCGTCTTCATCTTGCTGATTTTCTTTATCGTCACCACCGTATTTATCGAGGAGACGGGTGTGGACGTGAATAAACCTCGTGCCGCCTCCGCCGAGGATCTCGAAAAAAACTCCATCCTCATAGCGGTGACGGCCAATGGTCAGGTTTTTCAAGGAGGTCGGAGCATTGGGGTTGATGGCGTGCGTAGCGTTGTCTCAGCCATGCTTGAAAATAATCAGGACATGCCTGTTATTATTCAGGGGGACACCGCGGCAAGCCACGGCACCATTGTCAAAGTCATCGACGCCGCTAAGCTTGCTGGTGCCATCACCGTTAATTTAGCCACGTCGCAATGATCCGTTTTTTACGCTCTATTATTGTTAGATCCGGCTTCGGTCAGGCCCTTATTGTGAGCAAGTTATGAAATTCAAATCCATCATCCTCGGTATTGCTACCACCGCCGTATTGCTCGGTGTGTTGGTTGCCACACGCATGATGGAGTTGGCCAATAAGTCCCCTGAGTTTAAAATCAGGGAGGTCGAATCGGTTTCCCTTCCCGAACCGCCACCGCCAGCCCCTGAGGAGATTTCCGATGATGTGCCGCCACCGCCGCCGCCTGCGCTGGCCGATCTGGCGGTCACTCAAGAGCTTAACCAGCCGGCGCTTCCGGTGATGGTTATGAAAATCGACCCCCGTCTGGCAGTGGACACATTTTTTACTGATGAACCACCGGCCCCACTACCGACGATCGCGCGGCCTCGACCACGGCCCAGCGTCAAACCTGTCATCAAAAAGCCGAAGCGCCCGGGGATTAAATCCTCACCCGCCCAACCTAAATCGCAGTATGACCTCGGCGAGCTCGATCAAAAACCGCGATTGCTACGTAACCCGTCCGTGACGTTTCCTCGGAGTATCAAGGGGGCGAGAAGTGGTCGCGTGGTCGTGCGCGTCGCCATTCTTCCCTCAGGGAGAAGCCAATTTTTATCCATCATCTCGAGCACGCACCCGGCACTCATTCCGCTGGCGAAGCGGATTGGGAACGGATCCCGATTTACCCCACCCACCCGGCAAGGGAAACCCGTTAAGGCGGTGATGACCTGGCCGATCACGATTAAAAAATGAGAACGTTATTTGTTACTAGTCTTCCCTTGTTCGTATTCAGTATGTGGCTGCATGCTGCCGAACCCATTGCTTTGTCACAGGATTACTGGAAGGATGAGTCGTTTTTGAAATCCTTTAACGGGTCTTACCGGGTGAATGCACGTATCGAGCCGACGGTGAACTCCGAGGAGCGTGGGTTGTTAGTGTCGATTCAATCGCTCATGGCTGCGGGGAAACGCGAGCAGGCATTGGCAAAATTAAAAGCCAGCCCGATGCTTCAGTCGTCGGCCGCCATCGCCTATAATGCCGGGAATATTCAGTTTGAACTCGGGGCGCTCAAGGAGGCAGCGAAGCACTATCAAGACGCGCTCAAAATCTTCCCCAGCTTCCGCCGTGCCCACCGAAACCTCGGCTTTGTTTTTGCCCGAGAAAATGATTGGGATCAAGCGCTGCCCTCACTAGAGGAAGCCATCCGCCTCGGCGATCAAGACGGGTCGACCTACGGTCAGCTCGCCTATGGGAGGATGCATAAAGAACAATATGCGTCCTCGCTACAGGCATACCGGCTCGCCCAACTCACCCAGCCTGAAAGTGTCGATTGGAAAGTAGGCACTGCTCAGTGCCTGCAATACCTTCAACGCAATGATGAAGCGCTTGCTCTTCTCGATGAGGTTCTGGCCTCACGCCCCAACGAATCGTCCTATTACCTTCTTCAGGCATCGATTCAGCTGTCGATGGATCGGACGGATGATGCCATCATCAACCTCGAACTCGTGCGCCGACTCGGAATGCTCGATGCTGGAAACCATCTCCTGTTAGCTAGCCTGCACCTGCGCGCGGGTAGTCGTCGACTCGCCCGTCCGGTGATGATGTCCGCGTTGGCGATGGAGGCCAAGCCGACGGTTCCTGCCGCGTTGAATGTTTTGGAATTTTCCACCCAGATCCGCGAGTGGGAACTCGCTCGCGACTTCTCGCTCGCCTTTGAAAAGTCATTTCCCGCCGTCAAAGACGAGAAGCTCAAACAGAAACATCAGCGTCTCGTCGCCCTCATCGATATCGATTCGGGTGAAAATCCGTCACGGGGTGCCGCCGTGCTTCAAGCGCTCATTAAGAACGACCCTCTTGACGCCTCCTCCCTCATTCTCCTCGCCCGCCACCACGCCCGTCAAACACAGCATCAACAGTCGGAAATGCTCCTCCAGCAAGCTGCCCGCGTCGAAGGCTTTGAATATGAAGCCAGCATCGAGCTCGCCAAACTTTACGTCACCATGGCCCGCTACCGAGCCGCCGTAAAGCAACTCGATCGGGCGCTTGATATTCGTTCTAGCACCGCGATCGAAACCTATCGAGAGGCGGTGATCTATCTCGCGGAAGCGTCAGAGTGACGCGCGCGACGGTGGGTCAGTGGCTGGCGTTGCCCAATAAGGCAAGCATCCACACCGTGACAAGACTCGGGTGAATCTGGTATCGCTTTGCTATCTCATGGGTTGATTTATCTGGTGCCAACGAGGTCGCCTCTTGGGTATTAAGTTGGGTTAGTAACCTGATTCGCAGGGTGTTATAATATGCAGAGTAATGGGGGGGTAAAACGTGCAGGATCGGCGGCCTGCAGAGTGCTTCGTTGAAAGATGTCAGCGAAGAGGATGGTATCTAAGCATGATGAATCCGTCATATCTTCATGTGCGTTTCACCAGAAAAAATTCAGGATGAAACTAGAAGCGAATTATCCAAGGAGCATTGCCAGCTCATTCTTTGCGATGAATAAAAAAATGGGCGTTTTGAATGCAGCCAGCATGGTTCTCGTGATCCTAGTGATGCCCATGATGTTCTCGCTTTCATGGGCGGCAGGCGATGCGAAACCTATTGGGTTCGACGGAGCACAATGGATCTGGCTCGGGGCTTCGGATGGCAACCCCACCGCTATGGCTCCAGCCCAGACCGTTTATCTGCAGCAAGGCTTCGAGTTTCCGGCGGGTGCAAAACCTGTCTCGGGCGAGGTGCTGATCACTTGCGATAATCAGTGGACACTTTTTATCAACGGCAAGCAGATGGGCCAAAGTAAAGCGGGTAAGGAGGCATGGATGCGACCACAGAAAATCGACATCCGTAAAAACCTGATCATTGAACAAAATTCCATCGCGGTCAAAGCGGTCAACTCCATCGATGGTCCAGCCGGGTTGATCGTGAAAGTCAGGGTTGTATTTGAAAATGGGAAAACGTATGAACTGTCCACCGATGGTCGTTGGCTCACCAGCGCAAAGAAAGAAAAGGGCTGGAACCAGACAGGTTTTACGCCTAGCTCCGGATGGCTTGGGGCCAAAGTTATTGGGGGGTATGGGGTCGCGCCATGGCGCCATCTTTCCCACGCCTCCAAAACGGATCCAGGCCACGGGGGAGCCCCTGCCCCGCCAATTGTCTATGGCAAGGAATCGGCATTTACCGACAAAATATTTGCGGATGGCGTCGTCTTTGTCCGCGGTTATCTTCCCTTTGTCCATCATGACAAAAATAATTTCGTTCAGAACATCCACGGCAGTCGGGCCTACTTCGAGATGGACCCCCCGACACCTGCGGCGATTGGTCGACAGCTCGTTAGTCTGATCCCTTTCAAACCAGACGGAAAAATCACCGTGTTATGTGATGCTGATGGCGGTGTGCTCGGTTCACCGAGTGTCTCCTACGATGGTAAGACGGTCTACTTCTCTTTTGCGCCCAAAGGTCAGGCGTATTATCACATTTTTGCGGTTGATGTGGGTGGGGGGAATTTACGTCAAGTCACGGACGGCCCATTTCACGATTACGACCCCGCCGAACTGCCGGACGGGCGGATTGTTTTCAGTTCCACCCGCATCGGTAATCGTGAGGAATACCACGCCAAGTTTGCCTCTTCGCTTTTTACCTGCGACCAGGCTGGCAACAACATTTTGCCTCTGACCTACCACATTGCTGCCGATCGAGAACCCCGCGTCACCGCATCTGGGTTGGCCTTTATCAGGATGGATAATTTCCTTGAACGTGCAAAAGTAGAAACTCATCTCCATCAGACACGGATGGACGGAACCGGCGGGCAGGTGATCATCGGCCCTGGCCGCGGCGGGATTCAATACGAAAAAAACGTCGGCGCCGAATCAAATTCAAATTGGTTGAGGAAATATGGCACTGGCAGCTGTGCTGCCTTCCCAGACGGAAAGATCATCGCCATCAACCAGAAGGGGGTGGTTAGCTCAACCTCCTCAACCGGCGAGCCTTTGATCCGTGGTTTTGTCCCTTACGACATGTCGCCCTTACCCGATGGTCGACTGCTTTGCACTTCCATCAAACGAACCCGTTTGCTCGTTTTTGATCCAGAGAAAAAGGATGTCACCGAAATACTGGCGGCCTCTGATCTGCCGATGCCGACCGGCTCTGCGGAGAATCTCACCAAGGGATACGCTGAAAATAATATGCACTCCGTCGTGCACCTCGCCGCTAGGTCACGACCCATGCCTCGGCCCTCGATGGTCGACCCTAAGGCAGACCGGCGATTCGATAAAACAGGTTTTCTCTATTGTCAGAATGTCCTCAATACACAGCATCGAAGTGCCGACCTCAAACGTATCAAAGCCGTGCGTATCTATCAGGGTAAGCCGTTTTCGCTGGAGCCCACGAAGACGATATACGCCCACATAGGAACCGAAGGTGTCGAACTCGGAACCGTGCCGCTTGCCTTGGACGGTTCGTTTTATGTTGAAGTTCCCGCCGACCGACCACTGGCCATGCAGGCTGTTGATGCCGAGGGACGACCTGTCCTCAATGAGATGTCATGGATCTATGTGCGTCCAGGCGAGCAGCGGTCCTGTGTCGGTTGTCACGCCCCAGCCTCGAGCGCGCCGACGGCGATGATGCTTTCAAGGTCCATCATGAGCAAGCCTCTCAAGCTGATCGGCCAGGGTGACCCTCACCGGTTCAGGGCAAATAATGGAGCCAACGGCGGCGTTCTGAACTTGCAACTGGAACGTTTTCGACAGGCCGCCGCGATCAATCTACCTGATAAACCCGATGAGCTGATTCAGGCATCTCGCGATCCCAATGCAGATATCAGGCTGTCTGGCATCCGTCGAATGGGTATTCTTCACAACCGCGCATTTGCGGACGTTTTATGTCATGCTTTGATAAACGAAAAAAGTCCCGGAAGCCGATGTGCTGCGGCGCTGTCACTCTCAGCATGCGGTGACCGCAAATCCGTTGCTGTGTTGTCACGTGCCTTGAATGACCCTCATGCGACGGTGCGAAATGCGGTGCGGATTGCTCTGGAGAACCTCACGGGATCGACTTCTGAAGACACGTGGAGAGCACCAGACTTCGACGTCATCGAACGTCAACTGATGAGGCGGCTGTCCTCGGACGATCCCCAGAATAAGCTGATGGCACTTCAAACCCTCGGCCACGTCGGGGGGGAGTGCGCTAAAAAGTCGATCCGCGAGTTTGTTGCAAACAACCCTGATGCCCAGCTGCGTGTGTTGATGACGGCGATCCGTTCACTCGGCTACCTCAAGGATACCCAAGCGGTCGACCTCCTTATTAAACTGATGCAGGACAACCTGACAAAGAAGGGAGGCGGTGGGTTCCACGAACTCGGGTATGGCCAGAAACCGATTTATATTTCCGCAACGGCCGCCGAGGCCTTGGGGTTGATCGGAACGGCCGAGGCCGAAAAAGCCATCGTGGATGCCTTTTCCAAACTCAACAACTTTAGCGACTACGTGTTCCGCGTCGCTGAGCATAGCTGGTTGAAGGGGTGTCATGCATCGATCCTGCACTTTAGAATGCTTGAGGCACTCGACCGCATGGAAAGTAAGTCTGCTGGGGAACGGGTTGGGAAAATCGTTGAGTCCCTGCCCGCGGATAAGGACCGTGGGCTGCTGTATGAACGCGACAGCTACGAAGCGATTTCTGCGCGCGTCATCGCCCGAAGCGGCATGTTGGAGAGTGTGATTCAAGCGTGTTTTACCGTCCTTGACGGGGAAACATCGGACAAGGTTCTGGTAGCGCAGGTCGGGTTGTCGCCCCATGCTCATGGGCATATCCGCAAGTATTCACCTCAAGCGAGAGCCGCGCAGGTGCTTTCGATTGTGTGTAACGATCAAAAACATGCGCTGCGTATTGGGGGATATGTCAAAAAATTCAGATCCGGAAAAGATTCCGAAACACGCAACTGGTGCTGTTTTTACCTGATCCGAACCCTCGGTCGAATAGGGGACCAGGCGTCCGCTGAAATACTGCTCGACGTGCTCGCCAACGAGCCAACCGAAACTGAAGTTGGATTAAACACCCCGCCGACGCATATCGTGTATAAGGGGTGGCGACCATTTTTTCGGCCCGCCGCCGCTTGGGGTTTGGGGATGCTTAAGGAAAAGAAGGCACAGGATACGCTGCTGGAGGCCGTGGCCAATCTCGATAACGCGCCCAGTGTGCGACGTCAGGCCGCCATAGCACTCGGTCGTATCGGGGACAAAACCACCCGGCAAAAGTTGGTCAACTTGGCTGAGGATTACCCCGAAGTCATGACCCGAAGATGCATCCTTGAAAGCATCCATTTGCTAGGTCAACCGTAAGTATTGCGACTTCGCTCATCTCCCCAACACGATGCTCTCAATCATTCCAAGAATTACCATCGATCCACCATCCTCTGACACCTAATTTTATCGCCCTAGTTACGCTCACTTCCTTTTCTCAGGCCTCGGAGAACAAGCCGCCCAAACAAAATGACCGTTGAGTGAGCGATGTCTGCCTTTGATTTATCCAAATAAAAATGCCAGACATATCGTGGCGGGGTGAACGGGTCGTTGGTTTGTGTTAGGATAGGATGTCTTTAATCACTTGGCAGGGTTCTACCCCAGTGAGTTTAAAATCGAGGCCTTGATCCTTGAAGGTGTGGGCATCGTGCTGCAGGCCAAGGAGGTGGAGCATGGTGGCGTGGAGGTCATGGACGGATACGGGGTTATGGGCAATGCCGTAGCCGAGATCATCCGTCTCGCCATAGGTGGTTCCCCCTTTGATCCCGCCGCCGGCGAGGAAAATGGAGAACGCCTTAATGTGGTGATCCCTGCCTGCTTTTTCACCACTACCTTGAGCCATGGGGGTTCTCCCGAACTCCCCACCCCAAATGATCAGGGTTTCATCAAGCATGCCGCGCTGTTTCAGATCGGTGAGTAGAGCAGATGTGCCTTGGTCAACGAGTTGAGCCGTGTTTTGGGTACCTTTTTTGACGGCTCCATGATGGTCCCAGCCTCGGTGGTAGAGCTGAATGAACCGAGTGCCACGTTCGGCAAGGCGGCGCGCGAGTAGGCAGTTGGATGCGAAGCTTCCGTCGCCTGGCGTGCAGCCGTAAAGGTCGAGCGTTTTTTGTGTTTCGCCCTGAGTGTCCATGAGTTCGGGCACGGCGGTCTGCATGCGGAAGGCGAGTTCGTATTGCTCGATACGGGTGGCGATGTCGGGGTGCTCGGTGCGTCCAGATTGGATGGAGTTCATCCGGTTGATCGTATTGATGACATCACTTTGTGATGCATGGCTGATGCCGAGAGGGTTTTGGACGTAATGAACGGGGGCACCGGCAGATTGGAATTCGACGCCCTGCAGGTGACCAGGGAGGAAGCCGTTGCTCCATTGTCGTGAAGAGATCGGTTGACCCTGACCGCCGCCAGCGCTGGTGAGCACCACGTATCCGGGAAGATTTTGGCTTTCGCTACCGAGGCCGTAGAGCACCCATGATCCCATTGATGGCCGGCCGGGAATGATCGAGCCGGTGTTCATGAACGTGTGGGCGGGGTCGTGGTTGATTTGCTCGGTATGCATGGAGCGGATCACCGCGATGTCGTCCGCGTGTTTGGCAATGTGTGGAAAGATCTCTGAGATTTCCATCTGGCTCTCACCGTGTTTCTTAAATTTCCATTGAGGGCCCATGCACTTGAGCGCCTTACCCTGAAGCTGGGCAAGCTGCTGCCCTTTCGTAAAGGATTCGGGCATCGCCTGACCGTGGAGTTTTTCGAGCTCAGCTTTGTAGTCAAAGCATTCCAGATGCGATGGGCCGCCGGCCATGCAGAGGTGGATGACTCGTTTAACTTTCGGCTTGTAATGCGGGATTGCCAGTGAGCTGTCTGCCGCAAAAAGGCGCGACAGGGCGACGGAGCCGATGCCTGCGAGGCCATGACTGAGAAAGGTGCGGCGTGTGATAGGATTCATGGCAACTAGTAGCGCGTGATGGTTTCGTGCAGGTTGAGTATAGTGCGTGTCACGGATGCCGCGGCGGCGAGTTCTGGGGCGGGGATGTCGGTGGGGTGGGATGCGAGGCCGACCGAGAGAAATTTTTGGGTAGCTTCTGGGTTTGTTTGGAAGCGTTTCAGTTCATCATGATAGAGTTTTTCCAGTAGCTTGTGCTCCTCGTCGGTTGCCATCCGGCTGAGGCATGCCATCATGGCACGCTGGATGATATTTTGATGGCCTTCCTTGACGAGCTTGGCGGCAAGTACGCGAGCGGATTCTGTGAATGTAGGGTCATTGAGCAGGGTGAGCGCCTGAAGTGGCGTATTTGCCTTGGCGCGATCCGTGGCGCATTCCTCGCGGTTGGGGGCACCGAAGTTTTTTAGCATCGGATGCAGGAAGGTGCGCTGCCAATGGGTGTATAGGCCACGGCGGTATTGGTCTTTTCCGTTGCTCGCATCATAGGTTCTGCGAGGGAAATTTAAGTGGCGGTAGTAGCCCGCTGGTTGGTATGGGCGGACGCTGGGGCCTCCGATATCCTTGGTCAGCAATCCGGAGATGGAGAGAGCATTGTCGCGGATAAGTTCTGCGGGAAGGCGAAGCTGAGTCTGGCGAGCAAGCAGGCGGTTGTCGGGATCTTTTTGGATGGATTCTCCGCCGGGGGTGCTCGTTTGTTGGTAAGTTTTTGACAGCACGATGGTGCGGATGAGTTGTTTGATGCTCCAGTTGTTTTTGACAAACTCGACAGCGAGCCAGTCGAGAAGTTCTGGGTGACTAGGGTATTCGCCTTGGTAACCGAAATCGCCTGAGCTGGTTGATAGTCCGCTGCCGAAGAATTGGGCCCAGACGCGGTTGACAAAAACGCGGGCGGTGAGTGGGTTTTCTTCCGAGGCAATCCACTTGGCGAGGTCGAGACGGGTGGTGCCGATGTTGTTTCCGTGGCTGAGGAATTCGGGTGGTGCGGGTTGCACGATCGGTCCGGATTCGTCTGTCCAGTCGCCTCGCGGGAGCAGGCGGACGGTGCGACGTTTGGCGGATAGGGTGGTGAGGATGTGGCGGTATTCCTCAGATGCTTGGGGTTTTTGTGCTGCGAGAGTTTGGATTTTTTTCTGCTGAGGTGATTTTGCTTGGGTTGTAATAAGGAAGTGGCTGAAGAGGATGGCTTGGTTGGCGGGGTCGGCTTCGCTGTTGGGCGTGTTGATGAGTTGGGTGATACCAGCGGGGAGTTTTGGTTTGGCTTTGGTTTTACTTTTTTTACGACTACCGGTGAGCCAGGAGGCGAAGTCATTTTCTGCGGTGGGTAACGCCTTGAGGTGAGCTGCTTGAAGAACCTTGATATCGGATTCGATGCGCTTGGATTGGGCAATGACATCGTGGTTGGGGATTTTAAGGTAAGGGCCGTATCTTTCCCGAGAGTTGATCGATGCGACGATGTTAGGCTTTAGATGTTGTTTGATATCTTCCTGGTATTTTCCGTCACCTGTCCATGCTCCTTTTTCGAGGATGTCTGAGAAGTAGGCGGCAAATGAATAGAAGTCCTTTGCGGAAAAGGGGTCAAATTTATGGTCGTGGCACTCTGCGCACGCCATGGTAGAGCCAAGAAAGGCAGCGGATGTGGTGCGCACGCGTTCTGCCTGATACTTGGCGATGTATTCTTTATCCTGGATGCCTCCTTCTTGAGACATTTGTCCGAGCCGGTTGTAGGATGAGGCGATTCGCTGCTGGATCGTAGGGTTGGGAATGAGGTCGCCTGCGATTTGTTCAATGATGAATTGATTGTAGGGGAGGTCCTTGTTGAAGGAATGGATGACGTAGTCGCGGAAAAGCGAAACTTCCGTGTTTTGGTCGCCATGGTAGCCGACGGTGTCTGCGTAGCGCACGGCATCGAGCCAATTCACCGCCATGCGTTCACCGTAGTGAGGGGATGCGAGAAGTTTGTCTGCGGTGGTCTTGACGGCTTGCTGGGGGGCATTTTTGTAGGCTTCTAAAAATGCGGTGACCTCGGCCGAGCTAGGCGGGAGTCCGGTGATATCGAAATGGAGGCGGCGGAGCAGCGTGTGCGCGGGTGCGGGTGCGGCGTGTGTGAGGTTTTTCTTTTTCAGGTGCTTCTCGACCAAGCGGTCGATGGTGTCGCCTTGGATTTGTTTGGGTGGTTGGTAGGCCCAGTGGGGTTCGTAGTCAGCGCCTGCCTTGATCCAGTCGTGGAGGAGTTGCTTTTCCTCCTGAGTGAGTTTTTTGTGGCTTTGGGGAGGAGGCATGACCTTGTCCTTGTCATGGGCGTTGATGAGCTTGATGAGGGCACTTTTCTCAGGGTGTCCTGGCACGAACGCCTTGTCTTTGATGGCATCCTCACGGAGGTCGAGGCGGAGGCCTTCCTCGCGTGTTTCGGGATCGGGGCCATGACAGAAAAAGCACTTATCCGAGAGGATCGGACGGATGTCTCGACCGTAGCGGATTTCATCGTCAGCGATTAATAATGATGAAGTGAGGGCAAGAGACGAGACGAGATAGGTTTGGAGATTTTTTGACATATGGTAGCTTGGTCCTGTTTGGCTAGCTGGATGTTTTGATGCTTTTGAGCGTCGGGCGTGTTTTCAGTGCTTTGATTTCCTTAATCGCATCGCGCACGTTTTGAGCTTTCTGTTTTCCTAGGCGCGCAGGGAATCCATTGGTCCTGTTTTCATCTTTTTCAAAGTAGTTGGCCGCGTCTTCCAGAAGAGGAATCGTTTTTTGTGCATGGGCGCCATATTGTTTGAGGAATGCCAGCACCTTGTGGATGCGTTTTTCACTGGCGTGCGGCTTCATGATTTTGACGTACTGCGCGGTTAACTCGATGCCTTCGCTGACGTGATTTTTAGCGAGGAGTTCGAGGCCAGCCATGCGTATTTGGTCGCAGAACATGATGCCGCTTGGGGATGGAGTTTTGGCGGCTTCATAGATAGCGGGTAGAATAGGTTTGAGCTCGTCATAGCTGAGTTGGTTGTAGATCGAGCTGAAGGCTCCACGCGCGCGGCCGTCTTGGTTTTGCAATCCAGCTAGCACGGCTTTGAAAAGCATGTCCCGATCAACTCCATCGAGTGAGCGGCTGAGCATACCGCCCCGACTGCTGAACAAGGCGGAGGAGAGGTAGCGCTGTTCCATGGCACGCGGGTCTTTCTCCGTGGCTCCTTCGGCTAGTTTCGTCAGGAGTTCCGGCAGGGCGACCATCGCGGCATCACCGATGCTGGCAAGTGCTTTCGCCGCTTGAATGCGTAGCCAGAGATCTTCGTGTTGAAGGTTCTTGCGCAGGGCTGGGACGGCTGGGGCGGCTTTGCCCCTGAGGTGCACGAGTGCTTGGCAGGCGCCGCAGCGCGCTTCAACGGACGGTAAATCGAGCATCTTCATCAATGCCGGAACGGGAGATGGCTCACCTTTGCGGCGTGTGATCGCGATGGCGGCGCGTTCGCGCACGACCGGTGACCAGCTTGTCAGACGTTCAAAAAGATGTGGCATGCTCAACTGATCATAGGCGTGGTATCGGTTGTTGTTCGTCCAGCCCCTGCCATCGATGATAATGGACTGCGCTTCTTTGATACTCAGGGCTGGGGCTGCGCTGGGTTGTTTTCCGGTCAGCATGATGTTTTTTAATGGCATGGCATAGGCAATCAGGTAGGCTCCGGTGCTGTCCCAGCTCCTTGTGCTATCTCCCTTCATCTGCGGTGGCCCTTGATGAGGGAAGGTGCCGTCCCAGCGTCGTGCTAGGTCATAATACCAAGCACCAAATTCATGCATCCAAGCACCCGTGGCTTGGGGGCCGGACTGAACGACACCTGGCATGGCCCAGGTCATGTTCCAGAAGTTTCCGGTGTGGCCGGTGTCGCGCTCGTTACCGTGGCATGCTAGGCTCATTTTGGAAAAATACTTCGTAGGCTGGGTCTCTCCGAGGAGGCTAAAGAGAACCGCCGCCATGCCATTTTTCCCGTTGTCATCATGGGTTTGGATCCATGGCGCATGATCGCCGTAGGGGATGGAGCCTTTGCCTGTATAGAAGCGAAGCAGTTTAAGGCTGCGATCAATGGCGAGATCAACCTCGGGGGCATTCACCCCTGCTTTTCGAGCCAGAACCAGAGAGGTGGTCAGAGGCACTCCGGGAGCATTCATCATGCCGTAGCCGAGAAGTCGGCCGTCAGAGCCCGCGAACTTATGCCCCCAAGAACCGACGATGCTCTGGCCATTTGACGCCTCAAGGGAAAGTCGGCGCAGGCCGGGAAGCACGGAATCATCGCCCGTGGCCATGTGATATTCGGAGAGTAGCATGATGACGTAGCCATAGTACCAACTGGCCATACGTTGGGCCGAGTAATCGGATGCCCACGCGGCTTCTTTTTTGACGAGTGGGAGGTATTGTGGGTCGCCACTTGCGAGCAGTGCGAGCGCGTTGAGTGAGCGGGTGACTGGGTTAGCTTTGTATCTAGGTTGGGAGATTTTTTGTGCCAGACTCTCACATCCCTGTTTAAGGATACGGGCGGATTTAGGGCAATTGTAGGGGGCTGTGGGGCTGTAACTGCCGAGCACGGGGAGTTTGACCACGACATTCTCTTGCTTCCCCTTGCGCCATCGGATGAGGGAGAGTTCACCCTTTCCGGCATTCGATTCGGCGGCGGTCAGTGCCTTACCCAATTCGGTCCGAGGGTCATATGAAAAGGCTTTGTCCGCCACGCCGAGGATGACATCACCCGCTTCGAGCACCCCATCCGCGGGTGACTGCTTGTCGACGTTGTTGACGTAGATCTGCCGTGCCTGAGTGGTTTCCATGCGGTGGCTATAGATCCATCCGCGTGCCCCGGTGGCGCCGAGGGTCCAGTCTTGGTTCGCTCTTTCGGGTATGGGATCGCCTTGGGTGAAATCGGGATTTGTTATTTGGCTTGCAGGCGCCGCTATGAGATGGGCGGAGGCCAGCGAGATGAGGGTCACGGTTTTGAAATATGGTTTCATAGGGATGGGTGGGCGAATAGATGATGGTCTTGCTGGCCTAGTTTCAAATGAGCATGAATGTTCTTGCAGGATCTTCGTTGTCAATAAAGAGAATAACGCGTTGAGTGGCTGTGATCTGTCAGTTTTTTTGAGGCTCATGGTCTGGATGAAGTCTGCGCGGGTGACCGTTGTAGCGGTGAGCCATTTCTCCACGTTGATGTGGCTGGAGGGTTCCTAAACGATCGCGCGATGCCCCCTAAGGGGTAAATTTAAAAAAGAGTTGAAAATTAGGCAACAAACCTGACGTTTGTCACTCATGTTGAGAAAGTTGATTTACCTGACACTCATCGGGGCCTCGTCGAATTCGTTGGATTCAGCGGAGGTTGACTTTGCCCACGAAGTGGTGCCGTTGATGAAGAAGCATTGTATCGAATGCCACGGTGGGGGTAAATCGAAAGGCGGTTTTTCAATGAATACCCGGGCGCTGGTTTTGGATGGGGATGTCCTTGAGTTGGGTAAACCAGAGAAGTCATTGCTCATGGAGTTGTTGCTGACGGATGATGAGGATGAGCGTATGCCGCCCATCAAAAAACAAAAACACCCGTTGGCGAAAAAAGAAATTGATGTTTTTCGCCGATGGATTGCCTCCGGTTTGCCATGGGAAGAGGGGGTGACTTTCGCAAAGGTACGTTATGAACCTCCATTGAAGCCTCGCAAGGTAAAGCTGCCTCAAGGAGTGGTAGGGGCCGCGGCCGTGGATTATTTTGTCGGGAAAACGATGCGTAAGCAAAAGACAGCTATGCCGCCGCTTGCCGATGATGCGGTGTTTTTACGCAGGCTTTATTTGGATGTGACGGGGCTCCCGCCCCATGAAAATGCTAGGAAGCTGTTGGCCCAGGGGAAGCTTGACCGTGCGGCTGCAGTTGATCGTGTCCTCAGTAATGACCGTGCGTATGCCGAGCACTGGATGGTTTTTTGGAATGATCTTCTGCGCAATGAATTCGCTGGAACAGGTTTTATTGATGGTGGGCGTCAGCAGGTGACGGGGTGGTTATACGGCTCGTTGTTGGAGAATAAGCCATATGATGTTTTTGTCAGAGAGTTGATTTCGCCCGTGAAAGGATCGTCGGGATTCATGAAGGGGATCAAATGGCGCGGCAGCGTGAATGCTAGTCAGACTCAGGAAATCCAGTTTTCCCAGAATGTTTCGCAGGTGTTTCTAGGGATCAACATGAAGTGTGCCTCGTGCCATGACAGCTTTGTCAACCAATGGTCCCTCAAGGATGCTTATAGTTTGGCGGCGATCACGGCCGATGAGCCATTGGAGATGTTCCGCTGCGACAAACCCACTGGAGAAATCGCAGATGCGGCATGGATCTATCCAGAGCTTGGGCAGATCGACCCCAATCTGCCGAGAGATAAACGGTTGGCCCAGCTTGCGGAATTGATGACGCATCCCGAGAACGGGCGGATGCAGCGAACGATCGTGAACCGATTGTGGCGGCAGTTGATCGGTCGTGGAATTGTTCACCCCATGGAGACGATGAATGCCGAGCCGTGGAGTGAGGAGTTGTTGGATTTTTTAGCCAATACCCTTGTTGAGAAGGATTACGATCTCAAGGCAGTGATGCGTGTGATTTTAAATTCCGATGTTTACCGCATGCAGATGGAGCAAGTGAAACAGGATGTAGCAGGTAAAAAATTCCGAGGTCCTGTGAGGCGGAGGTTGACGGCCGAGCAGTTCTTGGACGCCATACGATCCACGACAGGTGTGTGGCCTGAGCCAGACGGTGAGGCATTTAGAAAAAAAGGAGCCAAGGGTGGGCAGTTGAATGCTGTGATGTTGGCGCACGGTATGCAGGAATGGGACGCTAGACCCTTGCGCGCATCCTTTACCAAGAGAGGGCTTTTGCAGGCTGCCTTGGGACGTCCCAATCGTGAGCAGGTCGTGACTTCACGGCCAGAATTGATCACCACCTTGGAGGCAATGAATCTTGCCAATGGAGACAATCTCGCGCTGATTTTGCGGCAGGGCGCGGCAGCATTAATCAAGCAACATGCCATCCGCGACAAGCTGATTCGCCACGTTTATGCCGTGGCGTTAACGAGGGAGCCAAGTGCAAAAGAATGGTCGATTGCACGATCCCTCGCAGGGAATGATCGATCCGCAGATGGGGTGGAGGATTTTCTCTGGATGGTGTTTATGCTTCCGGAATTTAACTATGTAAACTGATATGAGTAATCAATGGTATGATGAATCGCGACCAGGGCTAACCCGCCGTCATTTCCTCGAAAAGCTTACTGCCGCAGGGGCGGCCACCTTGTTGGGTGGGGCTCCCCGGTTGGTGGCGAGTGAGAAAATGGGTCAACCCGAAGCCACCGCTGATGCCTGTATCCTGCTCTGGATGGGAGGCGGTATGGCGGCGCCTGAAACGTTTGACCCTAAGCACTATGAGCCATTTAACGTAGGGACTCCGGTCGAAAAAATCATCAGCACCTTTCCCGCCATCGACACCGCCGTCGATGATATCAAAATAGCGCAAGGCTTGGAAAATATCGCTTCTGTAATGGATCGGGCTACCTTGATCCGGTCACACTATCAGGCGGACCTTGGCCACATTCTCCACTCGCGCCACCAGTATCACTGGCACACGGGTTACGTGCCGCCGCAGACGGTCGCCGCACCGCATATTGGAGCATGGATGGCAAAGGTTCTAGGGGCGCGCAACGAAGTCATGCCGCCGTTTATCAATATCGGTCAGCGCCTTGAAGGTCATGGGGAAAGTGAGGAGCTGAAGGCGTTCACCACGGGAGGTTTTTTTGGGAGTGAATATGGTCCAATGAATCTGCCATACCCAGAAAAAGCATCCCAGGCAGTGAAACCACCTAAGGGGATGAGTGCAGATCGTTTTGCAAAACGCTACAAGGCTCTGCAAGAGGCGTTGAAACATTCACCCCAAGGCGAGGGGATAAGCGATTACCATCAGGAATCGATGCTGCGCTCAATCGATAAAGCACACAGGCTCCTAGGGTCAAAGGAGCGTGCCGCATTTGACCTCACGCTCGAGAAAAAAGAGTGCTATGATCGATACAACACGGGTCGATTTGGGCGTGGTTGTCTGCTGGCTCGCAGGCTCGTTGAGGCCGGTGCGCGTTTCGTCGAGGTGACCACGGAATATGTGCCGTTTCAAAACTGGGACACGCACGAGAATGGGCACACGACGGTTCAAAAGCTGCACCAGCAAATCGACGTGCCGATTGCCCAGCTCGTCAAAGATCTGGAAGAACGCGGCATGCTCGATCGCACACTGGTGATTGTAGCAAGTGAGTTCAGCCGTGATATGATCATGGAGGGGGTGCCAGGAAGCAAGGCGAAGGATCAGTCACGTGCTAAAACCACGGTAATCAAGGAGATGAAACACTACGGACTGCACCGTCACTTCACAGGTGGTTCGTCAGTATTAACCTTCGGTGGGGGGATGAAAAAAGGAGCTCTTTATGGGGCAACCGCTGATGAGCGCCCGTGCCTCGTTACCAAAGACCCTGTAAGTATCGAGGATATGCATGCCACCATGTTCACCGCGATGGGGGTGAATCCTACGACAGCTTACGAAATTGAGGGTCGCCCATTTTATGCAACCAAGGATGGTCAAGGTAAGGCCGTGAAGGGCGTGTTTGCCTGAGGGAGGTTTTTTAGTGCCCCGATCCTAGGTTTATCGATAAAGGGCCGCGGCCGAAATGATGAATGAACAACTGGCTGTTGAGGGTCTTGTTTTCTCACTTCGTTGGTTTTTGTCATGTCATGAAATTCATTTTAAGAGGGTCGACAGTCACTGGGTTGTCACCTATGTGCACACGCATATATGCACCAGTTGAAAGACACCATCGGATTCACCGATAACGGCCCCGCGATTGCTTCACCTGAGGAGGAAAAACGTCTGCGTGAGTTTGTAAACCTCAAGTTAGCGGCTCGTGGACACGATATTGTGGGAGATGCTGAAGACTTCCCCTTTCTGGATCTGGGACGCTCACTGCTTTCCTCCTTTCAGGAAAAAACCCGTTTGCTCTCCGATCATCTTTGCCCAGTCGATCAGGCGATTCACGATTATCTAGCCAAAACACTTTCATCAACTGAGGTCGACACCTCCACCGCGTTGGTTCCAGCAGGCGCGCTTGTCCTTGAACGTCATGGGATTGGCCGGATGCTTTCGCTGCCACCAGATCAGGATGAATTTAAATCTTCGATCTTGAGTTCTTACCGTGTGCATCAGGGGGTTTGTAACAATCCTGCGGCAGACCGCCGCACGACCAAGGGTGTTTTTCATGTTGCGGAAGGAGGGTTCCCTGTTCCTGCCGATAAAAAATCGGTCCCCCTGCAAACGTTTGCGGGTTTGCTTCAAGCTGCACTCAACCCACCTGAGGATATTATGGTTCTTCCCTTTACTGGGACCAGTAAAAATCCGGCCAAAGTTTTTGTTTCCCTGCTGCTTCGTCCAATCGTCTGCCCAGAAATCCCAGGTGTGTCTAAGGAACGGCGTATGGAGGTGCGGTTTTTTGCCCCAGGAAACTTGGTTTCAAACCTCGACTTTGTCGAGAGCATCTTTGGCAACGGCGGCGACCCCTACCTTCCAGAAAATGATTCCCGTCTCGATACGGAACATTGGACTGGGCACACCGGATGTGTCATTCTTGCTCCCCAACTCACCCACCTTAAAAAGAAGGATCTCGGCTTGCCCCACGTCTCCGACGCCACTGACCGCCAGAAGCAGGACGGTATGTGTTGGGAGTCTGAGGACGAACTCTACAACGATGGGTCGGCATTTAAAATCACCAGCCGCGATGCCAATGGTGTTGTGGTCACTCTGATTGCTGATAACTACTACGGATACTGTAAAAAAGAGGTTAAAACGCAGATTAGCTACGCCGCTAACCTTCTCGGTAACGCAGAAGAGGAACATGCCGGCGGGGCCATCGCCTACCCGAGTGCCGACCTCGGTGAAGCCTTCTCTCTCAGCAAATTCAAGCGCAACGTGCATCACCAGTTTAAAAATATGGTCAAACGTTATGGGGATCTCATGGATCTCCAGCCCGAAGGATACGGGATCGATAAACGCTACCGCGATATCTATTACATTCCTGCTAATGTTCGCATCGAACTCGATAACCAAACCATCAGCTGGAAAGATCAGCAGATTTCCTTACAGCCTGACATCACCTATATTCTTCCATCTGGCTATAAAATCGAAATGGTCAAACCGTCCCAAGGCCAACGCTGGCGGCTCATTGGCACCAATGCCGAGGGGACTTTTTGCCATAAACCATGCACGGTTTCCGGAGGTGGGAAATCTGAGATTTCCAAGTCACTTGCGGATGCGATGATCACGGGGCCGGTCATCGTTCGGGATTTCAAAAAAGATTTCAAAGCCGCTGTTGCGCTGGTCTATCACGATTACGGAAACCGATACAAAAACCCGAACGAACCAGGGAAAAGCAGTCGGCCGTTGCTTGATGTTAAGCGATCACTGGGCTCAGTCATTCGTCTTTTCACTCACAACAAGGCCTATACCGATACTTACAACGAATGGCTCACCACGATTCCTCGGTCGGTACGTGACCTTGTTTTTGTGATTAAACGTCTCTATAAATCTGACTGGGGTGACGATTGGGTCGGTCGCTTTAGTGTCGATCTCATTAATGGTCGCCTAGGCAACGAGCTGATTTACCAACGTCAGAAGCTGGCCACTCAGTACCTCCGTGTCGGCTTTGAAGAAGATGGGACTTGGCGGACCTTCGGACTGCGTAAAGATTTTTCTCCTGCGAAAAAAATCCAAACGGAAGACGATATCACAGCGACCTCAGTGGTCCCAGCGGATCAAATCGAAGGCCTCCATCCAGACCTGAATCAGCCGTCGATCAAGTTTGCCAAAAACTGTGAATACCGACTTTTTCAACGTCCCGACGATGCCGTCATCCGCGGCTACGACAAGCAGTCCGAAATTGATTTTAGTCGAAGGGGTACATTCTTTTCCAACTACGAGCCGATCCCGCGGGCGGATGCAGAAATGATGAAGAAGGATGCGATCCGCTTTGAGCAGTTTACTGAGCCGATGCAGGTGATGTTTGACCAGTATCTGCGAGAGGATACCCCTGATTTTGTGATCTCCTCGCACCTTCCGCGTATGGTTGATGGTAAGCCGACGAAGAACCCACGATACCTCCAGAATCGTCCCGATTTGGAAGACCCACGTAGCGTCTATATTGCCGAGCTCGGTTCTCGTTTTTACCGACGCCTTCCCATCGATGCCCCAGTGCCAATGCCGGTAAATTCGATTCTTCTGGGACGGCGTAACAATCCAGCTGAGCCGGGTATCCGCTCGCTCGCCGTTTTTAATCCACTGCATTATCAGGAGTTGCCGGAGCTTTTCATGGATTTTATTGCCTCTCTCACAGGAAAGAGTCCGTCAACCACTGGAGCGGGTAGTGAAGGAGCTCTCACTAAGGGCCCATTTAATGCACTGCTGCCTATCCACGATCTTAATGCGGCCCTTGTCAGTAACATCCTCACCGGTGATCCTGGCTATTCTACCGCGGCTGGGCACATCGGGCGGAAGTTCCGCTTTGAGCACGACATTTCACTGCTGATTCCCGAAGTTTGGTCTCGGATGTATGTTCACGAGAGGGACCCCCAATTCCTGATTGATAATGGATGCCTTGAGAAGATCGACGACTTTGAAAGTGGCGGCCGGACCATTTACGCGAGTCGACTGGGGTATCGTATAAATGAGAATTTCATTTCGACTTACTTGGGTCGTATGTTCTCAGCTCCCGACACCGTCTTTACCCATGAAATGCTGCGTCCCGAGGAGCAATCGCAAGATGACTACATTGATGGGATCGACAATATTGTGGAAACGCAGAAGAAAATAGCGAGTAACTACTTCAAGGACGGCGCGATCGATCTTGCTTGTCCTCCACTCAAAGCGCTGCTGCACATTATGGTCGAGGGTTCATATGAAGGGAAATCGATCAGTGATCCTGAGATTCGTGAACTTTTTGACCGCGACTACCTTCTCAATTCCGATTGGTATCAGGCACGTCTCGATGCCAAAGTGAAAGTTGAGAAACGGCTGGTGGCTAAAAAAATCGCCGCGCTGGAAGAGTTTGAAACACTCGCTAACTACGAAGGTGAACGCCGTCGGCTCAAAATCGTAGAAAAGCACGCCGCGGCCAATGGTCTCGCCGAGTTCTACCAGACGGAAGCATACAGGGAGTCGTTAGTTGGGACAATTGGGACAGACCCTGCGCTGATTTAAATGAGCCCGATCATAGCGTGCGATGACGGGCTTACTTGACCCGCTGGTTCCTGAGTTGGAGGAAAAGGGTGGTGCTGGTTAAACAGAGGGCGATACATCCGCAGATCACCCAGAGGCAGGCGTGGGTGGTTTGGGTGGTCAGACCCAACCAGTATTTCCACTCGGCGAGGAAAATACTGCGCCGATGGGTCTGGCGGTAGTCGACGCGGTCAATCTCCGCTTTGGCGACTAAGAGGTCGGTGCGTGTATTCACAAAGAAATCGCGCGACGGTTGGGTGATAATGCTTTCGTCCTCTGGGTAGGGGGGGATAGCGAGCAGTCTGACCAGATCCTTGCTTCGGCCGGCTTGGGTGATTTTCCAGCATAGTGCATCGGCCTCAATCCTACTTGTGGCCTCGGATGCCATCAGTCGGGTGAGTGCTTGGGTGAGGATGTTGAGCCGTTCACTTTCGTGTGGCTTGAGTCCTTGGTCTTCTTCGCCGGAGAGTCGCCTGTCATTGCGCTCCTTGAGGGGGTCGATCGCGGCTTGGATTTTACGGCGTCGTTTTTCGAACGGGTTTTTTGTCGCCTGGCTGACCATCATCCCTTCGTAGGCATAGCGCAGCGGCATGAGGCGGGCAGGGAAGGGTTCGGCTCCTGCGGCCCGCCCTTCGTCGGCCCCTTGGAACATGCCTCGGTTCATTTCGTCAAAGGAAACGAGGGCGCCTGCGAGTAAGATTTGGGGCACCAGCAGCAAGGGGACGGCGCTCAGCGCAGCGCGCTCGGTGGTGACCAGTGACGAGACAACCAATGCCATGGCTGTGCCACAAAGTGCGGTGACGGTCATCCACCCCCAGTGAATGAAAAACATACCGTGGATGTCTAACATACTGTGGCCTAGCCACGTGTAGATGCCACATTGGAAAATGGCGAGAATGGCGAGGGCGAGAAATTTGGCAGCGACATAGAGCAGGGTTCCAGATCGGCAATTTCTTTCCCTTCTTAAGACGGGGGAATCACGTAAAATCTCTGTGGCACTGTTGGTGAGGCCAAGGAACATCCCGATGGTGGCGGTGAGGAACAGGTAGACGGGGAGGTGAAGGCCACTGTGAAACGAGTAAGCGCCATCAGGCGAGGCGCGGAGGGTGACGCCGATGAGTAATGCGAGTAGGGGTGCTTCGAGTAAAATACTGTAGATCGTGCCCCGGTTCCTGAATTTAGAAATCAGGGAGCGCTGAAAGTGAGTCCGGAACAATCGCGCCCACTCGATCCCGCGTTGCCTTTGAGTGCGTATCGGCACCGCCATGTGTTTTTTATGGGTCGGCAGTTCGGTGAGCTGGCTGTGATCTGGGACGCCCCCCCGTGCGACTTCATCGACCAGTTGGCTTCCTTCGAACCGTTCCTGCCAGAATGTCGATGGGAACCGGCGGGCACCGCCGTTCTCCTTGCCTGCGAGTTTGTGTAGGGGGGTTTCCAAGACATCAAAAACAAAGTCGGCTCCGGCATGTTGTGCTTGTTGACTTTTTAAGCGTTTGGCAGGGAGGATGCTGAGTTCTTTGCAGGCATGGCGGAAATACGTTCCCATCTCGGCGGGGGTGCCGAAGAAGGCAACGCGCCCCCCTTGGTCGAGCATCAGGACTTTGTCGAATAGTCGCAGCACCCGCGCGCCGGGTCGGTGCAGTGAGGCGATGACGATGTTGTCGCGAGAGAGTGCGTGCAGTGTTTCTGCAACATGCTCGGAATCCTTCGAGGATAATCCCGAGATGGGTTCGTCAAAGAGAAAAATCTCTGCGGAGCTACCGAGGTCGAGGCCGAGATTGAGTCGGCCACGTTCTCCGCCACTGAGGGTTTTTTCACCGGCTGACCCGACTCGTCGTCTTGCGAGTTGCTGAAGGTCGAGCTCGGCGAGGATGGAGTCAACCCGTTTGGCGTGTTCCCTTGATGACAGGTGGGGTTTGCGCACGGTGGATGCGTGGGCGAGGTGTTGGCGGACGCTGAGCTGTGGGTTAAGGGCCTCCTCTTGCGGCATGCTGGCAATAAAAGGGGCCAGCCGAGAGCGGTGGTCATAGAGGGAGATGTCATTGAGCCGCACGTGTCCACGGGTCGGTTTCAGGTGTCCAGCGAGGGCGGCGAGTAGGGTGCTTTTTCCGCTGCCACTAGGGCCCATGATGCAAAGCATCTCACCGCGTTTAATCCGGAAGGCGACGTTATCGAGCACCACCTTGTCTGCTCCAAAGCGGTGGTTCAGGTTTTCCACGCTCAGCTCACGGATCACCGCGCGTTCTTCATTGAGGAGTCCTTCACTGAACCGGCAGCGCACTGCCTGGTTGGCGCTGAGACGGATCAGTGAGCCCTCGACAAGTTGGCAGTCGTTACGCACTGCCTTGTCATTAACCATCACCGTGCGATCTGCGCTGACCACTGTGACGCGGCCGTCGCCGGTTTGTGCGTTGTAATTAATACGCAACACGGCTCTGCCAGCAAGGCCTGGGGTGAGTAAGACATCGCCACGTTTTAAGGCGGTGGGGTCATTGGAAACGAGGCACTCCTGACGGCCGGCATCCATTTTGAAGCGACTGCCGGTTTCCATCGCTTGCTTGCGCAGTGATTCCAGATGGGCTTCGGCCCCGCTTTTTAGAATCAGTTTGTCCTGGAGGGGGAGGTCGTAAAGTGTGCCTGGAACGAGTGGCTCGCCGGAGGGGAGTTTGATCGTTGTTTCCGTGAGAGCCTCTGCGTGTACGTTCAGTCCAAAATCAAGTCTCACCGCGCTCTGGCGGGATTTCGTCCGATCCACTGTGAGCCGAGACCCGCTTTCGTTCAGGTAGATCGTTTGGCGGTGACCGGTGCGTGAGGCGTTGAGAAAAAAGGCAATGTCTTCCGCGGTCAGTGTCCAGTCAGGCAGGCCGATACTTTGGTGTTGGCGGAGGCGGAGGCATTGCCCTGTGTGCAGTGAGCTGCCGCTGATCCAGAGCGGTTCTTTGCCTGAGTTTCGGATCAGGACGAGCCCTTGGGCGCGGTAGGCACAAAAGGCGAAACCTACGCTGGTGGGTGGCAAGAGGACGTCGGCCCCGGCAACAGGGGAAAATACAACCTTTTCAAAGGGAAGGGGTGAGAGGGGGGGGGTATCACGCATCTCCTCGAGGATGGATTCGCCCACGTCCTGAGCGTCGAGGCTACGCATGACTTGGGCAAACGCATCAGTGCTTCGAAACGCAGAGTTTGACGCTACGACCAGTAGGTAGAGTTGGAGTCCAAGTGAGATGCGTTCGTCGGCATCGAGCTGACCACGCAGTGTGCCAGCGACCACTTGGGGCGACTGAGGTGAGGCCAGTGCCCGGTGGAGTCGTCTCGCCAACCACCCGTGATCGGCTTCAGGGAATGCGTGGCGGAGGAGGTCGAGCGCTACCTCGGCCTCGGCGCGGTCGACCTGTTGATCGAGTGAAACAAAGGATGCAAAAATGTCGACGAGTCCGCCGGCGTGTTTCATGCCGCCTGGAGCTGCGCGGGTGAAGCGCCTCAGGACGGGGACACGCTCGAGCCAGCCGTAAAGGCGGTGCTTGCGGGAGGGCTGGTCATCGGGTGTTGCCACGCGCGCATGTTACTGGTAATAAATAATAGCGCAAGCATGGTCAGGAGAGATTGATCGGCTTGTGGGGTCGATTCCTTTCTCTATTTTGGAAGAAATTAAGCATTTTCTTTTTTTAAACCCGAGCTAGCTTCTCCCGCGTCTCACGGGTCAGCGGTCGTTGAACGATTCTTCATCCCGTGGGAAATGCTGCTAAGACCCTCATTTTCAATAAGAAAAAACTCATGTCCAATCAATCACCACCTGAACCTCCACCATCCCCGAAAGGTAAAGCCCCGTCCCCATCAGGCAAGCCAGGCGTTAACTGGCGTGTCCTCATTTTGATGACAATCGCCCTTGGTATCCTTTTTATGGCATGGCAGTCGAGCGGATTTGGTAAACCCAAGCGACTTTCATACACGGAGTTTCGCGATTATGTCGATTCAGGGAAAATTATTGCCGACCAGAACCTTCCTAAAAGGGAAAAGGGGTTTCCGGACGACCGCTTTAAGCTGAAGAAATCGGGTGAATCCGCCGCGGTGCCCAAGATTTCCGGGTTTTTCTACAAAAACGACCCGTGGGTCGTTGATCAAACAAAAGCCCCCCAGCAGGCATTCCGCATCCCGATCAATACGAACCTGCACGACGATGCATTGAAGTCGATTCAGTCGCGGCACCCGATTGCGCTTCGGCTTGTCGCTGAACTTCCAGGCGATGGCGATGGCGAATTGCTCACGCTGACGGATCTGCGTCGGATGCTGGCTCGAGGTGAAATCATCACCGACGATGAACAGAACCGTTTTGAAATTGTCTCCCGTGACGGGTCAGATGATAAGTGCATCGTCGGGTTGCGCTACGTTTTTGCGGATGCGGAGAAGGCGACCAAGGACGAGGAGTTGGAGCCGTTCGAGCTTGATGTGAACTACATGGAGCTGACCGACTCGGAGCGTCAGTTTATCAATGACTTGGCGCCCTTTCAGCCAGACTCGGGGACCATGCGCTTCTTGATGGTGCAGTTATTGCCGATCATGTTGATCGTGCTCGTGATCTTTTTCCTTTTCCGTCACCAGATGAAATCGGCCGGTCGTGGTGCGATGAGCTTTGGCAAAAGTAAGGCGAAGCTGCTGAGCATGGATAGTAACAAGGTGACATTCAAAGACGTCGCTGGGATCGAGGAGGCGAAGGATGAGTTGGTCGAGGTCGTGGAATACCTCCGCGACCCGAAAAAATTCCAGAAACTCGGAGGTAACCTGCCAAAAGGTTTGTTGATGGTCGGCCCTCCAGGGACGGGTAAAACGCTGCTTGCCCGTGCGATCGCCGGCGAGGCCGATGTGCCATTTTTCTCCATCAGTGGATCGGATTTTGTGGAAATGTTTGTCGGTGTCGGTGCCAGTCGTGTGCGTGATATGTTTGAGCAGGGTTCCAAAAACTCCCCATGCCTGATCTTCATTGACGAGATCGATGCCGTCGGCCGCCACCGTGGTCACGGGATGGGTGGGGGACACGATGAACGTGAACAAACGCTCAATGCTCTACTTGTCGAAATGGACGGATTTGATACCCGCACGGGCGTGATCATCATCGCAGCGACAAACCGCCCAGACGTTCTCGACCCTGCTCTGTTGCGCCCTGGGCGATTCGACCGTCAGGTCAGCGTCGGGCTTCCCGATGTCAATGGACGGAAGGAAATCCTTGAGGTGCATAGTAAAAAAATCAAAATGGACCCTGAGACGGATCTTGCCGTCATCGCTCGAGGCACCCCTGGGTTTTCAGGGGCCGAGTTGGCGAACCTCATCAACGAGGCGGCATTGCTCGCTGCGCGTAGCGATCTGCCTGCGGTGACGCTTGCCGAGATGGAGGAAGCACGCGATAAAGTGCGCTGGGGGCGCGAACGTCGCAGCCTAGCTCTCAGCGAGAAGGAAAAAGAAAATACAGCCTATCACGAGGCGGGCCATGCTATTCTCAATGAACTGCTTGAGCACACCGACCCCTTGCACAAGGTGACGATCATCCCACGTGGTCCATCGCTGGGATCGACGATGTTCCTGCCAGAGGAGGATAAGTTTACCTACCGCCAGAAGGAGCTCGTCGATCAGTTATGTGTCGCGATGGGAGGACGGGTCGCAGAGGAAATCACCTTTGGAAATGTCACGAACGGAGCCGTCGGTGATATCCGTATGGCCACGAACATCGCCCGCAAGATGGTTTGTGAGTGGGGTATGAGTGAGCACCTCGGTATGGTTGAATACGGCGAGGAGCGTGGTGAGGTCTTTGTGGCTCGCGACGTCGGCTCCTCCCGAGGATACTCAGAGGATACCGCACTTAAGATCGACCTTGAGATCAAAAAACTCATCGATGACGCCTACGCGCGTGCCAAGGATCTTCTGACAACACACAACAGCGAACTGAAGTTGCTCTCTGAGGCCTTACTTGAATTTGAAACCCTCAATGCTGAGCAGGTCAGGGATATTCTCGAACATGGTGAAATGCGTAACCCGCCCAGCACGCCACCGGATAATGTGGTTCCCGGAAACCAGAGCGATGAGGGAATCCCCAAGAAATCGGCGACTCAGGTGTCTCCCAGTGACGATGACCCCTTGGCGGGTGAAGCGGTCGGCGCCCCTGCCTAGGCAGCGTCCGTAGCGCAACTGCCACGGAGCCAAGCCGGCGTCGTGCATCGATGTGGGGAAACCCTAAAAAAAGGCACGGCGACGCAGCCGTGCCTTAGACATTTGAGTCGGGTTCTTTTTGGTCGGGTTTAATCGGCAGCTACAGATGCGCCATAGCCAGCGGCTTTGACCGCTTTGATCAGGGCATCATGGCTAACGCTGCTTTTGGCCGTGACCACTGCCTTGTCGGGCATACTGACAACGGCATTGGAAACACCTTCAACACCTACGAGTGCGGACCGCACTTTGGCTACGCAGCCAACGCCTCAGCGCATGCCCGTGATGGTTAAGTTGATGGTTTTTTGGGCCGGAGCTTCCGCTTTGAATTCGGTGGATGCTCCTCGGGGGGCAGTCGGTTGACTAGCGACGGAGCTTCCTAAGGGGAGAGCCGTTAACGCGCAGAATGTGAGTGCTTGATAGGATCGTTTCATCGTTGTGGGGGTGGGTTGGGTGTTTGGGCGTCTTTTTCAATCGTAGGGTCGTCCGCCAACACTAAAACATACACGCCCGTCCCCTTTCCGGCAAATAGCAAATCAGGCAGGCATTTCCGATTAATCAGGTGCTGACCGCGGTGCCCGCTAAGAAGCCAGTCGTCCACGCATTCTGAAAATTGAAGCCGCCGGTGACACCATCGATATCCAATATCTCACCCGCAAAATAGAGACCCGACTGGATTTTGCTCTCCATCGTTTTGAGCTGGACGTCGCTGAGTTGAACTCCACCGCAGGTGACAAACTCGTCTTTGTTGAGGCTCTTTCCCGTGACTTGAAAATTTCCTGATATGAGCTCGGTAAGCAGTCGGGTCGTGGTGGACTTGTCGAGTTGCGACCATGTGCCGTCGTCCTCGACGCCCGCTGCGATGCAGAGTCGTTCCCAGAGTCGTTTGGGGAATGATTCAAAGGGAGCGCGACCGCACACGCGGCGCTTGCCCCAACTTTGGCGGGTTTCCCTCAGGATGGTGGCTACATCCAGTTTGGGAAGCCAGTTGATGGTGAGGGTGAAATGGTATTGCTGGTTGTGCAATTCACGTGCGCCCCATGCGGAGAGTTTGAGGACGGCGGGTCCGCTCAGGCCGTGGTGGGTGATGAGCAAGGGTCCGTCTGATGTGAGTTGGGTTCCCTTGACGGAAATGTGTGTATGGGTCAGTGAGATGCCAGGTAAGTCGTTGATCCGGGGGTCGGTGATCTTGAACGCAAAAAGCGACGGGACGTTCGGCACGAGTGGGTGACCGAGCGATTGGGCTAATTTTGCGCCTGCGGCGAGGCGAGTGCCGCCGGTGGCAAGGAGGAGTGAGCGGGCTAGCAAATGTTTGCCTTTTTCTGTGGTGATCTGAAACCGAGCGTCGCTTGTCTCCGTGGCGATGACGGATGGCACTCCAGTGGAGGTGTGCACGATCACGCCAGCGCTGCTGGCGGAACGCGTGAGGCAGTCGATGATCGTCTGGGAGTCATCGGTCACCGGAAACATGCGTCCGTCGGGTTCGGTTTTAAGCAGCACACCACGCTGGCAAAACCAATCGACGGTATCGGACGCTCCCCACCGGTGGAATGGTCCGATCAGTGACTTGTGGCCGCGCGGGTAATAACGCGTGAGTTGTTTCGGGTCGAAGCATGCGTGGGTGACGTTGCATCGCCCCCCACCTGAGATCTTCACCTTGCCGAGAACCTGCGGGGATTTTTCAAGAATGAGCACCCGGCATCCAGGACCCGCTTTTTCAGCATAGGTGATCGCGGCAAAAAATCCGGCGGCACCGCCACCGACCACGATGAGGTCCCATGGTGGATCCTTAGGCATCTTCTTCGAGCTCGAATTCAGCCCATTCGACGGCTTGGTTGAGGGCGCCAACAGCACTTAGAATGAGGGCGTCGAGGTCTGGTTCTGCGCCCTGGCAGTTGAACCCAAGCAGGGGGCCGCCGTGTTGGACATCTGGCGGGTTGGTTTCCATGCCGGAAACACGCACAAAAAACCAATCGAGCACCCCCTCGCCGGTGTCGGGGAGCCATTGCACGATCAGTTCGATGGTGGCAACCGGATCCTCCTCGCCAAGCTCATCCTGGTTGGCGAGGTCCTGGTCGTCGCAATCGATGCCGGCAAGCACCTCAAGCTGGGTTTCCTCTTGGCGTTCGCTCAGAGCGTCTTCGATTTTTTCAAAAACGGCGTCTTTAATGGGGATGATGCGCATGCCGTGAACCGTTGATGAGGATGGTGGTTTAGTCCAGCCTGAATTCTCCTTCTTCATCGGATCCTAACCAGCCGAGTTGGCCAAAGGCGCTAAGGATTTGCTGATTGATGGCATCGCCATCGCTCTCGGTGTGCTCGACGGTGGCGGAGCTGGCGAGCCCACGCATCGACTCGATGCTGATCACAGTCTGCTGACCCGAAAAGCTAATCCAGTCGCCCCAATCTTTTTGTTCATGCTTGGGTTCGAGTTTCTGGCTGCGGAGGGCGATCATTACCTCGGTGATGCTCGCCGGTGGTTCCATATCTGGGAGGTGCACGCGTGTTTCCATATCGACATGGTAATCAGGAGTTGCCGCGTCCTGCGAGCATTATTGGCAGCGGAAACGGGGATGCGTTCTGGAATGGTGACGCGCTTGACGGGTGGCGGTTTTTTTCAGTGAGAACCACGCCTTCCGGCCAGTGAGCGCCCGCTTTGATTCACGCTTCGAGCGTGGCGACTTCCTCGGGTTCCAGCGCTCGGCCTTTTTGTGGCATTACCCCTTCGTCAATCGTGCGAAGATGAAGGCGGACGAGCATTTCGCTGGCAGTAGGATCACCGGGAACAACGGCCTCCTCGATATCGCCACCCTCAATGAGGGCATCGAAGGTATGCATGCGCAGGCCTCCTTTGGCTTTATCGTCGTTATGACAGCGCACACAATTCAGTTCCAGCATGGGCTGGATCCGGGTGACAAAATCGGGGCCTGTAGCGAAGGCTTGAAAAGCCATCGCGAGGAATGCCAGGGTCAGGAGAGCAGATGATCTCAAAAGTTCACGGGTTTGGAGGTTACAAATGTTTTTTGGTCGCTTTATCGGACACCTGCGGGATGTCAGGAGTGGGGCACGACTGAGTGCAGATCCTAAATTCGGCAATAAGATTTAATTTTTCTGGCCTCCTAGCGAGTTCTCATTCTCGTTGGTCGAGAGGTTATGCGGTTTTACGGGAAATGATTGAGCGAATCAAAATCGCTCGATGTAGGCGAGGGAGCCTACACCCATGTAGCAGTCTGCCTGCGGAGCTCTTTGAGCCCCCCATTGACTGTTGGCAAAGGGTAGCAGATATTCATTGGGGTCGCGCCAAATAATCCGGTAGGGCTTGGGCATTTGGTGGCACCCAGCCGGACTGGTCGCGTTGGCGCTTGATCTTCCATGCTTCCCGGCTGAGTTTGTTTTGCTTCTCCGTGCGGCGGTCGAGCGGCCAATCCAGATTGGGGGTATGCGCGTCGTCAAAGATTTCCTTTGCGTGCTTGATTAACTCCGGGTGCTCGTTTGCGAGGTTATTCTTTTCGCCGGGGTCTTTGGCGAGGTTGTAGATCTCGATCGGTTTATCGGGGTGGGTGGACACGGCTTTCCAATCATCCCAGCGGGCGGCACACTTGGCACCGCCACCCTCATGGATTTCCCAGTAGAAGTAATCACGTTTCGGCGCGGGCCCGCCCTTCAGAAAATCCAGCAGCGAATGCCCATCGGTGCGGTAGCCTTCGGGGGTGGTGGTTCCAGTCATGTCCAGGAAGGTTGGCATCAGATCCCAGTAGGCCCAGGGCTCGTCAGTAACGCGTCCGGCTGGGACCGTGCCGGGCCACCAGGCAAAGGAAGCCTGGCGCAGGGCACCTTCATACATGCCACGTTTGAAGCCCCGCAACTTACCGTCCATGGTTTGATTGAAGAGTTTGCCGATGTCGCTGTTCGGATCGAAGGATGAGCCATTATCACCGCCAAAGACGATGAGGGTATTCTCGGCCACACCGAGTTCCTTGAGGGTATCCACCAACTCTCCAACGTCCGAGTCGAGGCGGGTGACCATGGCGGCATAGGCCTTCTGCTTGTCGGACCATGGTTTGTCGGCGTAAATGCCGAAGTCATCGATCTCATAGCGACCGTGGGGGATGGTGAAAGCATAAAACATGAAGAAAGGGTTCTTTCCGTTCTGTTTGAGCCAATGCACCATGTCGCGTTGGATGATCTCCTGGGCATAAGTCTCGCCGACGTCGCGGCCGTTATTGCCGGGTAGGGTGACGGGCTGGGAATCGTTGTAAAGGTAGGTGGGGAAATAGGAATGCGCGTGGCGCTGGCAATTATAGCCAAAAAAGTGATCCATGCCTTGCTTTTTGGGAGCACCTTCGGTGTCGAAAAAGCCCATACCCCATTTGCCGAAGGTGGCCGTTTGATAGCCAGCCGCCTTGGCGATTTCGCCGACAGTAACAATTCCATCGGGGATGGGATATTGGCCCTCAGGTATCATCGCGTAATTGCCCCGCACGGGACTGTTCCCCGAATGCAGTCCGGTGTAGAAAGAGGTGCGGCATGGGGCGCATACGGTAGTGCCGCAGTAGGCTTGGGTGTAGCGCGTGCCCTCGTTGGCCAAGCGGTCGAGGTTCGGGGTCTTGATTAACTTCTGACCATAGACGCCAAGATCACCTTGGGCGACATCATCAGAGAGGATGAAGATGAAGTTGGGCTTCTTGGCCGATGCGGTCGCGGCGATAAGTAAAAGCGAGACGGTGAGAATGGCATTTTTCATAAAATACTGCTTGTAGTGTTGACCTTCCGCTCAGTTCAGTCAACTAATTTGTTGCCAGTGCTGTGTGGCGACTGGAGCACGACACTACGGTTATCGACACCTTGACACTAAATCGCCCCTCTACCGCAATGACCTCAACTCCTCGCCTTCCTCGCCTGATTCCGGCTATACTGCCGCTCTTGCTGCTCTTGCTGCTGGGTTCGGGAGGTTTGGCTTCCTCCGCCACTGATCCAGCATCAGATTTGGATTCGCTGGTGAGGCCGATGCCACTCGCCCAAAGGGCGGCGGTGCACCCGGCCAAGGGATACTGCAGCATTTCGCCCGCCCAGCGCTGGGCCGATGGCATCCCCACCGGCAACGGAGTGCAGGGGGCCACGGTGTTTGGTCAACCGTGGCAGGAGCAGGTTGTGATCAACCACGAGCGGCTGTTCAATCCGCGGCTTGAGGAGCGTCCGCTGCCGCCGCGCATGGCCGGTGCCCTGCCGGAGATTCGCCGCCTGATGCGTGGTGGAAAATACCAGGAAGCGCTGGAGCACTCGCTGACGGTTGCCAAGGACAACGGCTACGAGGGCATCGTTCACACCGACCGCTACCACCCGGCTTGCTCGATGCGCTTGGAGACTCCGGCCAATGGCCCGGCCGAAGGCTACCTCAGGAGCCTGGACTTCATGACTGGGGAGGCCGTGGTTCGCTGGCAGGATGGAACGGGTCCATGGAGGCGCAGCGTGTTCGTCTCGCGGCGCGACAATGTAGTGGTCCAGGAAATCCACTGTGAGGGAGCCGCCTTCCCGCTCTCGCTCGCCCTTGAACTCCCCGGCGGTGAAATGCGGGCCACGCCCGAATGGCTGGTGCTGCGCAAAAAATACGACAAGACCGCCCGTGGCTATGAAGTGGTCTGCCGCGTGATCGTCGAGGGGGGGCGGTCGGTGGCCACCGCCAACGGGGTCGAGATCAACCAGGCGACGCGTGTGCTGCTCCTGACCCGGGTCGAGGCACTTGATGACTTTGCGGATTCGCGGGTCGAGGCCACCCGCCGCGCGCTCGCAGCCCTGCCTGCCGTTTACGGTGACCTGCTGGCCGGTCACGAGCTGATTCACCGACCAATCATGGAGCGGGTGTCACTGCATCTCGCCGGGACGGAAGTCTCGCACCACGCCACCGAGGAATTGCTCGCCCGCCAAAAGGCCTCCGATTCCATCGACCCGATGCTGTTGCAGAAGATGTTCGATATGGGCCGCTTTGCCCTGCTTTCTTCGAGCGGTCATTATCCGCCGAACCTCTGTGGAATCTGGAATGGCAGTTGGAAGCCGACATGGTCGGGAGACTTCACCCTCGACACCAACCTCAACATCCAAATTGCCGCCGCGACGGTGTGCAACATGCCGGAGGCCCTCGAGAGTTACTGGAACCTAATCGAGGAAATCGCTCCGAGTTGGAAGGTCAATGCGCGCCACATCTACGGCTGCGAGGGCTATCTTACCAACGCCCGCACCTCCGGGCGCGAAGCCTACCTCACCCACTTTTCGAAATGGCCCGGCCACTTCTGGACCTCCGGTTGTGCCTGGCTGATGTCCCCGCTCTACGAACAGTTCACCATCACCGGAGATCAGCAATTCCTCCGCGAGCGCCTGCTGCCTCACCTCGAGCAGACGGTGGCCTTCTACGAGGATTTTCTTACCGATGCCGATGAAGACGGCCATTGGTTCTTTGCGCCGTCCTATTCGCCAGAAAACGAAGCCCAAGGGCCCTCCGCCAACGCGGTGATCGACATCGCGGCCGCCAAGCAGGCCATCACCCATCTCATCAGCGCCTACCGAATTCTTGAAATCAAGCCCGACAAGGCCGCCTCTCTCGAGCGGATGCTCGAGCGCTTTCCGCCCTACCTGATCAACAAAGAAGGCGCCTTCAAGGAGTGGGCGCGCGCCGACATCGACGATCACTACGATCATCGTCACATGTCCTTGGCCTACCCGGTCTGGCCAGCCCACGAAATTCGCCGTGAAAACGCGCCGCGCTTGCATCAAGCGATGCGGGTTGCTCTAGAAAAGCGTCGCCCCGGCAATCACTCCGCCCACGGTTATGTGATGCGCGCCTTCTGTGCGGCGCGCGTCGAGCATGCCGAGTTGGCTCACGGCAATCTGCTGGCGCTGCTGCGTAACGATTACATCCTCAACGGACTGCTCACCAATCACAACCCCAATCACATTCCCAACACCGACATGCTTTGCGCACTGCCCGCTGTGCTTGTGGAGACTCTGGTTGATTCGCGGCCCGGCGAGATTGAGTTGCTGCCAGCGTGGTCGCCAAAACTACCCAAGGGTCGCATCCGCGGTATCCAGTGCCGGACCGAAGCCTCCATCCCTTCGCTCGAGTGGGACGATGCCAAGGGAATGGTCCGGGTGACCCTGCGCTCCCGCAAGGACCAATGGATCCGGCTCATCTGCCGTCGCGGCATCAATGAACTCCGCACGAAGGCGCCCGTGCGGGAGGCGGGGGCGGATGCCGTGAGTGTGTTCCTGAAGGCAGGGGAAGACCTAGAGGTCGAGATCGTGGGCAACCCGCGACGCTGAGAAACGCTCTACCCGAACGGAAGAGACGCTGAAGCCATCATGGCGCTCACCGGCTCAGCCACTTTCCCAAAACCTCCGCGGCTTTCAGCGGGGCTTCTTCGAGTTCCACACCCGGCCAGGTGCCGAGCGGCACTTGCTGGCCATAGACATCGCTCAGTAGCTCTTCAGCCTGTGCGAGCAGGGCCTCGACCTTTTCCGGATGCTGCTTGGCGAGGTTGTTGGTCTCGAGGGGATCTTCTTTCAGCTTGTGGAGGGAGGGGCCATCGGTGAGCGCGGGGTCGAGCGGCTTCTGCGTTTCACTGGTGTCATTGATGCGCAGCTTCCAGTCGCCCACGCGGATGGCGGTGGCTGGCCCCTTGCCGTGCCATTAGAGCAGTTCGTCTTTTGGGGTGAGCTCGTGTATTGAAATCGAATGAAAAACGTCTTCCTAATCTTGTTTGTGCTTTTGGTCAGGCATCTCCCGGCTGAGGCCATAGATCCCCATCCTGAAATCCATCGGGAAGTCCGTCACTGTAGTCGATTTTGTTAGTGTTGCGAGGCATTACTCATGATGAATCCACATCATGTAGCGTATAATCCTTAATTGAAACTATCTATTGTGTTTTTCCTGGCTTGGTCGCCCTGTGCGCGTTGGAGTTTTTTGTTCTTGCAAGGCCAAGGCAAGCTTGGCAATTAGTATGTTGAATGACAGCCACAATATCTGCCCTCCTGACACTGCTCCTGACTGCTGCCTTGCTGACTGTTGCTCGGGCCGCCCCTGAAACCATGGAGCCCCCCAACATCATCCTCATTCTGGCCGACGACATGAGCTACGACTCGGTCTCGGCCTTCAATGATGAGCTCGGCGAACTCAAGACCCCGCGCATCGACCGTCTGATTGACGAGGGCATGTACTTCACCGACGGCCATTCCGGCTCGGCGGTCTGCACTCCCACCCGCTATGGGCTCTTGACCGGCCGCTACTGCTGGCGCACTCGGCTCAAGAATGAGGTGATCTGGTCCTACGGCCAGCCGCTGCTGCGCGACGAGGAGTTGACCTTGCCCGAGCTACTCAAAGAGGCAGGCTACCACACCGGCATGGTCGGCAAGTGGCATCTGGGCATCGGCTGGAAAACAGCGGAGGGCTCTCTCGCCAACGGCCACATCGAGGACAAGGACAAGACCTGGCGCGAAGCCAAGGACAAGATCGCCGCAGCCGAGGCCACCATCGACTGGAGCAAGGAGTTCGTCGGCGGTCCGCGCGACCACGGATTCGATTTCTACTTCGGGGTGGATTTGCCCAATATGGGCCCCTTCACCTGGCTGGAAGGCCGCAAGGCGGTGGAGGCGCCAACCGTGCCTAAGCCCGACGACATGTTCGGCACCCCCTGTCTGATGGTCGAGGGTTGGAAGCTGGAGGAGATCCTGCCCGGCCTGCGCGACCGCGCTTGCGTCTGGATCACTGAAGTCGCGAAGAAGGAGGAACCCTTCTTTCTCTACCTGCCGCTGACTTCACCCCACACCCCGATCTCGCCTAGCAAGGAGTTCGCCGGCAAGAGCGGACTCACACCCTACGTCGACTTTGTGATGGAAACCGATGACGTGGTCGGCCGCGTGCTCGACGCACTGGAAGCCACCGGCGAGGCCGACAATACCTTGGTGATCTTTACCGCCGACAACGGCACCGCAAGCGCTGCGAGATTCAAGCAATTGAAGAGACACGGAATCAATATCCGCAACAACTTCCGCGCATCCAAGGCGAGCATCTACGAGGGCGGCCACCGGGTGCCCTTCGTCGTCCGCTGGCCCAAGATCATCCAAGCGGGTAGCCGCAACGATCAGACCGTCTCCCTCAATGACTGGTTGGCGACCTTTGCCGAGATGACCGGCCGCAAGCTCAAGGACAGCGAGGGCGTGGACAGCACCAGCCTATGGCCCTTGATCACCGGCAAGAGCACCCAACTGCCAAATCGTCCCAGCGTAGTCAATCACTCCTACAAGGGCCAATACGCCATCCGCGATGGCGACTGGAAACTGATCCTGCCGACTCAGGCCGACGGCAAATACGAACTTTACCACCTCAAGAATGACCAACGCGAAACCGAGAACCTCGCCAGCCAGCACCCCGAACGCGTGGCCAAGATGACCGCCGCGCTCAGGGCGAGCGTCGAAAACGGCCGCTCCACCCCCGGCAAGCCACAACCCAACCACGGCGGCGAAACTTCTTGGCTCGGCCTGCCGTGGTAGACGAACTCGGCCTCGACGGTTGAGGTCGAAGCGAGTGGTCTGGACATCGGAGACCGGAGTGACTCACGCGCCCTCCTAAATAGAGCCTGTCCCATTGGGGTGGTTTTTTTGCGCTCAGGGTTCTGAAAAAATCGGATTCCAGCTTTTCGGAGCTCTTTGGGTATATAAATTGAGTTCAGATAGGTTTGCGGGCTTATTCGGGACGACTGCAGCTTGGATTTCCCGATTTTTGGGCATGGGGATGCCTTGGTGGCTTCTTTTTGAATTATGAGCTCTCTGTCGGCTTCAAGCCGCGTCCTGATTTTGTTGCGCGGGAGCTTGTTTGAGCCGTGTCACCCCCTTATCACGCCATGATAAGCCAGGGCTCCTACACTAGGGAGTCGCCAGATACAGCGTGAAAAATAATCTGTACGCGATATATGGGGTGTTAATATCTCTGAATGCCCAGAAACCCTGACAAAACTGATTATACCGGAGGCTTTCCCGTCAACTTCCAATCTTTTGAACAGATCAATGATCCCCGCAACGGAGGAAACACCCTGCATCATTTTGGAGAAATCATCTTCATGGCCTTCACCTGTATTCTTTGCGGCGTAAAATCCTACGACCTCATGCAAGAGTTCTGCGAAGTGAGGATCAAATGGTTCAAAAAATGGATCAATCTTCCCAACGGAGTTCCTAGTTACAATACCTTTGCCCGTGTATTTGAAGCCATTGATCCTGGAGAGTTTAGCCACTGTATTGCAACGCACCTCAAGCAAGCGGGAGTTGATCTCGCTGCGGACCAAATAGCGATCGATGGAAAAGCATTACGAGGCAGCAGGAATAAAGAAGACCCTCACATTCATGTTGTTAGGTCCTGGGCCCGTGACAGGGGGGGCACGCTAGCGCAATGTTTTGTTGGTGAGAAAAGCAATGAAATCACAGCCATACCCGAGCTATTGGAAATGCTCAATCTCGATGGGACTGTCGTCACGATTGACGCAATGGGAACCCAGCGCGACATAGCGGAAAAAATCACGGCCAAGGGAGGCGACTACATCTTCTGCGTGAAAGGCAACCAAGGCTCCCTGCACAAGGAGATCATTGACCAGTTTGACTTCGCCACCCGCCAATTGGGAAAGAAAACACTCGATCTGACGAACTGGTCTTACGACTAAACCTTGGGTAGGCAGCATGGGAGAACCGAGAAGTGGCAAGTGGTGGTTTGCAGCAATCTGGACTGGATGGAGAGCACTATCCAGGGTGCTTGGAAAGGTCTTGGCAGTATCATCATGGTGAGTCGCTGGAGTGATCTCGGAAATGGCAAAACCCGGAGTGAGACAAGCTACTACATGAGCAGTCTATCAAATACCGATGCAGAAGTTATCCAGGGCTATATCCGGAGTCATTGGAATATAGAGAACGGATGCCACTGGGTATTGGACACCCTTTTTCGCGAGGATCACAATCAGACAGGGCGGAAGAATGCTGCCAAAAATCTGGCAACAATGAGGCGTATGGCTTTGAACATCCTCAAACTTGTAGCCCCCGAAGGAAAGAGAGCTAAAAGTCTACCCAAACGTCAACTTCGAGCTGCCCACGATGAAGGCTATCTCGAAAAACGACTCTCCCTAGTGTAGGATCCCTGTCGTTGTTGTTCTCAAAAAAACATTTATTTTGTGTTTTCTTGAATGTAAAGAGCTCGCCTCTGCGTATATGATTCATGCAAATGATCAAAAGAGTGGTGTGTTCAGGGTTCATCGCGGCGGGACTTTTCTCCCCAATCGCTGCGCAGAAAATGCCGAGAGAGGACGTGGTTGAGTTTCCTGCCGTTGGGGCAGGGCTTTGCTTTAACAATCTGTTTCAATCAAACATGGTGATCCAGCGTGATAAGCCGGTCAATCTCTGGGGGAGGGCAGATCCTGGTGAGATGGTTACCGTAACACTCGCCGGCAAACAAGTGACGACGACGGCGGGCAAAGATCGATCATGGAAAGTCACCTTCCCCGCTATGGCGGCCAGCTCAAAACCGATCAATGTAACGGCGAAAGGGAAGAGCCAAACTCTCACGCTTGAAAATATCCTCGTGGGAGATGTCTGGGTGCTGGGAGGGCAGAGTAACATGGAGTTTCCTCTGAGTAAGGTTGAGGACGGCAACCTTGAGATTGCATCGGCTCATTTTTCGAATATTCGCATCCTTACCCTACCTAATGTCAGTCAGCCTGATCCTGTAACTAACTTCTCCCGACTGCACGAATGGAGTGACTGGTCCGGACGCCACTTCCGCAAAGGTGATTGGGATGTCTGCTCGCCTCAAATAGCAAAGGAGCTCTCTGCGATTGGCTACGTTTTTGCTCGCCGTATTCATATGACGAGCCAAGTGCCCATAGGTGTGGTAGATGCTTCCGTCGGGGGCACTACGGTAGAGGCATGGACACCTGCCGCTGTGATTGATAAAATCGAAAGCGCGCCCGTAAAGAACTTATTAACAGCTTGGGATCAAAAGATTGCCGAGTGGGATGGAGCTAAGGATCTTGAAAATCAGATTAAACGCTATGAGAACAAGGTTGCGAAAATGAAGCGTGAGGGCAAAGCGATTCCGGCGAAGATGAAGGCCCCGACGAAACAGCGGCCTAGTCCCGCTTACGATAGAAACCGCCCTGGTAACTACTATGCAGGCATGATTGCACCACTGGAAGGCTTGGCTATCAAGGGAGCGATCTTCCACCAAGGTTATAATAACTGCTTCGGCGGAACGGAGGGCGCAAAAATGTATCGCGATGTTTTTCCAAAGATGATCACCGCGTGGAGGGCTGCTTTTAACGACCCCCAAATGCCATTCGGCATTCTCTCGCTGTGCACGGCTGGGAATAAACAGAATCTGACAAACTACACGGAGATGATGGCAGACACGGGGCCATTTATTCGTGAGGCGCAGTATCAGACATTTCTCGATTTTTACAAAGTTGGCGATGAAAACATTGGCTTTACGAGCACCTATGACTTCCGCCGTAGATGGTATCACCCACAGCTAAAAATTCCAGCAGGTGAGCGCGCAGCACGCTGGGCCCTGGCTACGGAATATGGTCAGGAGAAAATGTTGGGCTGGAAGCCACCCATGGTCGCTGAGATAAAAAAAGATAACGGCCGCATCATGCTCCACATGGATACTTCCACCAGGGCGGTAGATGACGGTGGACCCATCGAAGGATTTGCCATCGCAGGTAAAGACCGAAATTTTCATCCCGCAGAGGCTCGCTTTTTAGTGACGGGTAAGGATAAACGAGGACGTGACCAGAAGAATAATAAGGTGATCGTGCTTACCAGTTCAATGGTCCAGGAGCCTATTCATTTCCGCTATGCATGGGGTCGCAGTCCCATGGGTAATCTACAGAATAAAGGGGTCCCGATGGCGACTCAGCGTAGTGACGACTGGCCGCTTGAGGAGGTTTATGTGGATGGAGAATTCAAAGTATTCGCCGGCAGGCAAATTCGAGCCGAATTACGGAAACTTGATCAAGAGCGTGCACTCCAAAAGGCAAAATCGGCTCTCGAGAAAAAATAAGCTCGCGTCGATCTCATCGCGGTCAGCGTTATGGCTGGTTGTGGTCGCGGGGTGGGCAATTACGGAGTTTCGGCGGCCAGTCGGATGGCTTCGAGTTCCTCCCAGCGGGCGTAAATTTGGGGCACCTTTTCTTTGGCCTCTTTTAGCTCGGTTTCGAGTTGCTGCCAGTTGTCGCCATGTTTTTCATAGAAATCAGGAGCTTCGAAGGAGGCTTCGAGTTGGGCGACTTTTTTCTCGGCGGCCATGATGTCGTCCTCAATGGTTTCGAGTTCCTTGGCCTCGGCCCATTTTAACTTACGCGGGCGCTCTTTTTTCTGCGACTTAGTTTTGGCGGGTGTGGATTTGTATGTGCTGCTCGTTGCTGCGCGGGCTGCCTTTTTTTCCAAGTAGTAGTCGTAATTTCCGACTTGGTAATCGACGACGCCATCACCTTCAAAGGCGAGGATGTCTGTGCAGACGCGATTGAGGAAATAGCGGTCGTGGCTGACCACGATGACGACCCCCTTGAATGCGGCGAGCGCTTCTTCGAGCAGTCTCAGGGTGTTGAGGTCGAGGTCATTGGTCGGTTCATCAAGCACGATGACGTTGCCTCCTTTTTTGAGGATTTTTGCGAGCATGACGCGGCTGCGTTCGCCGCCGCTGAGGAGTTCGATTTTGGTGTTGATGCGTTCCTCGGTAAACAGGAACCGTCGGAGGTAGGCGCGCAGGCCGATGGTTTCCTCGCCGAGGCGGACGTTTTCCTGCCCCTCGCCGACCTCCTCGTAAACGGACTTGTTGTCATCGAGGAGTAAGCGGTTTTGATCGATGAAATTGATCTCTGTTTTGATGCCAATATGGACGCTGCCTGTGGTGGGTTTGAGCTGGCCGAGTATGATTTTGAGTAGGGTGGATTTTCCCATACCGTTGCGGCCGACGATGCCGAGTCGCTGGCCACCCTCGATTTTCAGGCTGATGTTGGAAAAGAGCCACGGGTCATCACCGTAGGCCATGCCGACGTCCTCGACCTCGATGATTTTATTTCCGAGTTTGGGTGGCACTGGGATGATGAGATCGACATCGAGTTCCTCCTCGGGGGCGTCCTGATCGGCAACTTCAAAATAGCGGTCCATGCGGTCGCGTGACTTGGTGGTGCGTGCCCGAGGTCGGCGCCTGACCCAATCGAGTTCACGTTTGAGGAAGCGTTGGCGTTTATGTTCGTTGCGGGCTTCTGCGTGGTCGCGTTCGGCGCGGGAGAGCAGGAAGTCGGTGTAGTTTCCTTGGTAAGTATCACATTTCCCACGGCGGATTTCCACGATCTTGGTGGCGATACGATCGAGGAAGTATCGGTCGTGGGTGACAAAGAGGCAGGTGCCCGTGTAGCGAGCAAGAAAGGTTTCCAACCACTCGATCGACTCGGTGTCGAGGTGGTTGGTCGGTTCATCGAGGATCAGGAAATCGGGTCGGGCGAGCAGGGCGCGGCAGAGTGAGACGCGGCGTTTTTCGCCTCCTGAGAGGGTGCCGACGATGCGGTCGGCATCGGGTGCGTGGAGGTGGGTGAGCAGGCTGGTGGCTCGGTGTTCGAGGTCCCACCCCTCGAGGTGGGTAATTTCATCGAGCACCTCGGCGCTGCGGTGGCTATCGGCTGGGATCGTTTCATACTCGGTGATGAGGTCGAGTGTGTATTGAGCCCCAGCGAGCACGTTGTCGTGCACGCTTGCCTGGTCATCGAGTTCAAAGTTTTGTGGCAGGTAACCAATGACGAGTCCACGTCTATAAGTGACCTCACCGGTATCGCCGACTGCCTCACTGGCGAGGATTTTAAGGAAGGTCGACTTGCCGCACCCGTTCCTGCCGACTAGGCCGATGCGGTCGCCTTGCTGGATGGCAAGGGTGGAGCCGTCGAGCACGGTGTGAGAGCTGTAGCTGACGCAGAGCTCGCTGGCGCTGGCGATGGCATGGGGGGCGGTGGTGGACATGGGCGGGACTATACGTGGGGATTGCCTCTTGTCATGCTTTTTGCATGGCACGAATCACTTGCGGGATGGTGATTCCCATGTAGTGTCCCGGCTTCATAGAAATGACGACTGATTTTCAAATAGCACCTGGTCAGCGCTGGGTGAGTGAATCTGAGCCTGAGCTTGGCTTGGGGATTATGCTCAGGGTGGAATTTAAACGTGTTGAAGTGATGTTTCCAGCCGCCAGTGAACAGCGGCAGTATGCGCTTGATAGTGCGCCGCTGAGGCGGGTGGCATTGAAGGCGGGTGAGCAGTTGGAAACGCACGAGGGCGATGTGCTCGAGATTGATCAAGTGCTGGCCGAAGATCACCTGCTGATTTACCTCTGTGGTGATCGTAGGGTGAACGAGTCCGAGCTTTCTGATACGATGAGTTTTAGTCGGCCCGAAGACCGACTGCTCGGCGGGCGTGTGGATGATTTACACAGCTACGACTTGCGGGTTGAGGCGTTAAAAAAACAATGTGAGGTGAGGCAGTCGCCGGTGCGTGGATTTGTCGGGGGGCGGGTGGATATGATTCCGCATCAGATGTATATTGCTGGTGAGGTGGCGTCGCGACTGTTTCCAAGGGTTCTGTTGGCGGATGAGGTGGGTTTGGGGAAAACCATAGAAGCCTGTTTGATTATGCACCGTCTGCATCTGACGGGTCGGGCAGATCGTGTGTTGATTCTTTTGCCGGAGCCGTTGCTGCACCAGTGGTTTGTCGAGTTGCTACGTCGATTTAACCTCTTATTCAGCCTCTTTGACGAAGAACGCTGTGAATCGATTGAGCGTGGTGACCGTGACGCTAATCCGTTTCTTGATAGTCAGCTGGTGCTTTGTAGTGTCGGGTTTTTGGCGGGTGATACCAAGCGAGGTCAGCAGGCGATTGATGCTGGCTGGGATCTTCTTATTGTTGATGAAGCGCATCATCTGGAGTGGAGTGAAGAGTCGCCGAGTGCGGCCTACCAGCTTGTTGAATCCTTGGCCGCAACATCTCTGGGTTTGTTATTGCTGACGGCCACCCCACGTCAGCTTGGGCCGGAGGGGCACTTTGCTCGACTCCGCTTGCTCGATCCTGACCGCTATGTGGAGATGGAAAAATTCCAGCAGGAGGCGACGCATTACGAAGAGGTCGCGGATGCGGTCGGGCGTCTTCTGTCGGGCGAGACTCTGAGCGCGGCTGACCGAGCTTTATTTGTTGGGCAGTCCGAGCGTGTGCACGACCATTGTCTCGGGTTGGATGCTGGTGATGAATCGGCTCGTGAGCCGCTCGTGCGTGAGCTGCTTGACACCTTTGGCACGGGGCGCGTCATGTTCCGCAATACCCGCGCGGCACTCAGTGGATTTCCTGAGCGTCGGGCACACCTCATTGATCTTGAGGGTGACGGGTTGGAGGTGAAAATTCATTGGTTGGTAAAGCTGCTTAAGGAGCTGGGTGAGGCCAAGGTGTTGTTGATCTGCCGCACACGCGAGCTGGCTGAAGAGATTTCCACCCGACTGCAATCGGTGCTCAACGTGAACTGTGCTCATTTTCATGAGGGGATGACCTTGCTTCAGCGTGACCGATCGGCGGCCTATTTTTCTGAAGATGATGGCGCACGTATTTTGATCTGTTCTGAAATTGGTAGCGAAGGGCGAAACTTTCAGTTTGCCCACCATCTGGTGTTGTTTGATTTGCCTGATGATCCTGAGTTGCTGGAGCAGAGGATTGGTCGGCTTGACCGGATTGGTCAGACGGAAACCATTCATATCCACGTGCCGTATCTGCAGGGGAGCGATGGTGAGGTGTTAGCGCGCTGGTATCACGAGGGGTTGAATGCCTTTGAGCACAGCCTGCACGGAGCAACGGAGATCATGCGTGATCTCGGCGGGGCGCCGACTGCGGGTAAGGTTTCGCTGGACACCTTGATCAAGGATTCGCAGGTGTGTCGTGAGCGTGTCGCGCAGCGACTCGAGCGTGGCTATGATCGGTTACTGGAGCTGAACTCGAGTCGACCTGAGCAGGCGCAGGAACGTATCGCTGAAATCACGGCGATGGATGGAGATACGGGTTCCGAGGCTTTTTTACTGAAATTGTGGGATCATTTTGGGCTGCATATTGAAGAGCTTGTGGATCGATCTTATCTTTTGCTTCCGGGTCATCTGATCACGGATGCTTTTCCGGCCCTGCCGGATGATGGATTGAACATCACCTTTGACCGCACCCGTGCGCTCTCTCGCGAAGATACCTCATTGATGAGTTGGGATCATCCCGTGGCGAGGACGGCGCTGGAGTTGCTGTTGACCTCTGAGGCGGGTAACTCATCCTTTGCCGTTTGGGAAGGCTCTCCACAGAAGGGGATTTTACTGGAAACCTACGCGGTGATCGAATGTGTCGCCCCCGCATCCCTCCACAGTGATCGGTTTCTTCCGGTGACCCCAGTGCGGGTGCTGGTCGATCACACGGGGGAGGATCGCACCGCGGGAGCACACGTTCCCGCCGCGAAACTTCGTTCGGGCAACCTGCACAAGCTACTGGATCAAGAGGCATTTCGACGTAACATCCTGCCGATGATGTTGGCAAAATCCCATGACATCGCGTCGGGCAAAATGGGATCGATTGTCGCGACGGCTGTCGCGGGTTCCGACGGGTATCTCGGCCAAGAAATCGACCGGTTGGTGGCGCTTGGTGAGATCAACGATCACGTCAGTGATGAGGAGATTGCGGCCTTACGTCATCAGCGTGACGCCCTGCATCAGGCTATCTCGAAAGCTCGGCTGAGGCTTGACTCGGTGAGGGTCATTTGGTGTCAGCCATAGAGAAAGCTTGAGCCTGAGCGGAAATGGCCTATTTTCTGCCTGCCGAAACAATTTAACCAACCACCAATCATCAACGACCATGGGAAGAGCCTTTGAAGCACGCCGCGCCGGAAAAGAAAAACGTTGGGGCGAGATGTCCCGATTATATCCCAAACTGGGAAAGATCATCACGATGGCCGCCAAGGCAGGCGGGTCTGATCCCAACTCGAACACCGCCCTGAAAACGGCGGTGAACAATGCCAAGGCACAGAACATGCCGAAGGATAACATCGAGAAGGCGATCAAGCGAGCCACTGCCAGTGATGCGGCCAACTACGATGAGGTGAGCTATGAGGGTAAAGGTCCACACGGAGCCCTGCTTTGGGTCGAGTGTGCGACGGATAACAACACGCGCACCGTGGCCAATGTTAAAATGATCTTTAACAAAAATGGTGGCCAGGTGGTTAACAGCGGCTCACTTGATTTTATGTTCACCCGCAAGGCGGTGATTGAATTTACCCCATCCGATGCGATCGACCTCGAAGAGTTGGAGTTGAATTTGATCGACTTCGGTCTAGAGGAAATGGATGTGCAAGACGATCGTGTTGTGATCTATGGGGAGTTCACCAGCTTTGGAGAACTTGCCAAGGCGTGTGAGGACATGGGGGTGGAAGGATACAAAGCCACGCTTCAGCGTATCGCGAATAACCCTGTGGAATTCACCGAAGCTCAGATCGATGAAGTCGAAGTGCTGATCGATAAACTTGAAGAGGACGATGATGTGCAGGCGGTGTTTACCAATATCGCGTAAAGGGGCAGACTCAGTTGCATCCTCGTTCGAGCCCGCATCAGTGGTATGGGCTAGGCCGTGATGGTAAATCCTCGGACGTTATCCATGAGAGGGATTTCGCGGCAGTGCATCTCCTTGATATGGTGGGTCATGGCGCTTTCTTCGCTGATTTCTCTGAGGAACTCGGCCATTTCCTCCTCCTCACCCATGGCGTGGAGCTCGACGGTGCCATCGGGCATGTTTTTTATCCATCCGACGACATCAAATCCCATGGCGATTTGTTTGACCTCGTAGCGGAATCCAACGCCTTGGACGCGCCCTTCGAAGATGGCTTGCTTGGCAATCATGTCGGGATGCTAGCGTAATGGACCGACGATCGCGATGGAATGATGATTTTTTTTCTCGGAGAAAGTGAGCATTCGGGGTTTTTATAGTGTTGCCACCGATGAAGTCCTTTATTCTTGCTGCTCGACCCAAAACGCTGCCTGCGGCCATTGTGCCTGTGTGGGTCGGGTGTGCGTTGGCATTCCATCTCACCGGTATGTGGGACGGGGCGTTGGCATTTTACACATTGATGGGAGCGGTCTGGATTCAATTGGCTACGAATTTTTTTAACGACGCGATTGATGCGGATAAAGGAGCCGACACGGCGGCGCGGATCGGGCCGGTGCGAGCCACGGCGTCGGGTCGATTATCGCGGGCGACGGTTTATGTTACGGCATGTGTCTGTTTGTTGGTGGCGGCGGTGTTTGGCTATTTTTTGTATGCTGCGCGTGGTTGGCCGATGTTGGTGATGGGATTGCCCTCGTTTTATTTTGCGTATGGATACACGGGTGGGCCTCTGCCTTTGGCATACAAGGGCCTGGGTGAACTTTTTGTGATTCTCTTTTTTGGTTGGGTGGCGGTGACAGGAACCGTCTTTGTGCAAACAGGTCACTGGTTTTCTGAGGCGATGGTCGCGGGTCTGGCCACCGGTTGCTTATCGGCGGTGCTTATCTCGATTAACAACCTGCGCGATGTCGATGAGGACCGGCTTCACGGGAAAAATACCTTGGCGGTGAAGTGGGGCAGAGCTCGATCGCTTAACCTACTGCTGGTGATGACGGCGGTGGCCTATGTCTGTGGAGTCGTGTTATTTCCCTTGGGTGCCGGCTTGCTTTATTTTCTACCCGCCTTGATTCTTGGGGCTGTGATTCTCCGTCAGGTCAGCCAAACGCTACCTAGCCCTGTTTACAATCGATACCTCGCCATGGCCGCCCTGCAGCTCATCCTTTTTGCCGTCGCATTCACCTTCAATACCTGTGGATAGGCGCCTTTTTTATCGTGCAAGATTCTCTCTCTATTCACCGATACACACTGCGCAGTGTGGCCTATTTAAATGCGAGGTCGGTTCGCCGTGACCACGAGGGAGCATTGATCCGAGTGGGGGCTGAGAACTTCGGATACGGCTGTATTCACCCGTGGTCGGAGTTGGGTGATGTGCATCTTGACGAAACCCTCAGGTTGCTCGCGGCCGGACAACTTACCGAGTTGAGTCGGCGTGCTCTCACCTGCGCTCATGATGATAGCGAAGCCAGGCGAGCGGGGGTTCATCTTTTTGATGGGCTCACGGTTCCCCGCAGTCATGCCACGTTGATGATGGATGATGCCTGTTTTCAATCGGCTGTGGATGCCGGGTTTGATCGGGTCAAGGTGAAGGTCGGGCGTGACCTAAAGGAGGAATCTGAGTTTATCCATAGGCAGGCATCCCAGTTTCCCAACCTACGATGGCGGCTCGACTTCAACGGGTGCTTGGATCTTCTGTCGGTGCAGAAATTCTTGGCCGCCTTGGGGGGGGATGTGCGCGGGAGGATTGATTTTATCGAAGACGCCTACCTGCACAATACGGCGCCTGAGGTTGATGCTATGGGTCCGTATGATATCGCGATGGCGGTCGACCGCGACATCGAATCCGCCTGTGGTGATTTTGGTGTCGCGATCATTAAACCTGCGGTCAATGTTGTTGATCCTATTTTAAAACAGGCTGCGGAGTGTGGGCGGCGTGTTGTGTTAACCAGTTACATGGATCATCCGGTCGGCCAGTGCTTCGCTGCGTGGGAGGCGGCGAAGGCACAAAAGGATCACCCGGGCCTTGTCGATGCCTGTGGCCTGGTGACGCATGGGTTGTTTGCGCCGAATGCTTTTTCTGACGCCTTGGGGGTGCCGACGCCCGAATTCCATCCGCCCGCAGGAACGGGGCTCGGGTTTGATGACTTGCTAAAATCACTGCCATGGAAACGTTTGAATTAACAAGGGATCGATTCTGGGAATCAGAGACGTGTCACGTGATGGTTAACCCGCGCGACGACCGCGCACGCATGGAGGCGGAGACCATAAGCCGCTGGGCGGTCGATCAGGATGCGTTGGCCGGTCACCTGCTCTTTGTTACCTCCGGATCCACGGGTGGGGGGAAGTGGGTTGCCCTCTCTCGCTCCGCATTGCTTGCGTCCGCCACGGCCGTGAACCAGCATCTGTGTGCAGGGGCGACCGATCGGTGGTTACTCGCGCTGCCTGATTTTCATGTCGGGGGGATGGGTATTTTGGCGCGCTGTTATCAATCGGGCTCTGCGGTGGTTTCTCACGAGGGGAAATGGAATGCCGAATCGTATCACGCGTTGCTAGGTGCCGAAAAGGTGACCCTGTCATCGCTCGTCCCGACACAGCTTGTTGATCTTGTCCGACGGGGGTTGTCAGCGCCTCCGTCACTGCGTGCTGTTTTGATAGGTGGGGGTCGACTCGAATCGGAGGTCTACGAAAGGGCGCGCGATTTGGCTTGGCCGGTGATGGAAACTTACGGAATGACCGAAGCATCGTCGCAGGTCGCGACGGCGTCATTGATCTCACGATCGTTAAAAATACTCCCGTGCTGGCAAGCTGAAACGGCGAGGGATGGGCGATTGCGGATCATGGGGGAACCTTTGCTCACGGGCTATGTTTCCTGTGACGATGGCGTATGCCGTATGACGGATCCCAAAGAGGATGGATGGTTCAGCACAGGTGATTGCGTCGATTTACAACACGATACACTCGTGGTTCAAGGGCGAGTCGATCGCTGCGTCAAGATCATGGGTGAGTTGGTCAATCTCGCTGAGGTGGAACGCGCGATCATCGATTGCGCGCCGACGCAGTTTATGGCAAATCACGACCTCGTGGTGGTTGCCGTGCCTGATGCTCGGAATGGACAGAGGTTGATCGCCTGCTGTGATCGCGAGATCGGTTTGGGCGACCTGCTAGATCGGCACCATGTGTCATGTCACCCAGTCTGCCGAATCACATCAGTCATCATGTTAGGACGTATTCCGCGCAGTGCGCTTGGCAAGGTGCTCTACGCCTCGTTGAGGGAGAAAGTTATGATGAAGTTGGCCGATAACGATGGAAAATAAGAGTTGCCTCATCGTCCGATGTCAGAGATACTTAAGTTATCTTGATCATTAATGATACGATCATTCACCCGTTGTTAACGATTTAACTTATGAATCATCCCAAGCACTCTGAACAAGCCGACACGATCGCGGAAAGTCAATCTGGAGCAGCCACTAACGGCAGTAAAGCCCGTGGTATGAGAAGGTCTCGAATCCAGGAATTTGGCCTGCAAGCACCTTCGGGAGTCGTTAAAAACTACGTCCTTGATACCAATGTGCTTTTGCACGATCCAGGGTGTTTGAATCGGTTTAAAGACAATCACCTCTGTATCCCTGTGGATGTGCTTGCCGAACTTGATAAATTTAAGGGTGAGCAAAGTGAGCGCGGCGCCAATGCCCGTCAAGTTCACCGGAAGCTCATTGAGATGTTTGCATCGGGTGATGCGGTGACATCCGGTGTCCCTACCGATGGGGGTGGGACGATCCGACTGGTGATTTATGACCCTGACTTTTGTGAGAATAACTCGGCGGAGCTGGGTCAGTTTCTGCGTGTGTTTCCCGATCGCGAGCGTGTGGATCATCGGATTCTTGCCGCAACGGTTTTGCTCATGGAGCACAACGACGCGCCTGTTGTTTTGGTGACCAAGGACCTCAACATGCAACTTAAGGCACGCGCGGTTGGGATCGATTGTCAGGACTACCTGAATGATAAAGTCGATCCCACGGAGGTGAGTAGTTATGACATGTATTGTGTGGATGTTGACCCCGCTGAACTTCAGCGTTTTGCGAGTTCAGGGGAGCTTGAAATGGAGCATCCGCGGCGCAAAGAGGTCATTTTGAACCAGTATGTGTTACTTAAGGCGGGTGACAAACAAACGATGCCGGCGCGTCTCGATGCCAATGGTATTTTTGTCAGGCTGCAGATCCCTGAGGTTCTGCGTATCCCCGATGGGAATCATCTCAAACCCTTGAATCTTGGCCAGAAATGCCTTATCGATGCCCTGCTCAACCCTGATATCTCTTTGGTCACTTGTTACGGTCAGGCCGGAACAGGAAAAACACTGGTGGCCGTCGCCGCTGGACTGCACGAAATGTTTAACCGACGCTACAACGGACTGACCATCAGTCGGCCCGTCATTTCTATGGGGGATCAGCTCGGTTTCTTGCCAGGATCTCTCGATGATAAGATGAAACCATGGCTGCAGCCGATCTATGATGCGCTTGACCTGCTGATGCAGCCAGTCACCCAGCAAGGGCCACGGAGGAAACAAAAAAAAGAGAGCGTCGCCGAGTCGGTCAGTAAACCGTATGATGACCTTATCGAACGTGGCGTCATTGAGATCGAGGCACTTTGTTACATCCGTGGACGGTCGATCCCGAACCGCTTCTTCATCCTCGATGAAGCGCAGCAGTTGACACCTCAGGAAGCCAAAACGGTAGTGACGCGTATGTCACGTGGCTCCAAGCTCGTGCTTGTAGGTGACCCGGCACAGATTGATAATCCATACGTCGATAGCCGAAGCAATGGACTTGTTTTTACCCGGAATCGGCTTAAAGGTCAGCCCTTTGCGAGTCATGTTGCGCTCTCACGCGGTGAACGAAGCCCGCTGGCGGAAGCTGGGGCTCAGTTGATGTAGTTATACCACTTAGCCCGTCAGATTGCCGACATCACCCATCAAAGGGTATAAAATCTGATCCTCGATCGAGTATCAGATTGAAGTATTCATTGAGTGAGCTAGATTTCGGCAGCCGAAACCTGTTGCTTGTCATGCTGCATCTTCTCCGACTGAACCGATTCCCCCAACTTGCTGCGCTTTTCCTGTTCACCATGATTGCAGGCTGTGGTGACAGTGCGCAGACGTATCAACCATGGCTGGGCTCCCTGCGGAATGAGTTGGGTTATCTGGGCGCGCGCAACTGGATTGTCATCGCTGAAGCGGCATTTCCGATTCAAAGCCGTCGAGGCCTTCGGGTGATTCGGATCGATGGCGACATTCCCGATGTGCTTGATGGCGTCGAGCAACTCATCGAGGAAAAACATCACGTCAAACCGCGTATTTACGCGACCTCTGAGATTGATCATGTGTCCTACGACTATGCTCCGGGCATTAAGAACTACCAAAAAGAGTTGAACGAGGCACTGCATGGTCGTGAGGTCGTACGTCTCGATAATACGATGTTGATGCGCATGCTCAATGATACCAGTAAGGCCTACCGCGTGCTGGTGATTAAGACCCGGACGGCTCTTCCCTATTCCTCTGTTTTTATGGAGCTCGGGAGTGGTTACTGGGATGCCGAGTCAGAGTCTGCCCTGAGGGCGGAGATGGAGAAGTCAGAATGAACGAGGCAGAAAAACGACGGTAAAATGCTGTCGTCGATCATGGGATCCGCTTGCTGAGCGGATCGATCGATGGGAATCAATATGATCACATTAAACGGAGAGAAAATACATGGCCGCCCCTAAAAAATTGGATAAAGACCTGATGCAGGAACGTGAGGAAGCCTGGGTCGGCGATGCCGTGCTCGCCCTCTACATGCGCAAACTTATCCTCAATGAGCAAGGGCGGATGGATGGCGAAATGTTTGTCCGTTGCACCTCGAACGATTTCCTTCGTAACATTGGCAATGCCACCTCGGTGGAGGCCCTGATTGGTCGCATCTATGAGGAGTCAGGCCTTGATGAAGCCTTTGCTTGGATGGAACATCAACTCCTTCCTGTCTTTCGCCAACAGGAAAAAAACCACCAACAGCGTGAAGCTCAGCGGGGGAAGAGAAAGAAGAAACGTTAGGGGGTGTCTTTTAAGCAAGCGACCTGATGAAACGTTCGAAATGATCGACGCCAGATTCGAGGTCGTCAATTTGGATGAATTCGTCTTTGGTGTGGGCTTGCTCGATCCCGCCCGGACCGATGCAAACTGACGGGACGCCCGCGGCGGTGAGGTGGGCGGCGTCTGAAAACCATGGGGCACCTACTGGTTTTGATGTGGGGTTGGCTGATTGCATCTGTTGAATCCACGGGTTGTCTGCGGCGGTTTCCATCGGCGGGTTTTCATGTGATTTTTCGATGCAGACGGGGAGATGGTGGTCGGAGATGAATTTTTCCAGCACGGACAATGCGCCGCCTGCCTGATAGATGGATGGGGTGGTGCGGATATCGATCTGAGCCGTGGCGTGGTCGGGGACGATATTAGCGAGGGTTCCTCCCTTGATGGTGGCGATGTTGAGGGTGGTTCGATCAAGCACCGGGTGTTGGTAGGAGGCGAGTTTGGCAACGAGGTGTTGGTCCATGAGGTCGAGTGCCCGGGTCAGCTTGAGGATGGCATTTTCACCCGTCTCGGGTTGGGAGGCGTGAGCGGCCTTGCCGGTGGTGGTGAGTGTTGCCCAGAGTGAGCCTTTGGTGACGTGGACGATGTTGAGTGACGTGGGTTCGCCGACGAGGGCAAACGCATATTCATGGGCATGGTGCTTGGCGAAGTGTTTTGATCCATGCTGAGATGCCTCTTCGCCCATGAAGCCGACGAAGTCGACGGCCACTGGCAGGGTGGCGAGGAGCTCACGGCAGTGGCTCAGGGCCTGGAGCATGGCGGCCATCGGGCCCTTGGTGTCACTGGCGCCACGGCCATGAATTTTGCCATCGGAAATGTCTCCTCCGAAGGGATCGATGGTCATGCCGATGATCGTGACGGTATCAAGATGCGGCCCGAACAGGATGCGTGGCCGGAGGTCGGGGCCCGTTCCCTCAAAGGGCGCGCGTGCCATGACATTAGGGCGTCCGGGGAGGATTTCTTCCTGAGTAACCGCAAACCCGATCTTTTCCAAGTAGCGCTGGACGTAGTCGGCCATCGCCGCCTCGCCGGTCTGATCGGTGCCAGGGGCATAGTCGGGATTCACACTGGGGATGCGGATCAGGGACTGGAGCAGGGAGGTGACGTCGTTGGGCATGCGGGAGTTTAAGCGTGAAAATCTAAATACTAAATACTAAATGCTGATGACGATCACAGGGATATTTACCTTTTTGTGTTTCGGGCTTTGGTCTTAGATGGGGCACATGCATCAGGATATCGAAAAAGTATTGATCGACGAGGAGGTGATTAAAAAGCGTCTCGATGTGTTGGCGGAGAAAGTGATGGCGGATTTTGAAGGGGAGTCGATGGTGGTGGTGGCTTTGCTTAAAGGAGCAGTTCTTTTTATGGCGGATTTACTACGCCGGGTGCCGCTTTCCATGGAGATCGAGTGTTTGAATGTTGCCAGCTACCACGGCGGGACGGAAAGCAGTGGTGTGGTGTCGTTTCTCGATCATACCCTGCCGGACGTGGCTGGGCGTCATGTCCTCATTCTGGATGATATCCTTGATACGGGGCGGACGTTGGATGCCGTTATGGAGAAACTCAAGCAGCAGGGGGCGGCCGAGGTGAAAACCTGCGTTTTATTAGCCAAAGACATCCCGAGGGAAGAAGTAATGGCCGCCGACTACACGGGATTTGTGATCGGTGATGAATTTGTCGTGGGTTACGGTCTCGACTACCGTGGGCGATATCGTAACCTCCCATACGTCGGCATTCTCAAGCAGAGTGTCATTGGCTAAAATCTTAAATTGAATCTCAGCATGCCCACCTGTTCGACCATCCGTGAAATTGATACGTTTTCTGCCCTTTTCCGTCAAAACGGCCAGCTCAACTGCGCGGTGGTGCAGGGCTTGGATCTGAGACGTGAAGAGATCGACTGGGCAACGCTGCGTTGTAGTGGTGCCGTGTTTCTCGGCTGTCGGTTTCCCGATGATCTGGATTTGGAATCACTTCGACTCAAGGGGGCGATGATTTTTCCACGAGTTACCGGGCTGCCGTATCACCCGAACCGGCACAGCCTCTACTCCCGTGAAGAACTGATGCAGGGGTGGACCGAGGAGGTCGATGAAAGCTTGGATAAACGGATCTATGATCATTTTCATCACAAGGGTGGGAATCGGCCTGACGTGATCGAGTCGATGACCCAGAGGATCCACGATCACGCGATCGATGATGCCCTGCACGATTTGCTGGACGGGCGGGTGGAACGTGATGGGAAGAAAAAAGTTGTGGGGATCATGGGTGGGCATAGCACCCCACGAACCGACCCATATTTTCGGAAAATTGCCAGCATCGCCCGTGCGTTGACCCGTGCAGGATTTTATATTGCCTCTGGCGGTGGACCGGGAACGATGGAGGCCGCCAACCTTGGCGCGTGGATGGCCAATGCGGATGATGATCTGCTTGAGCAAGCATTGGCTGTGCTCGCTCGCGCACCCATCTACACCGATGACGGCTACATGCAGTGTGCCCAGGAGGTGATTGATTTACACCCAAATGGAAGTTCCAGTCTGGCGGTGCCAACATGGTTTTACGGGCACGAGCCGACCAATCTTTTCTCACGTCACATTGCCAAGTATTTTTCCAACAGCATCCGCGAAGATGGATTGCTCGCGATTGCGACCTATGGTGTGATTTACGCACCCGGAAGTGCTGGCACGACGCAGGAAATCTTTATGGATGCCACGCAGAACCATTACGTCACCTTTGATGTGATTAGCCCGATGGTTTTTTTGGGTGAAAATCGTTACAAGGACGAGACCATGCTGTTCGACTGTATCTGTCAGTTGGCGGAGGGGATGGCGTATGCCGACCAGCTTCACTGCACCGATGACGTGGCTGAAGTGGTCGACGTGATTACCCGCTACGTGCCGGTCACCGGTTGATTAATCCAGTAAGCTGGGGAGCCAGAGTGAGATCGACGGGAAGTAGCTGATCAACATCAGGGCGATGATCATCGCGATGTAGAATGGGATCATCGCGCGTGATACCTTGGCGATGTTCCCTTTACCCACACTGCAACCGACAAACAAGCAAGTGCCAACGGGCGGTGTGCACAGGCCGATGCAGAGGTTGGTGATCATAATGATGCCGAAGTGGATCGGATCCATGCCGAGCGCCATGGTGACGGGGGCTAGAATAGGGGTGAAAATGAGCACGGCCGGCGTCATATCCATGAAAATGCCGACGATGAGGAGGAGGACATTGATGGCGAGGATAATGACGACGGGGTTGTCGCTGAGTGACATCAAGGCGGCGCTGAACTGCTGGGGGATTTGCTCACTGGTGAGTAACTGGCTCATGGCACGGCTGGCGGCGACGAGGAGGAGAACCACGGCCGTCGTTTTAACCGACCGGTAAAGGATGTCCTTCATGTCGCGCATCTTGAGCTCACGGTAAAACACCACCGCCAATAAAAAGGCCCAGACCGCAGCGATGGCAGATGCTTCTGTGGCGGTGAAGATACCACCGATGATGCCTCCGAGCACGACGATGACCAGAAGCAGGCTGGGAAGTGCTGCGGCACCTCGTTTTGCCGATTCTTTGACGGTGACCTTCTCCATGCGTCCGATTCCTTTTTTTCGGCTGATAAAAAAGCATAAGACCATGATCATGCTGCCCACTAAGACACCGGGCATCACGCCCGCGAGGAAGAGTTTATCGATGGAAATACTCCCCATGGCCACGGCGTAGACGATCATGACGTTGGACGGGGGGATGAGTAAGCCGGTGGTTGCTGAGGTCGTGGTCAGGGCGATGTTGAAGTCGCGGTCATACCCCTTCCGGTTCATTTCTGGAATCAGCGTGCCACCGATGGATGACACCGCTGCGGCGGCCGAGCCGGAGATGGCGCCGAAGAGCATGCAGGTCAGCGTGTTAACCCATGCGAGTCCGCCGGGGAATCGTCCGACAATTGAGCTGGCAAAGTCGATGAGCCGGCGCGCCTGACCACCAGCGCCTAATAGTTCTCCCGCAAGGATAAAGAAGGGGATGGCGAGTAGGGTGAAGCTCTCGGGGCCGGATGCCATATCGGCGGCGACGGTGACCAAGACTTGATCGTAACCGAGGGCGAATGCGGCGATGACGGTGACACCAGCGAGGACAAAAGCGATAGGGACATGGATGATCATCATCACCATGAACATGACCAGCAGGATAAGGATGGCGATGCTCATTAGATCGAGCTCCCTTCGTCGTGAGATTCGATGTCCGCGTTTTGCAAGGTTTCTATCATTTGATCGATATTAAAGAGAGCGATAAACAGCCCGTTAAAGGGGATGGAGAGGTAGAGCCACGCCTTGTGGATGCCTAAGGTTGAGATCATCTGACCAGACTCCATCCGCTCGATAGTCAGTTGGGCTCCCCCCCAGACCATCACGGCGAGGGTGAAGGCAAGGATGATGACATGGGTGAGCATCCTTGCGATCTTGCGTGCCTCTGGGTGGAGGCTCTGGACAAATAGATCGATCCCTAGATGGGCTTTGTCACGGTAAGCGATCGCGGCTCCGCAAAAGACGAGCCAGACGAGCAGGAAGGTCGCGAGTTCTTCGGTCCAGCGCACCTGATTACCGAAGATGTAACGAGATCCCACACCGATGACGACATCGAAGATCAGGATGATAAAAACAAGAATGGAAAACCAGGTAAGCACCTGATGGAGGAGTCGGTTCAGCGCACGCATAATCAAGCAAGGGTGAAAGGGGGGGGTTACTTTTGGCCGGCGGCCTGGATCTGGTCGTAAACGTCTTTGATGGCGCCGGTGGCATATTTATCAACGACAGGTTGGACGGCATGACGGAATGGGGTCGTGTCCACTTGATGGACGGTGACACCTGAGGCTTTGATTTGATCAAGCGCATCGGAGGTGGCCTCGATCCAGAGTTTGCGTTGGTATTCGGTGGCCTCTTTCATCGCTTGTTTAAGCCATACCTGCTCGTGCTCCTTGAGTCCGTTCCACATCTTATCACTGATGATGATGATGTCGGGGATGCGTGAATGGGCGTCGAGCGTGAGGTGTTTACAGATCTCGTAATGCTTGGATGAAAGGATGCTTGGCGGGTTGTTTTCGGCTCCGTCGACCACTCCTTGTTTGAGGGCTGTGTAGAGTTCGCCGAAGGGGATCGGGGTCGGGGATCCGCCCAGTGCTTGGACGAGATCCATGGCCACGGGGTCTTTCATCACGCGGAATTTTTTACCGCTGATGTCGTCGAGTCCGAGGATGGGGCTCTTGGAATAAAAATTACGGCTTCCTGAATCGAAGTATCCCAGTCCGATGAGGCCGCTTTGTTGGCCGTCGTCACGGAGCGATAGGCTCTGAAGCATGTCAGCACCAATCTTCCCATTAAGCACCGACCAGTAGTGGTCGGCATCATTAAACAGATAGGGGAGGCTGAACACCTTCATCATACTTACGAAGTTGCCCATCGGGGCGGCACTGGTCTTGGTCATGGCCAGGGTGCCCATCTGCACCTGCTCGATACATTTGGTTTCGTTGCCGAGTTGTTCGCCAGGGAAGATAATGATTTCCATGTTGCCACTGGAAAGCTCATCGAGTCGTTTCGCCATGTATTCGATGCTTTTGTGGACTGGGTGGCTGGTTTGGAGCGAGTGGGCAAATTTGAGTTTACGCACTTGGGAGTCACCACCGCCATTCATGAGTTGTTCTCGTGAGATGATGGCGAAGGCGATGCAGGTAGCGATAATGCCGACGATGATACCGACGGCGAATGAGGATGTGGATTTTTTCATAAAGCAGACGTAGGATCGGTGGCGCGACAGGGGGCGAAAGGGTCGTGTGCGCAGGTGATGGGTATCAATCGTGGACGGGTGTGTGAAGCCAAAAGAAGGGGGATCTTGATGAGGGCGGGTAATGGGGGCGATCGGGTTGGCAGACTAGGTGATCGGGATCAAGCCGCGTTTGGTGAGTCTGACGGTGATGGCGTCGCCGGATGTCTCGGGTTGCCAACCGAGTTTGCGGCCATCCTCGATGACGGTTTCGACCATGTCGGGGCGGAAGATGCGGGGGCATTGGGCGATGATCATTTGGCCGTCTGGTTTTTCATTGAGTTCGATTTTGATTTCGACGCCACGCTCGGTGCTGCGTTTGGCCCATCGGTATTGGATATCGTAGAAACAGATGACTTCGCTTTTTTTAAGGGGTAAGGCCATGGGGGCAGCTTAATCAGCCAGGGCGAAACGCCAAATACCAAATGACATCAAGCACGAAAAAGTGGCTCCCGTTTCCGAGTGCCACTTAATCCGATGTCGGGTCTTTCATGCCCCCTCAAAAAGGGGGGGGTGTTACATGTTACAGCCACAGGCGGGTTCGCAGCTTGATTTTTCCCAAGTATTGGCCGCAAAGGCGACATCGACGGGGGTGTTGAGCAGGCGGTTGCTGTAGTTGGTGATGACCTTCAGGGCGATGCCTGTGATGACCTCGAATGCTTGCTCCTCGCTGAAATCCGCGGCTAAAAAGCTCTCAAGTTCGCCTGCCTCAAGGTGTCCCTTGGTATCCTGCATACGGAGCGCAAAGGTGCGGAGCGCTTCCAGTTTCGGCTCCAGTGCTGTGTTGTTGCGCAAGGCATCGAGCACCTCTTGGGAAACGCCAGCGCCTTGCGCCATGGTCGTGTGTGCCGCCATGCAGTAGTCACATCCATTAGTGTGGCTGATGGAGAGTGCCACGACCTGTTGCTCGGTCGCACTCAGGGAGGTCGACCCGAATGCGGCTGACAGACTCAGGTAAGCCTGGAGGGATGCGGGGGCCTCGGCCATGCCTCCGAGGATGTTCGGGATCATCCCCATTTTTTGATGCACGCCTTCCAGAAGGGGGCGGCTTTTCTCAGGGGCGGTTGCTGCGGTGTGGATCGTGTTTTTCATTTTAGTTTATTCGTGTTGTTGGGTGGTCGACTTGACCGATGAGAGAGTTGGGTTTGACTGATCAGTCAATTATGGGTGAAATTTTTTTAGTGGGTTGCTGCGGATGAGATCAGGGTGAGGGTTTGGTTTTTGATACCGGTGAGAGTGTTTTTTGACTGGCCTGATTTCGAGAGGATGCAAAGCCCTTGTGCGGTATTGACGAGTAACCACGCGGTTTTATTACGTTCTGACGCATGCGGGAAGATATCAACGAGGGTGTTTGATAGCTCCTTGTGCAGTCGTTTGAGTGAGGCGTCAACGATGGCGGCGGCTTCTGGATCTGACTGCATCGAGCTGCTGACACTGTTGGCGAGTAGGCAACCTGTGCGCTCGTTACGGCACTGCATGTTGATCAGGGCGGTGAGGAATCGGTCGATTTTTTTTTCGGCTGTTCCGGGTTGCTGTAAGAGAGCGACCATTGCCCCGCTGCGTGTCGATGCGTAGTGGTGAAAGGCTTTGAGAAACAGGCTGCGTTTATCGCCGAAGGTATTGTAAATACTCTGTCGACCCAGACCGAGCGATGTTTCTAAATCGCTGATGCCCGTGCAGTCGTATCCCTTTTCCCAAAAAAGCTCCATCGCTTTTTCTAGGGTGGTTGATTCATCAAAATTTTTCGGGCGTCCGGCCATCGGTTTTTTGTCGGGGTTCGGTCGTAAAATAATCAATTTGACCGTGCGGTCAAGTATGAATTGACCGAAAGGTCAAAAAAGGTGAGGTAAATCACGAAAAAGGATCGTGGACGGTTGGGTGGCAGTGGTTTACATGTTGATCAATGGCACACACGGCGTATCGAGAGACAGCGGGTATATTAAGTGAACAATTACGTGAGGCGGTATTGGATCATGATGCCTTTGATCGGCCGATTAAAGCCTGTGAGTTGGCGCGATGCCGTGCGACGTGTTGTCATGATGGCGTGTATCTTTCGGCTGAGGAAGCGGTGGGTGTTCGATCCTTGCTGGAAAAGCATGGTGAGGCGTTAAAGCAGTATGGGTTGTTGCTGCCTGACGAGTCGATTGTGGAGGTCCGAGGCGGTCGATCATTGAAAACGGCAACCCGAGAGGCGCGGAGTGGTGAGTTAGCGGATGATTACCCTGCGCATTTCCCTCCGACACGCTGTGTATTTCTGGATAGGGAAGGACGGTGTGGGATTCAGCGGCTTTCGATGGATCAGGGGCGTGAGGCGTGGTTTGATAAACCTCTGACCTGCTGGATTCACCCGATTGTGATACGGTCGGCGAGCCGCGAACGCGCGAGGCCTCTGGTTACGCTCGTCTCACCGGATAACGACCCGCAACGGGCACTGGGGTATCCTGGGTTTGCGTCCTGCACACATTGTGGGAGGCCGGATGCAGACGGAAAAAAAGCTCGGCAGGTATTAGCTGCCGAGCTTGAAATGTTGGGATTGCTTTCAGGTCGTGACCTGCTGGGCGAGTTAAATGCCCGCCGTGTGTAGACCTTGGCTTTTTTTTGTTTACGATTTGGTGACCACCTCCCAGGCGCCGTCGGCGGCGTCTGATTTGATGGCAGCATCGATAAATGCGAGACCCATGCGGCCGTCATCGATGTTGGCGTATTTGCTTCCATCGCAGTCCCATGACTCACCCGCTTGGTAAGCGCGAACGTCTTTTTCAAACTCACGGTGGAGTCGGGCGTAGGCATCGTGGAATGCCTCACCGTGTCCGCTCGGGATGGTGGGTTCATCGAGTAACCACTGTGGGACATCGCCGAGGAACCCGTCGTTTGCGCTAACGGCGCTGCGCCAGTATGTGCGGTCGGGTTGATCCTGAAGCAGGATGGTGACTTTTTCAGGGTCTTCCTGGCTCCACTTGAGGGCGCCTTTGGTGCCTGCGATCATGATGCCGAGGTCGTTTTTGTGGCCGATACAGATTTGTGAGGCACGGACGAGGCATTTGCCGCCGTTGCTGAGTTCGCCGTAGGTGGTGAAGTGGTCATCGATCGGGCGTCCTGGGACAAACTTATCGAGTCGGGCTGAGACTTTTTCGACGTCCAGGCCGGTGACGAAGCGAAGCTGCATCAGGGCGTGGGTGCCGATGTCGCCGCCGCAGCCGCTGCCGCCCGCTTTTTTCGGGTCGGTTCGCCATGCGGCTTGTTGTTGTCCGGACTCCTCGAGTTTATCGGCGAGCCATCCTTGGATGTAGTAGGAGTCAACCCAGCGGACTTCACCGAGCAGACCACTCTGGACGATGAATCGGCTGAACCAGCTTGACCAGTGGCCGAGGTAGGTGTGGGCAACGGCGAAGGGGACGTTTTTCTCTTTTGCCTTGGCAACGAGGAGGTCGGCCTCCTCAAGGTTGACGGTGAGTGGTTTTTCGCACATCACGGGCAAGCCGAGCTCGAGCGCCTTCATGGCGGGGTCGAAATGGACAAAGTTGGGGGTGACGATGAGCACGTAATCGACGCGTTCGTCCTCGGGGAGCTTCGCTTGATCGGCAAAGAGCTCGTCGTAGGAGGTGTAACCTTTGACGGGGTAGGGCCAGTTGTTCGCCTCGTCCATGGCGATCTGAGGATCGGGGTGGAGAGCGACGGAGTGGACTCTGCGGGTGCCATCGAAGTGGATGGCTTTTTGGTGTGGGTTGGCGATGAATGCGCCAGCGCCGCCACCGATCATAGCAACTTTTAAGGGTGTGGGAGACATGGTGTTTAATAAATGAAGTGTGGAAAATGGATGATGAACAATGAGTAAGGCTACTGGTTTTCTTTATCGAAGGCAGCGTCGAAGGCGATCTCGTTGCGTGGGAAATCGAGTGCCTTGACAAAGGCGCAGCTTTCGGTGCCACCGTGGATACGGTCCATGCGGCCGTCTTCCCATTCTACGGAAAGTGGGCCGGCGTAGCGGATGTCGTTGAGTGCAACGATGATATCCTCGAAATTGACGTCACCGCGACCCACGGAACGGAAGTCCCAGAATCGGCGTGCGTCCATGAAGTCAGTGTGGCCACCAAAGACGCCGACGGTGCCGTCGCCGTGTCCCCACCATGCATCTTTCATATGCACGTGGTAGATGCGGTCGGTGAAGGTGCGGATGAATTTAACATAATCAACCCCTTGGTAGCCGAGGTGGGATGGATCGTAGTTGAAGCCAAAGCGTGGGTGGTTTTTGACGGCTTCTAGGGCGCGTTCGGCGGAGGCGATATCGAAGGCGATTTCGGTCGGGTGAACTTCGAGGGCGAAGTTGACATTCACCTCGTCGAAGACCTCGAGGATGGGAGCAAAGCGATTTGCGAAGTCATCGAAACCTTTTTGGAGGTATTCTTGGTTTGTTGGGGGGAAAGCGTAGAGGGCGTGCCAGATGGATGAGCCGGTGAAGCCATTAACGACGGGGGTGAAATCATGGGAACCACACGGGCGGGCGTCGATAAATTTCCGGCAGGCACGGGCGGTGTTGGCCATTTCTTGAGCGGCGCGTTGGCGCACCCCTTCTGGATCTCCATCGCCCCAGACGCTTTCTGGGATGATCGCCTTGTGGCGTTCGTCGATGTGATCGCAGATAGCTTGGCCGACGAGGTGGCTGGAGATGGCAAAACAGTCGAGTCCGTGGGACTGGAGGAGTTTCCATTTTTCGACGACGTAGTTGTCGTCGTTGAGGGCGGCATCAACATCGAAGTGGTCACCCCAGCAGGCGAGTTCGACGCCATCGTAGCCCATTTTTTTGACTTCGGGCAGGAGTTCTTCGAGTGGGAGATCGGCCCACTGGCCGGTGAATAGTGTGACGGGACGGGACATGGATTTAGTTTGTTGATAGGTGTTGGTTGAGGAGAGATTGGAAGGTGGTCGCCAATGATTGGTATGTGGTGACGGCTTCGGGGTCCGGTGTGACGCGCGAGCCTGCGGTGGGTTGGCAGAAATTGGTTTCGAGTGATTCGAGCGTGAACTCGCCGGTTGCGTGGGCGGCGCGCATGGCGGCACCGAGGCCAGCGGACGAGTTGGTTTCGAGCCCCTGCACGCTGGCATTAAAGACGTTGGCGATGGTTTGACAGATCCCCTTGCTTTGGGATCCCCCCCCAGTGACGTAGATCGTATCGGCTGGGGTGCCCATCCAGTCGGAGTGCTGTCGCATGCTCAGGAATTGGCCATCGAGCAGGCTGCGGATGCTGGTATTTTCTTGGGAGGACGCCGTGGCGAGAGGTGTGATTTCTGGCTCGAGGAATGGGAGTGTCGGGGTATCGCCTGCGGTGGGCGGGGTGAGTGCCTGGACATCGAAATCCTGCCAGCTAAGCGACTGGGCTTCTTTGACTTTTTGGTAGGCCAAGGTGCCGTTCTGGAAACAGATCAGGCTCATGAACTTGCCGCAGGGGTTGCCGAAGACGTGGCCAAACCCTTGGGGGTCGGTGAGGGGTTGATCCATGGCGGCGAAAAGCGTGTAGCTGGTGCCCAGACTGATCACCATTTTTCCCGGGGAGGCGGCACCCATGCCAACGAGGCTACACGGGTTATCACCTGACCAGAGCACGGCTTTGGCTTCTGGGTTGAATTGGTATTTCTCGACAAAGTAGGGTGCGATGTTCCCCACGATGGTTGACGAGGGAGCGACTGGTGGAAGTTTATCCGCGAGATGGGGGGCGGTCGCCTGAAGCACATCGGCATCCCAGTCGCCGGAGCTGAGGTTTAAGAGGTTCATGCCCGCTCCATCGCCGTGGTCGATGCTGACGGAATTGCCGGCGAGGATGGAGGCGAAAAATGAGCTGTTGAGGTGGACGGTGGCGGTGTTCTGCCAGGCGTCGGGGGCTATTTTTGAGAATCGGCGGATTTGGGCGCCGGAGAAGCGTTTGATCGCGATCGATCCGGTGCGTCGGCAGAGTTCGTCGTTGCCGCCGATGGCGGTGGCGATTTCCTCGCACTCGTCGCCTGTCGAGCTATCCATCCAGATGGGCGAGAGGGGGCGGGTGAGGCAGGGGGCGAGCTGATCTTTAAGGCAGTTGGTGCTATCGAGATGGGCCAGCGTGGTGGCGAATTTCTCGTTGAGGTAAACGGTTGCGTGCTGCTGGCCTGAGCCGGCAACCGCGGTGATGGATGCCAAGTCGGCGCCGTTTTCGACCAAGCGCGAGAGCAGGAGGTCGAGAGCTTCCACCCACATCAGGGGGTCGGAAAAAACCTCACCAGGCTGGTCGCCGTGGACGAACCCGGATGAGGTTTGATAATGGGGGAGGTCATTTTCAAAGCTGACCGATGCCTCGTGGGCAATGGTGCCTTTCCGCGCATCGATGATGAGCGCGGAAAAGCTTTGAGTGGAGCAATCGAGTCCGAGGAACATAGGAACGTTGGGTTGAGATGATCTGGGGTAGGAGAGCTCCTGTTAATGTGTCTTAATACTCGGATGCGGCATCTAATTCATCGCTTGCCGCTAGATCCACGGGTTTGTATCCGCCTTTCGATTTGAAGAAGAGGACAAGGATGATGTAACACGCTAACATAATACCTGGGAAGACGGCCATTTTACCGAGTGCCTTTTGGTTGCTATGTCCTTTGGTATCGTTTACCAGTGTCGTCGCCTTTTCCTGATCTTGCTCGGGGAGTTTAGCAATGGTTTCGGCCACGGTATCGTCGTCGATTGCTTGATACTCGAGAATCTCGTAGATCTTCTTATCGGTGACGGCGGTAAATTTTCCGTCCTCGACGAGGGCAGGGAGTGTTTCGACGATTTCCGTTGAACTCGCCAATGCTTTTTGTTGCTCTTGGGTTTGGAGCACGCCGATGTAGGGGAACCCGAGGGTTCCGACGGCGAGCATACCGATGCCACTGACGGCATTGAGGGTAAGGGCTCCACCTTTAGGTGTTTGCTCGGATACGACACCCAGCATGGTAGGCCAGAAGAAGGTTTTACCCAGCGCGTAGAGAGTGGCCGCGGCAAAGATCATCATCACACCGGATGCTCCGGAGAGCCAGGTCAGACCAAAGATAGCAAGCAGTGAGCTCAAGCAGAGAAGTCCGAGTGGCGAGAGTTTGTGCACAATCGGGCCTGCGAAGAAGCGCAGCACGCACATGATGGCAGAGGTGTAGACGAGCACCCAGCCTGGGTGGAATTTGACGACGCCCTCCATGATGCCGGTGATCCATCCGTCCGTGCCGATCTCGGTGGTCGCGAGCGGGATCATGATCAGGATGAGGAAGAAGAGGAGTCCACGGCCGAGGCGTTGGGTGTAGGCACCGAAGGCGACGACGAGGATGACCCCCAGAGCGATGAAGATGTTTTTGCTGACTTCAGGGAAGAAGTTCATCAGTTGCAGGGTCATCAGGAAGGAGACAACCACGGCACCAAAGACACCAAATTCGCGCAGCATGTCACGGTAGCTGACGCCAGCCGTTTCACGTTCGTTTTTAGGGAATGTGCTGCCGATGAGCATGAAAAAGTAGGCAAGGGCAGGCAGGGCAATGAGACCGACCTTGATCGACCATGGAACGTGATCGATGAAGATGGCAATCAGGCCAGCGAGGACGAGTCCACCGGGCCATGCGGCGTGGAGGATGTTGAGCCACTTGGTTTTTTCCTTACTAAACATGGTGGCGACTACCGGGTTGATAAATGCCTCCACGGAGCCGTTTCCGAGGGCTAGGATGAGGCTTCCCCAGAAGACCAGTTGGAATCCGAGATCCGGATTGCCACCTTTGCTGATGAAGTAGGCGGAGACACCCATGATGGCCCACGTGATGTGGCCGATGAAGGCGACAAGCATGGCGACTTTGTAGCCAATTCGGTCGATGAAGAGGCTAAAAAGGATGATGCTGACGGCGAATGGCCAGATGCCAATACCTGCGAGTCGGCCTGCTTGGGCGGGGTCGAGGCCGAATTCTGCGGCCCAGGTGTTGATCAGGAACATTCGGGCAATAAAGCCGAACCCGGTGGCGATCAGGGCGATAAAGCAGCCCCAAAAGACACGGTTGTCGTTGGCAGTGTGGTGTTCTGTAGTCATAGTGTGATAGGATGTTGTGATGATTTGTGTTGGATGGATAACCGAGAAAAAATCGGATTAAACCAAGTAATCGTTGAGGATGTTTTCAAGCATTTCCTGACGGCCGCTGGCGAGCACGGGTGGCGTGATGCCTTGGGCGTAGGTGTCGAGGGCGTCGAGGGATGTTTTCCCCGCTTCGATCTCGGCGCCGATGCCGGAGTCGAACGATGCGTAGCGGTTGGCGATAAAGCCAGGCATGCAGCCGTCCTTGAGAATCTGGTGGGCATTTTTCAGTCCTCGGGCCATGGCGTCCATGCCGCCGATGTGGGCGTGGAAGAGATCCTCGGGTTCGTGGGATTCGCGACGACGCTTGGCATCGAAGTTGAGTCCGCCCGTGGTGAATCCACCCATTTTAAGGACGCGCAACATGATGTTGGTGGTCAGGTAGATATCGGTCGGGAACTGGTCGGTGTCCCAACCGAGAAGTTCGTCGCCGCGGTTGGCATCGATCGATCCGAGCGCGTTAGCGGCGATGGCGACTTCCATTTCGTGTTCCATGGTGTGGCCGGCGAGTGTGGCGTGGTTAGTTTCCAAGTTCAGTTTGAAGTGATCGAGGAGGTCGTATTCGCGGAGGAAGTTGAGGCACGCAGCGGAGTCGGAGTCATATTGGTGGGTAGACGGTTCGCGGGGTTTGGGTTCGATGTAGAACTGACCCGTGTAGCCGATTTTTTTAGCGTGATCGACGGCCAAGTGCAGCAGGGCGGCGAGGTGGTCGAGTTCACGTTTCATATCGGTATTGAGGAGTGACCCGTAACCTTCGCGGCCGCCCCAGAAGGTGTATCCTTCACCGCCGAGGCGGTGGGTGGCTTCGAGTGCGTGTTTGATCTGGCTGGCTCCGTATGCGAAGACATCGGCGTTGGGAGAAGTGCCGGCACCGTGGGCGTAGCGTGGGTGCGTGAAGAGGCAGGCTGTGCCCCAGAGGAGTTTTTTGCCTGTCTCATTTTGAAATTTTTCCAACTCATCAACGATACGGTCGAGGTTTTGGTGGGTTTCTGCGAGAGTTGCACCTTCTGGCGCGATATCGCGGTCGTGGAAGCAGTAGTAATCGATTTGTGATTTCTCGAGGAACTCGAAGAAGACGGGGATACGGTTGAGGGCGTTCTGAAGGGAGTCGGAGCCATCGTCCCAAGGCATCTGAGCGGTGCCTGCACCGAAGGGGTCGCCGAGTTCGTTGCGCATCACGTGCCAGTAGGCGGCGCCGAAACGGAGGTGATCGCGCATGGTTTTATCTCCGACGATTTCATCGGGGTTGTAGTGGCGGAAGGCGAAGGGGTTTTTGGAACCAGTGCCTTCGTATTGGAATTGAGGGACGTTAGGGAAGTATTCGGACATGATAGTTGGGTTGTTGTTGTTCGTTGGGTTAGGGATGCTCGTTCAAAAAAGAAATGGGAAATTCGCTATTTTGGTGATGGTTTATATGAAAGATTACGAGTCACGCAAGAACTACCTCTCATAATTTCTGGGGTTTTGTGTGCTATTGGTCGCTGAGGTTTGCGTGTTTGTTGCCGAGGGCGGGGAGAAGATAGTTACGATGGCAAGGGGTATCGATCGTCAGTTTTTCGAGTAGGGGACATGGAATATATCAGGTTGTGGGTTTTCGTCGATGGTCTCATCCGTCAAGGTCTTATCACTTTTCGTCATTGCTAATTTGGGGTGATGGGTCAATTTGACGAGGTGGAAGCGCCTCCTGAGTATGATTTTGAAGGTTTTTCGTCGCGTTTGATGCCTGGGCAGATTGCGCCGGCGTTGTTTCAGGCGTTGCCGGATGTATTTTTTTGGATCAAGGATGAGGATGGGAGGTTTATGTATATGAACAAGGCCTTTTGCCATGAGGTGGCGATGGGGGATGTCTCGGAGTTGGTGGGGTTGAAGGATGAGGATGTGTTTCCGTCGGTTTTGGCTATGAACTATCAACGTGGGGACGAGGAGGTCTTGGAGTCGGGTGTGGCCTTTTGGAACAAGTCGGAATTGATTCCGACACGGACTGGGGGTGTTGAGTGGCGATCGACGAGTAAGATTCCGTTGAAGGATGTGGATGGCAATTGGGTGGGGACGGCAGGGATATCGCGCCGGATGGGTCATGTTGAGGGGGTGCCGATGCCGACGCGGCACCATAAATTGGCTGTGATTGTGGCGGCCATTTACCAGCATTTGGAGAAGGGGGTGAGTATTGTGGCCTTGGCAAAGGCGGCGACGGTTTCGGTGAGCACGTTGGAGCGATTGTTTAAAGAGCATATGAATACGACACCGCGACGTTTTATCATGCAGGTGAAGATGTCTGCGGCGTGTGACCGATTGCTGAACTCGGGTATGCGGGTTAAGGAAATTGCGGTGAGTTTGGGTTATGATGAACACGCAAATTTTACTCGCGCGTTTACCAAGGAGATGGGGATGTCGCCTAGGTCCTATCAGAAACATTATAAGAAAGGATAATGATGAAATTACCTGTGCACGCATTACGTGATGATTTGTTAGGTGCGATCCGTGAGTCTGGTCGATTACTGTTGAGGGCACCTACGGGGTCGGGTAAATCGACCTGTGTGCCGGCAATGATGTTGGACGGAGGGGTGGAGGGTTTGATTGTGGTGGTGCAACCGAGGCGGATTGCTGCGCGTCTGTTGGCGCGGCATGTCGCGGCGATACGTCAGGTCAAGGTGGGTGCGGAGGTCGGGCATGTGGTGAGATTTGAAAACTGCATGAGTGCCGCCACACGTATTGTTTATGTGACGGATGGTGTTTTGCAGAGGTGGTTACAGGACGACCCTGCGCTGTCTGCTGTCGGGGCCGTTGTGTTTGATGAGTTTCATGAACGTCGGATCGCGAGTGATGTGACGCTGGCGAGGTGTCTTGATTTGCAAGATGCGGAGGATGGGGGTCGACCGGAATTAAAGGTGGTGGTGATGTCTGCCACGTTGGAGGTGGCGGGGTTGAAGGATTATCTTGAGCCCTGTGCTGTGTTGGAGGCTGAAGGTCGGGCCTATCCGGTGGAGGTGAGTTATCGTGGTGCAGGTGCTCCAGCCGTGCGGGGTCGGCAGGATGTCAAGGTGTGGGACCGCGTGACGGAGGCTGTCCGTGAAGCCGTAGCGAATGAGGATGCTGGGCATATTCTGGTGTTTCTTCCAGGTGTGCATGAAATTCGGCGTAGTATCGAGCTCATCGAGCGGGCGGCGTGGTCGCGCGGTTGGGATGTTTGCCCGCTTTACAGTGGATTGTCGCCTAAGCTTCAAGATGCGGCTGTGGCGGCAGGAGGGAAGCCTCGGATTATAGTATCGACCAATGTGGCGGAAACATCGCTGACGATTGATGGCGTGCGCACGGTGGTTGACGCGGGGTTAGCGAGGGTGTCGAGGTATGATGCGATGCGTGGTCTTGACACCTTGATGATTGAAAAAATTTCACGGGCGTCGGCGGAGCAACGGACTGGTCGAGCGGGCAGGACAGCTCCGGGGAGGTGTATCAGGCTTTGGAGTGAGGCGGATCAAGGCAGGCGCGTCGCGTTTGATTTGCCTGAGGTGCAACGTGTCGATCTTGCAGAGGTGATCCTTTCCCTGAAATCATCTGGGGTGAGAGATGTCAGGGGGTTTCGATGGTTGGATGCTCCTGACGATCATGGATTGGAAGTGGCTGAGGGGTTGTTAGTTCAGCTGGGCGCGGTGGATGCGCTGGGAGAAATCACGGATGAAGGGCGGGTGATGGCGGGCTTCTCACTGCATCCACGTTATGCACGATTATTATTAGCGGCTCAGCAAGCTGGCTGTGTGGCGGAGGCTGGGTTTATTGCGGCGGCGGTGCAGGGCGAAGGTGTGTTTGCGCGTGGTCGTGGTGTGGCGGGACGAAAAGATTTTATGGAGTCGGCGGATGGCACGGATTTTGTGGCGGAGTGGCGAGCGTTTCAGGTGGCGAGGGATCTGGGATACGATGCACGCCGCTGTGCGCAGTCGGGAATTCTGGCGCGAGGTGCACGCGAGGTTGCCAAGTCGTTGGAGCAAGTGAAACGCATGGCGGTAAGGCACGGGCTCGACTGGAGGGGGGTGGATTTTGATGTGCGTAAGCGTGAGGTTGGGAAGGTCATGTTGGCTGCCTTTAGTGATCGGTTATCTGTGTGGCTAGGTGAGGCCACGTTGGCCTGCAGGGTGGTGGATGGTCGGAGGGGAAAGCTTGATGGGGACAGCGTGGTTAAGGACGCCCAGGTTTTTGTCGCGACAGAGATGACAGAAGTTGAGGGGAAAGACGTTGCGGTCTACCTCAACCGGTGTGCCGAGGTTTGTCGCGATGACTTGTTAATGCTCTTTCCTGATGATTTTCACGAGGTGGACGAGGCTGTGTATGATGCTTTGACTCGGCGGGTGGTGAGGAGGCGTGAGCGTCGATTCCGTGATCTGGTGCTAGAATCGAAGGAGGGGGGTGAACCGCCGTTGGCTGAATCAGCACGGCTGCTTGCTCAGAGGGTGGCGGATGGTGAGCTGAAGCTGAAGTGTTGGGATCAGGGTGTCGAACGATGGATTGCGCGATTGGTGAGCTTGACTCGATGGATGCCTGAAATGGGCCTGCCTGGGTTTGCGGAGGATGATCGGCTTATGGTGTTAGAAGAGGTTTGTCAGGGGGCGAAATCGTATAAGGATATCAAAAATCGTGACGTATTGCCTGTGTTGGGGAACTGGTTGTCACGCGGGCAGAAGGAGGTATTGGATGCGTATGCCCCCTTGGAGGTCACGTTGAGCAACGGGCGTAAGGCGAAGGTCAGGTATACAATCGATGGTGAACCGTGGATTGGACTGAAGATGCAACTTCTTTACGATGTTGTTGAACTACCGGAGATTGCTCAAGGGCGGACGAAGCTGCTGGTGCATATTCTCGGGCCGAACCAGCGGCCATGGCAAGTTACGGGTGACCTCAAAGGTTTCTGGGAGCGTGGTTACCCGCAGATGAAAAAAGATCTGGCGGGTAGGTATCCGCGGCACGAGTGGAGATGATCCAGCCGACGAGCATCTCTACGGGTAGAATGGCCACATGATGGGGATCAGGAAACTGGCCAGAAGCCAGAGGATCACGGCAAGCGGGAAACCGACGCGGAAAAAATCGCCAAATTTGTAACCGCCGGCACCGTAGACAAAGGTATTGGTCTGGTAGCCGATAGGGGTTGAGAAGCTGGCTGACGATCCAAACATGACCGCGATCACGAATGGGATGGGGTCGGCGCCAAGCGTTTGTCCGACGACGATGGCGAGTGGCGTGAGCAGGACGGCAACGGCATTGTTGGAAATGATTTCGGTCATGACGGCAGCGAGAAGATACATCAAAGCGAGCATGATCCACGGACTCTCGATACCGAGCCCGTGTGTCATGCCGTTGGCGATGAGCTGAGCGAGCCCTGATTTTTCGATGGCGAGGCCTAAGCCGAGCATACCAAAGATCATGAAAACGACCTTCCAATCGATGGCGCGGTAGGCTTCATGGGGCTGCACACAACGGGTGAGGAGCACGATCATGGCGGAGGTGAGTGCGAGTTGGACGATGGGGATTTCAGGGATGCCTAGGCGTCCACCGAGTGCTCCAAGGATCATGAAAAGCATGAGTGCGCCAATGGCGATGGGTGCTTTGCTGTGGCGGAGGACGGTGTGTTTGGGTTCACTGAGGTTGATGAAGTCGCGCTGCTGAAAAAGCTGGCGGATCTTTTCGGTTGGGCCTTGGACGAGGAGGGTATCACCAAAGGCAAGTTTCTCGTCCTCGAAGCGTTCTTTCAGGTTGCGGCCACGTCGGTGGACGGCGAGGATGAGCACGCCGAAGCGTTGCCTGAAGTTGAGTTCTTTGAGGCTTTTTCCGGTCATGGATGATTCTGGGCCGATGATGCCTTCCATGAGTAGGGCGCTTTCTGTGCGTATGCCTTCGAGTCCTCGGTTGGCGTTGCCACGGACATCGATCCCCTCGGTTTTTGAAATGCCCATCACCCCTTCGAGCACTCCTTTAAAGACAATTTCGTCACCCGACGTAAAAATAACCTCGTTGATGGGCCTGCGTAATCGGCGACCATCACGTAGCACCTCTAAGACGCGAGCTTTTTTCATTTTGGCCAAGGGGGAGTCGGGGAAGGCCATGCCGTCGAGGTCACTGTCTTTTTTGACAAAGGCGTGAGTGATGAACTCGCGTGAGTTTTCGTTATCGATCAGTGTGGCGAGAGTGACTCGGTTCGGCAAAAGTTTTTTACCGATGGTGATCATGTAGATGAATGCGGTGGCGACGAAGATGAGCCCCAGAGGCGTGATGGAAAACATGCCTAAGCTACTTAGCCCGTGTTTCTGTGCGATGCCGACGGCGATGAGATTGGTGGAGGTTCCGATGATTGTCATGGTTCCGCCGACGATGGCCGCGTAGGAAAGGGGGATGAGGTATTTCGAGGCGATGAAGTCACGCTTGCGGCAGATCCCCAAGACGATGGGCATGAAGACCACAACCACGGGTGTGTTATTGGCAAACCCGGAAAGCAGCGCAACCATGGCCATCATTACGATAAGCATACGCGTGGGTGAGCTGCCCGCTATTTTTTCAAACCAACTGCCGAGGGCTTCGATAATACCTGTCCGTTCAAGTGCAGCGCTGAGAACAAACATGCAGGCGACCGTGATGGGGGCGGGGTGTGAGAAAACCTTGAGGGCGTTGTAGGGATCGCCTGTGTTTACGCTGAGGATGCCTGTCATGACGCAGGCAAGCAGGGCGCTCAGGGCGACCAGTTCGGCTGAGATCCACTCCTTGACGAAGGCGAAAAAAACCACCACCACCAGAGCGGCGAGAAATGCCTGTTGCCATGTTTCGAAGATAAACATCGTTTCGTGGCGATATTAAATGATCGAGGCGAAGGATGCGAGGAGTTTAGCTCGAAAACTCTAGCTCGAAAACTCGACAACATTCCGCCTTGGTGACTTACGTGCTGGCAGGGAACTGTCGCAGCCTATGTGGGCGTAATACGATGTGTTTTTCAAGGAGCCGTGCTGGCTGTCTTGTTGGCATGGCACACGGTCAAAAAATGATGCCTGCGGGTATGAATCGACCGGAAAGTTAACCGACCCGGAAGACGATACGCGCCTTGGTGGTGTCGTAGGGTGACATTTCCATTTTCACCTTATCTCCGACGACGAGGCGGATGAAGCGTTTGCGCATCTTGCCCGAAATATGGGCAAGAACTTCGTGCCCACTGGGCAGGGCGACCTTGAACATAGTGCCCGCGAGGACGGATGCGATCACACCTTCTACCTCGATCGCTTTGTCTTCGCGGTCGCTGTCTTTTCGTGTGCGTGGGCCGTAATTGTGTCGATTGCGTCGGCGGCCACCGCCTCCTCTTTTGGGTCTTCCTGCGATATTATGCTCCTTTGTTGGTTCAATTGTGCGCTGCCATGTAATCCCGGTTTGGGCCGGTTTGGGTGCGGCTGAGCCTTTATTATACGATCGGTCAGCTATGTTACAACCTTAAAGTATATGAATATTCCAACACGGGGACAGGTCTGACACGTGCAGCGTTGCGGCTCGGTTTTGGGGCTCGAACTTGGAAATCAATCGAGGAGCTCAGGGTATTTGAGCTTGGCCATGTTTTCGGACAGCGCGGAGATGTCGGGGCTGGATGGGGCGGAGAGGATTTCCTTCATCATCTCAGAGCATTCGCTCTGGGAGAGGGATCGGACGGCTTTTTTGATGCTGGGCAGCTTATGGGTGCCTACGGAAAGTTCATCGATACCGAGCCCGACAAGAAGTGGGGTGATCATCAGGTCCGCCGCCATTTCGCCGCAGACGCCAGTCCATATACCGTGTTCTTTTGCGGCGCGAGTGGCGATGTTCATCAATCGAATCACTGCGGGGTGGGTAGGTTTGTAGAGGTGGGCGACGTAGTGGTTCACGCGGTCGACGGCGACGGTGTATTGAATCAGGTCGTTGGTTCCGATGGAGAAAAAGTCGACTTCGCGGGCGATCTCTCCAGCCATCATCGCGGCGGAGGGGATTTCGATCATGACACCAATTTCGATGTCGGGGTCGAAGGGGATATCCTCCTTGTGGAGTTCGTCCATGGATTCTTTGACGATTTCCTTGGCGGCACGAACCTCGCGCAGTCCGGAGATCATGGGGAACATGATCCCGAGTTTGCCGTGGGCGCTGGCTCGTAGGATGGCTCGGAGTTGTTCTTTGAACAGGGTTTTGCGAGTCAGAGAGACGCGGATGCCGCGCCAGCCGAGAAAGGGGTTGGGTTCGGGTTGGGAGAGGGGTTCGATGGGGATTTTGTCACCACCTGCATCAAGGGTCCGGATAATCGCCTGGTTGGGACGTGTGGATTCGGCGACCTCCGTGTAGACGCTCGCCTGATCGGTCTCGCTTGGCATTTCTCTGCCATCGAGGAGATAGAATTCGGTGCGAAAAAGTCCGACGCCTTCGGCTCCGGATTCTTTGACCATGGTGAGCTCGTTGGTGAACTCAATATTGGCGGAGAGGGTGATGCGGTGACCGTCCGTGGTGGTGGTTTTCTCTTCGCGTAATTTTTCGAGCTCCTTCCTTGCGAGTTTTTTGTGTTCGGCGCGCTCTTGGTATTTTCTGACGGTATGAGCCGACGGGTTGAGGATGAGTTTGCCTGTGTATCCATCGAGAATACAGTCTGAAAGCGTTTGGATGTCGATGACGGAGCCTTCGATGCCAACGATGGCAGGGATGCCCAGTGATCGGGCTAAAATGGCGGTGTGGGAGTTGACGCTCCCTTGTTCTGTGGCGAAACCCTGCACGTGTTTCCGGTCGATGGATGCGGTATCGCTTGGGGATAGATCGTAGGCGACGAGGATGTGTTGATGCTCAGGACGGTTGGTGTCATGGCGTTCGTCATCGTGCTGGAAATTCCGCAGGACACGCTGGCATACATCGTCGACATCGGTGGCACGTTCCTTGAGGTAGGGGTCGTTGGTGCGCCGCATGGCCTCGAGGAAATTTTGCATCACGGCATAAAACGCATATTCGGCATTTTGTTTGCGTTTGACGATGGCTTGATTAACGCGGGTGAGCAGGGTGCGATCTTCAAGGATCATGAGGTGGGCACCAAAAATTTTCCCTTCCTCCTCACCGGAGAGTTTTTCGATGTGGTTCCGGAGTTCATCGAGTTCCTGTTTGGTTTTTTCTAAGGATAGCCGGAAGCGTTCCTCCTCGAGCGGGATTTGATCTTCGTCGATCTCATAGACGTCAGGAGCCGAGAACCCTCGTGCCTCGACATGGACAGGACCAAAAGCAATACCGGGAGATCCTGGCGAGCCTTGGATGATGGTTTCCTGTTCTTTGGGTAGCATGCGGATAGAGTTTGCACACAAGCAGCGTGTGGGTCAAAGCTAAATCATTGACCGCGATCGAACGGAATGGGTTGGTGAAAAAGTGAGGGGGGAGAGGAGAAAAGTGGTGGGGGAGGGAAAAGGGGAGGGTTTTCGGGTTCGTTGCCGGAGCTGAGAGCTGGCTTTAGATCTCGAAATTACGGGAAATCAAGTCGCCTAGGGCATCCAGAGCCGCATCGGCATCTGTGCCTTCGGTGGTGATGTTTAATACCGATCCGTGGCCAGCCGCGAGCATCATCAGGCCCATGATGGACTTTCCGTCGGCTTGTTCATCATCTTTTTCGACTTGGATCTCAGAGGAGAACATGCTGGCCGTCTTGACGAATTGGGCAGCGGGGCGGGCGTGGATTCCCAGTTTATTGGTAACGGTGAATTCGCGGGTAGGCATCGTGTTTTGTTGGAATGTTGCGGAAGTCTAGAGACAGGATGGACGGGGGGGAAGGGATTTTTTTAGGTTTATTAGGGGGGCTGGTGGGAATGATGGATTATAGTCCCAGTCCTGGTTTTCCTAAGGTCATTTTATCGAGCAATCGCTCATTGAATTCGGCCGCCATGTCGTAGCCCATGCTGCGGAGTTGGTGATCGAGGCAGGTGATGGCGACGAGTCGGGTGGTATCGCGGCCGGGGGCGACGGGGATTTCGACATTGGGGATGGCATCATCGAGGATGCGGTGGGTTTTCCGGTTGACGCCGAGTCGGTCGACGTTGTTGAGGTCGGCGTGGGGTTTGAGGGTGACGACGAGGTCGAGTCTTTTGGTTGGTCTGATGCTACCGAGGCCAAAGATATTGGCGACGTTAACGATGCCGATGCCGCGCATCTCGATAAATCCGCGTGAGAAGTCCTTGGTGCTTGCGATGAGTTCGTTGCCGACTTTGCGAAGGATGACCATGTCATCGGCAACGAGTGCACCACCACGTTCTAATAAGCCGATGGCGACTTCGCTTTTTCCTGCGCCGCTATCGCCCATGATAAGGACGCCAACACCGCGGTAATCGACCATGCATCCGTGGCGGGTGGTGGATGGTGCGAAGTCGTTCTCGAGTTGGAGGGTAGCGGAGTTGACGAACTTCATGGTGACCATCGGAGTGCTAAAAACGGCGATGCCGAGCTCGTTGGCGACATCGAGCAGTTCGGGGGTGAGTTTTTTACCTCGGGATGTGACGATGCACGGGATATCGCGTTGGCAGATCTTTTTGAAACGTCTGATGCGTTCATCATCGGACCTTTTGCTGAGATAAGACTGTTCGGAGTTTCCGAAGACCTGGATGCGCTTGTGGGCGAAGTATGAAAGAAATCCAGCGAGGGCGAGGCCGGGGTGGTTCACCGTGGGTTCGAGGATTTTGCGATCAAAGCCAACGATGCTCCCTTGAAGTTCAAGTTTAAGGGCCTCCCCGTGACGTTCAAAAAAATCACCAACGGTGAGGTGGGAAATACGTTTTTCTGTGTGTTTTTTGGCCATGGTCGGAGTTGTTTTAGCGGAATGAGGTGGGTAATGCACGTCTTGGTTGTGCCTTTTCTGGCTTTTCCCTGATGGAGCGGGGGGGATTAGGTGGCGGGCGTGACGCGTTGGAGAAGAAGGGCGAAGAGGAATAGGACGAGGCAAACGAGGGCTGCCCGCGGCGAGTGGGCGGCGATGAGTGCGGCGTCGAGTAAACAGAAACCAGCGAGGGCGCGTGAGACAAAGACAGGTTTTGATTGCTGGAGTGCCTTCAGGGCGAGTGCGATCCACGCGAATGAGAGGGAGGCGATGGTGACGTAGGCGACGAGATGGGGGGCTGGAAACAGAGCGGGGAGTGAAAAGCTTCCCCATTCTGGCTGATTGGTTGAGGTTTGGCCGTGGGACGGGATCAGGGGGATGATGACGAAGGGGACAACGGGCAGGGCGAGCATGCATGCGGCAAGGATTTTGCGGTAGGTGAATGGGCCGGGTTGGGATTCGGTAGAAGCGACCCAACTGAGGAGCAGGGTGTAGAGCCCGACGGTGCCCGCCATGAGGATCATCCAGGGGCTGATCCAGTCGAGATCAACAACAAGGGAACCCGCAGACTCCTGGTTGAGGATTGAAATGTGGGAGGTGGCGATGGCGAGAAAGACGAGGAGGAAGCGGCAAGATGCCATCAGCGGGAGAGCGATGAGGCGGCTTTTTTTGTGTGTCAATGCGTAGCTGACGACGGTTGCCACTAAGGCGATTGTGATGATGGCAACGTGGGGTTGAATCATTCCCTTGTTGTGATTAAAGCTGGCAAAGGCGCTGATGGGGTACGATAGGATTCCGGTGAGGAGTCCTGCGATTAAAAGTGACCAAGCCGTTAAGGTGGTGAAACGGATCGAGATGATACCTTGTGGGAGAGGTCGGTTGGGCCGATGTTTTCGATCAAAATGAATATCGCGCACATCTCCTAACAGGCACCCTCCGGTATAGATCATGGAGGTGGCAAGGGTAAGCAAGGCGAGGAGCCATACCCAGAATGATGTTCCGTTAGGGTTTCCGAGATGGGGGTCGAGGTAGGGGTAGGATATAAAAAACCCAGCGATGACATTGCTCCATACGGTTGGCAGGTTTGCGATGCGGCCTGTCGCTAACAGGGCGCGGAATTTTTCGCCGAAGGTGGGTTTTTCCATGGATGGGAAATCGCTTAAAAGTCGCGCTTGAGATTAGAAGCGAACCTCGAACCAGATGCCGCCGTAGGCTTGGTCGTTGCCGGCGTCGGCCTGATCAAGGAGCACGGAGCCACCGACGAATGGAGTGATGGAAACCGTGTCGGAAATGTGGTAGGTGAGCGAGAGCCTGCTGTAGGCATCGTTGATTCCGTCTCGTCCATAGTAGTCATTGACATAGCTGACACCCGTTTTGAGTGAGACAAATGATTTTTCGGAAAGGGGTTTGGTCCAGTGGGTTTCGAGGTGGCCATACCAAGCCTCGGCACCGGTGTCGTAGTAGGCACCGAGCGTGGCGCTGAAGTCTTTGCTGAAGTGCCAGCTGCCGAAAGCTCCAACATCAGCACCGTCATTAAACATCACGGAGAGTGGCGGGGTGGAGTGGCTGAAGCTGTGGTATGAGGCACTGAGCCCGATGGTGAGTGAGTCGGATTTCTCGAAACGGAGGTGCGTGAAGAGTGAGGCTTCGTCAAAATCGCCGTTGCCGGTTTCGGTGGCATACCATGCTCCGACGTTGAGGAAGGTGTGGTTATTGAGTGCGATTTCTGCCTCGATCTGGAAGTCGAGGGTGCTCTCGGCGAGTTCAAAACCACGGTAGACGTATCCGCTGCGGTAGCCGGTGACGGCCTCGATACCGAGAGCGATGTTGTCTTCCACCTCCGCTGATGTCTGGGTGGGGAGGCAGAGGGTGAGAAGAATGAGGGCGAGGACTGATTTGATCATGGAGGTGGATAAGGTATGAGGTTTTGGATGTTAAGCAAGGGTAACGAGTGCGCGGTCCATTTTTTGTAATCCTTCGAGCACACGGCGATGCGGGCAACCGTAGTTAAAGCGGACGTGGCCGGGGGCGCCAAAGTAATTTCCGTCGGAGAGATAAAGGCCTGCTTCCTTTTCGAAAAAGAGGGCGGGGTTTTCGACCTCCAATGTCCGGCAGTCGATCCAGGCGAGATAGGTGGCTTCGATGTCGGGGATGACCAAGCCGGGGGTCTGGGTGCGGATGAAATCCGTGACGGTGTCGCGGTTCTTGCCGAGGTAGGCGATGAGTTCCTGTCGCCAAGGCTCGCCGTGGCGGTAGGCGGCTTCGGCGGCGTAGTAGGCGAGGCAGTTGATCTCGGGAAGTGTGTGGCCGCGGGCAGCGATGAATTTGCGGCGTAGTGAGTCGTCACGGATGACGGCAAATGCGTATCCAAGTCCGGCGATGTTGTAGGTTTTACTGGGGGCGAGCAGGGTGATGATCCGCTTTTGTAAATGTTCGGGTAATCCAGCGGCGCAGATGTGGGGTGTTTTTTGATCGTCGAGAATGAGATCGCAGTGGATTTCATCGGAGATGAGAATAAGGTCGTGTCGATCGCAGAAGCTGGCGAGTTGTTCTATTTCCTTGGAGGTGAACACGCGGCCGAGCGGGTTTTGTGGGTTGCTGAGGAGAAAAATTTTTGTCTCGGGGGTGACTGCGGTTTCCATGGCGTCCCAGTCGAACTCCCAGCGTCCGGCGTGGATGGTGTGGGGCACGCTGATGAGATTCATCTTGGCGTCGTGTTGGACGCCGAGGAATGGGGGGTAGATGGGGGTGCAGGTCATCACGGCGTCGCCAGGTTGGCCAAAGGCACGGGCGGCGAGCGAGAGGGCGGGGACGAGCCCACCGAGGTGAACGATTTGCTCCTGCTCGATCGTGAGTTGATGCCGGTTGTGCATGTATTCGAGCAGGCTATCCATGAGTCCCGTATGAGGGAGCGCATAGCCCATCACGCCATGTCCCACCCGTTTTTGCAGGGCGTCAATGATCACCTCGGGCGAAGTGAAATCCATGTCGGCGACCCAGAACGGGTCGAGTGTCGGGAACTTATCCCATTTCAAAGATCCGGTGCCCCGGCGTGGGATGATTTGATCAAAATCGATGCAAGAAGCCATACGCATGTGCTAACCCAAGCAGTGGAGGGTGGCCAGTCATTATTCATCGTCAAGTTCGGGCGCGGGTAGTATTTTCCGTGAGGGCATTGTGCCCGGTCGAGAAATTACCTTGCTTCTCAGCGCGTTGATCTTACCTCTTGGCGTATGCAAATGCGTGAAGTGGCTGAGCGGATTTTGTTGGCGCAGTCGCTTGATGAAAAGCTCCAGCTGGCACCCGAGCTGGGGACGGGTGTGAGTGATGATGCACCTGGGCGTGCGATTTTGGTGCCAGATAGCCCGGGTCGACCTGATGAGCTCAAGATTGTGGCCAAGGGGGTTCGGGCGGATTTTCCTGGGGTGAACCGACTTGATGAGGATCGCGAGCGGGGAAAGATGATGCATTTCCTCGCGAATCATGAGCTACTTGCGGCCGAGTTGATGGCGTTGGTGTTGTTGAAATTTCCCGATGCTCCCAAGGAATACCGTCGGGGTGTCTATGAGGCGATGCGTGAGGAGCAGATGCATACGCTGATGTATCTGCGCCGGATGAAGGACTGCGGAATCGCCTTTGGTGAGTTACCGGTGAATCATTATTTCTGGCGCTTGATTGCCCCGATGGAGACGCCGATGGATTTTGTCACCCGCCTGAACCTGACCTTCGAACAGGCGAATCTGGATTTTTCTAAGCACTATGCGGAGCTTTTCCGTCAGGTCGGCGATACTGGGACGGCCGCTGTGTTGGAAAAAATTTACCTCGACGAAATTGGGCACGTCGGTCATGGGGTGAAGTGGTTTCGGAAATGGAAAGCGGAGGGGGAGACGGATTGGCATGCCTTTAAGAGATCGTTGACCTTTCCGCTGGCGCCAGCCAAGGCCAAGGGGATCGCGCCCTTTAATGCCGAGGGCCGGAGGTTGGCTGGGTTCGATGAGGATTTTATCAGCCATCTGGAAGTTTGCGAACAGTCGCGTGGCAGGACACCCGTGGTGCATTGGTTTAATCCGAATGCAGAATCCTGTGTGGCGGCGCAAGCTGCGGGGAGGGCATTTGCACCCAATAAGATCGAGTCCGCATTGGAAAATGATCTGGAGTTGCTCGCCCTTGCGTGGTGTCGCCCCGACGATGTTGTTTTGGTGCGTCACCAGCCCAGCAATACACACCTCGCACGCTTACAGCAAGCGGGGGTCAAGCTGCCGGAAATTTTGGAAATCGAACAGCTTGCCGATCGAAAACTCGGTGGCCTCCGTCCGTGGGCATGGTCGCCGGATGCCTCGGCCACGCTCCAGCGCTTTGCTGGCGATGTGCCGGAGAATCATCCGTGGGCATGGAGGCAGGCCGACCCTGCCCTGTGGTTGAGTAAGGAGGTCGGCGGGCGATTGGAAAAGAGCTTGGGCCTGACCGATGGTTGTGGGGAGTTTTGTTATAATGAGGAAACGGCGCTTGCGGCGGTGCGTGCGCGTAGGGCTGGTGGGGATGTTCTTCTGAAGGCGGCCCACGCCTGTTCTGGGCGTAGGCACAAACGTCTGCCTGCCGGAAACTCCGAGGACGAGCTGCTGCCGTGGTTAAAAAATACCCTCGCCGCACACGGTGGCGTCGTCGTCGAGCCGTGGCTGAACCGCGTCATGGACTTTTCCGTTCTTTACGAGATGAAAGCGGGAGCGCATCCTCAAGGGGACGCGGCAAAGCATTCCCCCGGTCGCCAAGCGACTCATGCCGACTTCATCGGGATGACCCAGATGGAAAATGACGATGCAGGCCGGTTTCTCGGCACCCGCATCGACCCCAAATGGGCTTCGGGTATAGACCCAGAGGTGGCCGAATTTCTTTTCCGTGAGGCGAAGGTGACGCAGTGGTATCGTGAGAAAATCCCCATGGAATTACCCAAGTTGCTCAGCGGATACACGGGGCCGGTCGGGGTCGACGCCATGGTGTTTCGACGCGCTGACGGCTCGTTGGGATTGCGTCACATCGTCGAGCTCAACGTGCGTATGACCATGGGACGTGTGGCATTTGAGTTCTACAAAAAACTGAGCCCAGGCCGCGCCGGAACCTTCCGTATTTTACGTAAAAGCACATTGAGCGAAGCGTCGTTATCCAGACTTTGCTCACAGGATATTCACAATCGGACGATGGTGATCAACGATCCAATAACAGCTCAGGCGTTCATCGCGGTGTGGGTTCCGTGCGATTAAGGCAAGGGGCGTGAAATCAGTGGCAATTTTCGCTGAATCAGTGACTTATGATCTTTATTCACAGGGGGGATTTTCCGTTTTTTTGATGTGAATAAGCACGGTGAATAACTTGTGAACAACCGATGCGAATAACTTACACCCATCACAGAGGGTTAAGGGGGCAACGACTCGCGCCGAGCCCTTACAAAAATCGACGTTTGAGGTGATCGAGATGAAACTGAGGGTTGGTTGTTTCGCCGGTAGCAGCCATCATGAGTTCTTGCGGGAAATGGGAGCTTCCCTTGGTGTGGATTTTTTGGCGCATCCATGCGAGTAGCGGTTGGTAATCGGCACGCTCGCATGCGCTGGCGATGGTTTGATCCTGCAGGGCGTGGTGGTGGAGTTGGGCTGCGTTGAAATTCCCCAGCGTGTAGGTGGGGAAATATCCGAGTCCGCCCATCGACCAGTGGATGTCCTGAAGGCAGCCTTGGGTGTCGTTGGGTGGGGTCATCCCAAAAGATGCCTGGAACTGGTCATTCCACGCTGCGGGGATATCATCGACGTCGATCTCCTTGTTAAGCATGCGACGTTCCAATCCGAAACGGAGCAGGATATGGAGGTCGTAGGTGGACTCATCGGCCTCGACACGGATGTAGGATTTCTCCGCCCGATTAATGGCGGTGAGGAAGGTGTCGAGGTCGGTGTCGGCTAGCTTGGGGAAAATTTCTTGGGCGCGTGGGAGCCATTTTTTCCAGAACGCGCGGGATCGACCGACGTGATTTTCCCAGAGGCGTGATTGTGATTCGTGGATGCCGAGTGAGACAGCTTCTCCGGCGGGGAGTCCGTGATGATCTTTGGGCAGGCCTTGCTCGTAGAGACCGTGGCCAGTTTCATGCAGGACCCCAAAGAGCGAGGAGGTGAAATTTTCCTCGAGGTAGCGTGTGGTCAAGCGCGTATCACCAGGGCCGAGGTGGGTGCAGAAGGGGTGGGTGGTGGTATCGATGCGCCCGTTGTTAAAATCGAACCCGAGGTCCTCGGCCACTTCGCGGTTGAGTTGTTGTTGTTTTTCGATGGGATAGCAGCCTGAAAGCAAGTTGGCGGGTGTGGTGGCGGATTTTTCCACGGCGGCCATGGCGATGCTGGCAAGCTCGTCTCCGACGGTATCGAAGATGGCGGCGATATCGGATGTCTTGGTGCCGCGTTCGTAGTCGCAGAGCAGGGCGTCATAGGGTTCGTCCTCATAGCCCCAGAGTTCGGCTTTTTCCCGTGCGATATCGAGCTGGGTTTTCAGGTGAGGGGCGAACAGGGAGAAGTCGGACTTGGCGCGAGCATCGGCCCAAGCGGCCTTGGCCAGCGATGACGACTCGGAATCTTTTTCCACCAACGACTTCGGGAGTTGGGTGGCGCGGTCGAATCGGTGTCGGAGTTCTCGGAGATTGGCCGCCTGGGGGGCGTCTCCTTGTTCATTCTCGGCGGCTTCGAGTGCCGATCGGTAGTCGTCTCCCGTGCTCAGCTCATGGATTTTTCCCGCCAGCCAAGCGATTTGTTGGGCGCGGTAGTTCACGCCGCCGTTGGTTAGATGGGTTTCTTGGTCCCAGCTGAGAACGCCGGCGGTATTACCTAGGAGTGAGATTTCACGGGTTTTATCACAAAGAAGGTCGTAGGAAGGCATGCGCGACCGATAGCAGCGAATGAGAGCCACGAAGAGCAAAAATTTTCATGAGAGGCGGTCGTTCTCTGTGATTGGGGGGCTGTGATGGGGGGCTGCGACCTGACCATCTGCACCGGAAAGATTAGATCGGGGGGGCGACTTCGCGGTCTTTTTGGACCTCCTGCCATGAGATGATTACTTGAAGGACGCAGATTCCGGCCATCGCGAGAATGAGTCGGGATTTGGGGTCGGCGATACTCTGGAATTGTTCATACTGGTAAATCCGGACCACGGCAGAAACCACTCCCATCATAGCAATAATGATGCCTCCATAGAGGCCGTGACGATAGTGCTGCCGACTAAATGCCACGCAGATGAGCAGGGCACCACCAAAGAAGACGGGCATTAACATTTCGATCGGAGTTCCCTCCGCTTGGAGCCGGTCCCAGCCTAAGAATCCTGCCAGGCCTAGGCAGATCAGGCAGATCGCGCTCATGATTGTGAGAAACATGCACGTATTTATTGTCAGGATAGCTCTGGATGCAAGGCTTGATTAAGGGGTTGAGCGATTGCGGATTGCGCCTACAATATGAGCCTATGCGACGCAAACGGAGAGAGAAGATGACATGGAAAAAGCGCTTGATCGTGGGCGCGATGATCTTGGGAGGAAGTTTTTTCCTGCTGGCGGTGGCGGCGGGCGTGATCGCGCAACGTTTGATGGATAAAGACTATCTGATCGAAGAAATTGAGAAATCCATCACGAGTCAGGTTGAGATTGGTGAGGTGGATATTTCTCTTTTTCGTCTACCCGCGAAGGTGACTCTCCGCGATGTAAGCCTTGCTCCTCTGAGGGCGGGAGTATCAGGTGCCAAGCCCCCGGTTCAACTGGAGCAGGTTGATCTGAGTGTGGGTTTATGGGGGTTGTTCAACAGGCATGTCGATGTGACTAATATCACCATCCGTGGTGCGGAGATCACCGCCACCTACCGTGAAGATGGCAGCACGACACTGGGCACTCTTTTTGAATCGCCTGATGAGACGGTTCGCGGGAAGTCAGGTGCTAAGGGGCGAGGTGGCTTCAACGTTTACGACCAAGAAGAATTTGTCACCACGCTGGGTGGTCTGATCATTGAAAATTCCAAGGTCGATCTTACGCTTGAAAACACAGGCTTACGCCTGCGCTGCAGCGATGTATATATCGAGCTGAGTTCGATCAGGATTGATCCCGCTAAGCTGGAGGAGACCAACACGGCGAAATTGAAAATCGGCGGGAAAGTCAGGATGGATTCCACGGAGGGTCGGCACTATGGCGACCTCTATTTATCCGGCCAATCGACGGCTCGTCTTTTTAACCCGCAGACGGGTAGCACGGAGCCAGAAGTGGAGGGGGATTTCAGTCTCAGTGAGGAATCGTGGCTCAATACCCGTATCCCTGTCGTTACCAAGGCATGGGGGCATCTCTCGATTCTTGAGAAAGTAGGGGTCAATATAGCCACTCTGCCCGATGAGGCGAGCTTCGGCCGGAGCGAGGCGATAGCCGCCCATTATCACCTAGGGCGATTGACGGTGCGTAAACCTCTATCGATCTGGGTGGGTGACTGGGAGTTCGCGGCGATGGAGGATTCATGGCTTCAAATGGAGACCGATCAACATGAAGTCAATGCGGAGTTGTTAGCGTCAAAGGATGCCAGTGTGCGTTTTCGCTCGGTGATCATGAAGGGGCTTGAGATGATACCGAAGGAGGTCCGGTCCATGGTCGTGGGTGATCTGGAGAAGCAGCTGTTTCGTGACGAGCGGTTGCTGGTGAACATCCGATCATCGGGTGACTTTTCCGATCCTAAAATCCGGCCCGTGGGCGCTGTGGTGGATTTGGCTGAGGCGGCCAAAGAGGCGGCTAAAAAGTTACTCAAAGAGAAGGCGAGTGGTTTTCTTAATGGCCTGCTCGGCGGGGATGATGGCCGATAGCGATTAATGGTCCTTTTTCCAAGCGTCGACAAATTTCAGCAGGTCGGGCATGAAGGCGTGGAAATGTTGCTCGAAGGCGTCGTAGTGATGGCGTAAATCATCGATGCCTCCAGCGACCTTGCCGATGCGTGGGCTTCGGCGCGAGACTCGCTCTAAAGTGAGCTCGATACCATCGAGCGTGGCGTAGGTCATGAGCCAGTTCTCGGTTCTCATCCTCGGGAATGCATCGGCAAGTCGGCCTGGCCGCCACTCTGGATGTTGCTCGAGCGCTCGATAAACCTCATGGGTGAATTCCTGAAGCGGCAGTTGGCTGAATAGCTCCCAATGCAGGCAGAGGTAATGGTCGAAAAAGATATCGACGATGATGCCTGCAAATCTTCTGCGTTCTGGGGCTAACAGGTTTCGGGCTTCTTTGAATACGGCATGGGAGTCGGTAAATCGATCCACCGCCCGGTGCATCTTGATGCCGCGCACGAGCTCGGCAGGGTAGGTTTTTGCCAGGTCATCGAGCGGCCCGCGGGTAAAGTCGCCGAGTAGATTTCCGATGCGCGAGGCATCTGAATCATCGGCCAGAAGGAGATGGGCGAGGTAGTTCACAAAGGCGAGCCGTGATCAGTGAGCGCTGGTCAGTGATTGTTGCCATTGGTTGATTCTTCCGGAGAGGAATTGAATCCAACTCGGGTGGTCATTCATACATGGGATCAGCGTCAGCGACTCGCCCCCTGTGGATGTAAACTCCTCCACTCCACGCATGCCGATTTCCTCGAGAGTTTCCAAACAATCAGATACAAATGCGGGGCACATCACCTTGATTTTTTTAACCCCTTGTTCACCGAAGCGTTTCAGCTCGAAGTCCGTGTAGGGTCCAAGCCACGGGTCACGCAGGAGGCGCGATTGGAATGAAATGGCAGTCTTGTCCTTGTCGATCCCCGATTTCTCGATGAATGCCTTGGTCGTGGCGAGGCATTGGTGTTTGTAGCATGTGGCGTGGCACGGGTGGGGTGTTTCACAGCAGTCATCACGGACGAGGCAGTGCGCGTGCGACGGGTCTGTTTTCTGGACATGCCTCTCAGGGATACCGTGGTAGCTGAAGAGCAGGAGGTCGTCGTCGTCCTCAAGATGCGGCTTCGCGCTGTCGACAAGGGCGTCAATGTAGTCGGCATCTTGATAAAAAGGCTGTAGCAATTGGGTGCGCATTTTGGGTGCACGTGCATTGATCTCTTCCATCGCCTTGACCACGGCTGTCTCGTAACTGGACATCGCATAGTGCGGGTAGAGCGGCATGATAAAAAGGTCGGTGATGCCTGCCGCGACAATTTCACGGACCATATCGGTTGTGGAGGGGTTGCCATAACGCATGCCGAGAAAAACAGGGATGTCGACCTGTTCGGAAACGAGACGTTGCTGCTCCTTGCTGGTGACCACGAGGGGTGATCCTTCGTCGGTCCAGACCTCTTGATAAGCCTCGGCTGATTCCGCTGGCCGTTTGGGCAGGATGAAGAGCTTGAGGATGAGCGCACGCTTCCACGCTGGGATGTCGAGGACCCGATCATCGCTGAGGAATTCATCGAGATAACGGCGGACATCGGGAACTCGGGTGCTGTCGGGTGATCCCAAATTGAGAAGGAGAACGGCGGCGTTGGTCATGAATGAGGATGGGATGGTAATTGTTGAACCCAGTTGGCCGACGGATTGGTCGACTAGGTGGATGCAGGCGAGCATAACGACGAATCCCCAATTGTCCACCACGCGCTAAGCCGAACTGAAAAGTTTGCTACCCCGCGTCATTTCTGACTCAATGGTGCCATGCTCAAGATCGTATTCTTTTCGCTTGCTGCCTTGGTTCTATTTCCCAGTTGCGGATGGTTGAGGACGCAACCTCAACCCGTCGAGCTCAATCGGAATGTGCGTCTTGCCGGTCGGGTTTATCAAGTTGATCAATCCGCAGGTTATGTCCTGATCCGCCGCTATGGTCCCTGGAGAGTGAGTGAGGGAGACGTTGTGGAAACGAGGGGCGGGGAACGAACATCAAGTTTGTTGCCAACCGGGGAACGCCTTGGAGAGCATGTGGCTGCCGACATCCGTTCCGGTGAAGTAGAAGTCGGTGATGGGGTTTATATTCGTCGGGTCTTTATTTCCGAGGATGAGAAAAGATCGGGAAAACGGGAAAAATCCGAGCAGGCATCGAATGGGGCGGATGCTCGATGAAGCCCTTATATTTAACGGGAATGTATAAAAAAATAGACTGAATCTGGGTGGTTTTACCAAAAAACCTCAAAAAATAACAAAAATAAGCTTGTGTTTCCTTGATATTTTACGTATTTCTGACTTTGCGATATCTATAAACATAGGTTGAACTTAAACCACTAAACCAACGAAACTAAAATGAAAACAAACCCCACCAGTGCTCTTGCGGTTGATGCTGACCGCCTTGCCGACTTCGTTCTCTTTACGCAGCGTTCTTGTATACTCAGCCTTTCCAGCGAGTTGCATCGCGGAAGTATTTCCTTCCCGCAGTTCTTCCTTTTGGCTTATCTTGCGAGTGAAGATTACCTGACGATGTCGGATATCGCTAAGAAGATGGGCCACTCCACGGCGGCCGCTACTGGCCTTGTCGACCGCATTGAGAAGTTAAATTATGTCGAGCGTGTGCACGCAGCTGAAGATCGCCGCAAGATCATGGTTCGCATCACCCCCAAGGGCGCCGACCTGGTGGCGCGGATGCGTCGTGAAATTGCATCAAGCCTCTCGGACGTCATGTCAGAGATGGATGAAGAAGAGTCCGATACCTTGGATCATGCCAACCGCGCACTCGCGGGTCGGTCACTCTAGAAAGGTCAACCTCTAGCTGAAAAGGTGGAGGTTGGGTCATTTGTGGCCTTGGGTGTCATGCCGATGATGCAAGTACCTGATTATTTAAAAAGGATCAATCGCCCCTCTGAAGTCCGTTCTGGCTTTATTGGGCGCATTGCCGGTGTCTATGTGGATACGGATCGGGAGGCGACACTTCGCCGGCTCGGCCCCTCGCATCAATCGGCACTAAGGGGGCTCGGCTTCAGCGAGGCCGAGCTTCATCGGGCGGAGCAGGTGCATGGATCTGAGATCGCCATGGTAGAAAAAACCGATCCCGCACAGACGTGGTCGGGCGTGGATGGTTTGATGACGACGGATGCCGGCGTCTTATTGGGGGTCTATGTCGCCGACTGTGGTGCGGTCTATATCAGTGACCCCGTGCGGGGCATACTCGCACTTTTGCATTCGGGAAAAAAGGGCACCGAGCAAAATATCACAGGCAAGGCGATCGCGATGATGCGAGAACGATGGGGGAGTCGGGCCGAAGACCTGGTGGTAGCGCTGGCTCCTTGTATCCGACCACCCGCCTATGAGGTGGATTTTGCCGCGGAAATCCGCCGGCAAGTCTTGGCTGAGGGGGTGCCTGAAAATCAATGGACCGACTCGGGCCTCTGCACCAGTAGAGATTTGGAAAATTACTACAGTTATCGCATGGAAAAAGGGAGCACGGGACGGATGTTGGCTTTGTTGGGTCGGGTGGCTTCCTAAGCGTCCCGTCGTTTTTTACTGAAGGAAAACCTTGGCTGATGAGATCGGTCATCAAGCATGGTTCATCTTCTTCAAGTCGCAAAGGTATCTTGTTTTTCGAGCAGCCGCACGCGATGGCCTGCAAGATGTTGCAGAGCTATTCTGACGGGTTTTTCTTTTGTGCAAATAGCCACTTCAGCGCTTTTTCATCAGCGTAGGTTCTGCCCCATGAGTTATGCCCAACGCCTTTGTATTCGGTGTATTTGATATTTCCACCAACGTTGAGAAGTGCGGCGACCATATCCTGTGATCGTTTTACTTTAACGACTTTGTCCGCCCCACCGTGGAAGGCCCATATGGGGACGTGTTTGATGGCGTTGGCCATATCCGTATCACCACCGCCGCAGACCGGCATGGCTGCGGCAAAGGTGTCTGGCATGCGCTGGATGATGTCCCATGTTCCGAATCCGCCCATGGACAAACCCGTTACGTAAATCCGTGACGTGTCAATGGAGTGTGATGCTTGGAGGTCCTGCAAAAGGGCCAAGGTCAACAGCATGGCAGCAGAGGGCTCTTTGGGCATGGTGTGCGCATCCGCTCCCCACGGCGTATTGACCCATTTTTCTCCACTTGGGCATTGTGGAGCAACGATGATTGCGTTGCTGTGGTTCTTCTTTGTGTAGGCGAGGACATCCTGAGCTCCGTGGGTTAATTGTTTGTCGTTGTCGTTTCCTCTTTCCCCAGCACCATGAAATAACAGGACGAGTGGATGCTTTTTTATTGTGTTAGATTTGGGTGGAAGGTGGATCCTGTAGTTCAAAGATTGGCCCTTGGGTGACTGGTAGGTCTTTGCTTTAAAATCAGCATCTGCCCTCAATGAGTTTGTAGAAAAACACGACACCACTAATGCAGCAGTATAGAGTAAATGATTATATTTCATAGCTAATCTCTTGTTTGCGATGGGCTTAATATGAGCCGAACCGAAGAGGCTGCAAGTCTTCTGTTTTAGAATGAATACCGAAGAAAAGGGGGATGTCCCACAGATTACGTTGACTTCCTGCTCCATGGCATCAAGGAAGGTCAGGCGTGCGAAGTGGCGCAGCGTTTGTTGGCATGTTTCGAATGCTTCGGGCTCCTTGGCTTGTGTAAGGGATTCTCTTAAGCTAGCATCTTGCCCAGTTGTTTTCCGCATCGTGTATAAAGTGAATTCCCGTCATCCAACCAACATGAAACTAAGATCCATTCTCTCCTGTGCCTTGGTCGCTACGATCGGCCTGTCATTCATCCATAAGGCAGATGCCCGTAGGCTTAAGAATATGCCCAACCCCGACTTCACCAAGGGGGAGAAGATCCATAAAGAAGCGGTTCATGATTGGACGCTTGGTGCGACCGGTGCCCGTGGCTGGATCTATACCGATAAGATGAGCACCGCTAAGGCTCGCCAAATCCTCATCACCCAAGTTGCCAAGGGCTCGCCTGCAGAGGGTGTCCTCAAAAAAGGCGATGTGATTCTCGGGCTTGGTAGCCAAGCATTCGGCTCTGACCCACGCGTTGCCTTCGGTCATGCCCTTACGGTTGCGGAATCGGATGCAGGTGCCGGCAAACTTAATCTGCTGCGCTGGCGTGATAGTAAGCAGGAGGCGGTGACGGTTAAGCTCCCAGTGCTTGGTTCTTACAGCGACACAGCCCCCTACAACTGCCCCAAGTCGAAGCGCATCTACGAGCAAGGCTGCAAGGCCCTTGCCGCAAGAATCGTAAGTCCAGGCTACAAACAAAACCCCATTTCGCGCTCTCTGAACGCCCTTGCCTTGTTGGCCAGTGGTGATGAACGCTATTTGCCCATCCTCAAAAAAGAAGCCCAGTGGGCTGCCAGTTACCGAGTCGAGAGGTTCAGCGTGTGGTATTACGGTTATGTGATCACCTTCCTCTCGGAATACGTCATGGCCACTGGCGATGACTCCGTGATGCCCGACCTGCGGGAGCTTGCGATGGATTCAGCGAAAGGGCAGAGCAACGTTGGCTCATGGGGGCATAAGTTCGCGGCTAAAGACGGACGGCTGGTTGGCTACGGCATGATGAACGCACCTGGAGTGCCGTTGACGATTGCTCTGGACCTCAGCCGTCGCGCCGGTGTGAAAGATCCCGAGATCTCTCTGGCCATCGAGCGTAGCGCCAAGCTGCTGCGTTTTTACATCGGCAAAGGCGCCGTCCCCTACGGTGATCACCACCCATGGATTCGTTCACATGAAGATAATGGGAAATGTGGCATGGCCGCCGTGCTCTTCAACCTGCTAGGAGAATCAGAAGGCTCGAAGTATTTCTCGCGCATGAGCCTCGCTGCGCACGGGGCAACACGCGACACCGGCCATACTGGAAACTTCTGGAATATCGCGTGGGCGATGCCAGGTGTGAATCAATCAGGGCCACAAGCGACCGGTGCCTGGATGAAGGAGTTCGGCTCATGGTATTACGACTTAGCGCGTGGGCACGATGGCCTTTTCCGTCACCTCGGTCCACCACAACCACAGAACGATTCGACCTCCAAGTGGGATGCCAGCGGCCTCTATCTATTGGCCTACGCCATGCCACTCAAAAAATTGGTCATCACTGGCAAGGTGCAATCGACGGCGTCTCAACTGGATGCAGCCGATGCGCAATCCATTATTGATGACGGGCGAGGTTGGAGTCCTGCAGACCCATACAGTGTCTACGATGGTCTTCCAATTGACGCTCTCATGGAACGGCTCGGCTCTTGGTCGCCGGTCGTGCGCGAACGGGCTGCCATTGCGCTCACTCGCAAAAAAGACGTGAAGGCTGAGCCCATCATTGCTCTGCTCGATAGCCCGTCACTGGAAACTCGGCTCGGTGCCTGCCAAGCATTGGCGCAGTTCAAGGGGAGAGGCGCCCCTGCGGCCCCTGCGGTCCCCAAGCTGCGCGAAACGCTCAAGGCCAATGATATGTGGCTACGTATCAAGGCGGCGGACGCCTTAGCGGCCATTGGAGACCCCGCGAAGCCGGCCATCCCTGAGATGCTCGACATGCTGATCCGCAAGCCTAGCTCGGATGACCCACGCGCCATGGAGCAGCGCTATCTCTGCTTTGCCCTCTTTGGAAAATTCCTCTCAAACTCGATTGAAGGAGTGGATCGTAAGAAATTGTTGACTGCGATGCGCGCCGGTTTGCTTAATGAAGACGGCAGGGCGCGTGGTACCGTCATCAAGATCTATCCACACCTTACTAAGGCAGAAATTCAATCGCTGATGCCCGCCATCCATCGCTCAGTCGTCGAGCCATCACCCAGTGGCATCATGTTCGCGAACCAGAGTCGCACAGAGGGATTGAAGTTGCTGGCTGAAAATAAGACCGAAGAGGGCATCGATGCATGCATGCGCTGGCTGACCAATCAGAATCACTGGGGTAGCCAAAAACGCACGCCAGAACTGCTAGAGATATTGTTGAGCTATGGTGTGCATGCCAAACGCACGATACCGATGCTTGAAAAGCTCGGCGCCGAATTTGATGCGGGTATCCCGCATTACTTTCCGAAGAAGCTTAGCAAGGATAAGGCGCGCTTTGTGCGCGAAGCGATCGAGAAACTCAAGGCCACGACCGATAAACCGCAGTTGAGCAAGCTCCCTTCCTCGCTATAAAAGGAGGCATGCTTACAAAGGTGTCCAAAAGCAGGAGGTGAAATAGGTGTTTGAGCTAGCTTGCAGGGCGCAGGACTGGATTCTGGCGGACGAGTTCGTCAGCAACAGCAGAGCGACATGATTAGGCGAGTCTCATGAAAAGAGAGAAGCGAATGATGTTGTTAGGTGGGGAGATCAAAAATGATTGCTGCAAACGTCCTCTCCTGCGCCAGTTCGCTCAGAGACCAGTCGGTTAAGCGTTAAGTGTTATCGGTGGCTCAGAAAGTCACCTCAACGATCCGGCTTCGTGGACGGTCTGACAGAGGCGGCGACATCGGATCTGAGCACATTTTTAACCACTGCTTTGGGATGCCGTTGTAACGTCCGTTTATTACGAATGCTTTATTTTAGTGATTCTTTTTCTTCCGTAGACTTAAGAAAATTAAACTTTTGTGCAACGCCTCCCGTTGGATTAGGTTCAGGCATCGGTATGAAGCAATTTAGATAGTCACCATATGGCCCGTAATCCCATTAAAATTTTGTCAGCCCCCGAGCAGGTGGCTGACTATCTACGCCAAGAAATCGCACATGGTCGCCTACAGGGGAATATGCCGGGCATTAACTGGCTCACTTCTGAACTGGGTATTCACCGCACAACCACGGTTGAGGCCTTACGGATACTGGAACATGAAGGCCTGATCGTCTCCCAAGGTGCTGGGAAGCCTAGAAAAATCGCGCCTCTGACAAAGCTGACTAAGCGAGGGTTACGTGTCGCCCTCTTGCTTTATCATCCGTCAGACATTGCCGAAAACAGGACGAATGAGTTGAGGCATCAATTAGGTATAGCCAGACACAATGTCATCGTCGCGCCCAAAACACTCGCCGAACTCAGTAACGATCTCGCCCGACTAGAGAAAATGGTCAAGAAGATGCACGCTGATGCCTGGGTCGTCATAGGAGGATCGCGAGAAATACTGAAGTGGTTTGCTGATGCAGACATCCCTTGCTTCGCCCTCTTCGGAAACTCTATCGGCATACCTGTCCCGACAGTAGGACCAAGCACGGGTAAGTTGCTTATTGAGGTGACGCAAAAACTCCTTAAACTTAATCACCGCCGAATTTGCTTACTAATGTCAAGTGTGCACCGAGGAGAGGGTGAAGAAGATAGCCCTGTCATCCGAGCCTATAAGGAAACGCTAAGTGCCAATGGCATCCCCGCCAGCGACTACAACGCACCGTATTGGCAATGCACACCAGAAAGTTTACAGGGCACCCTCAATGCTTTATTTCAATTAACCCCGCCCACGGCCCTGATCATCGATGACAGGGAGCATGTGCTCTCAGTCATGCAGTTTCTGGCAATCAAGGGTATCAAACCGGTAAAAGACGTCTCTCTTTTCTGTCTGGATGCGGATAGTTCATTCAGTTGGACGGATCCCGTCATATCGCACACGGATACAGATGAACGCCCCTGGATTCGCCGTGTGGTGCAGTGGGCCGATAATACAGCTATGGGCAAAAAGGATATTAAGAAAAGCTCGACGAAACCGAGGATCATAGAGGGCGGCACGATAGGCCCAGCCCCTAAGGCTTGAAGCCGAGGGACGCGCATCGATGTTGACCTTGTTGCAAACCGCCATAGTTGTATAAGGTAAATAGCGTTGTTTTATTCGCTCTCGTCACCAACGTGGCGTCCTCCTTAGGCGGGGTAAAACCAGAACAACACTATTAAACACGAAGCTTGCGACACCATGAAAGAAATCATCATAATATCCTTAGCGGCAGCACTTACAACGAGTGCGCTTTCAGCAGCGACCACCTTAACTGTAGGCGCCACGGCACCAACGAACATACTCGACCAAAATACGAATTTTTCTGACGGTAATTTCACTTTCTCCAGATCAGAGGGAACCAACGGCGAAGACTATCGAGACGTCAGAGGACAAGTTTTCAATTTGGGAGGATCCTCGTCGGATTTGTTCGACGTCACCAGCATCTCAATTATAAAATCGAGATTCACTACCGCTCATGGAGTTAACGATTCCCTTAGCATTTCGGTTTTCGAGTATGGAGCTGGCTATACCAGCGGAGACGGCCATGGTGATGGGGATTTCTTTGATGGAACAGGGTTAACCACACTCCTTGTGGACGACTCCGTTTCGCTGAATGGCGTGACCACTACGAATCAACAATACATCAATTTTAATTTTGATACTGCCCTGAGCATGAGTGGGGACAAGGACTATGGTTTCCTCGTGGGCTTCAAAGGCACGAGTGATAGTAACATCCTCTGGTTCGAGCGTTATGTTGGGGGCACCGAACTCGCCAGTCTCGGTACTAGTGATACAGCTCACTCAACTGGCGATCTAGATGTCGAATACGTGATCTCTGGCACGGCCATTCCCGAGCCTTCCACGACAGCCCTTCTCGGACTTGGCGGGCTTGCCCTCATCCTCCGTCGCCGCAAGTAATTAGGCAACGAAAGTAGAAATGTATCATACTGCCCAGCTCAGCCCCCGAACGGGGACTCGGGTTGGTAGTTTTTTGTTTAGTAAACTGCCCCGCTTTTTCCGACCATTCAGGAAGTTCTATCGTGGCGTGGTCACCATTCTTACCTATCAGACGATGCTATCACACATCCAATTGATCCTCGCGATCCTAATTATCGGACTATCCGGTTCGCTCAGCGCCAAGAAAGCACCAGAGATCTATGGTCCGGAACCTACATTGAAAAACGTGCCTTATGGCAAACATGGAAAGCATGTTCTGGACTTCTGGAAGGCGGATTCAAAAACGCCGACTCCCGTAGCATTTTATATCCATGGTGGGGCGTGGAAAGGGAGAGATAAGATTGATGCCAGAAGCCTGCTGAACATCGAGGCTCTACTGAAGGCCGAGGTGTCGGTCGTGGCGATTTCCTACCGCCTGCTAAAGGATGCCGAAGATATCGAACCTTTCGTCAAAGTGCCCATGCAGGACGCTGCCAGAGCTCTCCAATTGGTTCGTAGCAAGGCGGAAGAATGGAACATTGATAGAAAAAGAATCGGTGTCTCTGGCGCATCGGCAGGAGGCTGCACCGCTCTTTGGCTGGCCTATCATGATGAGATGGCTGATCCCGCAAGCTCAGATCCGATCGCCCGGGAATCCACTCGCGTTGCCTGCGTGGTTGTCGACCAAGCACAGACTTCGCTGGATCCTAAGCAAGTGCGGGAGTGGATGCCCAAGGCATCCTACGGAGCTCACGCGTTCAACATGGATAGCTTTGATCAGTATCTAGAGGAGCGGGAAAAGATTCTCCCTTGGATACAAACCTATTCACCCTATGCGCTGGCCAGCAAAGACGACCCACCGACGATATTGATCTATGGCCGTATGCGGAAGATCCCCGATGATATCGCCCATGCAGTGCACTCTTCCGCCTATGGTATTGGCCTCAAGCAGCACTGTGATGAGTTGGAAATGTCATGTAAAATAATCATCGATAGGAAGCGCAGGGGCAAGGTATATACTGCGATATCGGATAACCTCATCCGACTTCTCAAAAACGAGAAGAGTCCGCATGGGCATCGTCTGAGCGGCGATAGGTGAAGACGAGGTAATCCAGATCGCTCTCCATATCACTGGTCGGCACTAACCCAGAGGCATCGGCGGAGGTGTCGGCAGCATCTGTGTCGCGGGCATCGTTGGCTAGGGGTTGCTGGCGTAGGCTGTATCTTCCTCAGGCTCATCAACTCCGACTATCTCCGTGGGCTACAGTTCCGAAACACCTGGCGCAGGAGAGAGCGTCATCACCGCGCCATGGCCAATCATCGGATCGGAGGGATGGATTCTTGAGGCCTCCGAGGATCTTAAAGTTTGGCGGCGTATTGATGCCGGAGTGGAGATAATCAACCAGGACCAAATGAAAAGAAGCCGATTCAAAGAAGAACAAATCACCGCGATGCTGGCGGAAGCGGAGCCTAGGCGCACGATGAAGGAAGTTTGCGCGGACTCCAACATCAGGCGGCAGACTTTCTACAACTGAAAACGAACTGAAATAATAAAGGGACAGAATTTTGGAGGTCACGATTTACGCAAAAAAGAACATGGAAAGATAGGATGTAACCGCCTATCATCCCCTCCGACGACCTTTCCCCCCAAAGAAAATTTCTAGAAGTAGGAGAGTGAGGGAGAGCCCGCGTGAGCACCACCCACCCCGACTATCGTATCTATCCCTATTACTCAACACCACTTGACTCATGATTCGCGCACTGATCTCGCTACTCATTCTGTCCAGCCTATCTTTGGCGGGCAAAAAAAATATCCTGCTACTTTGCATCGATGACCTACGCCCTGAGCTGAATTGCTACGGCGTCGATTACATCAAAAGTCCGCATATCGATTCACTTGCCGCGCAAGGAACCTTGTTCCAACATCACTATGTCCAATCGCCAACATGCGGGTCATCTCGTTACGCAATGCTCACAGGTCGCTATGGGCCAGCAGATAACGGAGCCCTCTTCCAACGTGCTGAGAAAATCAGAGAGGGTGATAAGTATCCTGCATCTCTGCCCGCTTACCTTAAGTCCCATGGCTACACGACCGTTTCTGTCGGTAAGGTATCGCACCACCCTGGCGGCTTTGGTGGCCGCGATTGGGATGACTCATCAAAGCTAGAGATGCCCAATGCTTGGTCCAAATCGCTCATGCCATGCGGACCATGGAAACATCCACGCGGTGCAATGCATGGCTTGGCCAATGGGGAGGTCCGAGTGAAGGCCAAAGACATGGCTGTGTATCAAGCCACGAAAGGCCCCGACACGACCTACCCCGACGGCTTGATCACTAATGAGGCAATTCAGCAATTGGATCAACTCGCGGCGAAAAGTAAAACCGAGGAGCAACCATTTTTTCTCGCCGTCGGAATTATTCGGCCTCACTTACCCTTTGGTGCGCCTGCTAAGTTTCTGGACCCCTACAAAGACATCGATCTGCCCGCGATTCCTCATCCCGAAAAACCTGAAGGCGTCTCGACATGGCACGCATCGTGGGAATTTCGTAAATACAAGAGTTGGGGTAATGATGCACGCACCGATGATGTATTCGCGACTGAAGTTAGGAAGCACTACGCTGCATGCGTTACCTACGCAGATGCACAAGTCGGCCGCCTCATCGAGCACCTTAAAAAATTAAAACTTACAGATGACACGATCATCGTGCTGTGGGGCGATCATGGCTGGCATTTAGGCGAGCACAACATCTGGGGGAAGCACGCATTGTTTGAAGAATCTCTCAGGTCGCCGCTGATCGTCCATGTTCCCGGGAACAAACAACAAAAGGAGGTCAACACAATCGTCGAGAGCATTGATATCTATCCGACCCTCTGTGACTTTGCGGGCCTAGTAACGCCTAAAGAGGTTCACGGCATTTCACTGAAGCCATTGATATATGGGGACGCAATAAACGGCGGTGAGGCCGTATCCTATTTCAAAAACGTTCAAACAATCCGCACTCCTGATTTCCGCCTCATTCGGCACACGAATGAAGGTGCGACATCTCACATCGAACTTTACCACCACAAAGAGGATGGTAGCGAAACCCAAAACATCGCGGGCCAGCACCCCGAAGTCGTCAAACAGCTAGAACAAAAAATTGTGACGACCTTGGATCAGAGGAAGAACTGAAATGGTCCCGCCAATCCAGCATCCGTAGCTATCCATCCGTAAATAAGACGAAATATTCGCTGTGATCAGGAGTCGCCTCAGGCCGCGATGCCCGAAAACAGCCAGAACGATATAAAGGTATAAGCCTGAATGGCACTGACCTAAGAGCATGATCGATATTTCCTTTGTAGGGTATTTCGCGGTATTCTGAGCGCGGGAGAGTCATGCAAATTCCAAGTTCTAAAGAATGGTTTCTAGCGGAAGCTTCCCCGCCTCCGAGAATAGGCGTTTCTTCATCATCGAATACCCCGCTCCATAAGGAGGAATCGGCCTTAACCACGTGCCATTGTGCCCTGTCCTTAAGCTTTGGTGCAGACCCCGCATCGTGATGGAGATACGCCCGACAGGATTCGAACCTGTGACCGCCGGATTAGAAATCCGGAGCTCTATCCAGCTGAGCTACGGGCGCATTGAATGCAGGGGCATGGGAGAAGCCATGTGCAGGGGGGTGTAATGGGCTGATGCCGATCCGTCAAGACGGGATGCACGGGAAAATGGCAGCTTCAATACGGTGGCCTACCCGTGTGGTAGATTTTTTTGTTCCTCTTCGATTCTTTCGGCCAGCCATTGTTTCATCATCGACTGGTAGTTGAGGTAGCGTGAGCGTGCGAGCCGTTTGATGCGGGCCAGCATACGGGGGTCAAACCTCAGGGTGATGGTGGTCGATTCACGGGAGTCCGGTTTGTGGACGGAGCTCGCCATGAGTGAGGATGAGAGTTCGTTTTTGAGCCAGAATGCGGCTTCGGAGGCATCGTCTTCAAAGGCGGGGATGTCTGCCCAGGATTGAATGGTGTTCATCGGGAGGTGATGGGGTGGGGGGTTACTTGATTTCGCCGTAGTTGCGTTGGTAGAAGCGGGTCTCGCTTTCGGTCATGTCGCGGGCGGCGGCTACGCGAGCTACTTTTCCATTGGTGGAAAAGGCGAGAAAGAGGTAGCGGTCTTGCACGGTGCGACCCAGGGTGTAGAACCGGGATTCGCCATCGGCGCGATCGGTATCGGGAAGAAACCGAATGGCGAAGGGGTCCTCGAAAATTTCCTCGAGTTCGCGAGGCTTGGTATTTTTCAGATCGAGGGTTGAGTCGGTGAGGTCGAGTTCCATGAGGTGAGCGTAAGTTGCGTGAGCGTCTCCAAATTTATTGAATCACATTGGGGGGTATTTGCACACGGTTTTTTTCCGGGGTGGCGTTGCGTGTTTTCTCGGGGGTGGGGGGCATGGAGCTCGAGCACGGCGGCGTGTGATCAAGTCGGCTGAAACTCGAGTTGTTTTTGTTGTTACACAACGATGGTTTGCTCGCGATCGGGGCCATTGCCGACGTAAGAAACGGGGGCACCTGCAAGTTCGCCGAGGCGGGTCAGGTAGGCTTTGGCATTTTCCGGGAGTTCATCCCAACTGCGGGCTTGGGTGGTATCGGATTGCCAGCCGGGGTGCTCTTCGTAAACGGGTGTGGCCTTATCCCATGCGGCACGGTTTGCGGGGGGGAACTCGTGGCGTTCGCCATCGATGTCATAAGCAACACAGACTTTGATGCTTTCTCGATCGTCGAGGCCATCGAGGATGGTGACGGCGAGATCGGTGACCCCATTGACCATGCAGGCGTAGCGGATGAGGACCATATCGAGCCAGCCGCAGCGGCGGGGACGACCGGTCGTCGCTCCGAACTCCATGCCGCGGGCGTGGAAGTAGGCGGAGATGTCATCGTTTTCGGTGATAAAGGGGCCTGATCCGACGCGGGTTGTGTAGGCCTTACAGACGCCAACGACGCGGTCGATAGCCGTCGGGGGTAATCCAGAGCCGGTGCAGGCGCCGCCTGAAGTGGTGTTGGATGAGGTGACAAAGGGATAGGTTCCGAAGTCGACATCAAGGAAGGATCCTTGGGCGCCTTCAAAGAGGATGGTTTTTCCGCTTTTCCATGCGTCGTGGAGGACGGGGATGGTGTTGGTGACGTGCGGGCGGAGTCGTTCGATGGCGGGGGCGACCTCGTCCCAGACTTGATCCACGGTGAAGGTCGGGAGGTTATGGCGCGCGAGGGTTTCGTTGGCGTCGGCGAGGCGGATCTCGATGAGCTCGCGGGCGGTGGCCTCATCGAGCATGTCGGCGAGGCGCAGTCCGTTGCGGTTGGCTTTATCGGCGTAGGTCGGCCCGATGCCGCGTTTGGTGGTGCCTATTTTATTTTTTCCGAGTGCGGCCTCGCGGGCGGCATCGAGCTCACGGTGGTAGGGGAGCACGATGTGGGCGCGGTCGGAGATGAGAAGTTTTTCTGACGAGACGGGGATGTTGGCTTCTTCAAGGTTGAGGATTTCCTTACAGAGTCCTACGGGGTCCATGACCACACCGTTGCCGATGATGCAGTTTTTACCTTCCCAGAGGATGCCTGAGGGGACGAGGTGGAGGATGTATTTGGTGTTGTTGGCGATGACGGTGTGGCCGGCGTTGTTGCCGCCTTGACCACGGGCCACGACGTCGGCCGTCTCGGTGAGGTAGTCAACGATTTTGCCTTTGCCTTCGTCTCCCCATTGGAGTCCGCAGATGATGGTGTTCATGATATGGTGAGTGGTGGTGGTGGGTGGGAAGTTGGAAAGAGGGATTGGGGGGGGCAAGCCTTGGGGGCTTGCTGTCGCGTCCTTTTACCTATTCGTTTTTTCAGGCTTCCTGTTTCCTGAACCCCTCGATGAGCTCAGCGAATTCGGCGAAGAAATAGGTTGCGTCGTTCGGGCCAGGGGCGGCTTCTGGGTGATATTGAACGGAAAAGGCAGGAAGGTCCTTGTGGCGGAATCCTTCTACGGTTTCGTCGTTCAAATTGATATGGGTGACCTCGATGTTGTCAGGGAGCGAGTCGGGATCGGATGCAAACCCGTGGTTTTGCGCGGTGATGGAGATTTTTCCTGTGCGCAGGTCTTTGACGGGTTGGTTACCGCCACGGTGGCCAAACTTGAGTTTGTAGGTGGTTCCTCCAAAGGCGTGGGTGAGGATCTGGTGGCCGAGGCAGATACCAAAGAGAGGAACCTTGCCGAGTAGTTTTTTCACCTCATCGTGGATGTAATCGAGGGCGGCGGGGTCGCCTGGGCCGTTGGAGAGGAAGACACCGTCGGGGTTCATGGCGAGCACATCCTCTGCGGTGGTGCGGGAGTTGACGAGGGTGACGTTGAAGCCACCTTGACGCAGGTGGCGTAGGATGTCCCACTTGATGCCAAAGTCGTAAGCGACGATGTTGTATTTCACCTCGGGAAGCTCGATGTAGTTGCCGACTTGTCCGGTCGACGGGTTGGGGATCGTCCAGATGCGGGACTCACCTTCCCAGACGTAAGTGACGGGAGTGGAAACTTCTTTGACGAAATCCGACCCCTGCATGGGAGTGGAGTCCTGAGCCGCTTTGACGGCGTCCTCGGCGGAGAGCTCGGTGGAGATACACGCGCGCATGGCACCGGCGGTGCGCAGGTGCTTGGTCAGGGCGCGGGTATCAACGCCTTCGATGCCGATGATGTGGTGCTCTGAAAAATAATCGGGGAGCGACTGGCGGGAGCGCCAGTTGGAGGCGATGGGTGAGAGCTCGCCGATGACAAAGCCTCTGACGTGGGGGGAGGCGGATTCGGCGTCCTCCGGGTTGACTCCGTAGTTGCCGATTAGCGGGTAGGTCATAGTGACGATCTGTCCCCGGTAGGAGGGGTCGGTGATGACCTCCTGGTAGCCGGTCATGGAGGTATTGAAACAAGCCTCTCCGGTTGTGGTTCCAGTGTGTCCGAAGGCATCACCTTCAAATGTGCGTCCGTCTTCGAGTGCGAGGATTGCTTTCATGAGAACTTTCTTTACTCCCCATTCGAGGGGAGGCAGGCGCAGACTAGGTTTTGAATTGAAAGATTCAAGTTTGAAGTTGAAGATCGCGCAGATTCCTCAAAATCTGGGGTGTCAGTTGTTCGAGATCTTGCAGAAGGTGTCATCTGCGGGTGTGCTGCCATGGGAAACGGAGGCCTGGCTATTCGCGGCGAGGTGGTTGAGGCAGTGGTAAACGTCCTCGGGGTCGGCATCGATCTTGCTGGCGATGCGCTCGGCGCTGAGCGCGTCGCTGGTGAGGGTCGCCTTGACCTGACTGAGGAGGTCGAGAAATATCCCAGCGGCTTTTTTCCCCGCTTCCACACCAGGTTGGTGGTAGGCGTTGATGTTAACAAGCAGGGCGTAGAGTGAGACGGCACGCTCGAACAGGGCGATCAGAGCGCCGATGGTGCGGGCATTGACCTCCTCGATGGAGAGGGTGATGGACTTGCGGCCGTTTTCGTAGAGGGCGGTGCGGCTGCCGCGCATGAAGCCTTGCAGGTAATCGGCGGCGGTGGTGCCGGGGTCAACCTCGACGCTTTCTCCATCGCGGCCTTTTCTGACCTCGATGAAGGTGGCAAAGAAGTTGGCGACGCCGTCGCGCAACTGCTGGACGTAGGCGTGTTGATCCGTGGACCCTTTGTTGCCGTAGACGGCAATGCCTTGGTGGACGATTTGGCCATCGAGATCGAGCTCCTTGCCGAGCGACTCCATCACGAGTTGCTGAAGGTATTTTGAAAAGAGGACGAGCGAGTCCTTGTATGGGAGGACGACCATGTCTTTTTCGCCTTTGCCGTTACCGGCGTGGTGCCAGGCGAGGGCGAGCTGCATGGCGGCGTTGTCGGAGGTGCTTGCCACTCGCGTGCGTTGGTCCATGGCGTTGGCACCATCGAGCAGGGCGTCGATATCGATCCCTTGGAGGGCGGCGGGAACGAGTCCGACGGTGGACATGACGGAGGTGCGGCCGCCGACCCAGTCTTCCATGGGGAAGGTGGTGAGGAAGTCGTGTTCGGCAGCGTAGCGGGAGAGTTTCGATCCCTCGCCGGTGATGGCGACGGCGTGGGGGCCGAAGTCGAGGCCGATGGATTCGTAGGCGGCCTGTGCCTCGAGCATGCCATTGCGAGTCTCGGGGGTTCCACCCGATTTGGAGACGATGAGAGAGAGCGTTTTGCTGAGGCCACCGTGGGTGGAAATGATCTCAGCGAGGGTGGCGTCCATGCCAGCAGGATCGGTATTATCAAAGAAATACGTTTTGAGCGGGCTATCTGCGCCGAGGGCTTCGTAGATAAACTGAGGACCGAGGGCGGAGCCGCCGATGCCGATGATGAGGAGGTTTTCGAAGCGCCCCCCCTTGGGGTTGGCAACTTCACCACGACGGACTTGCTGAGCAAAGTCCTTGAGTGCGGCGATGGGCTCGGTGATTTGCTGTTTGATTTCCTTGGTCGGGGCAAGCTCGGCATTGCGTAGCCAGTAGTGGCCAACCATGCGGCCTTCGTCTGGGTTGGTGATTTCGCCCGCCTCGATCGCCTTGATCCCATCGAAGGCACGGGTGACTTCGGATGAGAGGGAATCGGCAAAATCGGTTGGGATGTCCATACGTGAGGTGTCGATGGTGAATCCGAGTTCGGGGTAGCGAGTGAGTGCGTTTTGATATGTTTTCCAATGGGCGGGCGTGGACATGACTTCTATTAGTCTGATATCGTTGAGGTGGTCAAGCATCGGGCGTGGCATCGAAAAGTAAATGGTCGTCTCGTGGGCTTGAGGGTTGATCTCTTGGTTGGGTTTTGTTTTTTATAAAGCCATGGCGAGCGCGAGAGATCCACTGGAAGCACTGAAAGAGCATTTTGGTTTTGACGGTTTTCTGGATGGGCAGGAGGAGGTGATTGACCAGATCCTCTCAGGTCAGGACGGATTGGTGGTGATGCCGACCGGTGGGGGGAAGTCGTTGTGTTATCAGTTGCCTGCGATGTGCCTTGAAGGCGTAACGCTGGTGGTGTCGCCCCTGATTGCGCTGATGAAGGATCAGGTGGATGCGCTTCAGGCTAGGGGAGTGTCAGCGACGATGATTAACTCGACACTCGGTTGGCCCGAGCAGAGGGATCGGATTGAACGGATGAAAGCGGGCGAGTTTAAGCTGGTTTACATTGCCCCGGAACGTTTCCGTGCGGAGTCGTTTATGGCGGCATTGGCGGACGTGAATGTGGCGCTTTTCGCGGTTGATGAAGCCCACTGTCTGAGTCAGTGGGGGCATGATTTCAGGCCTGAGTATATGAAACTTGGCAGGGTGCTTGAGGGGTTGGGTCGACCCCAAGCGCTGGCATTGACGGCAACCGCCACGCCTGTGGTGCGGAAGGATATTTTGGACGTGCTGAAGCTACAGGCACCGTTTGAAACGGTCAGTGGGTTTAGTCGGCCGAATCTGTCGATGAGCATCACCCCCGTGGATAAACATGCGGCGAAGTATGCGCGCTTGCGTGAGATCATTGCCGAGAGGAAAACGGGGATTGTGTATTGCTCCACACGAAAGCGTGTCGATGAGGTGGCCGAGATGCTTCATGACTGGGGAGTGAAGAGCATCGCCTACCACGGCGGGATGAGTGATGCCGACCGAGAAAAAACGCAAAATATTTTTATCACCCGCCAAGCCGATGTGGCGGTGGCGACCAATGCTTTTGGGATGGGGATTGACCGGTCCGATGTGCGTTTTGTGACGCACTTTGAAATTCCGGGGAGCGTGGAGGCCTATTATCAGGAAGCTGGACGGGCCGGGCGTGATGGTGAGGCGGCGTATTGCGAGTTGTTTTTTAACTATGCGGACACGAGAACGCAGGAATTTTTTATCGACGGGGCCAATCCAGGATACACAAACATCTGCAAGGTTTATCAGTTTTTGCAAAATGATGCGGATGAGAACTTCGAAGTTCGGCGGACGATGGATGAGATATCGGTGGGAGCTGAGATGAAAAATGGCATGGCGGTGGGGTCGGCGCTTGCGGCCTTATCCCGCGGTGCTTACATCGAGCGCTTTGATATTCCGGGTCAGAGGGGGAAGGGGACAAGGTTGCTGCGACCAGATGTGATGACACGGGATCTGGACATCGACCGTAAAGCGCTGGAGGAAAAAGAATCGCGAGACAGGGAGAAGCTCGATGTGATGGTGCAGATGTGCTACGGTAGGCAGTGTCGGCAGCAGGCAATCCTCGAATACTTTGGCGAAGAAGACGCCGCAACCTGTGGCACCTGCGATGTTTGCACCGATGCATTTGGTGGTGATGCTCGTGAGCCTAAGGATGAGGGCGAGGTGTTGATCGTCAGGAAGGCATTAAGTGGGGTGGCGAGAATGAGCCGGAAGACGTCGAGCGGCTGGGAGGGGAGATTCGGGCGTGGTCGTGTCGTGCAAATGTTGATGGGGAGTAAGTCTCAGGAGATCATGCGGGTGCGGCTCAATACACTCAGCACGTATGGGTTACTCAAGGAGTTAGGGACGGCGTATCTGAACGAGCTTTTTAGGTCGATGCACGATGCGGGCTTGGTGTTTACCCAAAAAGGAGAGTATCCCTTATTGACGCTTTCACCGTTGGGTGAAAAAGTGATGTTAGGTGATGCGTCTTTTCGAATGGTGTGGCCTGAGCGGCATGCACCTAGTTATGGGAAGGATGCGGGTGTTGAGGTGGCCGAGTATGATTTTGATTCCCACATTTATTCTCGGCTTAAGGATGTGCGTGCGAGATTAGCGGACGAAGAGGGGGTTCCTCAGTATCTTATTTTTCCGAACAAAACATTAGAGGCGTTGACCCGCCTCCGCCCTCAGAGCATGGAGGAGGGGATGAGGGTCAAAGGTGTGGGGGCTGTGAAAGCAGAGAAATACCTGCAGGCCTTCATTGATGAGATCGCCTCTGGAGCCTGATTATGAAGGACAGATCCGGTCAAGTTAGGGTGAGGCTGCGGGTCGAACACCTCACTACTTACGACGGCGCTGTGGGTCCTTTTTTTTGATCTGTATCTTTGCAGAGGGGAGTTCGACGTAGTCGGCAGCATTTAAAAGCGCCACGGCTTCATGAGGGGTAGGTGCATTTTGAGCCGCTGTCCTAAGTAAGGGAGCCGCTGCAGCATCTCCGAGGGTGATCATCGCGTCGATGGCAGCTTTGCGGATATCAGGATGGGAATGCAGTAAATAGGGGGTGATTTTTGCCAGTTCAGCAGCATCATAGGTGATCGCTGCTTTGTGGAGATCTTCTAGAATTTGGTCGGTCTCACCTTGTGAGATCGATTGTTGTGGTGATGACGGGAGTGCTTGCTTCGTGTTTGTCCTGTCGCTCGGTTGTGATGGTTTCCTTAGTGGTTGGGTTTCTTTTTTTGCCGCACGATGAGGAAGTTGATCCTGTGCTGGAGCGATGTCGTCCTGCTGGTCGGGTTGCTTCTTTGCGATCAACCACGCGGCAACCACTGCCAAGACAAGAGCACCGCTCAGGAGTTGCCATTTTCGATGATTCATGGAGTAGAGTTAATAGGTGAGACGTTAATGGCAGTGTGCGGGTAAATAAAGAACCCCTCCCAGAGTTCATTCGCTGGGAGGGGCTTGATGATTCTATGTGGGAAGTGATTTAGTCTTGGTCAAATTCAACCACCTTGCCCGCAGCAGCTGAGATAGATCCCTCAAGTATGCTGGGATATTCGTTGCCGTCCACAGAAAGGTGTCCAGAGAGGGCGCTGATTTTTGTGGTTCCGGGGATCCAGAGAGAAGAAGCGTCCTCACCTTTGCCCAAGGTTTTTAACGTTTCAGACCAGTTAATGATACCATGAAGCATGGCGGAAGAATCATCGAAATCAAAGATGATAGATATACTCTCTTTCCCCTTGGCTTTACCGGAGCCTTTTTCAGTTGTACCTTGCACAGTGGTGGTGGTGACAAACTTTCCTTTATACTCTTCGGCTTCTCCCTTTGACTCATCGAAACGGATGTAATCATTGATCCCGATGTATTGGGTGCCATCGGTTACGGCAATTCCCTCCAGATCATCATCTTGCAGAGTTAGCTGTTGAAGCCCCTGCTGACTTGACTTCACCTCTTCCTCTTCTTCTTCGTCGTCTACCGAGATGTAGACGAGCGACCACCCGCTGATTCCAGGAATCACGTTGGCATCGCTAAGTGCCATCAGAATTTCTTTGTTGGAGATTTTTTCGACTTTCATCTTTGCTCCATACTCCTCAGTGGTCACCGTTTTCTTAGAACTTTCTTTTGTATATTCGTTCTCGTAAACGAGATCAGAACCTTTGATTTTACGGCCATCCTCGTCTTTTGCGGCGAGGCCTGCATCGGTATATGCTTCAGTCAGTTTGAATGTCATTTTGGCAACGGTGACTACGTCTTGATTCTGTTGTGCGAACGTTGTGGATGGTGCTGTGGCGAGGGCGAGGGCGAGCATGTATCGGGCTGTTTTCATGGTGTTGATTGTTTGATAAATGTTTTTTGGTTATCGAAGTGGATATCTTATAGTAAGGTGACAACCTGCGAAATCTGCAGGTTCTAAGATTAAAGTCAATGTAAGATTTAAAGTTGATATAATGAATAACACCTTACGTTGCTGGATATGGGGACGAAATACGGTAAATCTTGATCAAACGATGAAAAAAATCTCGAGCTTGGTCTCGCGGGGTGCGATAAAAAATGCGACATGAAAAAACTGGTTATTTCTCAATCTCAGTCTTATGGTTACGCAGATATGGACGCACTCATTGGACATGTGGAAGATGGTATGGAGCTCAGCGCACGCGAGATCGATGTGGCTGCTGAGATGTTGCTGAGTGAATCGGTGGGTGATGATAAAAAGGCGCGGTTTTTGAGGGGCTTGGCCCACAAGGGTGAGACCGCCATGGAGGTGGCGGGATTTGTGGAAGCCTTTCTTGAGCGGGCTGTTGACCCAGGGGTTTCTCAGATGGAATTTGATGGTCCGACCATTGATGTTTGCGGAACGGGAGGAGATAAGTTGAATCTTTTTAATGTCTCGACGACGAGTATGTTTGTCATTGCGGCTGGAGGTGCGGTGGTGGTGAAACACGGCAACCGTGGTATTACCTCAAAGAGTGGTGGGGCCGATGTGCTGGAAGCATTGGGTGTGAACCTAGAGCTCTCCCCGAAGGAATTTCGTCATTGTCTTGAGGTGGCAGGTGTCGGCTTCCTCTTTGCTCCACTCTATCATCCTGCATTCAAGGCGGTTGTCGGAGTCCGTAAAATCTTAGCCCAAGAGGGCGTGCGGACGATTTTTAATTTGATCGGACCGTTGTTAAATCCAGCCCGGCCTGAGTGCCAGCTTGTGGGTGTGTGTGATCAGGAAATGGATTCGGTTTTCGCGGAGATTTTACAACGCCTAGGGCGTGATAGCGCGTGGGTGGTGCATGGATCAACCGCAGACGGAGGCCCCGTGGATGAAGTCAGCCTATTGGGTTCTACGCGTATTTGTAAATCTGGGCGTTACCAGTCGCTCGTCGACGAGGAGGTGTCACCCGAGGATTTTGGGATGTCGGCGTGTCAGGTTGCGGACCTCGAAGGGGGCGACGCTGGGGTGAACGCAAAGATTTTGGTAGATATCCTTAGTGGGAAAGAGACGGGGCCTAAGCGCGAGATGGTTTTGCTGAATGCGGGAGCAGGGCTCGCCTGTGCCGGTCTGGCCGATGATCTTGGCTCAGGTGTGGTGTTGGCTGGTGATTTGATCGATTCTGGGCAAGCCCTTGAGCGATTGCATCGCTTGCAAAAGGCCTGCAAGTAAGTTCGAAGTTCGGTTTGAGTCCGTTTTTTTTGTCCCTTGGCGGTGTTTGGAATTGTCACGGCAATGAGACATTGTGTAGGGTGTTGTTAATCATTCTTAAAATCAAATTATCATTATGAGTCCACACGTTATACCTAGCAAGATTCCCCAGGAAAGAGATTTTACTGGAGGGATGATCCAATCGAAGTCCTGTGCCTTTATCGGATCGACGGGGGAGAAAGAGCTTGATGATCAGATTATGGCTCTCGCTGATGAGATTTCCGGAGAGCGGGAGAGTTGTCTGTTATCCGAGATGTTGATTTCTGCGGTGCGTATTTCTCGTGGCGCGGTGACGGAGGGTGACTTTAGAACCATGAACCGAGCCCTCAAGGAGATGCGGATGGCGAATGAAGTTTTTTTCCCGTATCGGGATTGCCGGAAAGTGTCGGTTTTTGGGTCGGCGCGGACCGACCCGGAAGAGGCGGAATATCAGGCGGCTGTTGAGTTTTGCATGAAGATGCGTGATGCTGGGTTTATGACGATCACAGGGGCGGGACCAGGGATCATGGCGGCGGGTAATGAAGGGGCGGGGAGCCAAGATAGTTTTGGACTGAACATCAACCTGCCATTTGAAGCGGCCGCCAATGCCTTTATCGCGGGAGATGAAAAGCTGATCAACTTCGACTTTTTCTTCACCCGTAAGCTATCGTTTGTCAAAGAGTCCGATGCTGTGGTCGCCTTCCCGGGTGGCTTTGGCACGATGGATGAAATTTTTGAAACCCTGACACTGATCCAGACAGGTAAAGCGAGGATCTATCCGTTGGTGCTGATCGATGCCAAGGGCGGAACCTACTGGAAATTCTGGCAGCAATTTGTCGAGGAACACCTGAGCCGGTTGAGTTTAATTTCACCCAGTGATTTTTCTCTTTTCAAGGTGACGGATGATGTGGACGAGGCGGTTGCGGAGGTGACACGGTTTTACTCGAATTTTCATTCTTATCGTTATGTGGGCGACAAGCTTGTCATCCGGATGCAGAGGGAGTTGAAGGATAGTCAGATGAAAAAGCTGCGCAAAAATTTTGGTGATACTCTGAAGAGTGGCGATTTCAAACAGGGTGGCCCGCTGACCGCCGAAGAGGATGAACCTCAGCTCGACCGATTGCCGAGGCTCATCTTTCGTCACCGACGCAGAGATTTTGGTCGGCTTCGTGAATTGATCGATGCGATCAATGTCGATTAGCCGCACGGACACCTGGAAAGCGGAATGAAAAATGGCGAAACGGGGATGCCGTTTCGCCATCTTGGTGGGGGAAGGGGGATCGACTAGCTGATTAGGTCTGGCCAGTCGTCAGTGTGGAACCATTCACCTTCTGGTTGGTCCGTGCGCTCGTAGGTGTGCGCGCCAAAGAAGTCGCGCTGAGCTTGAAGTAAGTTAGCAGGCAGGCGCTCGGCGCGGTAGGCATCGTAGTAGCTGAGCGATCCTCCGAAGGAGGGGACGGGGATGCCATTCGTCGCTGCGAGGGCAACCACTTCGCGCCAGTCTTGCTGACCTTGATTCAAGATATCCGTGAAGAAGGGAGCGAGCATCAGGTTGCTAGGAGGTTCCTCGGCGGTGTATGCCTCGGTGATGCGATTGAGGAAGCGGGCGCGGATGATGCAGCCGCCGCGCCAGATCTTAGCAATCTCGCCGAGATTGAGGTCCCAACCTTTGTCTTCGCCTACCTTGGTGATGAGGTCGAGGCCTTGAGCGTAGGAAACGATTTTCGATGCGTAGAGCGCATTGCGCACTTTACCGACAAGCTCCTCTTTGCTCATGGTGAGATCAAAGTCCCAGTTGCTTGGCCCTTGAAGGATGCCGGAGGCAACCTGACGTTGGTCGCGCATGGATGAGAGGATACGAGCTTCGACGGACCCCGCGATGGTTGAGAATGGGACAGCCTGTTCAACGGAGCCCATGACCGTCCAGCGGCCGGTGCCTTTCTGGCCGGCTTTATCGACGATAAGATCAACGATGTCCTTGCCTGTTTCAGGGTCTTTTTGTTTGAAAATATTCGCCGTGATTTCGATCAGGAAGCTTTCGAGGTCGCCATCGTTCCAGTCGGTGAAGATCTCCGCAAGTTCATCGTTAGAGAAGCCGGCGGCTTTGAAGATGTTGTATGCCTCGCAGATGAGCTGCATGTCGCCGTATTCGATGCCGTTGTGCACCATTTTGACGAAGTGGCCTGCTCCACCTTCGCCGATGTGGACGACACATGGCTCACCATCGACTTTGGCGGAGATGCTTTCGAAGATCGGCTGCATGATTTCCCAAGTCGATTGAGGGCCGCCGGGCATGATCGATGGGCCTTTGAGGGCACCCTCTTCCCCGCCAGAAACGCCAGCGCCGATGAAACGGAAGCCGAGCTCCGAGCACCACTTGTCGCGGCGTTCGGTGTCTGTGTAGAGCGAGTTACCACCATCGATGATGATGTCGTCAGGGTCGAGTAACGGAATCAGCGACTCGATTACGGCATCGACGGGAGCACCGGCTTTGACCATGATTTGAATTTTACGTGGGCTGGCGAGGCTATCGACAAACTCCTCGAGCGTTTCGGTGCCGACGAGTTTTTTGTCGGGGTGTTCTGCGACGAATTCCTCCATGGTGGAGGTCGTTCGGTTATAGACAGAAACTTGGAAGCCGCGGCTTTCCACGTTGAGGACCAGGTTCTGGCCCATGACAGCGAGGCCGATCAGGCCAAAATCAGATTTTTCCATGGTGGTGTGGGTTGGGTAGGTAGATGCCGCGGCATTATTCACGGAGCGGGCGATGAGGCAATAGGAACTTGTGTCACGGTGACGATTCCTTATCATGACCGGCTGCGGTTTTGAAAAAAATCCACCGAATCGCGAAGCTGGGCATTGCCCTGTGGGCGTGTTGTGTTCATATTCGGGCTGTCACAGGCACCTTCATGATGAATTTACCCAACACGATCACACTTTTTCGTCTCGTTTTGACCGCTGTTTTTTGTGGGGCGGCGTCGGCTGAAGGCGTGGTGGGTTACGCGATTGCCTTATCCGCTTTTATCCTCGGTGCGATTTCTGACTGGTTGGATGGCTATTTGGCGCGGAAGTTGAACCTCGTGACGTCATTGGGGAAGTTGCTTGACCCGTTGGCGGATAAAATACTCGTTTGTTCGGGGTTTGTTTACCTTTCGGCCAAGGGCTTGTGTCCAGTGTGGGTCACAGCGCTGATTTTGTGCCGTGAGTTTTTGGTGACCGGGATCAGGCAGATCGCGGTGGAAAAAGGAACCGTGATCGCGGCGGATGGTTTGGGGAAATGGAAAACAACCTTCCAACTCATCTTTATCATTACGGCTTTGGTTTATCTCACGTTTGAATCCGTGGAATCCACGCATTTCATAGTGACGACGTTGCAGTATTTATCAAATAAGGATCATCTTTTGTTTCCTCTTTCGCTCTGGCCTGCCGTCGCTTTAACTGTGATCTCGGGGTGGTCTTATTTTTGGAGTTCCAAGAGTATCATCCTCGATCAAGACTAGGTTTTCGGGATGATGCTGAGAAGGAGACAAAAATGAAATTACGGATAACAAACGCGCATATTGTTTCTCCGGATGTGGAAATCCACAATGGGGTGATTGATATGGATGACGGGGTCATTACGGCTATTCACGAGGGGAGCGAGTCGCTTCCGGTGGTTGATGACGTGATTGACGCGGGTGGACGTTATGTCATGCCTGGGTTTATCGACATTCATGCCCATGGTGCCGATGGGAAAGACGTGTGCGACAATGATGTTGAAAGCATCCGCCACATTGCCCAACGGAAACTCGGGGAAGGTGTCACCACGTGGCTGCCGACCACCCTGACTCAGCCGCAGGAACTCCTTGAAGAAATTGCGGGCACCTGTGCCGATTACATGGCCAACCAAGAGTTTGCCAAAACTCCCGGACTGCATGTGGAGGGGCCATTTATTAATAAGGCGAATGCCGGCGCCCAGAATCCTCAGTTTGTGCGTGAGCCGAATTGGAAGGAGTTGAAACGGATGCACGAGATCGCACCGGCCGCCGTGTTTTCAATCGCGCCCGACGTTCCGGGTGCTTGTGAATGTATCCGTCAGGCCAAGGCTGCGGGCATCAGCTCATCAGCGGCGCATACATCAGCCACTTACGATCAAGTTATGGCGGCCAAGGAGGCTGGTCTGACTCACCTCACCCACTTTGGTAATGCCATGACGGGTTTACACCATCGCGAGATCGGCGTGGTGGGGTCTGGCTTGCTCGATCCTGACCTGAAAATCGAACTCATCTGCGACACTATTCACCTATGCCCCGACTTTTTAAAACTGGTCTTTAGTGTGAAGCCGATCGAGCAACTCATCATGATCACCGACTCGATGTGCGGCTCATGGATAGGGCAAGGAGAAGTTCAGCTCGGCGGGCTTCCTGTGACCGTTAAAGACGGAGAGGCCCGACTCAAGGAGGGCGGAGCACTTGCGGGAAGTGTGCTGCTCTACAACGAGGGGTTGCGTAACGTGGTCGAATTGACGGATATCCCACTCAATCAACTGGTAAAAGCCACCTCATGGAATCAGGCTAAATCGTTAGGTCTGGAGGGTGTGGGGAAACTGGAGCCTGGCTTCTGCGCCGATATCGCGATCCTTGATCAAGACTTCAGTGTTTGGAAGACCCTGGTGAATGGCGAGGTGAAGTAGAGGCCGCGGTCAACCATGTCCGCGTCGATTATTGAGAGGTCGACCGAGGTGTCGCCCCTCCCTAAATCCACTGCGCCGCATCCTTGGCAAAGTAGGTCAGAATGATGTCGGCTCCAGCGCGTTTGATGCCGGTGAGGGATTCTAAAATGATGGATTTTTCGTCCAGCCAACCGTCTTGGCTTGCGGCTTTGATCATGAGGTATTCCCCGCTAACTTGATAGGCGGCTACGGGGAGGGTGGTTGTTTCTCGGACCTGGGCGATGATGTCGAGGTAGGGGCCCGCGGGTTTGACCATGATCATGTCGGCGCCTTCGTCTTCGTCGAGCAAGGATTCGCGGATCGCCTCGCGGGAATTCGCCGGATCCATCTGGTAGGTTTTTTTATCGCCCGCTTTGGGAGCGGACTCGAGCGCGCCGCGGAACGGGCCGTAGAAGGCAGAGGCGTATTTTGCCGTGTAGGCGAGGATGGAGACGTCCTGAAAGCCTTCGGAATCGAGTGTGGTGCGGATGGCTTCGACCCGACCGTCCATCATGTCGGAGGGCGATACAATATCGGCTCCAGCGCGTGCATGGCTGAGTGCTTGCTGGCAGAGGACCTCGACGGTTTCGTCGTTGACGATTTCCAGTTCTTCCTTGTCGTTTTCTCGAACCAAGCCGTCGTGGCCATCGGCATTGTAGGGATCGAGTGCGACATCGGTGATGACGCAGAGAGTTGGGTGGGCGGCTTTGAGTGCCTTGATGGCCCGGGGGACGAGGCCTGTGTCGTTGTAGGATTCCTCGGCGTCTGACGTTTTTAACGGTTCAGCAATCGCGGGGAAGATGACGATGGCGGGGATGCCCAGCGCGTGGGCTTCACCCGCTTCTTGGACGAGGCCATGAATCGACCAGCGAGTGCAGCCAGGCATGGAGTCGATGGCCTCATCGACCTCCTTGTCGTGAACAAAGAGGGGGTAGATGAAATCGGAGGCCGAGAGGGTGGTCTCGCGGACGAGGGCACGGATGGCAGGGGACTTGCGATTACGGCGCGGGCGGATCATTTGAGTGGTAAAGGGTGGATTGAGAATAGTGAATTTTAGACAGAAAAGCTAGCGAGGAGTGACCTCGTAACCGTCGGGGTTGTCTTTGATGGTCCAGCCGAGGGCGGTGAGTTCGTCGCGGAATTGATCGGAGGCGGCCCAGTCTTTGTTTTGTTTGGCTTGCCAACGGCGTTCGGCGAGGTTCTGGACGTCGGCTGGGATGTCGGAGGCCGGTTCTTCGGCGGGGAGCTCGAGGCCGAGGGCCTTGAGAATCGCATCAAAGGCCGCAAGGTTAGCAGCGGCCTCATCATCTTCAAGTTTCTGTGCCGCTTTAAGCCCTGAGAACAAATGTCCTAACGTCGCAGGCGTATTCAAGTCACGGTTCAAGGAATCCCAAGCCGGTTGAAATAGCTGAAAGTCGTCCGAGCTGGCCATGTAATTTGAAGTTTGAGTTTTGGCGTGCAACGCTTCGCGCCCCTTGGCGAGTTTCTGCAACGCCTCCTTCGCAGCATGCAGCGAGTCTAACGTAAAATTGAGTTGTTTACGGTAATGTCCGGAAATGAGGACGTAGCGGACTTCCATGGCGGTGTGGCCTTTTTTCTCTAAGTCGTCGATGGTGTAGAGGTTCCCCAAGGATTTGGACATCTTGCCTCCGTCGACCATCAGGTGAGTGATGTGAAACCAGTGGGCGGCAAATTGGCCGCCGCATGAGCATTGGCTCTGGGCGATTTCGTTTTCGTGGTGGGGGAATACGAGATCGACGCCGCCGGAGTGGAGGTCGAAGTCATTGCCGAGATACTCTTTGATCATGGCCGAGCACTCGAGGTGCCAGCCAGGTCGGCCATCGCCCCAAGGTGACGACCAGAAATTGTCGCCATCTTCAGGTTTGCGGGATTTCCAGAGGACGAAGTCGGCGATGGAGTCCTTTTCATACTCATCGGCATCGGCGCGGGCGTTCTGGGTTTTTCCGAGATCGAGTTCACGGGTGTCGAGATGGGAGAGTTTGCCGTAGTCGGGAAACGAGGAAACACTGAAATAAACCGAGCCGTCATCGGACGGGTAGGCGTGGCCTTTTTCGATCAGCTTCTCGATCATCTCGATTTGCTGCGGGATGTGCTCGAGAGCACTGGGTTCGATATGCGGGGGTAAACAGCCAAGGGCGGAGCAGTCGGTATGAAACTTTTCTGTCCAGTGGGCGGTGAACGCCTTGAGCGTTTTTCCTGATGCTTGAGCGTCACGGATCGTTTTGTCGTCGACATCGGTGATGTTTCTCACGTGCAGCGTTTTCATGCCTCCCGCTTCGAGCGCGCGACGGAACACATCGTGCATGACAAACGTGCGGAAGTTGCCGATGTGGGCCGGGCCGTAAACGGTCGGGCCGCAGCAGTAGAATCGGAAGGTTTCGCCGTCGATGGGTTTGAGTTCGCGTTGCTGGCGCGTGAGTGTGTCGTAAAGGTTCATGGGGTGATGGTTATTGGTCACTTGGCAAAAATGAGTGGTCCGAGGGTGATTGAAAAGCACGCAGTCTGAACGCGGGAAGCACGGAAAGGAAATGATCAAAGAGGTCACTTTGGATATCCTCGAATTTTACCCACGCGTTGTCGGTGGTGAAAACGTAGATCTCAATCGGAATACCGTGCGCAGTGGGTTGAAGTTGTCGCACAAGCAGTGTTTCGTTTTCCGAGATTTTCGGGTGATTTTTAAGATACTCACGGATGTATGCGCGGAAGGTGCCGAGGTTGCTGAGGGCGCGGGCGTTGATGTGGTTGGTCGGCTCGGCATGTTCGGTATTCCACGTCTCGATCTCTTGTTGTTTTTCCGTGAGGTAATGTTTAATCAGGGTAATGCTTTTTAAGCGATCGATATCCGTTTGATCGAGGAATTCGACGGTCGACATATCAATGCTCACCGAGCGTTTGATGCGGCGGACGCCGGAGTTGTCCATGCCACGCCAGTTTTTAAAGCTGTCTGAGATCAGTGCGTAGGTTGGGATGGTGGTGATGGTTTTATCCCAGTTGCGCACTTTGACGGTGGTGAGCGCGACTTCGAGCACTTCACCGTCGGCACCGAACTTGGGCATTTCGATCCAGTCGCCACGTGCGACCATGCGGTTGGCGGAGAGTTGAATGCCAGCGACCAGCCCGAGGATGCTGTCCTTGAAGATCAACATCATGATGGCGGTCATGGCGCCGAGGCCAGAGAAGATGAGGACGGGCGATTTGCCGATCAGGGTGGAGATGATAAAGATGATCGCGGCAAGGACGAGGATGATTTTGATGACCTGAAAGAAACTCTTGACCGGAAGTTCGCGCGAGACCTCAAAGCGGCTGTAGATGCGTTCGAGGATGTTGAGGAGCGAGTTGGCGGCCAGAAAGGAGAGGATGATGATGAAAACCTTGGCCGATGTTTGAATGAAGCCTGAGAAGAGGGGGACTCCATCGTGGTGGGTGACAATCGCGTGGGGGGCGGCATGGAGGATAATCACCGCGGGGACGAGCAGGGCGATCCAATTAAAGAGCTGGCTATTGAGCAGTTCATCATCCCAGATGTTGCGGGTTTTTTTGATGACGCGAGAGATGATGCCCGTGACGATTTTGCGCACGGCGAGGTAGGCGAAGTAGGCGCCGACGAGAACGAAGATCAACAGGACGGCATCGACCACGAGGCTGAGGTGCCAGTCGAGGTTGGAATGTTCCTGTTGGAAAAACCATTCCGAGAGTTTGTTGTGCCAAGTGTTCACGGCGATTGGGTTGCCATATGACGGGCCATGGAGCAAGGAGAATGCGTAAGATTGGCAGGTTTTCGGTATTGCAGTCAGCGGAGGGTGGTGCAGTGTCGATGGCCGATGAGACGTGTAATATTTATCATGCTCGCCCTCGTGATGGTGTTGATCAGCAGCTGTATCGATGGCGAGGAGGAGGTGTTTATCGAGGCGGATGGTTCGGCCCGGGTGAAGGCGGTCTATCGAGTTCCGGGAATGCTTTTTTCGGCAGAGGATGCGGAGCGGTTGAAGACAAATATCGCGGAGGAGGTGGAAAAAGAAAAACACCTCACGCTGATGACAAACCGTATTGATAAGGAAAACGGAAGCAGGATTGTCACCATTGAGATCGAAACGGACAATATGCTGGCCATAGAGGGGGCTCTTGCCGAGCACGTGCCTGGGGTGAACCGCAGTAAGGCGGATCAAATGTTACATGCTATCATGGGGGATATCACGGTATCCCTCCAAGGTTTATCCGCTGATTTCAGCAGGGAGGTGTATTTGGAACCGCTTTTTAACGAGCATTTGGGGAATGGGGGGATGTCCATCCTCGGGGACTCCGAGTTTCGTTACATCGTCCACCTGCCGGAGGCGGTTGAGCAAAGCAATGCCCATGTGGTGGAGGATGGTGGGCGGACGCTGATGTGGAGCTATAAGCTCAGAGAGTGTGCGCAAAAACCCATTTTGCTACAAATGGTCGCACCGATTCCACTGCCGTGGTGGGTGTATGCCGCAGGTCTCGTGATTTTGCTGCTTCTTTTTTGGGCCGTGTGGAAGTGGAGAGTGAGGAAGCCGAGAAGCAGCCAGAAGGGCCAGAACGGGCCCAGTCGCAGGGATGGCGTGATGACTGGAACGAATCACGCCCCATAAAAAACCCTTCCCCGAACGAACGGAGAAGGGTTTTGGGGAAATGGATCGGGTTCGTGAATTACTTCACTCCCTTTTTACTGAGGCGAGTGCCCTTGGTGGCTCCTTGGCGGGCCTTAAACTTCGGGTTGCTCTTGCAGATGACGTAGAGCGTGCCTTTGCGTTTGACGACTTGGCAGTCTTCGTGGCGCTTTTTCATGGAGAGGAGTGAGGAAAGAACTTTCATGGTTTAAAGTGAAGTGGGAAGTAGGTTGAAAAGGGGGTGGGACAGATGTCGGGACGCGGAAAATACTCAGATCAGGTGCTGTGTAAAGCCTATTTCTGCGAAAAATACGGGCTGTCGACTAAATTTCAACGGCGATGACCGAAAGAATACCTGGCGAGGTAGCCAGAGTATCGATGATTTGAGCATCTGGAGCTGTGTCGAGTTCGATGACGTTGAGGGCATCACCTTCTGATTTATTGCGTGCCAGTGAGAGGTTGGCAATGTTCAGTCCACCTGTGCCGAGGGCGGTTCCTACGAGGCCGACGATGCCAGGTCGGTCGTCATTGCGGACGATAAGGAAGTGTCCCTTGATGTTGGTGTCGACGTAGAGGCGGTCGATTTCAACGATCCGAGGTGACTGGCCGATGATGGTGCCTGCGACGCGGAATTTTTTACCATCTTTGCGGAGTTCGGCAACGATGAGTTCATTGTATTCCGTTTGTGCATTGATGGTCGACTCAACGATTTCGAGTCCCATGTCACGGGCGACGGATGTCGAGTTGACGATGTTGACCTGTCCGTCGGGGCGAGCGGCCTCGAGGTATCCAGTGAGCGCGGTGCGGGAGACCAGCGAGGTGTCCTTTTCTGCGATGTCGCCGTGGAACGAGACGCGCAGCGAGTCTGGGTTGGCGGGGCCGAGTTTGGCGAGGAATTTACCAAGGGAGTTGGCAAGATCGAGGTAGCCACCGATTTCGGCCAGCGCACTGGCGTCGAGCGAGGGCATATTGATGGCATTACGGATTTCGCCGGTGGTGAGGAAGTCACGGAGTTGCTCGGCGACTTGGATGCCGACGTTTTCCTGAGCTTCATGGGTGGATGCTCCGAGGTGGGGGGTAAAGGAAACGTGTTTGGGGAGATCGAAAAGGAGGTGGTCGGAGGCTGGGGGTTCGTCTTCATAAACGTCCAAGCCACAGCCGGCAATGTGGCCGGTGTCGATAGCCGCTCTGAGGGCGGACTCGTCGATGAGTCCACCGCGCGCACAGTTCACGACGAGCGCGCCTGGGTTCATCAGGGCGAGGCGATTGGCATTGATGATGTGACGGGTGTCGTCGGTGAGGGGGACGTGCAGGGTGACGACATCGGCCCCCGTCAGTGCTTCATCTGGGCTCGCTGCCAGCTGGATCTTGAGCTGGTCAGCTCGGGCTTGGGTAAGAAAGGGGTCGTAGGCGACGACGTGCATGCCAAAGGCTTGGGCGCGTTTGGTAAATTCTGCGCCGATACGGCCCATGCCGATGACAGCGAGGCATTTATCGTTGAGTTCAATACCTTTATAGGTCTTGCGTGCGGCGGCAAACTCACCTTCCAGCACGGCGGCATGGGCGGATCCGATGTTGCGCGCAGCGGAAAGCATCAGGGTGAATGCCAGTTCGGCTGTGGAGATGGTGTTCCCTGTAGGGGTGTTCATCACGATCACTCCGTGGTTGGTTGCGGCATCCCGGTCCACGTTATCAACGCCGACTCCGGCACGGCCAACGGCTTTGAGTTCAGAGGCTGCAGCTAGCACTTCCTTGGTGACTTTCGTCTGAGATCGGATGATGAGTCCCTGGTAATTAGGGATGATTTTGATCAGATCTTCAGGGCTCAGTCCTGTATGGACATCCACCTCGAGCTCTGGGTGATTGCTGAGGAGTTTGACCCCCTTGTCCGAAATGGGGTCGGATACAAGAATACGCTGTTTGACCATGTGATTCCTGTAGTGGGGACTTTCAATTTTGTCAAATATAGTAGTAATAATTTCTCCAACAGCCACAGGGTAACAGCGCGAGGCGATATCCGTCTGTCGGGCTTCATTTTTGAAAAATCTGATCCAAGTGCTGCCAAAATACGAATCATTAGGATAAACGAAGCTTTCGTCTCCAACTTGACCCGCCTTATTTTATAAAAGGCCTGTCCCTGAGCCCTCCACTTCCGCACTTCTCGGCCTTGCAGGCATGGCACTCTTCATTCGCCGCCGCCTCCCTTCGATACAGAAAATGGGGTCAGGAAAAGATAAGGGGCATTTCTATTTTTTTCCATTGCTTTTGAAGTTTTTTATCATGGCTCATTTTCCTTTGTAATTCTTTTTTGGCTCGGATGACGCTGCTTCTAACTCGCATTCCGAGCGTTGTCGGTATCCATTCCAATCCGATGCCTGTATGTCTTCTTACAATCCGGGCTAGCATTGCCTTGCGTGCATCCATTTCCGCATTCCAGCTAAGTCTGACCAAGCTAAACCCAGAGCCAACCCCCTTACCACCCCATGAAAGCCTCTCCGAACATCTCGCCCAAAAAGCAGATTTCTATCAGTTTGAAGGGCAACTTTTTCCTGTTACAGCTAACCAGGAGCACAATCTAACATAGGCTAAATTCATAATCCTCGGACCCCATGCCGGACCCCTTTCACGGTTTGCTACTTTGTTTTGTTTTCCAGAACGAACAACGTCCTGCCATGGGCATCCATATCTTCCATTAACTCACGATAATCCACGTCGAGTCCTGCAGAGAGGTAACCACCACCAAGCAACAAATCTTTATCTCCGTCTCCGTCGATATCGCCGGATGCAATCGTCATCCATCGGTCCGTTTTGGGGAACTCAATGGTTTTGGCTGCAAAGCCCATCTCCCCATTATTCTCCAGATAGACGAAATCCTCCCTGTTCTTACTACTGAAATCCGGGTTGAAGGCGATTGCGGCGATATCGACGTCGCCATCCAGGTCAAAGTCCTCGGCAGCCACCCCATAGGCGCCATACATCGGATAGGAAAAGCTCTCTTCAAAGCTCAAGTCGCCATGGTTCAAATACAGACGTATTCCGTGGTAGGGTTTCAGTGTGTTATAAGGATCCGAGTCGACGTTATCGCCATTCACTGTGATGACATCAAGATCGCCGTCCGAATCAAAATCGACCCACTGGAAGCGCACAAATCCCCAGGCGGAATGTTTTTCGAAAATGACCTTTTGCTCGAACTCACCCTGCCCTCGGTTGAGGAAAATCGTCAGACTCTCGCGTGCATCCGAGAAGAGCACCGCGACATCCGGCAGGCCGTCGCCGTTGAAATCCGCGACCTCGCAGTCCACCGCGCCTGGCAGAGTTGAAAGGACAATGGAAGGCTCCGTTTGAAACTGCCAGCCGTTGGCCTTCGCCTTGTAAATGCCCACACTCCCGATCGAGGATCCAAAATTCGCAATTACCACCTCCTCCGTGCCGTCCCGATCAAAATCACCGAAACCCATGGCCGAGGGACGATGCAAGCCAGTCAGGGCGATCCCTTTGTTTAAGTAAGTGGTGCCGCTCCGCTCGACGTAATTGATTTTCCCAAGCCGGTTGTTGGCATAGCCACCCATCAAGTCACCGATCGAAAGTAGATACATCCCTTCACCCCTCCTCTGCCTGGCCTGCAGCCAGATAAAACCCTGGGTATTGACAAAGAACTGCCTTTTTAGGTCCTTGTTCAAGGTAATGAGCCACTGGAAGCGGCTGTCTCCGGTGATGACCTCCAGATTTTCTTCATCCACATGAAGCAATGAAGTAATCGCCTGCCTGTGGCTAAAGTCGTGTTCGAGAGGCCGGAAGAGATCGAGCCCCACGACCGGTTGCTGTTTCGCCGCCTGCGGCAGGGGAGCCTTGGGAGCGGCAGACAGGTAATAATCCCGAATAGCCTCCCAATCTTCCTGCGCGAGCATGGGCACCTCCGGAGCGACCCTTATTTGCCGGGTCAGTCGCCTGCGACTCTCAATCCGGTCAAGCACATCGGGACAGGCACCCTCAAGGGGTGAAATATCATCCACACCCATACGAAAGCTCATGTAAGGGAGCAGAAATCTCCAGCTTCGCTCGGGAAGGATGTCCGGCTCGGGAAAACTGTGACAGGCGGCACAATGCATCCGGGCAAGCTTTTCTCCATGGCTAAAATCCGCCTGAGCCGACCGCGGCATCTGAACAATTGACACAAGCCCCAGCAGAATCGCCAACAGGAATACAGGGATCAGGATGAAAATCTTCATGCTGTATAAATATGTTCTAAATTTCTTGACATCACATGTAGCTCACATCAAACTCCTCTCGTTGTCAATCTAGATCCCAACTGATTATCCATACAGCAGCAAACCCTAAACGAACCATGAAATATCGCATACTCACATTAACTCTGGCACTATTGGCTTCCGCAGAAGCCGCGACAGTCATATTCTTCGATGGCTTTGATGACCCCGCAATAACAAGCGATGTATCGCTTACGGGAAACCCTGCCCCGGGGTCGCTCACGAACTGGACGGTCGTTGGGCATGGGTCTACAGTTGGGACTGTAACTACCGATTTTCGCATGCAACACAAGTATTCAAATTCGGATGTGCCGGATGGTGGTTCGGGCACAAATCGAGCCATTCAAAGTGAATACGGGAATTTTTACATCGCCCGTAACACGACTCACAACTGGTCGGCTTCCGACCAGTTCGAAGTCAACCTGAATGCTACGGAAATGAATTGGGGTAACGCGAATGACCGCCACCTACGTATCCGCATCAGCGAAACGGTCAGCGGGAATCTGCTCTATCAAGATGATTGGGCGATGCCTGAATTCGATGCAGCCCACAATGAAGGGGATAACTGGAGCGCGGCACAGACGCATACCTTCAGCTTCAGCGCAGCCGATTTCGACGGCTCAGTTTTCGGCACCACGACGGGAACTGCGGGCTCAGCGCTGACGTTTGAAGTCGGCCAGACAAGAACCGATCTGGTCGACGGCAGCGGTTATGCCAACTACGGCCGTGGACTACTCTTCGACAATGTTGAATTTACACTTGTCCCTGAGCCCTCCACTTCCGCACTTCTCGGCCTTGCAGGCATGGCGCTCTTCATTCGCCGTCGCCGCTAGTTCGATACACAACAATGTTTACGATACCGCATCCTAGGATGCGGTATTTTTTTGGTCCGCCCGGCAGGGCGCTCTGACTTGGGGGGGGGCAAGTCTCCTGCGGGCTCGGTAGAGAGAACCGCTAGCGGAAGGCAAGGTTAGCATCGCGAGGTGTTGGCTGAGCCGGAACGAAGTGGAGACAGCCAGCCGAATAGACGGGCCCCGCAAGGGGTGGAGCGCTAGCGACATCAACGCATCATTCATCTGCCCCGCCCACCGCCGCCTCCCTTCGATATGGACAGCATGGAGCCCATCGAGCCTCCCTGGCAGGTGATCAAGGAATGGATTGCCGCCGATCCGCTCTGGCCATGCCATCCTGCAAGATCCTCCTCCGGATCTTGTTTTCATCATTTGCCACCGAAATGCGGCTGGAGCGTTCCCGACGACGAACCTGACCTGAACGGGTTCAATCAGGAAAGGAAGCCTGTAGGGGGTGATTTCAGGCAGTATGACCAAAGCCCGGATTGGTGCCCCATCGAGATCCCGCTCGGCGATGGCCGCACCCTGATCCTCGAAGATTCCTGATTCCGCCCATAGGGGCTCGAGAACAACCGCTGCCAAAAAACGCCCTTTTTGACCAAGCGTCTCGGGAAAACTGCGTCCACGAGCGTCAGTGAAGACTACGAATCGACTGTGCTAAAGCTCTTTTTGCACCCCAAAGTAGCTCTTCCTCAATTGTTTTGCTCATTTCCGCATTTTATTATTGGGTGACCACTGCTTACCCGTCATTGTCCGTTCATTTCAGTCCCTCTTTCCCCCCGCAACCCCCTTATCACCCCATGACAGCCTCTCCGAACACCTCACTTAAAAAGCAAATTTCTAGCAGTAGTTTTCTATTCGCCCTGCTACTATTGGTCGCGCCTCTTACGTCTTATGCCGAACGCCGGCCAAACATCATCGTCATCCTCGCCGACGATCTCGGCTGTGGAGACCTCAGCCTCTACAACGGCTGGGTTAAGACGCCTAGAATTGACAAAATGGCGCGCGAGGGAATGAACTTCACCGACTTCCACACCAACTCCTCCGTTTGTAGCCCCACAAGAACCGCCTTCCTGACCGGACGCTACCAGCAGCGCTATGGCATTGTCGATGTCATCGTAGGAGCAAAAGATACGAGGGGACTCCTGCCTTCCGTCCCCACTATCCCGCGCGCTTTCAAAGACAAGGGCTACCAGACTGCCATCTTCGGCAAGTGGCACCTCGGTCACGCTGACAAATACAACCCGATCCACCACGGGTTCGACGAATACATCGGCTTTCTCAATGGCGGCAGCGATTACCACGTCCACAACCAATGGAAAGTCGGGCTAAAAACTCAGGACGTCCCAGGCTATAGCACTGACCTCATTACGAACAACAGCGTCGACTTCATCAAACGCAACAAGGATAAACCCTTCTTCCTTTATGTGTCTCACGCGGCCGTGCACAACCCGTACCAAACCCCAGCAGATAAGCCCGAAACACGAACAAAGAGAAGGTGGAACCGCGTCAACGAGAGTAATCGCCCACGTTATAAGATCATCCTTGAAGAAATGGACAAAGGCGTCGGCGAAATACTCGATACCCTCGTGGAGCTCGGCCTCGATAAAAACACCTTGGTGTTCTTCTTCTCCGATAACGGTGATGTCAAAATGAGCCCTCAAGAACGTCCTTACCGTGGTGGAAAATTCAGCCAATTTGAAGGCGGTCACCGCGTCCCCGCTATCGCATGGTGGCCCGGCAAAGTCAAAGCTGGCTCGGAGTCCGATGCGTTCATCATTGGTATGGATCTTTTTCCTACCTTCACTGAAATTGCAGGCTTATCTGACAGTAACCCTGACAACCTCGATGGCATAAGTGCAAAGGCGCACATACTGGAGCAGAAAGCCTTTCCTCAGCGCGACATCTTCTTCGGGTATGAACCCAAGCTCGGCACCGCAATGCGCCGCGGCGATTGGAAGATGATCGTCAAAGAAAATGACATCCAACTCTATGACCTTAAAAATGACCTGAAGGAAACCACCAACGTGGCGAGCAAGCATCCTCACAAGGCCGAACAAATGCACAAAGCCATCAAAGATTTCAAAATCACAGTCATAGAAGGTTCGTAAGGTCAGCGCCCGCTTGACGGATCAAACTAACATCGAGCACCCTAACGATAATTTATAAATCTCCACAAACTCCTGCTTTGGTTCATTCTTTCACTTATTCTAACGGTAAAAGTTTCTACTCAAGAAATTCAGGCGAAAGACAGAGCACCGCGCATAGAGAACATCGTGAATACAGTAATTTATAAAAGGCCTGTCCCGAATGGCACTTCCTTAAGCGGATTTTCAAGGGAAAGGGGTTGACGGAAAGCCAGCTATGTACTGGTTAAGAAGCGTGAAAAAACAACCGTATCTAACTGGCTTCCGCTACACATATTTGGCCTGATTGAGCGCAAAAAACAAGCTTCCATTCGAGAGGATCGACAAAGAATAACGCGCGATTCCTTGAGTGGATGCGCGCTGCTCTTTGAACATGTTTTAGGATCTGATTTTCTAGAATAAATTGACCAGGCCAAACGCCACCGTAGTTACGGGAACATCCCAGTTTTTTGGGCGTGGTTAGCTCAAGTTCTCGATCAAAACGCATCGTGCGGCAAGGCATTAGCCATGCTTCAGAGCTGGTATCAGGCGGTAGGCTTGCCAGTTCCCACGGGAGGAACCAGCTCCTGCTGCAAAGGAAGATCACGCATTAGCACAAGTTTTCTGGAAGCAGTTTTTGAGAAAACTAGTAAGGAATTGGTGAGGTTAGAGCGTGACGAGGACCACTGGAAAGGCATGGCCTTGAAAGCCATCGATGGCAGTTCAGTTCAGCTTCTCGACACTGTGCTCAATCAAGGAGTCTATCCTCAGCCAGGTAGCCAGAAGGAGGGTTGTGGCTTTCCTGTTACGGGAATGATGGGACTCGTCAATCTCAGCCACGGAGGCTGGGAGGGAATGGAAACATCCGTATGGAGCGAGCATGACGCCACTGTCGCCCCGAGGCGACTTCGATGCATTGAGCAAAACGATCTCATCATGGCTGATCGGGCCTTTTGCTCCTATGAATACATCGCCCGCATCACCACGGAACGCAAAGCCCACGTGCTGATGCGCCTACACCAGGCACGCCATCGCAAACTCGACTGGCGTGCTGGCAAGAAAATCGGAGCCAATCAGCGTCTGGTCACATGGTCAAAACCCAAAGTGCAACCCGCCAAAAGTGAACTTAGTAAAAAGCAATGGAAGGCACTGCCAGAAGAGATGACGATGCGGCTCATCAAAGTGGGATACCAGGATCGCTGCGGCAAAAAACGCACCATCGTTGTTGTCAGTGATCTACTTGATCCAAACAAATACGATGGCATGAAACTAACCGAACTTTACACACGTCGCTGGGAGATTGAAGGGAAGCTTCGCGATGTAAAAACCACGATGGGAATGGAGCTCTTCGCGGTAAAAAGTCCTGACATGGCGCACAAGACCATGCTCATGATGATGATCGCATACAACCTGCTACGCAGCCTGATGCAGAGTGCAGCTCGCGACGCGGAAGTTCCCGTCCATCACCTCAGCTTCAAAGGAACACTGGATCTGGTTACCTCGTGTTATGGCCACTTCAAGAGCATCGCAAAGACGTGCAAAAAGAGAGTTCTATACCGTGCAAAAATCATCCGAGTGATCGCCACAAAACTACTCAACATCCGACCTTACAGAAATGAGCCCAGAGCAGTTAAACGAAGGCCGAAAAGTAATCAGCTACTGACCAAACCAAGGCACATTGTTGAGAAAATTGCACATAAGGCAAGCCACAGAAGCACCGCTTAAGGAAGTGCCATTCACCCCTGACCCCTTTTCAAAGGGAGTGATCATTGAAAATCGCTGAGCCGCGCCATGAGCTTCAATTGAAATTCAAGGACCGTACCGGATGGCACTTGCCCCTATGATGGAGCGGGGCCGATGGTGCCACCCTCAACAAATTTCGCCCGGGTGACGCTTTGGCGCACATCCGTTTGGCCACGTGCCAGCCTGTCGGACCAGCGCACAATTTGTCGTGCCGCAAGATTCCAGTCGAGTTGTATGTGCGAGATTTGGGGCTCGGCCCAATAGAACGGCTCTTCGTTGTAATCCGTGCTGACTAGGGAAATGTCGCGTGGAGCGACAATGCCCTGTTGGGCGAGGTGGCGTTCGGCTGCAATGTAAAGGTAACTGCCACCCAGCAGCAGTGCGGTGGGCGGCGTGTAACGCAGCAACGAGTCCAAAACGGCATAAAAATCGGCCACCTCATTGCCCCAATCGGGCAAGTGGTAGCTTCCGGTTTTGATTCCCTTCTGCTGGAGAGCCTCAAGAAAAGCCTGCTCTGACTGCCCCGGATGTGGCTTGCGCCGGTCCTCGCGGACGAGCAACGAGATGCGGCTGTGACCCAATGCCACCAGGCGCTCCACGCAATCCGTGATCGCCTGTCGCTTGTCGACGGAGGCCGAGGCCAACGGCAAGCGGGAATGCCTGCCAGAAACCGCAAGTGTGTGAAGTTCCTGCTCAGAAAACCAATGTAGCACTTCATGAGGGCCGCCCAATACGATCCAGTTCTTGGCCCCGCTGCGCTGCACCATGCGGGCCACCCGCTGCCGATTCATCCCCAGTTCCTCAAGCGTCTTATCGGCCAACTCCACGCGGTGACCGGCCAACTGAAGTTGGTTCCAGAGGGTGGCGAGGAAATTACCGGAAAGATCCCCGCGGTCATAGGCCAGCACGTGGATGCCAAGGCTGGGTGTATCCGTTTGCTCGCCGCGGAGGATGCGCCGCGCCCGGCCCACCCCCTGGGATTCCAGCAGCCCCTCCTTCTCCAATAGGGCCAGCGCGGTGTCGACCGTATTACGCCCCACCCCCAGTAAACGCACCAACCGGTCGCTTCCCGGCATCGTCCCCGCCCAGCGCCCCCGGGACAGTTCAGTGCGCAGATACGCCGCCGCCTGCTCGGAGCCACTCAAGATGCGCAATTCCCCCATGCCTATTTTAATAACTCAGGACCCCTGCAGGTGTCGAGAGGGAAGGTCAAAAGCACCTGAAAAGAGTTGTAGTTTTGAAAAGACTACATTTGACACGATTGATGCAGCCATGCAGAGGTGTCGGTGCATTGATCCACAATGTTCAGCCTTAAGGGGCCATCCGAGAGGATTGCCCCTGCGGGTAAACACAAAGCCCAAGCCCCCCCCTAAAAATAAATAAAGATGAAAACCAAAACAATCCTCACTCTGACTCTCGCGCTGGGAACCAGCGCCAGCCTACATGCTGCATCTACAGTAGCCTACAGCTCAAGTGCGCTGCTGAGCGAAAGCACCACCGCTATCGAGATTTCGGTCTACGCTGGTCAGGCAGACTACAGCGGACTCATCAGTGGTAATTTTGGCGATGCAACCGTCGAGGCCTGGCAACTGGTGCGCAACGTGGATGATGGGGGCGGTGCTAGCACCAACAACAACATCGAGGTATACTCCGAGCAAGGCAGCTGGGGTGGCACGCCGACGTATGGCAATACCGGTGATCTTCGCGATTATGAACTCGGCAGGGCCGACGTCTGGGATACCAACAACCCCACTATTGACGCCGCCAACTACGCCGGCGGCGACGCCGGCATACCATGGACGATCTCTGGCGCGTCTGGCACCTCAACCACCTTGGATATTTCAGGCTACTCGTCTGGCACCATGTATATCCTAGCTGGGGGGTATGATACGATTTTTCAGACAGGCATCACCATGAGCGGATCTGGACAGACCGATTTGGTCGCTACTTCTGGCGATATTGATCCGTCCACTGCGCGGACTCTCTACCTCAATACCTTCACCTTTGATAATTCAGACGGCAACTACGACAGTATCGAATTTACCTACACTGGAAGCACCGGAACCCGCTCCCGCTACATGGGTGTGGTTGTGGATGCCGTCGTTGTCCCCGAGCCATCTTCCACCGCTCTTCTCGGCTTAGGCGGGCTCGCCCTGATCCTCCGTCGCCGCAAGTAACCCGGCGCTCGAAAAAACAATTTACAACCCCACATTCCGTCACCGGGGTGTGGGGTTTTTCATTCGGAACACGTGAGCGCCTGAGCATCAACCCCCTTTGAAAAAAGAGTCTATCCCTACGTGTTGTGTTTGAATCTACCCGAGAGCGATTGAGCGAAAATCGTAAAACCTGAGCGCGCCCGATGCGAGGGGATGGATGGAAAAAGAAACAACCCCGTCTTTATTCGATGAGGCAATTACGCAAGGATAGTCTTGGGTGATTCGAGTCATAGAAATGGTATGTTCCCGCTCGATGTCAGGCGGTGAAGCCCTCACTTTTGCATTTCAAGCACTGAAAATTTGGTTCCCAGCATGGCTGGGTGGGTCAAGGTTTGAAATTGCCTTAAGAGTGCGGGTGTTTCATCGGTGGGTGACGTTTCCAAGCTCAGTAGCCAAGGACGTGCGTGCTGAGTGAGGTAGCTGGCTTGGGGGCTGAGGGTGGGGGATTCAAAGCCTGCCGACTCGGCAGCGGTGGTGAGCCGGGTAAAGTCGACGTGGCAGGTGATATCGATCTCACCTGGTCTCTCCAGTGGGTTATCGGATTTCTGATGCTTGTGATAAGTTTGCAGTGTGCCCGTGCAGCGGTCAGGGTGGTAGTAGTCGTCTGCGTGGTAACCGTAGTCGATGGTGATAAAAAGCCCCTTGGCGAGCGCCGCTGACGCTTCCTGCGTAAATCGGGTGATGCCGGGGTTGTATTCCGTTGTGTATCCTTCAGGGAAGGATGTGCCTAGGGATTGGCAGAACCCACGGAGCTCGGGTGCTTGGCATTGGGTGGGGAGCCATTGAGGGCCCTCCTGTGTTTCTTCAACGAGAAGTTGCCACCATTGGCCGTGCTCAAAACGAATGAGGTCCACAGGGAATGCGTCGATGAGTTCATTGGATAAAACCGCGCCGTGGAGTCCATGGATGTCAGACAATGCGGTGTGTGTGGTGTATTTTCCACTCAGGGAGTTGCCGAGTTTTTTTTCCTGTGCTCGGCGGAGGGCAGGGGTGGTTTCGATCAGGTGGTAGTGGGCGGCTTGATAAAACTCGGGGCAAAATGCCCGCGCTTCATCGAGGATATCCGCGCAGAGCGAGCCGTCATGTGCTCCGGGTTCGATGATGTGGAAGGTGTCAGGTTTTCCACATTCCTTCCAGAAGCCAGCGAGTCGTCGTGCGAGCAGCAAGCCGAAGCACCGGCCGATGCTGATGCTGGTAATGAAGTCGCCTCCCATACCCACGCGTTTGATGTCCGCGGCGTAATACCCGTAGGTGGGGTCGTAGAGGGCGACCTCCATCCATTGGCGGAATGTGATGGGCCCATGCTCGGTGAGTCGACGGCGTATTTTTTTTAACAAATGAGACGAGTCGGCCCGATGATTAAGCTGAAAAGCGGGGGTTGCGTTTGGCTCGGTCTGAGGGTATGAGTGGGGACTCTTGTTGGGGGGCAGTCCGTGTGATGATTTCTCCGCCATTGAAAAATAAAGTAATGGGTAAAAAACGTTCCAGTTTAGAAAAGATACGCAGTGGCACAGGCAGCAAGCGTCGTAAAAGAAGATTCTTCAAGCTCAAAGCTTTGCTTTATCTTCTTGTTTTAGGCGGAGTGGTCTGCGGCATCGGTTATGTCGTCTTTCAGGCGAAAACCCAACCTTTTAAAGACCGGGCGGAGACATATGATTTAAGTAAGATCGATGATGTTGAGGTGAAGAGTCTGATTCTCGACCGCAAAGGGAGGGAGATTGGGCGGATTTTTGTGGAGAACCGCGATAAGATTAGCATCAAGGAGGTGCCGCAGACGATGATTAATGCCTTGGTGGCCGGTGAGGATCAGCGGTTTTTTGAGCATGATGGAGTGGACCGTGTGGGTGTCATCCGTGCCGTCTATCTGAATCTGAGGGCGCGTAGGCAGACACAGGGGGCGAGCACCTTGACCCAGCAGCTAGCGCGTAATGCCTTTCATTTGAAAGAAGAGGCCAATAAACGTGGCGAGGGTGGTCTTGAGCGAAAGGCCGTGGAGGCCTTTCTAGCCATGCGGATTGAGCAAGACTACAGCAAACCTGAAATCCTTGAATTCTACTTGAACCGTATCCCGTTTGGCAGTGGATTTTATGGCATCAGATCCGCCGCCCTCGGGTATTTCGGTAAAGAACCACGTGACCTTACGACACTGGAGTGTGCTTCCTTGGTCGGCTGCATTAAAAATCCAACAAGGATTTCACCGATCAACAATCTGGAAGAGAACAAAAAAGCGCGCAACCAGGTGTTGCGGCGCATGGTGGCAGAAGGGTTTATATCGGCCTCGGAGGGTGAGCAACTTCAGCAGGAAGCTGTGGTGGTGAACGCGAAGCCGATCCGACGAGGGACGTCACACCTCTATGAACGTATCGCCAGTGCCGTCCGTGAACGTCTGGGTGAGGACGCGCTGACTGAGGGGGGCTTTCAGATTCACACGAGTATTGATCGGGATGTGCAAAGGGCGATGGAGGTGGGCCTGCTCAGGCAGCTCAATGCCATTGAGGCGAACGAGCAATACGCACACCCGCATTATGCCGACTACCATAAGGATGACGGGAAACCTACTTACCTGCAAGGTGCAGGATTGATGATTGATAACTCGAACGGGGCCGTCCTCGCTTATGTCGGGGGGAGAAATTTTACGCATAACCAATATGATTTTGTTCAGTCGGGCCGGAAGCCTATCGGCACGGCTTTTTTCCCTTTTATCTATACCGCGGCGCTCGAAAAAAAATGGTCAATCAGCACAAGGTTGATCGACCGTCCGATGGATAACCGAGCGGTGATGGTGGATGGTCGTGAGGGGATTCTTGGCGAATGGGGGATGGAAACGCTGACCCCTGATTACGAGGGCGATATCAGTATGCGCCGTGCCTTGGATGTTTCTAAAATTGCCGCGTCCGTCAGGCTGGGAAAAAAATTGGGACTTGAGTCCGTGATGGATATGGCCCGTCAATACGGGTTTCGTTTTCCCGAGACAAAGCTCCTTGCCCGGATGTTGGTTGGGACATCTGACGTATCACTTCCTGAGCTCGTCCGAGCTTATGCCAGTTTCCCCAATGGCGGGACGATCCCCCCGTCAGCCTATTTTATCGATCGTATTGTTGATTCGAAAGGATCCACTCGCTACGAGGTGGCGATTGAGAACGAGGCGAAGCGTGTCACGAGTGAGGAGACCGCCTTTTTAATGCACACCATGCTGCAGAGTGCGTTACGCAATGGCACGGGCACGGATGGAGTATCCGCTCTGGCTGATGATGCGTCGATTGCGGGCAAGACGGGGACCACGTATGACTTTGCGGACAACTGGTTTGTGGGTTACAACAGCAATGTCACCTGCGGTGTCTGGGCGGGGTTTTTGCATGGATCAAGAAATGCCATCTATCCCGGCGCCTTTAGTCGTGAAACGGTGATGCCTGTATGGGTGGAGAGTATGAACGCGGCGAATCAAGAATTTGCTGGAGAGCTTATTCAGGCTCCTGAGCGGGTTGTCGGCCTTGAAATCTGCAAGGACTCTGGTTTAAGAAAAACCCGCTACTGTCAGCAACATAGCCGTGATGTCGTGACTGGGGCCGAGTCCTATGCGGCCACCATTGTGAATGAATATTTTATCAAGGGGGGGGGACCGACGGGTTACTGTGACGTTCACGGTGTTGTTGACCCTGCTCTCAGCGGTGTCCATGACTTTGGCTCTCATACTTCTCGGGTAGCGCAATCCTCTACGATCCCGATCCGGCCGAAGCAGCCGCTGTTACTCGGGAACGACCCGTATGGCTCTGAGCAACCCGATTTTGCCCCTAAGGATAAACGATCCAGTCGGCGTGACCAGGAGGTGATGGATTTTGACCAGCTTGATCAAGAGGATGGTGATGCCGCGATCCTCCTTGAGCGACCTCAACGTATTCAGATTCACGAGGAGTAATCCCGTAAGATCAATGGCGTCAGACGAAATCGTATAACTGCTTGCTTGCACTTTCACGGGCGCTGGAACATCGTTTCCGCGTGACTGATGCCGCAAGAAAGAAACGAACATGGGGGGGGATGGCTTGTCCAGTGTGCCGGTTTGTCTTTCGTGTGCCCAAGAGCCACCCTGGCGTGGGGGTGATCTGTCCTGCGTGTCACTACCTTCTCAAGATGCCGAAGGAGAGAAAAAGAGGCAGATTTGGAGCGAACTCATCGGGAGATCGACCTGAAGGAATCGCGCCAAAACCAAGGGAGAAAAAAGAGATTCCAAGGGAGCAAAAAGATACCAAAGCCATTGTTTCCCGGCCGATGGACAAGAGCGATACATGGTTGCAATCAGGGAACTCCTCATCGCCCGAAAATCTCCGTGCGCGCCGGAGAGTTGACGGCTCTCACATCGCGCCTAAATGGGAACGTAATCGAGAGTCGAGTCAATCCGGGGAATCAAACCCCGTGAGCTGGATTATCGGCGGGTCACTATTGGGTCTTGCCGTCGTAGCTGTCGCTACTTGGCTGGTCATGGGGTCCTTGGATAAAGGCAATACTTCAGATGTCGATGCCTCTACGGTTTTTTCAACGGAGCCAGATACCCCGCCCCCATTGGCGGAAGATCAGATAACACCGGATGAAAAGAGGTTCAAAAAAGACATCGCAGATGCCCTAGAAGCTCAAACGGGTTTTCTTGATGATGGTTGTGCCGTTTTCGAAAAATTTCTTGCTGCAAAATCAACGGCCGAATTGGAATCACTCGTGAGGACGCCGGAGGTAACGGTGCCTCGGATGCGTGCTTGGTATGCCACCCATGAGAGGAAGCCACAGGCGGCCAAAGAGATGCCGTATGGTGGTGGCGTCAGCGTGCAGGGGTTCATCGGTATCATGCTCGTTCGCTTGGATGATTATTCGGTTCAATCTGCGGCGCTTGAAAAAACACCGGAGGGATATTTGGTCGACTGGGAAAGCTGGGTAGCGTGGTGCTCGATGGATTGGCATGAACTCTTTGAAAAGCGTCCGACTGAACCCGTAGAGGTGCGTGTGCGTTGTAGTTTAGGAAATTATTATAACAGGCAGTTTGACGATGATCGAAAATGGCTTTCGGTCAGACTGATCCATCCTTCTTCAGAGCGCACGATCTATGGTTACATTGCGAGGGATGCTACCTCCCTGATCCGCTCGCTCACGAATTTTGAGAATAGGGATCAGTCATTCTTCACCCTCAAAATTCATTACCCTGAAAACGCCGTGGCTGATAATCAGGTCATTATCAGCGAGTGTGTGCAGACAGGGTGGGTCAGGCAGGGCGACGCGGGATCCGCTGAGAATAAAACACTTTCCCCCAATACATCCGATGAGTAAGCGAGATAATCTATCAACCTACGATAAAGCACTCCGTATCAACCTCGACGAGGGGAAATACGGAACATTTGCAGAGATCGGTGCTGGCCAGGAAGTGGCGAACTGGTTTTTCCGAGCATCCGGAACGGCTGGGACGATGGCCAAGACGATTTCGGCCTATGATATGACGATGAGTGATGCCATTTATGGTAAGGCAAATCGCTACGTCTCCCGGGACCGAGTCAGTGCGATGCTCAAGTATGAGTATGATCTTTTGATCGAGCGCCTCGGTAAAAAGCGCGGAGCATCCTCGACCTTCTTCAGTTTCAGTAACACCGTGCGTGCACGCGGTTACAAGGATACTGGGGAGTGCCACGGTTGGTTGGGTATCCGCCTTCAACTTAAACCAGGTGGAGAGCCGTGCCAGATATTGATCCACGTTCGTCTGCTCGATCAGGAGAACTTCGAGCAGATGGAGGCGTTGGGGATTATCGGGACGAACTTGATCTACGCCGCCTTTTATTATCGTGACCACCTGGCCCTTTTTGTGGAATCCCTCATGGACGGTCTTAGTCATGACCGTGTTGAAGTGGATATGCTGAAGTTCAGTGGTGAGGGTTTTAAAATGGTCGATAACCGTCTTTGCCACCTCCAGTTGGTCACCAGTGGGCTCACGGACGCCGCGATGTTTTTATCCAACGGGGAAGTGGTGCAACCTGCGGAGGCTCTGTATAAAAAACCTCTCATCCTCCTACGCGGTAGCTTCGATCCTGTTACCAACCTTCACCTCGACATGCTTCAGCAGACGCGTGGAGAGTTTCAGGATCATCTGTCCGATGAACAGAAGGGGGAGACAATCGAGCTCTGCGAGATTTCCATGAATAATCTTCTGCGTCATGATGGATCTGGCGATCCTGGCAAGGTTGACCACCTGGCTTTTCTCGAGCGGGCCGATGCCCTGCAGGCACTTGGTAAAACGGTTCTCGTTTCCCGTTGCCCCGAGTTTCACCGCATCGCCAGCTACCTCAGTCGTTATACCAATAGCCCCATCGGTATCGTTCTCAGTATCGGGTTGCTTAATGAGTTGTTTAAGGAAAAGTGGTCAGAGAGTCTTTCAGGCGGCATCCTTGAGTCGTTTGGTCGGCTCTTTAAACACGAGTTGTCGCTCTACGTTTACCCGTGGAAAAATCGACTATCTGGTGAGTTAGTTACGGCAGATAATTTTCAAACCCCAGAGAATTTAGATCACCTCTATCAATATTTCAGAAAGAACGGAATGATCCACCCGATCCCGTGTGGAGATGAAAGTTTACTGCAGTTCACGGGGCGGGATGTGCAAAGAATGATTGCCGCCAAGGATGAAACGTGGAGATCTCTCGTTCCTGAACAAGCCCATCGATCAGCACTGCACTAGTCTAAGTGCCACCATTATTCACCAACTACCAAAGAAAAAAATCATGCCATGGGGAGATGTTAGAGGTCTATTGCAATACGTTCCACGATTCAGTGGTAAGGTATTTGTCATTGTAATCGATGCACCCGTTCCTGCTCTTGCAGAAACGATGCTGGATCTCGTAACCCTCCAGAATATTGGTGTCCAGCTCGTGATCGGTAGCACCGTGCATAGTAAGGACGACTTGCTCGATCGGGCCGCTGAGGTGGAGTTGAAATACAACCAGAGTCTGCTGAATACAGAGTCTGGACCCGACGAGGCACTTGCGGCACTGGGGCGCGGGCAGGCCGTTGTGTTGGATGTTTCTGCAGGTGACCCCCTGTCGGCTAACCTCGCAACGTTTGCCCAATCAGTCTCGGCCGAAAAGCTCATCTTGCTCCGTGGAGTGGGTGAGGACCTTCCCAGAGGGGCGATGCGAGCCGTAGAGGTGGCCAGCGCCCCAGACCAGATCATGCGATCCGCAGCCGCTGCGTGTCAGGTCGGTATTCCCCGCGTGCACGTGCTTGATGGCGAAACTCCCGGTGTTTTACTCAGTGAACTTTTTTCCAACGAAGGTGTTGGCACGATGGTGTATGCTGATAGTTATCGTGTCATCCGGCCGCTGCGCGAGGATGATATCGTTGAGCTCCTTGGGATGATTGGGCGTTCGGTCAGGAATGCGCATCTCGTGCCCCGCGATTACGCGGACATTGAAAAAAACCTCACGGATTACTCGATGATGGAAATTGACGGGAACGTCGTCGGTTCCGTTGCCTTGCTGCGTTACCCCGACAGCGATAGCGCGGAGGTTGGCTGTCTCTACATCAAACAAAGCCACGAAGGTCTCGGTTATGGGGTTGAATTGGTCAAACACGCCGAGCAGCGCGCACACGAGTTGGGCTTATCCTCGGTTTTTGCTCTCACGAACCGTGCGGCCGAATTTTTTCAAAGTCGGCTTGGGTATGAGGAGTGGGCACCTGACCGGATTCCCGCGCAGCGCCATCAGCAGCTTCTCACCAGCAACCGGGATTCCCGAGTCTTTGGTAAAACGTTGAGCTAGCAAGAGAGTGATCACTGAGCCTTGCCGCTTAGTGCTTACCGATAGCCGTTACAGGGGTAACAAAAAAACGCCGACCCTTTCGAGTCGGCGCTTGGTAGATTAAATCGAATAAGAAACTTACTTCTTCTTCTTTTCCTCTTCGCGCTTCTTGGCGTCAGCAATGACTTCCTCAGAAACGTTTTTAGGACATGCGGCGTAGTGCGAGAACTCCATGGAGAACTGGCCACGACCGGAGGTCATGGTGCGCAGGTCGCCGATGTAACCGAACATGTCGCTCAGTGGGGCATCAGCTTTGACACGGATACCGGTAGGTGTGCGCTGCTGCTCCTTGATCATGCCACGACGACGGTTAAGGTCACCGATGACGTCACCGACGTTGTCTTCTGGAGTGAAGACGTCGAGTTTCATGATGGGCTCAAGGATTTGAGGTCCAGCTTTTGGCATGGATGCGCGGTAAGCGGCTTTAGCAGCGATCTCGAACGCAATCGCGGAGGAGTCCACGGCATGCTGGGCACCGTCAACGAGGGTGACTTTGAAGTTCAGGCAGGGGAAACCAGCGAGAACACCTTTGTCCCTGGAGAATTTGAATCCTTTTTCAACAGCAGGCCAGAATTCCTTAGGAACGTTACCACCAACAACTTTGGATTCGAATTCGAATTCAACGCCGTCTTCGGAATCGAGAGGCTCGATGATGTAGTCGATCTTACCATACTGACCGGAACCACCCGACTGCTTCTTGTGCGTGTAGGAGTCTTCGATACGTTTGGTAATGGTTTCACGGTAGGCAACCTGTGGTTTACCGACGGTCACTTCACAACCGTGTGTGCGCTTGAGGATGTCCACCTTGATGTCGAGGTGAAGCTCGCCCATGCCTTTGAGGATGGTCTCGCCTGAGTCCTGATCGGTTTCAACGATAAATGTCGGGTCTTCCTTAACCATCTTACCGATGGCAGTTCCGAGTTTCTCAGCGTTAGCTTTGTCAACAGGAGCAACAGCAATACTAATGACCGGATCTGGGAATACCATGGGCTCGAGAGTGGCGGGGTTGTCCTTGTCGCAGAGGGTGTGACCCGTCTGAACGTTTTTAAGTCCAACGAGGGCAATGATGTCACCCGCTTGGGCGCTATCGAGTTCGATGCGGTCGTCAGCACTCATTTCAACAATACGGCCCACACGCTCGGTCTTACCTGTGAAGGTATTGAGGATGGTGGAACCCTTCGTGAGTTTACCGGAGTAAATTCGGGTGAAAGTAAGCGCACCATACTGATCGTCCATGATCTTGAAGGCAAGCGCGCGCAGTGGGCCGGTGGGATCAACGGTGGCAAAGTTGCCAGTCTCGTTACCTTCTGGGTCAACCTCAGGCTGTGCAGGAACCTCGGTAGGTGAGGGAAGGTAGTCAACAACAGCGTCGAGGAGAACCTGAACACCTTTGTTTTTGAAAGCGGAACCACAGTAAGTCGGGAAGAAGTCGAGGGCGATGGTGCCCTTACGAACGCACTTCTTGATTTCCTCAATGCTGGGCTCGTTGCCATCGAGGTATTCCATCATGATGTCGTCGTCCTGCTCAACAGCCGTTTCGATGAGCTCAGCGCGGTATTTTTCCACGTCGTCCACCATGTCGGCAGGAACGTCTTGGATTTCGTAGTTCTCAGGCTCGCCGGAATCATCCCAGACCCAGGCTTTGCGGGTGAGGAGGTCGACTACACCCACCATGTTGTCCTCGATTCCAATAGGTAGAACCATCACGAGTGGCTTGGCGGCAAGCACGTTTTTGATTTGAGAAACGACGTCGTAGAAGTCAGCCCCTGTGCGGTCGAGTTTGTTAACGAAGATAACACGGGCAACCGCAGATTCGTTGGCGTAGCGCCAGTTCGTCTCGGACTGGGGTTCAACACCACCAGATCCACAGAAAACACCTACGCCACCATCAAGAACCTTGAGAGAACGGTAAACTTCCACGGTGAAATCAACGTGACCGGGAGTATCGATGATGTTGAAACGGTACTTATCCTTTTCCCACTGTCCGTCACTACCTTCCCAGAAACAACTGGTGGCAGCAGACTGAATCGTAATTCCGCGCTCTTGCTCCTGTTCCATGAAGTCGGTGGTGGCTTCACCATCGTGAACTTCACCGATTTTGTGGGATTTACCCGTGAGTTTGAGGATGCGTTCTGTGGTCGTGGTTTTACCGGCGTCAACGTGGGCGAAGATACCGATGTTTCTGTAAAGAGAAAGTTCTGACATGGCTTTAGGTTCTGTGTTTGTGAGTGTGCCCTTTGCAGGAAATAGTAACAAAGGGGCGGATTTTGGAGCGACAAATAATCGTCTCCGGCGGCGTGTAACTAGCGGATTATGAACATTTGGCAACCTTAGATTGATAAATATGTGTTTTTTGTGCTATTTTTTATCGACAAATCGCATGACTCGATTTAATTCCGCTCCGCGCTGAGGTTCTGCTTCAGCCGTGAAATGGAATGGCAGGATAGCTCAGGGGTAGAGCGGAGGATTCATAAGCCTTAGGTCCGGAGTTCAAATCTCCGTCCTGCTACCATTTTCACCATCACTCGTTATCGCCATGATTTTTGAATGGCCCAAATAGCCCGACGAGGCGAAATGGTAGCCGCCTCGAACGCTGAGGTTCGCCTCGCGATCTTTTTCTGGTCAAGGTGAGTTGGATTCATCCTAGTGCGCATTGGCGGAGTCGCTTGATGGCAAGTTCTCGGCGGGAGGCGTTCGGATGCACAATGGGGAGGTCGTTTAGGCCTCATTTGAGGGGTGTTGTAAAAAATAATCGAAAAAAAGTCGAAATACGGCTTGCCAGATGGGGACTCATTTGTATATTCGCCGCCCCTCGCCGCAGCCTTGCGAGAAAACAAAGGGCTGAAACATTAAGAAGAAAGCTGCAGGAAAGCAGTTAAACTATCGGGTAGCTCCGGATAAGAGGCGGTTTTCGAGGTCACTTTATATACCTCGTGCCTCTTGGGCGCACCTCGGTGGTTTTCTATTTTCCCTGACCACCAGCCGGATTTTTAATCCATCGATTTCTGAATCATTCATTTCATTTACCAACTAAAACCACGCAGGAATATGCCTACTATTAACCAGCTCGTCCGCAAAGGGCGCAAAACACCAGTGACCAAGTCGAAGTCACGTGCCCTGAATAACTGCCCGCAGCGCCGTGGCGTTTGTCTTCAGGTCATGACCCGCACGCCGAAGAAGCCCAACTCAGCGCTCCGTAAGGTCGCTAAAGTTCGCCTTACGAACGGTCAGGAAGTTATCGCCTACATCGGTGGTGAGGGACACAACCTTCAAGAGCACTCCATCGTCCTTGTGCGCGGTGGTCGGGTGAAAGACCTTCCAGGTGTTCGTTACCACATCGTTCGTGGTGCTCTCGATACGCTCGGCGTCGATAAACGTAATCAGTCGCGCTCCAAGTATGGAACCAAGCGCCCCAAGAAGTAAATTTCTCCCATCATTAACTCAATCTTAACTTTAACAATACTATGGCTCGCCGTAAAAAAGTTTACAATCGCCCTGAAACACGGGACCCTCGCTACGATAGCCCCGTAGTCGGAAAGCTCATCAGCAAGGTCATGCGTGACGGAAAACGATCACTCTCTGAGCGGATCGTCTATGCCGCCATCGACAAAGCAAACGAAGGAACCGACACCGTCGATCCTCTCGAAGTTGTCACTCGCGCCCTTGAGAATGCTAAGCCTCGCGTTGAGGTGAAAAGCCGCCGTGTCGGTGGTGCTACCTATCAGGTGCCTCTCGAAGTTGATCCTAAGCGTTCCGAATCCCTAGCGATGCGTTGGCTCGTTACCTTTGCACGCAACAAAAAAGGCACTCCCATGCATGTTGCACTCTCTAACGAGATCAAAGACGCAGCCAACAATCAAGGCAATGCCGTTCGTAAGCGCGACGACATGCACAAGATGGCTCAGGCCAACCGCGCATTCGCTCACTTCCGCTGGTAATTGCACTCTGCTCATCCCGCAATCAGCGGTCTTGATGCAACCCATGCACTAATTCTACCCTTCCCAACGTCATGTCTGAGAATCCTAATCATCCAAAACGTCCATACCTCCTGGAACGGACGCGGAATATTGGGATTGCTGCGCACATCGACGCCGGTAAGACGACGCTCACCGAGCGTATTCTTTTCTATACCGGAATGATTCATCGAATCGGGGAGGTGCATGACGGCGCTACGGTCACAGATCATATGGAGCAAGAGCGTGAGCGTGGCATCACCATTACCTCCGCTGCCGTTACCTGCGAATGGGTGCAGCACCCGAGCGATGGCGTGGTTAAGCTCTACGAGAAACAGAAGCAGCGCATCAATATTATTGATACCCCGGGTCACGTCGACTTCACGGCCGAGGTCGAGCGCTCGCTGCGTGTGCTCGATGGTGCTATTGTTCTTTTCTGTGGTGTCGCCGGCGTGCAGCCACAGACGGAAACCGTCTGGCGCCAAGCTGATAAGTATAACGTTCCGCGCATCATCTTTATCAATAAGATGGATCGCACAGGAGCCAATTTTGAAAACGTTTTCCAAGAGGTTAAGGATAGGTTTGGTATCAACGCCGTCCGTATTCTCATCCCGATCGGTGCCGAGGAAGATCTCATCGGCCAGATCGACGTAATCAACCTGAAGGCTGTCATCTATAAGGATGATAACACCATGGGGTCGACATTCGAAATCAAGGATCTCGAGGGCGACCTCCTTGCCGAAGCTGAATCAGCCCGCGAGGAGCTACTTGCCGTCCTTTGCGATAGCGATGACGAACTCGGTGAGAAATTCCTCATGGAAGAGGAAATTACCACCACCGATATTAAGATGGCACTCCGCCGTGCTACAATCGCCAATCAGGTGGTCCCCGTCGCCGGTGGTTCTGCCTTTAAAAACAAAGGGGTCCAGTTCCTTGTCGATGCCGTGGTTGACTACCTCCCAAGCCCCGTCGACATCCCCGCTGCCCAAGGGCAGGAGGCCGATGATGATGAAGCTCAGGTGCTTGCCGAAACCGACGATCATAAAAAGTTCTGTTCGCTCGCATTCAAACTTTGGGCCGATAAGTATGTCGGCAAACTTATTTTCTTCCGTGTCTACTCAGGCACCGTCTCCAAAGGGGACATGGTCTACAACCCGCGCACCCGTAAGAAAGAGCGCATCGGTCGCCTGATTAAGATGCACGCCGATAAACACGAGGACATTGAAACCTGTTACTCAGGTGACATTGCCGCCATCGTGGGACTCAAAAACGTAAAGACCGGCGACACTCTCTGCACCGAGCAATTCGATATCATGCTCGAGCCCCCACTCTTCCCTGAGCCCGTCATCTCCATGGCCGTCGAGCCAAAGACCGTGGTTGATCAGGAGAAGATGGCCATCGCCCTCGCTCGCCTTTCAGAGGAAGATCCCACCTTCATGGTGAAAACCGATGAGGAAACAGGACAGACCATCATCTCCGGTATGGGTGAGCTTCACCTCGAGGTCATCGTGGATCGTATGATGCGTGAATTTAAAGTCGCCTGTGGCGTCGGCAAACCCCAGATCGCTTATCGCGAAACGATCACCATAGCATCTGGTGGTGAAGGAATCCTCAAAAAACAATCCGGTGGCCGTGGCCAATTTGGACACGTTGTGCTCGATGTCGCCCCAGGCACAAAAGGCAAGGGGCTCACCATTGATAACCTCGTTGTTGGCGGCGCCATCCCTAAAGAATTTATCAACTCTGTTCTGGCTGGTGTTCGACTATCCATGACCAATGGTATCGTCGCTGGATACCCAGTGGTCGATGTCCACGTCAACATTACCGACGGATCCTATCACGACGTCGATTCCAACGAAAACGCTTTCAAAATGGCAGCCATCCTCGCCATGAGGGACGCCTTCAAAAATGCAGGACCCATCCTGCTTGAACCCGTCATGGATGTCGAAATTGTTACCCCTGAAGATTATCAAGGGGATATCATGGGCGACCTCAACCGCCGCCGCGGCCAGATCCAAGAGATCGAAAATAAACCAAGACACGCTGTCCTCAAGGCACTCGTCCCCTTGGCTCAGATGTTCGGTTACTCCACCGCCGTCAGGACGCTCTCCAGCGGCCGCGCCGACTACACCATGAAGCCATCAAGTTTCGAGCAAGTCCCACAGAATATTGTGGACGAACTCACCAATGAATACGCATACGCAAGCTAATCATCAGACTCACTAACCATCCTCAAACAATCTAACTAAAACCGACATGCAACAGCAGAAAATAAGAATCCGCCTCCGTGCATACGATCACCGCGCCATCGACAAGTCCGCTCAGGAAATCGTTGAGACAGCGAAACGTACAGGAGCAAAAATCGCCGGTCCCATCCCATTGCCTACCCGCATTGAGAAGTTCAGTGTGAACCGTTCCGTTAACCAGAATAAGAAGTCAGCTGAGCAGTTTGAAATCCGCACCCACAAACGGATGCTCGATATCGTTGACCCCACAGCACGCACCGTGGACGAACTTAAGAAGCTTAACCTCCCCGCAGGTGTTGATATCGCAATCCGCATCTGACCCCAAGGCATAACCTCATCATCTAACCATTTAAACTACTAAGAACCATGGCACTAGGACTACTAGGAAAAAAAGTCGGTATGACTCGCATCTTTGATGCCGAAGCTGGCACATCTATCCCTGTCACCGTCGTAGACGTTGCAGACAACGAGTTTCTCCAAGTCAAAACCACCGAAACAGACGGATATTCCGCTGTTCAGGTTGGTTATGGCGACCAGAAGGAATTCCGCCTCAACCTCCCGAAGCGCGGTCACTTCAAGAAATACGGAGGCTCCCCGAAAAAGCTCGTTAAAGAGTTTCGTTTCGATAGCGATGCCGGATTACCCGACACCAAGGCCGATCACCCAGGCGCGTCTCTCTTTGAGGCCGGTCAGTGGATCGATGTGATCGGAACAACCAAAGGTAAAGGCTTTCAAGGTGTTGTTAAGCGTTACAACTTCGCTGGTCAGCCTGACTCCCACGGTCACATGATGCACCGTCGCCCTGGTGGTGTCGGAGCCGGAACATGGCCTGGTCGTATTTGGAAAAACAAGAAGATGCCAGGTCGTCACGGTGTCTACAACCGCACCGTTCAAAACCTTAAAGTCGTTCAGGTTCGCCCTGAAGACAACGTCGTCCTCGTCTCCGGAGCCGTCCCCGGCCCCAATGGTGGTTACGTTGTCATTCGCCCCGCGATTAAAAAGGCAGCACCTGCTGCCAAGTAGAGAGAGCGAACTACTTTTACCTATTAACTACTAGCTACTTTATACCATGTCTAAAACACTCTCTATCCAAGATGCGCAAGCAGCCAACATCCAGGTGATCGAAGGTCACAAGGGCGACCAAGCTGTGCACGACCTCGTCACCGCCTACCGTGCAAACCGCCGTAGCGGCACCGCATGCACCAAAACACGCGGTGAAGTGAAGGGTTCCAATAAAAAACTCTGGAAACAAAAAGGCACCGGCCGCGCCCGAGCAGGCACCACCAAAAACCCAATCTGGCGTGGTGGTGGTATCGTTTTCGGTCCCCGCCCACGTGATTACTCGAAGACCGTCAACAAGGGGACGCGCAAGCTCGCGCTGCGTAAAGTCCTCGGTGACCTCATCGTTTCAGATTCCATCATCGCAGTGCCTAGCTTCGCTGTCGCCGACGGTAAGACCAAGTCATTTGTCGCAGCCATCAAGGCCCTCACCGACTCCCGCAAGGTGCTTGTGGTCGCTGAGAGCTTCGAGGAAAAGACCTACCTCGCCGGTCGCAACGTGCAAAACGTTCTGCTGATGACAGCATCTGAAGTCAACATCGAACAACTTCTGCACGCCAACACTGTTATTCTTGTGGAGGACTCCTACGAGACCCTCGCTCGCCGCACTGCTTAATCCGTAGCCTCAACCATTTATCTACTCGTAACCATGAAAGACATCTATCAGGTCATCGATACCGTTCTCATCAGTGAGAAAGCCACCCTCCTTCAGGAGGAGAACAACGAATACGTGTTCAAGGTGGATCGCAATGCCAATAAACTCGAAATCAAGCGTGCTATCGAACAACTCTTCGGCAAGAAGGTTGATACCGTCCGCACCATGAACTGTCAGGGCAAGAAAAAGCGCAATCGACGCGCCGACGCTGGCCGCACCGCACACTGGAAAAAAGCCGTCGTCCGCCTCAAGGATGGCGAGTCACTTGACCTCGTCTAAGCCAGGACACTCAGTAATCTATCCCGCTGAAAAACGATCACATCGAACCCAATAGCGAATCATGCCTTTAAAAACATTTAAACCCGTAACTCCATCAAACCGCTACAAAGAGTGGCCAAGTTACGAGGAAATTACCAAAACCAATCCTGAAAAAAGCCTCACCCGCCCAATCAAAAAAAGCGGTGGACGCAACAATCAGGGCCGTATCACCTGCCGTCACAAAGGAGGTGGACACAAACGCAAATACCGTCTCGTTGATTTCAAACGCAACAAGATGGACGTGCCCGCATCCGTACTCAGCATCGAGTATGATCCCAACCGCACCTGCCGCATCGCCCTCATCCAGTATGAAGACGGTGTAAAGAGCTACATCCTCGCCCCCGTTGGTTTGGAGGTTGGCGCTACCGTCATCTCGAGCGAATCCGCTCCTCCTAAGCCAGGAAACGCGATGACCCTCAAGAGCGTCCCACTTGGAACGGCCATTCACAACATTGAAATGACCCCAGGAACAGGTGGTAAAATCGCCCGATCAGCTGGTCAGCAAGCTATCCTCTCTAACCGTGAGGAAGGTGGTCAGGCACTCGTCAAGATGCCATCCGGTGAAATCCGCAAATTCAACCAGAACTGCTACTGCACTATCGGCCAAGTTGGCAACCGCGATCACATGAACGAGGTTTCCGCGAAAGCTGGACGTAGTCGCTGGAAGGGTATCCGCCCAACCGTCCGCGGAATGTGTATGAACCCCGTCGATCACCCGAATGGTGGTGGTGAGGGTAAGTCCAAGTCCGGTGGTGGTCGCCAACACCTCAAATCACCTTGGGGTCACGTCAAGGGTCAGAAGACTCGTAAGAAATACAAGTCCAGTAACAAACTTATTGTTTCACGACGTAAGAAAAAGTAAGGAAGCCATCATTTTAAACCACTAATTCTAAATCTCATGCCAAGATCACTCAAAAAAGGTGCCTACGTTGACCAAAAGCTGCTCGCAAAAATCGATGCTGCCGAAGCCAACAACGACAAAAAACCCATCAAGACATGGAGCCGTAACTCGGTTATCACTCCTGACTTCGTTGGCCACACATTCCACGTCCACAACGGCAAGTCATTCCCGACGGTTTACGTGAACGAGAACATGGTTGGCCACAAGCTGGGTGAATTTTCACCAACACGTATCTTCAAAGCACACGGCGGCATTGGTAAAAGGTAATTGATCCGTCGCTGTCCACGACAGCGACGCCATCGACCCAACCACCACAGCCCACACTTCGTTCACCCTGTCAATCTCTCCTCTTTCTATGCAGATCAACGCACATATCACCTCAGCCTTCGCCGGAGTATTACTCATCGGTGCCCAGGCTGTATCGGTGGTCCCGTGCGCTGCCCAGAATGGGGCAGATGGAGACAAGGGTCGCGAGGTTCGCCGACTCGAGCTTCAGCTCCAAAAATCCCAAGGCCAATACCAAGCACTGGCTCGTGACCTCGCTGCCTCCAAGATGCGCGAAGCCGCGATGAAGAAGAGCCTCAATGAGCTCCGACTTCGGTTTGCCGCACTGGGAGACAACCTTCTCAATGGCGGCCAAGATGCGATTCTGGATGCCATTAAGAATGCTGAAGTCCTTGATAAACGGAACCGTGCTACCGAAACAGCGGCTCTGAAGCTGATGGTCAACATGCGTGAATATCTACGCACGGCCATCGCAGCGGACCCCGATGCACGACTTCGTTTGGAAACTTCAATACGAGAGCTTGACGTAGCCCTCAGATTAAGGCAGAACCCGCGCCCGCACATTGCCCAAGGCAGTCTGCAACACGCAAAGATTGTCAGTATCGACGCCGAAAGCGGCATGCTGGTTATCAATGCAGGTGAAAATCAATCCGTCCGACGCGGGATGACTTTTGCCATCACGCGTGGCAACCGCAAGGTGGCCGAAGCGATTGTCGCAGAAACCCGCAAGGATTTCAGCGGCGTGCTGCCAACAGACCTCGACAACTCCAAGGATCAGATCCGCACCGGCGACATCGCATCCGTTCAGATAACACAACGATAAACAACTCAATTTTTACCCACTAGACCGATGGAAGTTAAATCCACTTACAAATACGCCCGCATCTCGCCTAAGAAGGCCCGTGATGTTGCCCGCGCCATTCAAGGCATGCCTGTTTCAGACGCCCTTGATGCCCTTGCTTATACACCTCGCAAAGCTGCCCAGCTCGTCGGTAAGACGCTGAAGAGCGCGGTTGCCAATGCCGAGAATAATCACGAATTGATCGCCGACGACTTGACCGTCAAGGAGGCAACCGTCGGTGACGGACCTACCTTCAAGCGATTCAAGCCACGTGCCCGCGGGTCCGCAAGTGCCATCCGTAAACGCACCAGCCACCTCTACATCGTCCTCACCGACGAAACTGAAATTCCCGAGCCACGCGAGCGCTCATCCAAGCCAAAGAAACGCACCATCGTTTCCAAGCCCAAGAAGGCGGCCGCACCGAAGCCAGAGAAAAAGGAGGAAGCTCCCGAAGAGGTCGAAGAAGTAAAAGCCGAGGCTGCTGCTGAAGATGCGGCCCCAGCTGAAGATAAAGCTTCCGATTCCGAGTAATATAACTTTTAAAAAAAACACTACACCATGGGCCAGAAAATCAATCCGATCTCTTTCCGTCTCGCCGTCTCCAAAGACTGGCGCTCTAAGTGGTATGCCACTGGAAACGACTACACCGATAAACTTCATGAGGATCTTAAAATCCGTAAGTATATCAAAAAACGTCTCCACAACTCAGGCATCTCCAAAGTCATCATCGAACGTGCTTGGAATAGCGTCCGCGTCACCCTTTCTACCGCGCGCCCCGGTCTCGTGATCGGCCGCAAAGGTTCTGAGATTGAAAGAATGACGAACGAGATCTCCCAGCTCTGTGGAGGTTGTCAGGTCAAAATCGATATCCTCGAGATCCGTAAGCCTGAACTCGATGCTCAGCTTGTCGCTGAAAACATTGCCGTGCAGCTTGAACGTCGTATTGCATTCCGCCGCGCCATGAAGCGCGCCGTCGCTACCGCCATGGAGTTCGGAGCCGAAGGCATCCGTGTTCGTTGCGGGGGTCGTCTCGGTGGTGCAGATATCGCACGTAACGAGTGGTATCGCGAAGGCAAAGTGCCACTTCAAACACTGCGTGTTCCTATCGACTACGGATTCGCTGAAGCCGCAACCGTTTACGGAATCATCGGCGTTAAGTGCTGGATCAACAAAAAGGAAGAGAAAGAACAACAAGGTGGTGGCCGTCCCCGTGGTGGCCAACGTCGCGACCGCAACGACCGCAACAACAACAATCGCTAAGACCCGATGTGCCGACCCCACGTCGGCACAGATCATAGCACTTAATTAATCAACAAACCTAACTAGGAGGATAATCATATGCCATTAATGCCCAAAAGAGTGAAGTTCCGTAAGACTCAGCGTGGAAACCGCGGTGGTAACGCCCAGCGTGGTAATACAGTGAGTTTCGGTGACTTTGGCCTTCAGTGCCTCGGACGCGGATGGATGACCAACCGTCAAATCGAAGCCTGCCGTGTCGCCATCAACCGCCAACTTAAACGTAAAGGAAAAGTTTGGATCCGCGTCTTCCCTCACAAGTCCATCACAGGTCGCCCACCAGAAACCCGGATGGGTAAAGGTAAAGGTGCCGTCGAAGCGTGGGTCGCCGTGATCCGCCCTGGAACCATGCTTTTCGAGGTAGCCGGTGTCTCCGAGACAGCCGCAAAAGAGGCACTCCGCCTCGCGTCCTACAAGCTTGGTGTCCCCACCCGCTTCATCGTCCGTGGAAACCACGGTTAAAGAATTCAACCATCAAAATTCAATATTGTTAAGCCATGGCCCAGACAAAAATCACAGAAATCCGCGAGCTCACGACAGATGAGCTCACCAGCCGCCTGCGTGACCTCAAACAAGAGGCACTCAACCTGCGTCTCCAGCAGGCTACCGGTCAGCTGGAAAATACATCACGCCGCACCCTCGTCCGCAAGGAGGTGGCACGCGTGCAAACCATCCTGACTCAGCGTCGCCTCAACGGGTAATCCTGGCTAAGCGAACTCAACCAACAAAATCACATTATCATGAGCGAATCTGAAACCAAAACAGCTGGTCTGCGCAAGACCCGCGTCGGCATTGTTATCTCCACATCCATGGATAAAACCATCGTTGTCGAATACACCAACCGTGTCCCACACCCACGCTTTAAGAAAATCATTAAGCGTTCCAAGAAGTTCTATGCACACGATGAAGAAGGAAAAGCCGCCGTTGGCGACAAAGTCAGCATCATCGAGACCAAGCCCATCTCCAAGAAGAAGTGTTGGAAACTTCAGGAAGTCCTCAGCCACTAATTTAATCCGCCGTCCTCAGACGGCATAGGATCCCGAATACCTATTTCGAATCCCTGTTTCCCCATAACCAATTACTACTTTCTGCCATGATCCAGATGGAATCCAAAGTTCAAATCGCCGATAACACCGGCGCTCGCGTCGCCAAGATGATTGGCGTCATCGGTAAACGCTCCAAGGAGGCTCGCGTCGGTGACGTGATCACCGCCCACGTGCGCGAAGCCATCCCTACCGCAAGCATTAAAAAAGGTGAGGTCGTTAAGGCTGTCGTCGTGCGTTCCGCTTACCCGGTTCGTCGTCCTGATGGCTCCGTGCTTCGCTTCGATAGCAACGCCGTCGTCATCATCGACAAAGACGGCAACCCCAAAGGTACCCGTATCTTTGGCCCTGTTGCCCGTGAGTTGCGCGACAAAAAATACATGAAAATCGTCTCCCTCGCACCCGAGGTTCTCTAATTAAACACTCCACCGAATTTTACAATGCGTCAAAAAACACACGTAACAAAAGGCGACGAAGTCGAGGTGATTGCCGGCAACTACAAAGGTAAGCGCGGCACCGTTCTCGAAGTCAACGCAGCCAAAGGCCAGGTCGTCGTCGAAGGCGCCCGCGTCATGAAGAAGACCATCCGTAAGTCTGAACAACACCCAGACGGAGGAATCCTCGAACAAGACGGTCCAATCGCCATCTCCAACGTCAAGAAAGTCTAACGAGGAAGAGGGCTCAACCTTTTCTCTCATCTCGACACAGATCACACCCAAATCTCTCACAGTGGATCAAACCGCTGTAACCCAACCCGCGCTTAAGCGACACAAACAATAAGCTGACCCGCTATTATGAAACCAACACTACAGACCTACTACCAAGACAAGGTCATCCCTGCTCTCAAAGAATCACAGGGATACACCAACCCGCACCAGGTTCCCCACCTGGAAAAAATCGTTGTCACCACACACGTTGGCTCTGCTTCAGACCGTAAGCAAGCTGTCGAGGATGCCATCGAAGATATCTCCAAGATCACCGGCCAGAAGCCAAGCATTTCTTATGCACGTAAGAGTGTGGCAAACTTTAAGGTGCGTGAAGGCGAGGCCGTTGGCGCCCGCGTCACTCTCCGTGGTAACCACATGTGGGAATTTCTCGATCGCTTCATCAATGTCACCGCTCCCAACATCCGCGACTTCCGCGGAATCACTCCCAAGAGCTTTGACGGCCGTGGTAACTACGCCTTAGGCGTAAATGACCAAGCGATTTTCCCTGAGATTGAGCTCGATAAAATCAAGCGCCAACTCGGGTTTGACCTCATTTTTGTCACCTCCGCCAATACGGATGACGAGGGCCGCGCCCTCCTTAAGGCACTCGGTATGCCATTCCGTGAACCTAAAAAAGCCGAAGACGCTGCCTAAATCTGTAGCACAAATTTAACCATCTAATTATTACAAGCACCATGGCAGTTTTAAGTGACCCCATTTCTGATTTTCTCACCCGCCTGAAAAACGCATCACGCGCAGGCAACGAGACATTCACCGCACCTTACTCGAAGATCAAAGGCGAAATCGCCCGTATTCTCCAAGCTGAAGGATACATCTGGAACTACGAAGTTGATACCGAGGGTAAGTTCCCCGTGATCACCGTAAAGGTAAAATATACAGACAACGGCGCCGCCGTTCTCACTGATCTCAAGCGCGTTTCCAAACCAGGAATCCGCCGCTACGTTGGTGCGGGTGAAATCCCGCGTGTCCTCAATGGCCTCGGCATCTCCATCGTCTCGACCTCCAAAGGTCTGAAGACAGGCACAGCTGCCCGTAGGGAAAAACTCGGCGGTGAACTACTAGCATTCGTTTGGTAGAAACCACATCCCGATTTATCAACCCATATCACCTGAAAGGATTACACCATGTCACGTATTGGATTAAAAAATATCACTCTCCCTGAGAAAGTCAGCGTTAAGTCTGACGCAAACGGCGTCGTCGTCGTTGAAGGACCTAAGGGAAAACTTGAGTTTACCATGCCCAGCGGCATCTCCCTTGAGGAGGCCGACGGCACCGTAACCGTCAAACGCGCCACCGAGCACCGCGCACACAAAGCACTCCACGGCACATCCCGCAGCCTGATCAGCAACATGATCGAAGGCGTCACCAAAGGTTTCGTCAAGGAACTCGAAATTCAAGGAGTTGGTTTCCGTGCCGCCGTCAAAGGCAAGGCACTTGACCTGAGCCTTGGTAAGAGTCACCCGATTCTACACCCCATCCCTGAGGGCGTTACTGTCACCGTCGATAAAAACACCGCCATCAAGGTGGAGGGAATCGATAAGCAGGTCGTCGGCCAGTTTGCCGCTGAGGTCCGCCGCTTCTATCCGCCTGAGCCATTCAAAGGTAAGGGTGTCCGCTACGTTGGTGAACGCGTTCGCCGTAAAGCCGGTAAGAGCGTCCAGTAATTACGTCTAACCATTAACGATTAACCAATTTAATATAATGAGCACTCTCAATCGTAAACAAGTCCGCAAGCGGATTCACCGCCGTATCCGTAAAAAGGTCTCCGGAACCACTGCTTGCCCACGTCTTGCCGTCAATTACTCCAACCAGCATATCTACGCCCAGATCATCGATGACGTGGCAGGTAACACACTCTGTGCCGCCTCCAGCCTCGATAAGGAAGTGGAAAATGCATCATCTAACCAAGTTACGGCTCAGAAAGTCGGTGAACTCGTCGCTGCTCGCGCCAAGGAAGCCAACATCAGTAAGGTCGTTTTCGACCGCGGTGGACACCTCTACCACGGAAAAATCAAAGCGCTTGCCGACTCCGCCCGTGAAGCAGGACTTCAATTCTAAACCATCTAAAATCATGGCTGACAATCAAAACGAAAAAAGCGAACCCGCTGCAGCACCCGAAGCCGCAGCAGCTCCAGCAACTACTCCTGCAGCACCCGCAGCTCAAGCCGGTGCCGCACCCACTAACCCAGCAGCGCCTACCGGCGATCGCCGCGACAACCGTGGTGGCCCTGGTGCCGGACGCGGTGGCCCTGGTGGCGGACGCGGACGCGGTGGTCGCCCACCACGCCAAGCTCCACCGAAACCGATGACTGACGATGGTAAGGAACTGACTGAAAAAGTCGTCTTCATCAACCGATGCGCCAAAGTGGTTAAAGGTGGACGTCGCTTCAGCTTCTCCGCTCTCATGGTCTCCGGTGATAAGGAAGGCCGCGTTGGTGTAGGATTCGGTAAGGCAACGGAAGTTGCTGAATGTATCCGTAAGGGAAGTGAGTATGCGAAACGTTCACTCGTGCGTATGAAACTCGTCGATGGAACGATCCCCCACGAAGTGCAAGCTGAGCACGGTGGTGGTGTTGTTCTCCTCAAGCCAGCCTGCCCCGGAACCGGTATTATTGCTGGTGGTGGTGTGCGTGCTGTTTGTGAAGCCGTGGGGATCACCGACGTGCTTGGTAAGAGTCTCGGATCAAACAACCACGCGAACGTCGTGAAAGCGACGATGAAGGCACTTTCACAACTCCGCACCCGTGAGGAAGTCCTCGCTAGCCGCGGTAAAAAGGTCAAAGAGAGCCTCTAGACTTTAAGTTCCAAGTTCCTATAACCAACAACCTAATTTTAATATCATGAATTTGCATACTCTCAAACCCAACCGCGGTGCCAAGCATCGTGTTAAACGCCTAGGTAGCGGCGAAAGCTCTGGCCTTGGTAAGACCTGTGGTCGTGGCCACAAAGGTCAGAAGTCCCGCTCAGGCGGTGGCGTTCGCCCAGGTTTCGAAGGTGGTCAGATGCCCTTGCATCGTCGTCTTCCTAAACGTGGTTTCAACAATACCCGTTTCCAAGATAAGATCGTCGTCGTGAACGTCGCATCCCTTGACGAGCGCTTCGAAGACGGAGCCACCGTCAGCGAGGAATCACTGCGCGCAGCTAACCTGATCAAGGGAAGCTTCGATGGTATCAAGGTCCTCGGATTTGGCGAAATCACGACAAAACTCACCGTAGAGGGCTGCAAGGTCAGTGCGACTGCGCGTGAGAAAATCGAGAAAGCTGGAGGAAGCGTAGTGGTGGCTGATAAGCCTGCTAGCTAAGTTGCCTCGTGCTTCACCCTATGAAATAACTTATTATGGAGGGGAAGTGCTTGCGCACTTCCTCTCCATGCGTATAAACCCTGCGCACCTTGGTAGCATGAGAGATTGATCTCTTGGTCTACCCATCATTCACAACTTTTAACCGACTACTTAAACCTAATGATTTCCGCATTTGCGAGCACTTGGAAAGTCCCAGAACTCCGGGAGCGTATCCTTTTTACCTTGGCAATGATTGTCATCGTCCGCCTTGGTGTCCACGTGACCCTTCCAGGGGTGGATGCCAGCGTTATTGCTGACTACCTGTCTGATAAACAAGCCAAGGGAGGCGATAGTGGTCCTGGTGCCGCTGTCGGTGCCATGCTTGGCTTTTTCTCTGGTGGAGGACTCCAGAAGATGGGGGTTTTTGCCCTCGGTATCATGCCATACATCTCGGCCTCTATCATGATGCAGTTGATGACCGCTGTGGTGCCCAAGCTCTCGAAGCTTGCCCGTGAAGACGGAGGACGCCAGAAAATCAACTCATACACGCGCGTCATCACCATCATCATTGCTCTGGTGCAGGGATACCTTCTTGCCATCAGCTTGAAGAATCCTGGTAATATCCCGGGCTTGGGCGGTATCGGCCCTGTGGTTCCTAACCACGACTGGGTATTCATCGCGATGACCGTGTTGACGATTGTTACCGGCACGCTTCTCCTGATGTGGTTGGGTGACCAAATTACCGAGCGTGGACTCGGAAATGGTATCTCACTGATTATTACGGTAAACATTATCTCAGCCCTTCCCGGCGCTTTGGTGATTACTTGGCAGACACTGGTCTCAGGTAATAATGCAGGCCCTGGAGCTGCCGCCTTCCTCGTTTTCCTCGTCGCATTCCTGATCTTTGTCATCGCGGCAGTCATTGCCATCACTCAGGCGCAACGCCGGATCGCCGTCCAATACGCCAAGCGCGTGATGGGTCGCAAACAACTCGGTGGCCAAACTCAGTATCTCCCGCTCAAGGTAAACTACGCGGGTGTGATGCCGATCATTTTTGCCACTGCGATTCTCTCGCTTCCTGCCTTTGTATTGCAATCGGCCTTCCCGACCGCCGAGTGGTCCCGTAAGATTCAGGACGTGCTGGCTGGTGGTCAGCTTGGCTACTATCTTGTAGCGGGTGTGATGATCTTTTTCTTCTCCTACTTCTGGGTCGCAACCATGTTCCAGCCTAGTGAGATTTCTGAAAACCTGAAACGTAGTGGTGGATATATCCCAGGTGTGCGTCCGGGTAAGCCGACCGCTGACTTCCTTGATTTCACCATGACACGGCTCACCTTCGCGGGGGCTATCTTCCTAACCATTATCTTCATTCTCCCGTATATGGTTCAGAAAATGCCGATTGGTATCATTGGGAAAGAGTTACCATTCTTGGTCACGTCCTTTTTCGGTGGAACCAGTATGTTGATTCTCGTCGGTGTGCTGCTTGATATGATGCGCCAAGTCGAAACCCATCTGCTGCAGCGTCACTACGATGGTTTCCTCCGTAAGGGTAAGATCAAGGGCCGTTATGACCGCCTCCAGAATACGGGTGAGCGTGCTTCCAGTGGCACCATCGTTTACCTCTGGGTATTCATCGCTGTGCTGATTGTCGCCGCTGTTTCCTACTGGATTTACACCGGGAGTTAGTCATACGGGTTGCCCCCGTCAACGGATTTTAACCTTCAGCGGAGCGCCTTGGCACTCCGCTGAAATTTTGTTGACGGGACTCCTCGCTCACTTTGCCTCCTGCCAACCCGCCAGCGAGCAGAGGCAAGCTGCATGGCCGATCGATGTGATGAGGCGCGATTTACCTCTTTGACTTTGGTAAGAATACGTTTATAGGATGCATTGAATGCAGCTAACTGACCGTAATAACCCAGACCGCCTGTTTGAGGAAATTCTCGCCGCACGCGAGCGGGTGTATTCGATGGGTAAGGCGACTCCACTTCAGCAGCTTCCCTTATCGCAAACCGATGCAGAGGTTTGGGTGAAGCGTGAGGACTTGGGGCCGATCAAGGCATATAAATGGCGCGGGGCATACAATGCCATGGCGGCTCTCACCCCGGAGCAGCGCGATCAGGGGATTGTTGCGGCCTCCGCAGGAAATCATGCCCAGGGCGTGGCGTTGGCGGCCAAGTCACTGGGCTGCAAGGCCGTTATTTTTATGCCCCAGTCGACGCCTGAGGTGAAGCAGTGCGAGGTGCGTCGCCTTGGTCAGGATGCAGTGGAAATTCGCTTGATCGGTGATACTTACGATGATGCCGGAATGACAGCGTGGAAGTTTTGTGAGGCAACCAAGGGGGTCTATATCCACCCCTACGATGATTTAATGGTGATGGGGGGGCAGGGGACTTTGGCTGACGAAGTGGTGATGAGCGGTAAGGGGCCATTCGATCGTGTTTATGTGGCGATTGGTGGCGGGGGGCTGGCTGCGGCAGTGGCATGCTGGTTAAAGCGCTACTGGCCGGGTGTGCAAGTTTACGGAGTAGAAGGTGTCGGGCAGGCATCGATGCAAGCCGCCATGGATGCGGGCCAGCCAGTGACATTGGATTATCTTGATGTCTTTTGCGATGGAACCGCTGTCAGGAAAGCAGGGGCTGTGACATTTGATTATTGTCGAGATTTACTGGATGGTATGCTCACCGTTACGAATGACGAGGTCTGCCACTCGATCAGAACGCTGTGGGAAACCTTACGTGTCATTCCTGAACCCAGTGGTGCTATGGCCTTAGCAGGATTTCAGAAACATTACGAGGCGGGTGAGGTCAAAGCGGGTGAAAAAGTCCTGACCATCGTTAGTGGTGCCAACATGGATTTTTCTCAACTAGGTGCCATTGCCCACCGAGCGGGGATCGGTGCGAAGCACCGCAGGTTCCTCCGTGTTCCCGTTCCTGAAGGAAAAGGAACACTGGTCGATTACCTTGAGCAGCTTCCTGAGAGTGTCAGCATCATTGACCTGCAATACGGAAGAATCGATTCCAAGGTGCAGTATCCTGTGCTCGGGTTAATGGGGGCAGAGGATGATTACGCGGTTCTGGATGATGTTTTGGCTCAACGTGGCGTTTCCGCCAGTGATGTGTCCACCGATGAGGATGTGGATTACCGGATCATCAACTATACCCCCGAACTATTTGAGAACCCGCTGTTTGTAAATATTGAGTTTCCTGAGCGGGCAGGGGCATTTCTCCAGTTTATGACCGAGGTCAAGGATATCGCCAGCCTTTGTTACTTTAATTACGCCTACTCGGGCGAGCGGGTAGGGCGGGCCTTGGTCGGGATGGAGTTTTCTCGTGCGCAGGACCGAGACCGCTGCCTCGATCGGATGATGAAGATGCAGCACGACCAGCGGGGGTGTATTCGCGCTGCCCGTGAGGTGAGTGACGAAATCTTCTATCGACTCACTGGAAATCGCCGTGCGGAATCCTGATTCCCACCGATTACAGCGGCTGTCATTCAGCCATGCGGGATCGATCTCGGATGATTCCCTGCATTTAGGGCTTGCGTGACACCCGCGCAGACGTTAATTCCCCTGCACATCAATCACTTCCCATGGGTAAGCAACATAAAACAACCGTCAAGCGTAGCCGTCGCAAACAGTATCTAAAGCGTAAAAAAGAGCAGGTCAAAGCCAGCCTTACACGCAAGGTGTCTGCCCCCGCTAAAAAGACTGCAAAGAAGGCCGCTGCTAAAAAAGTAGCCACCAAAAAGACCGCGGCTAAAAAGACCGCCGCTAAAAAAGCTGCCGTCAAGAAGGTCGCTAAAAAGGCCACTAAAAAAGTAGCCGCTAAGAAAACCGCTAAAAAGGCAGCCGCTAAAAAAGCCGCACCCAAAAAAGAGGCTGAGTAAGCTGCTTGTTTTTCATTCAGGTTCTTCTTTTACAATTTACACCAAGGTCGGTTGCGTCATGCAGCTGGCCTTGTTTTTTTATGTGCGCCCGGCAAGGGTGCAATGGTCACAGCTAAGGCACTATGAGGTATGTCACCTTGGCGGAGCTTAGAAATTTTTGCGGACGCTGTTCCATTCTGTCACCTTCCCTTTACTGAACTGGACTGAGGCACTGTGACCGATGGTGTAGTGGACCGACGGATGAAGGCCGAGGCCATAATAGTCATTGCGGTAGCCGCAGCGACCGTATCGAGATCCGTAGTGAGGACTGAATGAGTGGCTGTAGACGGGGACCATCACATTGTAGTTCCATCGTTCAAAGTTTTTGCCGTGTTGTTCACCCGTCGTTTTTGAGTCGGGGTTTCCCATGGCTAAAAAGACGGCGGGTGGAGTCATGCCGCGTGCTATTTTCCCTTGGCTTACCAGCTCCTGATGCTCGGTCGGGAGTTGGCGATAAAGTGCTGGGTTTTTCTGAATGCGGGTTGTCGGATTACTGCTGCAGCTGGCCAGCAAGGCAATAAGCGGAATGATGAGTAGATGGTGAATTTTCATGATGTAAGCAGCATAATCGAACGTGCCGGCAGATGCAATTGGGCAATGAACTTAAAAAAATAAAAAAGAGTAAGAAACAGGCTTGCCAAAACCAAGCAAAAGCAATCAATCTTGTTCCAGCCAATTTGGCCCAACCTCGATACAGTTACAAACGATGTCAGAAGAACTTATTCCTGCCGAAGAACTAGACGATGCCCTGAAGCGAGCCCCTGAATGGGAAGCTGATGGTGATGCCATTACCCGTACCATTGAATTTGAAGAATACATGGAGGGGATTGATTTTGTGAACGAGATCGCTGAGGTTGTCGAAGAAGCTCAGCATATTCCTGAGATCGATATCCGGGACGGCAGCGTGACCTTGCGTCTCAAAACGGAAGATGCCGGTGGCGTTACGGATCTTGACGTCGAGCTTGCCTCGCGCATTGACAACCTCGTGGACTAGTTTCCTCGTCTAACGGGTGCTGCCACTATGCGGTCAGGACCCGTATTGATTTCAATAGCCTATTTCAGTAGCCTATTATAATAGGCGGCAGGCATCGGGCGTGCCGCCATTTTGTTTGTTTTTTGGGCGGGGCTTATCGGGGGAGGAGGATTTCCTCGTTTTCCATGCCAGTGAGTTTTCTTAGCCCGGAAACAAACCGCCACATCGTGACCATGAGGATGATCATCATCGGGATCCCGATAACGGCAAACCCCCAACCCGTGAGCTTGGCGACGCCGTCATTGAAGGCCTCTTGGGATCCTGTTTCGTTTTTGAGAAACTTCATCGCAAGGAAATAGTTCATCACCATACTGAGAAAAAAGGAACAGGCTAACAGAAGCGTGCCAGAGAAGAGGAGTTTTTTATATCCGGTGGTGTTGGATTTTTCTTGGACCCGTTTTTCAATTGCGGGGATATTAAAGAAGTCGGGGTTATAGAGGAAAACGCGCACCAGGGGCGTTTTGGTCCAGTGGGAAATAAGGATGGTGACGCCAAAAACAAAGGGGATGGCGGCCTCTTTCAGGGCGAACCATAAGGGGGCTTCGGCATCCACGGTGCCATTGTCCTTGTAGGCCATGATGGCGATGCCTCCCGTCAGCAAAATACTGATGACTCCGAGGATGGAGAAGAAGTTCGGTTTCTTCGTTTTGATCAGGTGGTGGATCCCGTAGACGACGGGTAAGGAGACAGCGATCAACATGCCCATAACCGGTCCCACATGCCAGAACTTGTCGCCATTTTTTCCGAGAAAGCTCAGGGCTACGATGGGAATGAGAACATTCCACATAATATTGGCGAGCGGGTTGTCTTGTTGTTTTTTGGCCATGGGTGGGGGAGAAGTAAGAGGTGGGAACAAAGATGCAAGAAAATAGCGGCGACCCTGGGGGTGCCAGGAATCGCCGCTATGGAAAAAAATGCGGGTGACTTAGACGGTGCCGAAGATCGACTTGCCGGTCGAAAGCAGGTCGTCACAGGCCTCCTTGAGTCGGTCGCAGAGTCCTTGCTCACCTTTTTTGAGGTAGCCACGTGGATCGTAGACTTTTTTGTTGCCGACTTCACCGTCGATTTTCAGCACGCCTTCGATGTTTTCGCACATGTGGGTGACGATTGGGCGGGTGAAGGCATACTGGGTATCGGTATCGATGTTCATCTTCACCACACCGTAGCCGAGGGTCTCGCGGATGTCGTCGAGGTCGGATCCAGAACCACCGTGGAACACGAGGTCCATTTCGGCATCGGCACCGTATTTCTCGATGACGGCATTTTGTCCATCGCGTAAGATGGTTGGCTTGAGTTTCACCGAGCCTGGCTTGTAGGCGCCGTGGACGTTGCCGAAGGTGGCGGCAAACATGAAGCGGCCGATACTGTGCAGGCTCTCGTAAACTTCCACCATGTCCTCGGTGGAGGTGTAGAGTTTTTCGGCAGGAAGACCCGAGGTGTCGTGGCCATCTTCTTCTCCACCGACGCAGCCGGCTTCGATTTCGAGGATGATGTTGAGCTCGGCGCACTCGGCGAGCAGTTCCTTGGAGATTGTGAGGTTTTCGTCGAGTTCAACCACGGAGCCGTCGAACATGTGTGATTGGAATAGGGGACCTTTACCGGCGGCAATACGCTCACGGGAGGCTTGAAGAAGCGGCTTGAGGAAGCTGTCAACCTTCGCCGGGTGGCAGTGGTCGGTGTGCAGGGCTACGAGGATATCGTATTTCTCAGCAAGCAGGTGAGTGGCTTCGGCAAGCACGATGGCACCGAAGGCTTCGTCGCCGACGGCGGTGCCGGAGGCAAAACTGCCGCCACCGGTGGAGACTTGAATGATCCCATCGGATCCAGCTTCGGCGAAGGCTTTGAGGGCACCGCTGATGGTGGTGAGGGACGTGATATTGATGGCGGGGTATGCGTAGCCACCCTTCTGGGCGGCATCGAGCATAGCGGCATATTGTTCTGGTGTTGCTACTGGCATGACGCGTGGCATTTACCACAGAGTGCTACCTCTGGCAAGACCTGCGGCTATGCATGTGACATACAAATAGAGCCGTATTTTGCTCACAAGTCGGCTGAATGATAAAAAACCAGATCATGCGGGCGATTTAGCTCATAACTTGGGGGATATATTGGTGGTTCGGTGTAGAAAATTTTTGGCCCATGTTATCTTTTCTTGCTTGGCGATTCGGTTATCGAACCGCCAGACCTATCCGTCGATGGCTTTAGGTTATAGGAAACGCCCTCTAAGGAAACGCCCTCTATAGATCTCGCGGATGGCACAAGTTATTAGCATAGTGATTGATTCACTCTAGCGCTATGATGTAAGTTCCTCTCAGATGAAAAACCCGTCAGCTAAAAGACTTGCCCTCTTTTTAAGCGTTATAACTTTAGCGATAATCACAGCTTGGACATACCACCCTGTTCATTCATTTGGTTATATTGACTACGACGACCCTGCGTATATCGCAGATAATCCCTACGTGAACAGTGGATTGGATGTTCAAAATATCCAATGGGCATTCACCTTTGAGGAAAGCAAAGGCCTTCCTGTTTACGATGGTATTCAAAACCTTTACCACCCAATCACGTGGATATCGCACATGATCGATGTCGAAGTATTTGGTGTTGCCTCACCAGGTGCTCAGCACATCGTCAACCTAGCTATCCACCTCATAGCTGGGGTGCTGCTCTTTTTTATATTTCTCAAGCTTCTGAAGAACCATGTGGTAGCGTTGGCGACAGCCATCCTGTTCTGCATTCACCCGCTACACGTGGAATCAGTCGCATGGCTATCCGAGCGAAAAGACACCCTTTCAGCCCTTTTTGCCTTCGCCAGTATCCTGAGTTATCAATTTTATGCAGAGAAACAATCGAGGAGTTATCAAGTCAGCTCCGTTGTCTTTTTTGTGCTGGCATTACTGGCTAAACCTAGCGTGGTGATCCTGCCAGGGATTCTGATGTTGCTCGACCAGTACCAGCGGCACCAGATGAACAAGCTGGACGTCGAGTTTCTTAAAAAACAATGTGTTCACAAGCTTCCCTGGATCATCCCATCCATCGTTGCCGCACTGGCTGCAATCTATTTTCAACAAGGGGGGTCTCACGGATATTTTATGCATGGTATGAGCCTCGGGGATCGCATTGTTCTCATCCCTACGCGTCTTAGTTATTACCTTTATCACACCTTCAGCCCTACAGGTTTGAGTTTCCATTACGCCCCACCTCCATTTTCTGCGCCGCTTATATCGGCCTGTTGCTCGATAGGATTGATTGTTTTAACGGTATTCTGTTATCGCGTTCGTATGCGTTTCCCGCTCGCCATCTTCGCCTTACTTTGGTTTTATGTCTGCATTCTTCCCATGTCTGGCATCGTGCACGTTGGTACCAGCTTTATTGCTGACCGGTATACCTATCTCGCGATTATCGGCATCTTTGCCTGTGTCTCGGCTGCCCTCATCAAGTATTTGCCTCAACGACTTGCCTACATCGCCCTTACCCTGATCGTGCTGACTTGTGTTTGGCTAGCCAAGCAGCAGACTCAAACATGGAAGGATTCCTACGCGCTCTTTTCCAATGCCATTGAGGCCCAGCCACGCAGCGCAATCGGCTACGTCAACCTAGGTGCTAAATACAAATTGGATGGCCAGCTTGATAAGGCGGCCCCGCTTTTCGAGAAAGCCATTGAGATCTCCCCTCATGATTACATCGCCTATCATAATCTTGCACAGATTCACTTGGCACAAAAACAATGGAGTCGTGCTGAGCGTTCGCTCCTGATGGCATTGAAAAATTATGAGCATTATGCACCAAGTATGAAATCACTTGCAAAGCTTTACCTCATAGTGCCTGAAATGTATCATCTTGAAAAAGCTCTCAACTTCACAAAACGCTATAACACTGCGGTCAAAGAACGTGATCCGCAGATGTTGGGCTTTGAAATTAAGATTCTACTTAAACTCAATCGTAGTAATGAAGCAAAAGCGCAAGCTCTTAAGCTTCGAAGGCTTCCCGGTAACGCAGAGATGTGAGGGGGGTAACACTTTAATCTGAACCATCATGTGCGGCATCGCTGGAGGCATCAATCTTGGCCAAAACCCTCTAGGACGTATGATTGCGGCCCTCGATCATCGCGGCCCTGATGCACGTGACTTTTCGGTATGCGACGGCATCTCGCTTGGTTCTAGCCGCCTAGCGATCCTTGATCGCGCCCACGGCCGACCGATCTTCTCTAGCCCAGATGATTCCATCCATGCCATTTGCAATGGAGAAATTTATAACTGGCGGCAGTTGCGTGACGAGCTTGGTCAGCTCGGCCACACTTTTCACACCGAGTGTGATACCGAAATCCTGCCAGCCGCGTGGCGTGAGTGGGGTGTTGATTTGCCAGAGCGCCTCAATGGGATGTTCGCTCTCGCCATCCATGACCGCTCGGCTGGAAGCTTATTTCTCGCGCGCGACCGCTGCGGGCAAAAGCCTATCTATCTGACAGACTGTGATGCGGGCCCCATGCGCTTCGCCTCTGAGATCGGAGCCCTAGCTGCCGCAGGCGTCCGACTTGCCGCCGATCCTCGCTACCTTGGCGACTGGCTCGGGCTCCGTTATGTGCCAGAGCCCGCGACTTTGTTTCAGGGGATCATCACGCTGCCTGCGGCTCACTCGTTACTGCTCAAAGCCGATGGCTCACGCCAGCTTGAGCGTTATTGGCAGCCACAAGTTTCCAGCCATGGTGAGGTCCGAGGAAAATGCCCAGAGCCAGACGAACTGGATGACCTCACCCGATCCGCTGTTGAGCTTGCTCTCGAATCAGAGGCCCCGATCGGAACCTATCTGTCTGGCGGTGTCGACTCTGCACTTCTCGGCCATTACCTCAAGCAAGCAGGCGTGTCTCCACCTGCGTTTTCCATCGGCTTCGGGGCAGGCTCGGATGAATCCCAAACTGCCGCAGAAACCGCCACTCTATTTGGGTTTGAACACCACGATATCCGCCTCACGCCCGCAGCACTCGACGACCTTCCACGGGTCGTCCGCCAGATGGGCCGCCCCGTCGGTGATGCCCTCATCTTAGCCTTCGATCGCCTAGCTAGCGAGGCGGCCAGCACGGGTGCGAAGGTCGTGCTCGGCGGCGAAGGGCCTGACGAGCACTTTGGAGGATACTCGTTCCATCGTGTCTACCTCGCCGCTCGAATGCTAGGCGCTGCAGGTCGGGCCGCTGTAGGGGCTGCACTCACCGTTACACCACCCGCCTTGCTCGATGCTGTCTCCAATTTCCCTGCTAAACTCGGGAGTGAAGGTCGCCTGAAAGTCGCCCACTACCTCAAGGACTTCGGAGGACTCAACCGCACGCTCCGTTACACATCACTCCATCGACTACACAACCCGCTGGAGGCCGATGAGCTGCTCGCTCCAGAGTTGCTCGACGAGCAACTTAGCTTCTCTTTGAACAATAACGAGCCGGAAAGTTTTACTGACCTGCTCGCCAGCCAGTATCAATCATGGCTGCCCGATTGGTCACTTATTCGCCAAGACCGCAACACCATGGCGCATTCGCTGGAATATCGTGCACCGTTTCTAGATCATCGTCTTATCGACTACAGTTTCAGCCTGCCGCGCCGGGCGAAAACGACCCTGCGTCACGACAAGATCCTTTGGCGAGCCCTCGCTGCGCGACACCTACCCAAGGCGATTACACAACGGCCTAAGCAACCATTTTATCTTCCGCTCGAGTCCCCCGAGTGGCGCCGTCCGTTTGTTGACCTTGCTCACGATGTTCTTTCCCCCCACGGCTTTTCCTGTGGTGGTCTGCTCAATCCCGACGCCGTCCGTACCCTACTTCAAGGAAAAACATTCTTACCCTTGAAGAAGCTTGCTGCAGTTGTTATTCTCCAGCTGTGGCTCGACCAGTATCACCTCTAATTCCTCCTGCTCCCATCCGTGTTGGCCTTGTCGGGGCTGGTTGTATGGGGAGGGGGATTGCCTTTCAGATTCACCACACCCCTGGCATGTCGCTGGCATGGGTTGCCGATCTCGATGAAAAGGTGGCCAGGGAGGTCGCTGGACTTGCTCCAGGTGCTGCCAGTGGTCGATCATGTGAGCAACTGCTCACGACATCTCCTGTCGATGTCTTTGTCGAGGCCACCAACTCCATCGCCCCCGCCTTTTCCTACTGCCGGCAAGCGTTGGAGCACGGTGCTCACGTGGTGCTGATGAATGCTGAGGTAGACCTCGCTTTCGGCCCCGAGTTGGCCGCTCTGGCAGAAAAGTTTGATCGTGTCGTAACCTCGGACGCAGGTGACCAGCACGGCGTGCTTGCCAGTATGATCGCAGAGGCGGATCTCATGGGCTTTGATATCGTTCAAGCTGGGAACATTAAGGGGTTTCTCGATGTCCGTGCTACCCCACAAAGCATTGCAGCCGAAGCCGCAAAGCGCAATCTCTCCGCCGTTCAATGCTGCGCTTACACCGATGGCACAAAGCTTCACATCGAGATGGCGGTGCTCGCTAATGCGCTCGGCTACCTGCCGCCTCAGGGGGGCATGACAGGCCCACGAGCCACTCGTGTCGAAGAGGCACTAAGCCTTTTTGAGTTTGATCGCTATGGCGGCACCCCACGCATCGACTACCTACTCGGTGCTGAGCCTGGCGGCGGTGTTTACCTTGTCGTGCGCCCCAAGCCAGACCTGCCCTCTGAGCAGCAACGCTACCTTGACTACTACAAGCTCCCGGCCAGCCCCTGTGGCCGTTTTCGCCTGCTCTATCGCCCTTGCCATCTCTGCCACCTCGAGACCCCGAAAGCGATTCTTGCGGCCGTATCTGGGCAAGCGATTCTTGCCCCGATGCCAGAGAAGATCTGTGATGTCTACGCCTACGCCAAGCATGACCTACCGGTGGGCACTACCATCTCCCACGCCATGGGTTCAGCTGAGGTATATGGGCGGGTAGAGCCGCTGGACTCCAGTAAAGTGCCCATCGCAAGCCTCGAGTCCGCCCACGAGCTGTGCCGAGCTATCGCGCAAGACACACCTCTCACTAAGGAGGATCTCACGTGAGCTCTGCCGATGTCACCATCCTTGGCGGCGGAGTCTGCGGATTATACGCTGCGCACACCGCCTGCCGTCTGGGTGCCCATGTGCAACTTGTCGAAAAAGGTAAGTCCCTCGGCGGTCTCGCCGCTGGCCACCGGCTCGGCGAGAACTGGTATGACCTCGGCGTGCACATGCTGCACGCCTTCGATGCTGAGATTTTTCAAGATTGTGCGGAGGTTATGGGCGAGGAACGTATCGAGGTGCCCCTCAAGTCTCACATCCAGTGGCAGGGGAAAACCTATCACTACCCGCTGCGTGGTCGTGATATCCTCTCTGGCATTGCGCCTTTGACCTTGGCGCGCTGCCTCCTCGGCCTTGGCATCGCGGAACTTCGCTCCCGTTTCTCTGCCAAACCCCATGGCACCGACGCAGAATCAGCTCTCATCGAACTTTATGGCGTTCCTCTTTACGAATTTTTCTTCGAGGACTTCACCCACCGTTACTGGGGTAGGCACCCACGCTCCCTCGATGCTGAGTTCATCCGTCGGAAAATGCCACGGCTCTCCGCCGTCGATGTGCTGAAAAATGGTCTGGAAAAGCTCGGCATAGCCAAGCCTCGCGACGCGAGAGAGGGGGCCATGCGCTTCGAGACACTGCACTACTCCCGCACCGGTGCTGAAGCCATGCCTCGGCTCCTAGGTGAAAGCCTTCAGTCCGCCGGCGTAACCATGTTGACAGGTGAGACGATCATTGAAATACATCACGACGAGAATAGCATCACCGAAGTGGTCACAGGTAACAAGATCCTGACGGGCACCGACTTTGTTTCTACCTTGCCTCTGCCAGATCTCGTTCACTGCTTGCACCCTGCTGCGCCACCCGATGTCCTCGATGCAGCCAACCAGTTGCGCTTCAAGCCACTCACCATTTACGCCTTACTCATCCGCAAAGATCGCTGCATGGACGCACTCTACACCTATTACCGTGACCAGGTATTTCATCGTGTCGGGGAGCCCAAAAACGCAGGGCTTGAGGTCACGCCCGCAGGCCACACCACGCTCATTGTCGAGACCACCTGCGAAATCGGTGACCGCTACTGGCAAGGCGATGCTCTTGATGAAATCCTCACTGGACTTAGTCTCGAAGGGCTTTGTGAACCAGATGATCTCGTCGAGCACCATCTCATTCACTCTGCCCATGCCTATCCCATCTTCGCCCACGGTTTCCAAAAGCACCTCGCATGCGTCACCGACTACCTGAGTTGCTTCAAAAACCTACGCACGACCGGCCGCCAAGGTGCCTTCACTTATCCCAACATGCATTCAGCCATGCGCATGGGCGCGGAAGCTGTAAAATCTCTCCTACAATCATGAAAGTCACCACCTGCCGTATTCCCGGAGTTAAGCTGATGGAGCTCCCAGTATTTCCAGATTCCCGGGGGTGCTTCATGCCCCTCATTGCGGAGCGCTTGCATGCGACTCATGGTATCCCAACACAGTGGGCTGAAACCAATCTGTCCGTTTCTGAGCAGGGGGTGATCCGCGGGCTCCACTTCCAAGACCCCGAACCGCAAGCCAAGCTGGTCACTGTGGTTTCCGGGACGATCTTTGATGTCGCGCTGGATCTACGACCCGACTCACCCACCTTTGGCAGCTTTGAGTCGTTTGAGTTGTCAGCAGGGGGGGGAGGCTTGCCCAACCAGATCTATCTCCCAGAAGGCCTTGCGCACGGGTTTGCAACTCCCGTAGGGCCTGCATCTGTCGTCTATCACGTCTCGCGACCGTGGAGACCAGACAATGAGCAATTGATCCCATGGGACGACGAGCGGTTCGCCATCACATGGCCGCTAAAAAACCCTAAGCTGTCATTGAGGGATGGTCAGGAAACGGTCAGCTAATGAACTGTTTTAAAAACAATCAGGCGAGCTCAGATAAGTGTTGCGGAAAAATTCATGAGAAAAAAGTCAATTGCCTCATTGATGAGGCAACGAGACCACTTTCCTGCATTTCGAGATTCAGCTTTAATATGAGGCAACACGCATTTTTTTATTGCCAAGTTGCTGGGTATTCTCTACTTGTTTTCTCAATACTCGCTCAAAGCTTATGAAAAGCCATAAATCCCTAACTAAACTTGCCTGTATTTTAGCGATACCTTCGTTAATTAGCCCTTCTTCTGCGGCCATTAAATCTTTGATTGATTCAGGGACTTCGGGCACATTCACGAGTGGGGGTTCGTGGAGTGGAGATGGCACCATCAATGATGTTGACGCTACAAACATTGGCTCAGGCCCCGTATTGATCAGCGGTTTTTCAGGTACAGGTGTCCTCACTATGAATAATCTTGAATCCGATAATGCTGAGTCACTTTTTGATCCTGATATGACATTAACCAGCACCTACACCCTTGCAGGTAGTGGTTCTGCAAACCTGAGTGTCACTGGCGGCGTGGATGGCAGCAATGCTGCAGTTGGTAGGCAAGTGATTGAATTGCTCGACGCAAACACCTCCTCTATTACGTTGCAAGTGGATTTCTCATCTCCCTTGCACGCAAGAGACACACACAACATCACCGGCAATTGGTCAGCGTATTACCCTTGGCTATTGTCTGCGAGTAAAGCAAGTAGTCCTACAAATGCCGATTTTAATCTTACCCTCTCTAATATTTCAACACTCGACGCAAGCTATAATTTGACGAGCGGCATTAATGGAACTGTGTCAGATTCCACCATCTTTAATGGTTTGGGAACTTTATCAGAAATCGGTGAAACAATTAACTTATCGGTTACTAATGTCGGCAATCGTATTGGAGGTACAAATGAAAACTTCATCGGTCTGAAGCGTTATCTTTTGACAGGCACCCTCCCAGCATCAGAAACGGTCGACCCTGATACTCAAAACGGTGACGGATCAAATATTAGTATAGCTGAACTATCTAATGGAATTGTTTCGGATCACGAACAATTAGTGGCGCAAACGGCTACAGTTGTTATCACCCGAAATGGAGGAGGGAACTTCGAATCAGGAACAGAATTTTACTTTACGATGGATGGTTACCAAGGTTCTGACTTATACGCAAATGTCCCTGAGCCTGGTGTTTCTCTTCTGGGTCTTATGGCTGGACTTGCCTTTCTTGGCGTTCGTCGACGGAAGTAGAAATTTGCCCGAACAGGCTTTGTGGCGGTGAGTTTTTTTGAATCAAAACTCACAAGTAACCTAATATAGGAAAGCTTGGTCTGTCGTGAGTAGGTAGATGGTCTCATGCCTTGATGATGAAAGTTAATGGTATGGCTCTCTCGTTGTGTGGCAGCTTTTCATTGTATGGCCCACTCTGGGGGGGGGACGATTCATTGGCTAGGTAGCCTCGGCGAAACTTATCGTGGCAGCATTCCTGTAGAGATTTCCTTGCACCTTGGCGGGCCTAAAAATACGACATTTGGGCGTCAAATTCTCACGCAGGATCAGATGGGGCAAGCATTTCGCAATGGGGATCGAGCATGCACCACAGCCTTGCCGTATTTTTACTCATGCGGCGCCAACACAATTATCTCCTCAAGCCGGTTGACCTGTGGTATGCATGGGCATGTTTAACAAAACGTTGCTTCCCGCTTTTCTGCTGATTTCCTCGCTGTCAACTCTGGCCCAGAATGCGGGGCGGGTGAGTCTAGGCGATTTTTTGATTTCTCGGTCGCCAGCTACAGCGCCATCAACAAAGATCAGTTACAGTTCTTCCTCGGAGGTGGATTTTGATGCGGCGGCAGGTGGTTTTTCCTATCAGCGACTCGAGCTCGATGTCCCGCTGATGGCGCCAAGGTATGCCAACCCGTGCAATGCTCTGATCCTGAGTGCAGGTTATGAGACTACCCGACTTGATACGGATACCTTTTTGTCTGACATGGAATTGCACGATTTTCGTTTGAATGTGCGATGGATCTACCGTGAGCCTGGTAGCCAGTGGTCATGGACGGCTCGACTTTCTCCTGGCCTGGCTTCGGATGGCGAGGGGGTTGATGGGGATGATTTTTCCTTGAATGGCCAGATGGGCTTTCGTTACAGGAAATCCTCCCACTTCGCGTGGCTCGGTGGTGTTGTCTTTTTTAACAACTCACTTGAAACGCGTGTTTACCCAGGGATCGGATTCCAGTGGCGACCAAGCGATGATTTTCAGGTGAGCTGGGCGGGACCCAGTCTGAAAGCGTCATGGCAGCCAGATGAGGATTGGCTGTGGCTCGCACAAATTTCCCCAGCGGGTGGTTATTGGAACGTGGAAGATCGTGTTGGCAGCTTTGATGTCAAACTTCGCAGCTATCAGGCTGCGCTTGGGGTTGAGCGTCGACTCTCCGATAAGGTATGGCTCGGCGTCTGGGCTGGCGTCACCTTTGCCAATGATTTGGAAATTGAAACCGCCTCGGGCAATCGACAGTTCGATCAGTCGGCCGATATGGGTTGGTTTGTGAGGCTTGGTGTGAGGAGGATCGTTTGGTAGCGGTTGCTTGCTCTACAGCGAGTTAATGCACACGATTTGTAGATTAAGAGGCATCAAAAAGGGCAAGCCATGGCTTGCCCTTTTGTGTAGATGGTTGAAACGAAATTTTCCTGTTAAACGGCAGCCTCTTTGGCCAGTGCAACAGCGTAGTCGCGGTTGAGGCGAGCGATGTTTTCAACGCTGATCTCTTTCGGGCAGACAGCCTCGCATTCGTAGAGGTTGGTGCAGTTACCAAAACCTTCAGCGTCCATCTGACGAACCATGCCAAGCACGCGTTTGTCTTTTTCAGGTGCTCCTTGTGGAAGTAAATTGAGGTGGGCGGCCTTGGCTGAAACGAACAGCATAGCACTGGCGTTTTTACAGGCAGCAACACAAGCGCCACAACCGATACAAGCAGCAGCGTCCATGGATGCTTCTGCTCGGGTCTTGGCAACAGGTAGGTTATTGGCGTCCTGAGCTGAACCCGTGCGAACGTCGATAAATCCTCCGGCAGCGATGATTCGGTCGAATGCTGAGCGGTCTACCATCAGGTCACGAAGCAAAGGGAAGGCCTTGGCGCGGAATGGCTCGATCCAGATGGTCTCGCCGTCCTTGAATTTACGCATGTGAAGCTGGCAAACGGTGATGCCTTGTTCCTTCGAGTGAGGGATGCCGTTGACGGTGAGTGAACACTGGCCACAGATACCTTCACGGCAGTCGTGATCGAAGTGAATGGGCTCACCGCCATCGTTGATGATACGTTCGTTGACGATATCAAGCATTTCAAGGAAGGACGCTTCGATCGGGATGTCTTTAGCGTCGTAGGTCTCGAGGCGACCATCATCTTGGATGTCGTATTGGCGCCAGACTTTGAGTGTTAAATTCATGGTGGTTAAGAGAAGAAGTGGATAATTTCAGATTTCAGAATGAATAGCATTTAGGCGTAGCTTCGGATGGCGAGGTGGACGCTGTCGAAGGTGAGTTCCTCTTTGTGGAGGGTTGGCTCGGCTCCGACGCCTTTGAATTCCCAAGCGGCGACGTAGGCGAACTTATCATCGCGGCGAAGGGCTTCACCGGGTTGGGTTGAGCCAGATTTGACCTCAGGAGAGTCTTCTGTAAACTGATACTCGAGGCGGAAGTGGCCGCCGCATGACTCGGCGCGTTCGAGCGCGTCGTAGCACATGACTTCGGCAAACTCGAGGAAGTCGGCCACGCGGGCTGCTTTTTCGAGCTCTGCGTTAATCCCGTTAGCCTTGCCAGGAACCCGCACATTTTTCCAGAAATCGTCACGGATTTCAGGGATACGCTTGAGCGCGTGTTTGAGTGATTCCTCGGTGCGGGCCATGCCGCAGTTGTCCCACATGATGAGACCGAGTTCTTTGTGGAAGCTATCAACGGTACGGTTACCCTTGACGTTGACTAGGGCGTTCATGCGCTCGTCGACCTCTTTTTCCACCTCCTTGAACTCATCCATGTCTGTGGTGATGGTTCCTGGTTTTTCTCCAGCGAGGTAAACCGCGATGGTGGAGGGGATAACGTAGTATCCGTCGGCAAGTCCCTGCATGAGTGCGGAAGCACCAAGGCGGTTGGCTCCGTGATCGGAGAAGTTGGCTTCACCGAGGCAGTGGAGGCCGGGAACGGTGGTCTGGAGGTTGTAGTCGACCCAGAGTCCGCCCATGGTGTAGTGCACAGCTGGGAAAATTTGCATGGGTGTGCCGTATGGGTTGTCGCCGGTGATCTTTTCATACATCTGGAAAAGGTTGCCGTAACGTGCGCGGATGACATCCTCGCCGAGGCGTGCAATGGCATCTTTGAAGTCGAGGTAAACACCGAGCCCAGTGGGAGCGACACCACGACCATCGTCGCAGACTTCCTTGGCGGCACGGGAGGAAACGTCACGAGGTGCGAGGTTTCCATAAGACGGATACTTGCGCTCGAGGTAGTAATCGCGGTCATCTTCGGCGATGTCCTCGGGGCTCTTTTTACCGGTGCGGATGGCTTCAGCGTCATCCTTGCCCTTTGGTACCCAGATGCGTCCGTCATTACGGAGCGACTCGGACATCAGGGTGAGCTTTGACTGGTAGTCGCCACTCACTGGGATACAGGTCGGGTGGATCTGTGTGTAACATGGGTTGGCGAAGTAGGCGCCGCGTTTGTGGGCGCGGAGGGCGGCAGTGACGTTGCAGCCCATGGCATTGGTGGAGAGGAAGAAAACGTTGCCATATCCGCCGGTGGCCAGGATGACGGCATCGGCAGCATGGGATTCCACTTTGCCGGTGATCATGTCGCGGACAACGATCCCCTTGGCGTGGCCGTTCACCTTGACGACGTCCATCATTTCCGTGCGCGGATACATGGTGACGCCACCTTTCGAGATTTCTTTTTCGAGCGCTTGATAGCAACCGATGAGGAGCTGCTGACCGGTCTGGCCACGAGCGTAGAACGTGCGGGATACCTGGGCACCACCGAATGAGCGGTTGTCGAGCAGTCCGCCGTATTCGCGGGCGAATGGCACACCTTGGGCGGTGCATTGGTCGATGATGGCATTGGATACCTCAGCCAGTCTGTGGACGTTGGCTTCGCGAGCGCGGAAATCACCACCTTTGACGGTGTCGTAGAACAGACGGTGAACCGAGTCGCCGTCGTTCTGGTAGTTTTTAGCAGCGTTGATACCACCCTGGGCAGCAATTGAGTGCGCGCGGCGTGGACTGTCTTGGTAGCAGAAGCATTTGACTTGGTATCCCATCTCAGCGAGGGACGCAGCGGCGGCACCACCTGCGAGACCGGAGCCAACCACGATGACGGTGTATTTTCGTTTGTTTGCCGGGTTGATGAGCTTCGAGTCCATCTTGTGTTTGGTCCACTTTTGGTCCATTGGACCTTCGGGTATTTTGCTATCTAGTGACATGGTGATAAAAGTTGGTTGGTGTGCCGGATTTCAGTGGGTGGAGGTATTAGTGTTTGTCTCCCGCATCGGGGAGAGAGGTGAGGCCGGCCTTGGCGGCAGCTTCTACTTTTTGGATGGTTTCGTTCATTTCTTTTTCGCCTAGCCCGAAGAAGCAGATGCTCACGGGGATGGAGATAAAGCCGAAGAAGAGGACGACGGCGTAGGCCTTGGAGAAGAGGTTGATGACGTTGGCCGATTTTTTAGTGCGCAGGCCGAGCGTCTGGAAGATGGATCCGACACCGTGGCTAAGGTGGGAGCAGAGCAGCCCCATCGCAAGGATGTAGAAAAGAACCACAGGTATGCTTTGGAATCCGGCAACAGTCATCGCCCAGTTCTGATGGAAATCAGCGAGTTGTTTTAAATCTCCATCAACGCGCACGGTGTAGTGGAGAATATGGAAAACAAAGAAGACGAGGATGGTCAGGCCGCTCCAGATCATCAAGCGTGATGAACGGGATGCTACCATGGTGGCATCTTTTTGGTAACGGGTTGGCCGGGCAATGCGGTTGGCTGCAGTCAGTTGAACCGTGGCAATGATGTGCAGCGCGAGTGCGACGAGCATGGTTGCGCGGAATAGCCAGATACCCCAGCCGTGTAGCATCGTGTGCAGAAAATCAGCGTAGTGATTGAAGGACTCGGAACTTTGAAAGATAAGGAGGTTACCAACGAGGTGTCCGGCAAGGAACACAACGAGAAAAGCTCCGGTGAGGGCGACGACGATTTTTTTACCGATGGATGACTGCCAGAAAAGGCAGGGGGCGCAGGTGGATAGGCTCATAGAAAAAATAGGGCGTGTATGTGGGCAGGAGTTCTGTAAGTAGAAGTGGTGAAATAAGCAAGAACCAACAGGTCGAGAATCAAGATATGACCGACAAAATGCAGAAAATGAACAAGGCCTGCAGGAATTTACCAGCAGGCCTTGTTTTGAAGGGGTGTTAGGGTGTCTTTTTTAGAGGGAGAAGAGTTCGTCGTCCTTAAAGAAGCGTTTGATCTCAGCGGCGGCGGTTTCAGGGCCATCAGAAGCGTGGCAGACGTTGGTCATCATGTCCTCGCCAAAGTCACCGCGGATGGTGCCTTCCTCAGCTTGCTGGGAATTGGTCGGTCCGAGCAGGTCGCGCACGCGGTTGATGACGTCCACGCCCTCGAGGGCAAGTGCGATCACGGGGCAGCGGCTCATGAAGGCGGCGATCTCAGGGAAAAACGGCTTATCGGCAACGTGGGCGTAGTGCTCGGTGAGGATGGCATCATCGAGTTGCATCATCTTGATGCCACGGATGGTGAAGCCTTCGGCTTGGAATCGAGCAAGGACGGTGCCGACGATTTTTTTCTCAACGGCATCGGGTTTAAAAAGGATCAGTGATGTTTCAGTGGCCATGCCCGTGGCTTTAGCCTCCGGCTTCTTGCTTGGCAAGTAGGAATATGGGGGGCGGGATATTTTGGGGGGAATTGTTTTTC
>JABDRB010000010.1 GCA_013041925.1 Akkermansiaceae bacterium | reverse complement strand
GTCCCATTCCGAACCCGGAAGTGAAACATCGTTGCGCCGATGGTAGTGGGGCGATAGGCCCTGTGAGAGTAGGTCGTTGCCAGGTCTATGCCCGGCTTTTTCTTAACGGAAAAAGCCGGGCTTTTTTGTGTCTACGGAAAGAGGTCATCGATGCCTTAGGCTTTTGTTTTTTGTTATGAGGTGTTTTTTTTATAAAAAGGATTGCAAGGGGGGGTAATTTCGCTATTCTTTGTTAATAAGCAATTACTTGCTTCCTCCCAAACCCACACCCCCCCCCATGTATATGAAAGGTTTTAATTTAGTTTTCTTGCTAGTATGGCTTCAGGTTTTAGCCGTTCAGGCAAACACGGTTGTTGCTGTAACGGGCAACAGCGGCAACGGAAATCTGGATCCTTTTTCATTTTATGAAATCGATACCGTCTCCGGTGAATCTACCTTGAAAGGTGACACTGGCACGGTTGTGCCCAACCAGTTGGCTTACGATGAGTCTACGGACCACTATTATTTTATGGATCATACGGGGTCGAATTTTTACGGGCACGATGTATCAACGGGGACCAATACCAATTTTCTCATCGGGGATCTCACACTCTATGGAATGCCTGCTGGGAAAACCGGCAGTGGTGGTGGAGACTTCTACAACGGTGCCTATTACTACACCCCGGAAACGGGATCAAACCAGATTTACTCGATCACCTTTCAAAACGATGGCACGGAGATTTCGAGCTTCGCCCCGATCACCCCGACAGGTCTTAGCGCCCATTCTGACCTGGATGATGGAACTTCGTTTGCCGGTCTAGGAGATTTCGGAGACTTCGCGGTAGATTCTGAAACTGGGATTTTATACGGGTCATCGCGTCTATCGCATACCAGCAAAGGGGGTGAATACTATGCCTTTTGGTCGATTGACTTGGCACATCTGGATCAGCCGATGGTGATGATCGACGATAACGCCCCCTCCGTCTACCAGCTTGCTTTCGATGAAGAAAATAACCTCTTTGCCAACGTCTGGGGCAGCGGAGGAGACCTTATTGAGATCGACAAGACAGATGGAAGCCAGCTAGGGCATACGCAAATCCTTATTGGGGGGGCTAATGCCTCAGGAGATTTTTACGATATGGCGTCCACCGGAACGCGTCAAGGCGTTGAGGTTGTCCCCGAACCGGCATCGGTGACTTTTTTGATGAGTGCCTTAGCTCTGCTTTTTCAACGTCGACGCAGATCCTGAAGCTCGAACTTTCTGCTGAAACCGTGAAGGAATCTGTCTCGACATCCGGCACCCCTCCTTTTTCGGGTGACCTCGCTCTACGTCTGGCATTATCTGAGCGTAGAGTTAGCGTTTTTGAGTGTGGTTTTTTATATGATTAAGAACACGATCATGAATTCGATGGATGATCTGATCAGAAATCATGCCCCTCAATACGGGCTTCGATAGGGTAAGCTATGCCATATCTAAAAATACCTTCTGGCGAATCGTCAATTTTCGGGAATGCAATCACAGCATCCCATACGCGCTAGCAAACGGTCTGTGACGTTTACTGCGGGATGATTTCGAAGCGGATGGCGTTGTTGTTGCCGAGGTATTGTCTGGCGAGGTTGTTGATTTCTTGGAGTGAAATGCGTTGGTAGTCGGCGTCACGGGTGCGTGCCCAGTCGAGGCGATACGGTTGTTGCTGAGATTGTGACATGACGGTGCCGAGCCAGTAGGCATTTTGGCGCAGGCTTTTTTTCAATGTGCTGAGGCGAGGTGCGAGGGCTCGGTCGAGCTCGTCCTGGGTGGCGCCCTCGGTGGCGAGTTTGTCGGCGATGTCGATGATGAGTTTGCCAACGCGTTCCGCTTGATCGGGTTTACCTGGGCTCACGGCGAGCATGTAGCCGAGGTTGGTGTAGGTGTCGCTGGGCTGGGATCCGGCGTAGGGGCTGTAGGCTTCTCCGAGTTCTTCGCGGATTTTTTCGCGCATTCGGTTGGAGAGGATGGAGCTGAGGATGCCGAGCCGGCGGGTGGTGCCAATGGTGTTTTGGCTGAGTCCGATGGATTTCCAGAAGACGATGGCGCTGCCTGTAGGGATTCGGCTTTCGAAGGTGTATCGTTTTTCTGCAGGTGGAGTCGGGAGGTTGGCGAGGGTGCGTTCGGTGGTGTAGGCTGGTTTGGTGCTGGCTCGCGCGGGGAGTGCTCCGATGGTGCGTGCGAGCAGAGGTCGGAGTGTGTTGGGGTCGAAGTCGCCGACGATGGAGAGCTCGAGGTAGTCATTTTTCAGCGCAGGGGCGACCCATGATTTGACATCTTGAGTCGTGAGGGCTTGGGCTTGATCCATGGTCGGGAAGGTGAAGCGAGGGTCGTCACCACGGAGGAAGGCGGTCATTTTCGACTGGGGGCCGGCGGGTGTGTGTTTCATTTGCGAGAAGATGGCCGGAAGCTGGGCTTTGAAAAGTCGTTCCGCTTCTGGGCGTAGGCCGGGGTCGGTAAGGTAGGCGCAGAGGAGTTGAAGTTGGAGCTCGAGGTCATCTGGTGTGGTTGATCCGTTGAGGATGAATGCATCTTCGCCGACTTGGAAGCCGACACCTGCGTTGCGTCCTGCGAGGATGCTTTTGAGGTCGTCTGTGCTATGTTTGCCGAGTCCGCCGGCGGTTAAGATGGATGAGGCAAAGATGTCGAGGCCGAGTTTGTCCTTGGGCATGGTAAGTTTCCCGCCGCCGACGCGGGTTGTGAGTGAGATGGCATTTTGAGTGAAGTCGGTTTTCTTAAAGTTACAGCGGCAGCCGTTGTGGAAGGTGATCTGTGAGAGGTCGAGGTCTTTGATGTGTCGATCATGGGTGATTTGACCGGCGTCCGTCGTGTTGGCGTAGGCGAACTCAGCGGTGTCTTTTTTCTCTGGGGCGGTGACGATGGATTGTTGGCTTGTTTGGTAGCGTTGGGTGAGCTCGGCATCGGCATCATCCACGGGTGTGTTGGTGGTAAGGATCAGGGTGATGTCCTGAGTGTCCCAAAATTCCTTGAGTGCGAGGTGGCAGGTTTGGGGGGTGACGTTCGCGAGGTTTTTGCGAAGGATGCTTAGATCGTCTTCTGGTGTGGAGAAGACGGCTTGCTTGTGGATGTGCTGGGCAAGTGATGATGCGAGGGTGTTGGTTTTTCGGCTTGGGGCGGCTTTGACGGCACGTTCGTAGCCATTGACGAGGTTGGCTTTGGCTTCCGTTAATTCGCTGGCGGTGAATCCATGTTCGATGGCGCGCCGGAGTTCTTGTTCGAGGATGGGCAGGGCGGCTTTCCAGTCGTGGTTTTTGGCGTTGACGGAGAGTCCACCCAATTTCATGAATTTGAAGAGGTTTTGATGGAAGGCGTTACCTTCGGAGATGGGAGCGTTTTCTTTTTTGGCGAGGATGGAGAATCGTCTGCTGAGGATGGCATGGGCGAGGTTGATGGGGAGTTGATCTCCGCGGTTGGCTTTGGTATCGGGTTTTTCTTGGAAGGGTTTGAGGGCGAGCAGAGTGAGGTCGGTGGTGGCGACTTCTTGATCGGACAGCATCAGAGTTTTAAACCCGTGTCCGCTGGGGATCTTGCCGAGGTCGGGTTCGGTGCCAGGTTGGGAGGGGTTTTCCATGCTGGCGAACGTCGAGCGGATACGTTTTTCTGCCTCTTTCGCATCGAAATCGCCGACGTAGATGAAGGTCATGCGGTTGGGGGTGTAGTATTGGGTGTAAAAATCGGCAAAGGCGCTGCGGGGCGCGGATTGGATGATCTCCTCGGTGCCGATCGGAAAGCGTTTGGCGATTAAGGCATCCGGGAGCAGCGCGTCGAACTGCTTTTCCATGAGTCGCATCTTGACGGAGTCGCGGGTGGTTTTTTCAGAGAGAATGACGCCGCGTTCTTTATCGATTTCCTCGTTGCGGAGGAAGGCACCGTCACCAAAATCGCGCATGACATCGAAGCCTAGCTTGAGGGTGTCGGCTTGGTTGTTCGGGAGGTCGAGCATGTAGACGGTTTCATCGAATGACGTGTAGGCATTGGCGTGGGCGCCGAAGGCGATGCCGAGTCGTTGCATCTGAGGGATGAGTTTGCTGGCATCGGGGAAGTTTTTTGAGCCGTTGAAAACCATGTGTTCGAGGAAGTGGGCGACCCCTCGTTGATCGTCACGCTCCATGAGTGATCCGGCGGCGATGTGGAGCCGCATGCTGACACGTCCGGGTGGCTGTTGGTTGGGCAGCAGGATATAGCGCATGCCATTGGGGAGGTGGCCGTAGGTAACCTTGGCATCGGAGGGGATATCGCTGGTGTCCTGTGCCCACGGGCGGACGGAGCCGGCCTCATGCTTGCTGGTTGCTGGTGTGGGCGTGGTTGAGCAGGATTGATCTCGGCAGGAAGCGGAAAAGAGGGCGATGGTTACCAGTGCGAGTGTGAGGTGCGGGGACATGTTGAGGATGAGATGATTTGATGGAATAGCGTTACGAGAGTGTGCGATTGTTTGATGAGGTGGTTGGGAGCTGGCTTCGTGGGCAAGGCGCTCAGGCCGTGTCGATGGTGGCAGGAGGAATCGAATTTTCAACCTGCCAAGTGAAAAACATGTTTTGCGGCTGCTGGGAAGCGTGTGGGTGTTAATTGATGGAATCGCACCTTGACCCGGCTGGGGTGTCAGCCTAGCTTCCCGTCGTTCGCGCCTATTGGCGCTTCATGTCATGAATATTCACGAGTATCAGGCTAAGGAGTTGTTTGAAAAGTTCGGCGTAGCCAGTCCTGACGGGCAGGTTGCCGCAACAACTGAAGAGGCGGAAGCTGCAGCGCGCGCTATGGGAGGTCGTCGTTTAGTGATTAAAGCCCAAGTTCACGCAGGTGGTCGGGGTAAAGGTAGCTTTAAAAATGGTTTTCAAGGTGGGGTGCATCTGGTGGAGACACCCGAACAGGCAGCTGATTTTGCGGGCAAGATGATTGGCCAGACGCTTGTTACGAACCAAACTGGTGCCGAGGGGAAACTCGTCAGCAAGGTGATGATTGGCGAAGCAGTGGATATCGAGCGTGAACTTTACCTCGCTATTCTGATGGACCGAGAATCCTGTGGCCCAGTAATTGTGGTGAGCACGGAAGGTGGAATGGATATCGAAGAGGTGGCTGAGAATACGCCTGACAAAATTGTGCGTGCATTGATTCATCCGCTGGCGGGCCTGCAAGCCTATGAAGTGCGGAATCTGACAAAGGCACTGGAGCTTTCTGGTGACCAAGCGAAGCAGTTTGGTAAGTTGATTAAAAATCTCTACAAGCTTTTCCTTGAGTGTGATTGTTCCATGGTTGAGATCAACCCATTGGTCGTTACTCCTAAGGGGCAAGTGCTGGCATTGGATGCCAAGTTTGGTTTTGATGACAATGCACTTTACCGACAGCCCGATGTCATGGCCTACCGCGATACCGATGAGGAAGATCCGCGCGAGGTTGAGGCGTCAAAGTATGATCTGAATTATATTGGACTTGATGGCAACATTGCCTGCCTTGTCAACGGAGCGGGACTGGCCATGGCAACCATGGATATCATCCAGCACTACGGTGGAGCACCTGCGAATTTCCTCGATGTAGGCGGTGGAGCGAGCAAGGAGCAAGTTTCTGCTGCGTTTAAGATTATCCTTGGTGACCCGAATGTGAAGGGGATCTTGGTCAACATCTTTGGCGGCATTATGCAATGCGATATCATCGCCGAGGGGATCTTGACTGCTGCGGAAGAAACGGATTTGAACATCCCGCTTGTGGTTCGTCTCGAAGGTACCAACGTTGTCAAAGGGCGCGCATTGATCGCTGATTCGAATCTCGATGTGATTACGGCAGACAGCCTGAACGATGCGGCACAAAAAGTTGTCGCTGCGGTAGAGGGTTAATTTCAAATACACCATTTATTATGTCCATTCTAGTTGATGAAAACACCAAGGTGCTCGTGCAGGGCATCACCGGCGGGTTTGGCGGTAAGCATGCCCAGTTGAGTCTCGATTACGGCACGAAAATCGTTGCCGGTGTAACCCCTGGGAAGGGAGGCCAAACCTTTGGTGAAAAGACACCGGTTTTTGATACCTGTGCTGATGCCGCGCGCGAAACCGGAGCGACCGTTTCGGCTATTTTTGTGCCGCCGCCCTTTGCTGCGGACGCCATCCTGGAAGCCGTGGATGCAGAGCTTGATCTCGTTATTTGTATCACCGAGGGGATTCCTGTTGCTGACATGATGCGTGTCAAAGAGGTAATGAAAGGTAGTAAGACTCGTTTGATTGGTCCCAATTGCCCCGGTGTGGTTACTCCAGGTCGTGGCAAAGATTCTCACGGTGGTTGCCGGATCGGTATTGCACCTGGTTATATTCATAAACGTGGTAATGTCGGCGTGGTTTCGCGCTCGGGCACGCTTACTTATGAAGCGGTTTACCAGCTGACTGAGCTCGGTTACGGGCAGAGTACCTGCGTCGGTATTGGTGGTGATCCGATCAACGGAACCAGCCATCTTGATGTGTTAAAAATGTTTAACGACGACCCCGAGACGGAAGCGATCATTATGATTGGTGAGATCGGTGGAAATGCCGAAGCGGAAGCGGCCCGCTGGGCCAAAGATCACTGCAGTAAGCCGATTGCCGGTTTTATTGCGGGTGCTACGGCGCCTCCTGGTCGACGGATGGGGCACGCCGGCGCGATCGTTGGTGGTGAAGACGATACGGCTGACGCGAAAAAGAGAATTCTGAGTGAGTGTGGGATTGCTGTGTCCGAGACACCCTCGGCGATGGGTAAGACACTCGTTGAGATGCTTTAAGTGGCAGTCTGGTAAACGGCCGATTGGATCGTGGCGGCACGGTCAAACAACGCGGTTGGACAGATCACCATGCTGGAAGTTGTGGATATTATCCACGATGCCTTGGAGTAATCGTTGGCGCGACTCGATCGACGCCCAGGCGGTGTGCGGCGTGATGATCAGGTTCGGGATGTCATCTGCCAATAAAACGTGATCCGCCCGCGGTGGTTCCTGGGTGAGGACATCAAGCGCGGCTCCAGCGATGGTTTGGCTTTTTAATGCCTGCGCCAGATCCTGCTCGTTGACGAGGTCACCGCGACCCGTATTGATCAGAAACGAACTAGGTTTCATCAGCCCGAGGGTGTAGCGGTTGATGAGATTCTGTGTCTCTGGGGTGAGCGGACAATGCAGGGTGACAGCGTCGGCCTGCGCGAAAAAGGTGTTTTGAGAAACCCGTGGAATTTCAGTCTTAGACGACCCCTCCCGTGCGAGTGCAATGATGTGCATACCTAGCGCGCTCGCGGCTGTGGCAACAGATCTGCCGATGGTGCCGAGGCCAACAATCCCCAGCGTCTTTCCCGCGAGATCGACGATCGGGTGGTCAAGCCGCGTAAAGATAGGGGATCCTGGCCACTCGCTCGTCTCAGCAGCATAACGATGCATACCGGTGGCTAGATTGATCAGTAAACCGATCGTATGCTGGGTGACGCCTGCGGTGGAATACCCCGCAACGTGACACACCGGAATACCCGCACTCTTTGCCGCTTCGAGATCGACGCAGTTTGTGCCTGTGGCGGCGATGCAGATGAGTTTGAGGTTCTTCGTGGCAGATATCACCTCGGCATCGATCATGACCTTGTTTGTGATAGCAATGGTAGCGTCTTGAAGTCGGGCCGCCGTTTCCTCTGGTGAGGTGACGGCATGGATATTGAGTTTCCCCAAATCTGCGAGGGGGTTGAGGTCGATGTCGCCAAGCGTCGAGGCATCGAGGAATGTGAGACGGTGCATGAATTTTTCATAGTTCAATCCTCGGGTGAATACCAGCCGCTAAGTCGTGATCGGGGTTTTTTAGACAGGTAACGTTGATGAGGTGATGGGCGGGCGGGCGGAGGATCAAGGGAGTGAACAATTTCTATGGGTGTAATTCGCGGGGTTTGTGTCAGGCTGATGCCATGCGCTGGTTGATTTTTCTTATTTTCTTGCCTGTCATGTGTTCGGCCAAGTCCGTGGAGCTAGGTTTCCCTGGTTTGGAGCATCGGGTGCAAGTGGTGTTGCCGGACGACTACGACCCGACAAAAAAATACCCAGCTGTTTTTTATTATCATGGTATGGGTCGGGAACCTGACACCTCGTTGATGCGGGGGCATGTGGATGGTCGGGAATGGATTGTGGTGGGGATGACGTATTATCAGCAGGAGGGTTTTACCTACACGGCGGAGGCGTTGAAAAAAGAGCGCGTGTTATTGAGGTCTGTGAGGATGCATCTTGCGGAGAGCCGAGGTCTTGACCCGAAGCGGTGTTATGTGGCGGGGTTTTCCAAGGGGGGCTGGTTGGTGGATTTGTTGCTTCAGGTTGAACCTAGCCTCGCGGGTGGGGTGATTCTAGGCGCGGGACATTTATACAAGGCGGGTGGGCGTAGCGCGGCACGCAAATCGGAAGGGAGGTCGGTATTTGTCGGGGTGGGTCGGCTCGATGGTAATTTTCCTTATGCGCTCAGGGCGTTGGTTTACCATCGATCGCTGGGCGCGCGGACGACGTTTGATCTGTGGCACGGGCTGAAGCATGTGCTGCCGAAAGAGGGATCGACAGCATTGCAGCAGTGGCTTTCCCTCAGGGTGCATTCGGAGAAAAAACTCCAAGCTGTCGCGCGCAAGGAGATGCTGGCTGAAGTGAATGATGCCGATAAGCTTGATCCGTATCGGCAATGGGTGCGATTGCGCCAGTTGCAGGATTATCCGTATAGTCAGATTCTTGGTGATACGTGGAAGAAAAGTCTGCAGGGGGAAATGGCGACACTGGAGGCCGTGCCGCCGGTTCAAGTTGAGGCTGGGTTTCTTCAATCACATCGCAAGTTGCTCATTCAAGAAATCAAAGAGAATACCGTGAGCGGGATGGCAAAAATCAAAGTGGGATATCAGGAATTGATTCAAAAGGCTCCCCATGCCAAGCAGGCGGAGTTGGCGCGTCATGATCATCTGCGTGTGCAGAAACTTTACCATCAATTCCAGCAGCAGGATGCGGCGGGTAAGGGTGGGGTTAAGATGCCGAGTGTCGGCACAGATCCTATTGCGCCTAAGGATCCCGAGAGGAAACGCCGTGTTCCAGGCAACCCGCTTCTTCGATAGGCCTGGATTGTCGGGGGGGGGGATTCAGATGGGCGCGCGGGCTGAGGCCCTTGGGTTCATTCTTGCGATGCCTCGGTGGATCGATAGTATTGGTGGCATGATGTTATGGGCAAAGGTTCGAGGGATGGTTTTAGTTTTCCTAGGTGGGGCATGGGGGATCATGCCGGTGGTTCAGGCGGGGGCAAAAATCGATCAACAACTTGCCAGCGCGGGCAAGAATGCGCAGGAGATCAGCGGGTTTATTGAGGCGGCAACCAAGAAACACGGGGTATGGGGTAACAAGGCCGCCCTTTTTCTGGTCGAAGGAATGCCGGAAAACGATCTGAAATCTTTGGAGGAACCCTTTCTTTTAAATAACCTCGACCTTGCAATCAAAGCTCGGGAGCAGTTCCCATGGGCGAAAAATTTGCCCGATGATGTTTTTTTTAATGACGTGCTTCCCTATGCCACGCTCGATGAAACCAGGGAGCCGTGGCGCGAAGAATATTACCGGCTGAGCCAGGCGATTGTTCGGGATTGCAAGACGGCCTCCGAAGCCGCGCAGGCGCTTAACCAGCATTTTTTCAAGCTCATCAACGTGCACTATCATACAGGTCGGAAAGCACCGAATCAAAGCCCGTCTGAGTCGAAGAAGCTCGGGATGGCAACCTGCACGGGACTCTCCATTATTCTGGTGGATGCCTGTCGCTCAGTGGGTGTTCCTGCTCGTGTGGTTGGCACGGCACTGTGGGCGAATAAACGGGGCAACCACACCTGGGTGGAAGTTTACCATGATGGTGATTGGATGTTCACGGGGGCGGACGAATATAAAAAACAGGGTCTTAATAAAGCATGGTTTGTGCAGGATGCCTCCAAGGCGGTGGCTGATGACTGGAAACACGCGATCTGGGCGACCTCATGGAAAAAAGCAGACGGGTATTTCCCCATGGTTTGGAACCCGCGTGACCATAGTGTGCCCGGTGTTAATGTAACCGCACGCTACGTCAAAGCCGCAAGCGATGCAAAATCGGGTGAGGAGTCCACGGTTTATCTTCGGCTGTGGGACACACGAGGCGGTAAGCGTATGGCATTACTCGCCGAATTACGGGATGCCGCGGGAAAGAAGCTTCAGGAAGTCACCACCAAGGCGGGGACGACCGACATGAATGACATGGCATCGCTGAAGGTGAAAGTGGGAGGGGAATACCAGTTGCGGATGACGCACGACGGTGTGCGGCGTCAAATGAGATTGCATGTTGATGAGGCGAGATCCGTGACGATGGACGTGGTATGGGGCGATTTGAATGAAGAGCGTGATCAACTGACTGGGATTAAAGACTGGTTGAAGCTGTCACCCGAGAAGCGTCAGGTGTCGGTGCCCAAGGGGGCACTTACCCAAAAAGAGGCTATCGATGTTCACCGATTAATCTGGAAGACGTTAAGCCGCGAGGGGCGCGAACAACGCCGGAAGGAGTTGGCTGAGCGTGTTGTGAAGGCGGCGGGGAAAGAAATGAAATACCATGAAAAAACCTTTGGTAAGGCAAAGTCTGGGCAGCGGTCGTTGTATATATCAATGCACGGTGGTGGTGGGGCTCCGCCTCGTGTAAATGACCAGCAGTGGCATAATCAGATCCGACTCTATGCTCCCAAAGAGGGGATGGTGGTGGCTCCACGTGCGCCGACTGATACATGGAATCTGTGGCACCAAGGGCACATTGATGATTTGTTCGACCGGCTTATCGCAAATTTCGTGCTTGAGCGTGGAGTTCATCCTAATCGGGTTTACCTGATGGGGTATTCGGCGGGTGGTGATGGTGTCTATCAGCTTGCACCGCGGATGGCGGATCGTTTTGCCGCTGCGTCCATGATGGCGGGGCACCCGAATGATGCCAACCCGCTGGCCCTACGCAACCTTCCGTTTATGATTTTTATGGGAGGCAACGACAGAGCCTACAGGCGGAATGAGGTCGCCGCCGAGTGGGGCAAACAACTTGCCAAGCTGAAGCAGGCGGATGCCCATGGCTACGAGCACAAGGTCACCCTTTACAAAGGGTTGGGACACTGGATGAACGGGAAAGACGCTGAGGCACTGCCGTGGATGGCTCAACGGATTCGAAACCCATGGCCGAAAAAGGTGGTCTGGTATCAGAGTAAGCGAACCCACGATCGGTTTTATTGGCTTGCCGTGCCTGAGAAATCGGCAACAGGTGGACAGCAAGTGACGGCGGAAGTGACGGGGCAATCGATCGCCGTGGTGGTCAAGGGGCGCAACGACATCATTCTTCGACTTAGTGACCAATTACTGGATCTTGATCGGCCAGTGACCGTGACGGTCAATGGCAAGGAGGTATTCAAGGGGGGCGTGGAACGGAACGCGCAGGCGATCTGGAATTCACTCCGCCAACGGCTCGACCCCAATTCAATGGCCACCGGAGTGCTGCACTTGAAATTTTAGCAACCTTGAATCGCCATGGCTGAAGTGGGTTTTCTGGCTGACCGTGCAAGCAGAATACGGTGGGTGTTCGTCAGTTGTGGCGTAGGCAGATGCGTGGGTGTGGTTTAGGATTTATTCTATTGTCACGCTGGTTTTTGATGTTTGTTAGGATCAGTGGGGTAAGTGTGTTTGAAGAAGAAAAGCACAGCAAAAAAAATCAACAATCAATACTTATACTATGAAAAACCGTTGGCTTGTTGCCGCATCTGCCGTAGGGATTCACGTTTCGATCGGGTCTGTTTATGCCTACAGCGCATGGAAGATGCCCTTGGAAAATACGTTGGGGTGGTCGGCTACGAATACCTCAATTGCTTTTAGTATTGCGATTTTTTTTCTTGGGATTTCCGCGGCCTTTTTGGGTCGGGTGATTGAAAAGAAAGGTCCGTCGGTGGGCGGTTTATTCTCGGCAGGTTTTTTCTCGGTGGGTCTTCTTGGATCGGGTCTTGCGGTGTGGTTGGAAAGCTTGCCGTTGTTTTATTTATTTTTTGGGGTCATCAGCGGGATTGGTCTTGGATTAGGGTATATTGCGCCGGTATCTACCTTGGTGAAGTGGTTTCCTGACCGACGTGGGCTGGCGACGGGACTTGCCATTATGGGTTTTGGTTTTGGTGGGTTGATTTGTGCGAACCTGATTGATTGGTTTGTCCCGCCGCGTGATGAGGTGGTGTTACCTGAGGCGGTAAAAACCTATGATTACCTGCAGATGAAAGCGAGTGATCCGGGGGGAGCGAATGAGATGGTGGCGGGGGTTCCTTCGCTGGCTGATTACAAGGAGCAGACGGCTCGATCTGCTGAGCTGTTCCGCGAGGAGCAGACCGACAACGACGAGTATCGACGGCTCGAGCAGGTGGGGAAGGATTACAAGTCGGCGGTGGTGTATGATAAAAAGTCGATTGCCACAGCCTTTGTTTATCTCGGTTTGATTTATCTAGTGGTGATGCTGCCGAGTGCACTCTACATCAACCCACCCCCGAAGGATTATGCGGAGAAGTTTGCTGCCGGCAATGGATCGAAACCGGGAAAGGCGGCAAAGAAGTTGGCCAAGGTGAAGCACAATCAGCCAGCGGGCGAGATGTCGGCGATGCAGGCGCTGCGCACTCCTGGGTTTTACGGACTTTGGTTGATGCTTTTTATCAACGTTTCCTGTGGCATTGCGGTGATTGGGACGGCCAAGAAGATGGGTTACGAAATGGTGCGTCTTGATATTGCGATGGCCAGCTACTTGGTGATGGGGATCTCTTTGTTTAATGGTCTCGGGCGTATTCTCTGGGCATCGTTTTCCGATGTGATTGGTCGGGCCAATACCTACATCGCGTTTTTTATCATACAGATCATCGCCTTTCCCTTGTTGGCGAATTTGACCACAATGCCGTGGGCCTTTATGGCGGTGACTTTTGTGATTCTGACCTGTTATGGTGGCGGTTTTGCCAGCATCCCTGCCTACATCAGCGACCTTTTTGGTCTGAAGGAAATGCCGACCATTCACGGCTTTATCCTCACGGCTTGGTCATTGGCCGGAGTGGTAGGCCCGATGATTAATGCTTACGTCTATGAGAAGACGCACAGCTACCAGCAGAGTCTTTATATTTTTGGTGGAGCCTTTGTGGTTGCTCTGGTCATCGCCATATTGATGCACCTCGAGATTAAGCGTATCCGCCGCTATTATAGCGGTCAGAACGGGTGAAGGCGCGGCGGGATGAACCCTGCACCCTGCGTGACGGAGTCCTTCATGGGGTAAAAAAAGAAGGCCGTGCTGTGGAGCACGACCTTCGATGTGGTTGATGGATCGCTTAACGATTAGCAGACGGGGCACTGGTTAATCTGTGTAAAGAAATCGTTGCCCTTGTCATCGATCAGGATGAAGGCGGGGAAGTTTTCGACTTGGATTTTCCAGACGGCTTCCATCCCGAGCTCGGGGTATTCAAGCACCTCGAGTTTTTTGATGTGATCGGTGGCGAGCAAGGCGGCAGGTCCCCCGGCGCTACCGAGGTAGAATCCGCCGTGTTTTTTACAGGCGTCGGTGACCTGCTGTGAACGGTTGCCTTTGGCCAGCATCACCATCGAGCCTCCGTGACTTTGGAAGAGGTCGACGTAGCCGTCCATGCGTCCGGCGGTGGTGGGTCCGAATGAGCCTGAGGCGTAGCCTTCGGGTGTTTTGGCGGGGCCAGCGTAATAGATCGGGTGATCTTTGAGGTATTGGGGGAGGTCTCCTTCTTTCTCGAGTCGTTCCTTGAGTTTGGCGTGTGCGATATCGCGTCCGACAATGATGGTGCCAGTGAGTGAGACGGCGGTGGTGACTGGGTATTGGCTCAGGGTTTCTCGCACCTTGTCCATCCCTTCATCGAGGTTGATGGGGACGCCGCTGAATTTCCAGTCTTTGTATTTCTCAGGGATGAACTGTCCGGGGTTGGTTTCGAGTTTTTCCAAGAAGATGCCGTCTTTGGTGATCTTTGCTTTGGCTTGTCGGTCGGCCGAACATGAGACGCCGATGCCGACTGGGCACGAGGCGCCGTGGCGTGGCAGGCGGATGACGCGGACGTCGAGCGCGAAGTATTTCCCACCGAATTGGGCGCCGATCCCGATTTCACGGGCGGCGGTGAGGAGTTCTTGTTCGAGTTCGAGGTCACGGAATGCCTGACCGTGCGCGTTGCCTTCGGTAGGAAGTTCGTCGTAGTAGCGGGTGGAGGCCATTTTGACTGTCTTCAAGCAGGTTTCTGCGGAGGTGCCGCCGATGACGAGAGCGAGGTGGTAGGGTGGGCAGGCGGAGGTGCCGAGGCTTTTCATTTTCTCGATGCAGAACTCTTTGAGTCGGGCTGGGTTGAGCAGTGCCTTGGTTTCCTGGTAAAGGAAGGTTTTGTTGGCGGAGCCGCCGCCCTTGGAGATGAAGAGGAACTTGTAGGCGTCGCCCTCGGTGGCGTAGAGGTCGATTTGAGCGGGGAGGTTGGTCTTGGTGTTGACCTCCTCATACATGCTGAGTGGGGAAGTTTGTGAGTAGCGTAGGTTTTCCTCGGTGTAGGTTTGATGGATGCCGCGCGAGAGGTTTTCGCTATCGTCGCCGGTGGTGCGGACGTTTTGTCCTTTTTTGCCCATGACAATGGCGGTGCCGGTGTCTTGGCAGGCGGGGAGGATACCGTGGGAGGCGATTTCGGCATTTTTGAGTAACATCAGGGCGACCATGCGATCGTTGTCGGTGGCCTCGGGGTCGTCGAGGATGGCGGCGACCTGTTGAAGGTGAGAGGTGCGGAGTTTGAAGCAAATGGCTTTGGAGGCCTCGTTGGCAAGCAGGCTGAGTGCTTTGGGGGCTATTTTGAGCATGGTTTCGCCCTCGAACTCGGCGGTAGAAATGAGGTCGGGTGAGAGGTCGGCGTGGATTTGCTCGTATTCGGTGGTATCGGGGCCGAGAGGGAAGGCTTCTTGGTAGTGGAAGGGTGTGGTGGACATGATGTTGGTTGTTTGGATGGTGTGTTCAGTAGATCATGAATCCGAACGTCGATGTCTGCTGAATCGTTGATGGAATTAAGGCTGCTAAGGGCTGGGAGGCAATAGGAATCGGGGTGATGGTAAGAAAAGTGAAGTTTTGAGCAAAAATGGCTTGATTTACCCGCGGGATCGGGTATCTCGAGCGCCCCGTTATGGCAAAGAAATCCTGGATAGCGCGCAACAAGCGCAAGCAAGCAACCGTCGCAAAGTATGCGGATCTTCGTAAACAACTCAAAGAGGAGAAAGATTATGTTGGTCTGAGCATGCTTCCACGCGACTCAAGCAGAACCCGATTGGTGAACCGTTGTGAATACACCGGTCGTCGTCATGGATATCTCCGTCGTTTCAAGCTTTCGCGTATTGCATTTCGCGAGCTTGCTTCGCATGGGATGATTCCCGGCGTCACCAAGTCGAGCTGGTAAGCTTGGCTCAGTTGTGATATTTTCTGACGCAAGGTGGTTCCTGATAAGGGGATTACACTTTGCGTCTTTCTTGTTTTCCTGATGCTGGCGGTAGCTGGCACCCTACAGAAATGCCTCTTTACGAATATATATCAGAACACGCCGACGATCCGGAGATGAGTTGTCGTGTGTGTGCGAGGGGGTTTGAATTACGTCGGCCTGTGGATCGGGAAGCGTTGACGCTTTGTCCGCTGTGCCGGCATCCTGTCAAAAAGTTGATAAGTCGGGTGAATACGCCGAAAATTGCCAAGCCCTTATCGATCAGTGATGCTAAAAAGGCAGGGTTCACCGTGTTGGAGAAGCGTGATGAGGGGGTCTACGAAAAACAGTGATGTACGAGACCTTTGACATCATCGCATCGGCGAGTGCGCTGCCTAAACATCTTCCATCGTGGGAGCTGGTGGTGAAATATTTGCTGGGGATTGTTATCTTTCTCACCATGAATGCCTTTTTTGTGGCTGTGGAATTTGCGTTGGTGAAAGTGCGTAAGAGCCAGCTGATTGAAGTGCAGGGGGTGAAACCCGCCAAGGCCAATCTGGCGTTGCATGCGCTGGCGAAGCTGGATGGATATTTATCTGCTGGTCAGTTAGGGATTACGGTGGCCTCGTTGGTGTTGGGGATGCTGGGTGAGCCGTTGGTGTTGCATTTTGTAGCGCCCTTATTACAGCATGTCACGCCGGACGCGCCGGAGTGGATTGTGCGGAGTATTTCGATCACGGTGGCAGCTGTGTCGTTTTCTTTTATCCATGTCATTGTGGGTGAGCAGGTGCCCAAGGTGTTGGCGATTCGAAAGCCGGTCGGCACGACCTTGGCGCTGATTCGTCCGTTGCATCTTTTTTACAAGTTTTTTGGTTGGGCGATCTGGATGATCAACAACACGGCCAATCTAATTTTGAAAAAGGTGTTTCGTGTTGAGCCAGCTGGGCATGCTGACGTGCACAGTGCGGAGGAGCTTGCCATGCTCGTCGAGGAGAGCGGAAAACACGACAAGGTGACCGACACCGAGCGTGAGATCCTGATCAACGCGCTGGAGTTAAATGATATATCCGTCAAGGATGTGATGACGCCGCGCAGTGAGGTGGTCGCGCTTGATGTCGATGCGGACTTTGCCGCGAATTTGGAGTTGGCGATCCAGAGTAAACATACGCGATTTCCGCTGGTGAAAGGGCATCTTGACCGTGCGTTGGGGATTATTCACATCAAGGACATACTGACGTTGATCAGCGATGAAGACCCAGACCTTGTCCGGATCAAGCGGCCGATCAAAGTGGTGCCTGAAACGATGGCATTGGATGTATTGCTTCAATTTTTTCTTAAAGAGCATGCCCATCTTGCGATGGTGGTGGATGAACATGGAGATCCTGCAGGTCTTGTCTTTATGGACAATGTGATGGAGGAATTAGTGGGCGACATTCAGGATGAATTTGATAATGAGAGCAGTTTGTTGAAACGATTCAATGATCATGAGTTCATGGTGGAAGGGTCACTGACGCTTAATGAGCTATCGAACCATGTGCCTGAGTTGGACTTGGAAAGTGGCGAGATATCAACCGTTGGTGGCTACATCACGCGCGAGCTGGGCCATATCCCCGAGCCAGAAGAAACGTTGAGGGTGGAGGGGTATGAGGCGAAGGTGACGAGCACCGACGGCCGACGCGTCGAACAGGTTCTTTTCCGGAGGCTGAAAGCGGGTGAGATGGGGCGGGAGGATGTGGCATCTTGAGCTGCATGATTTTGCTGTTTTGTATCTGCGCGATTGAGGGTAAAAGGTGTTGTGACCTCGGAAATTGATCAATTTTTGCTCTACATTGCCACCGAGCGTGGGCTATCGACGGCCTATCAGTTGTCGGTAAGGCAAACGCTTGATGCCCTCGTGGAATGGCTTGACCACCATGGGGTGACGGATTGGAATGAGGTTGGCACGGAGACATTATCCGAGTTTCTCTCTGAGCTACAGCGGCGTGGGATGGCGTCATCGTCATTGCGGATCAGTATGGTGCATCTGAAGATTTTTTTTCGTCGGCTTGCTGGAAACAAGGTGATCGTAGCCGATCCGGCGGAGCCACTGCTGGCGCCGCGCGGTGAGATACATCTTCCTGAGACATTGAATGAACAGCATGTGCGCGCGATGCTGGAGTCGGTGGATCGAGATAAGCCGCTGGGGCGCCGTGATCTCGCGGTTCTGGAGCTCTTTTACGCATCCGGACTTCGGCTCTCCGAGCTCTGTGGTGCTCGCCTCGAAAACTTGGATCTCGACGAGGGGTTTATTCGTGTCACGGGGAAGGGTGGGAAAACCAGAGTTGTTCCCGTGGGTGGGAAGGCCCGTGAGGCAGTGGCGGATTATCTTAAAAATGAACGACCTGGAATGGTGAAAAAGATGACATCATCGTGGGTGTTTCTGAGTATCCGCGGTGGCAAGCTCAGCCCTGAGCGCGTCAGGGAAATAGTGAAACAACGTGCTAAGGCGGCAGGTTTGGAGCAGAACGTGTATCCTCACTTGTTGCGGCATTCCTTTGCCACCCACTTGTTGCAGAATGGTGCCGACCTGCGTGTCATTCAGGATATGTTAGGTCACGCTGATATTGCAACGACCCAGATTTATACCCACGTCGATCAAAAAGGCCTGAAGTCGGTGCACCGGAAGTTCCATCCGAGAGGGTAGGAGTCGGGGAGTTGGGGGTGACGCCAGCTGCAGCCGTCCGCTCTTACCTAGAGAGGTTCCTTGTTGGCTTGATGCATGATTTCATCGTCAAGGTAGGCTTCGTCTAAGATATCCTGTGCCCAGATATGCTTTTTGGCAATGTGGGTGAGAATGCGGTATGCCATGATTTGTATGGCGGGGATGTCGCTCCAGACCAACTCACTGAGGTGATGCCACTGGTCGGGGGCGAGTTGGTTGGGTTTGTTGAGTTGGTCGATCACCTGCTCGCAGAGCATGATGCAGCGGGTGGGGTCGGGGGCAGTCGGGGCGGGTGGGATTTCGTAAATGTGTAATGGCACCCCGGACGCGCCACTCAGTTCACACTTCGACTTTGATCTGCGCGCGAGATCCTTGCCAAAGGTGGAGAGCTCCATACGTCGTTGTTGGTGCGCCTCGTATCCTTTTGTCATGACAGGGTATTCTATCTGATCCTTCAGTTTGATCAACGCAAATTCTCGCAGGGGAGGTTTTGTATTTTGGAGTTTGGCAATGGTGGTGGGAGACCTATTCTGTTTGCTATGAATGTGCATCACTTGGAGTTATTTTATTACGTGGCCAAATACGAAGGGGTAACGGCCGCGGTCCGGAAGATGCCCTATGGGATTCAGCAGCCGGCAGTGAGTGGGCAGCTGTTGCAGCTTGAGAAGAGTCTCGGGGTGAAGCTCTTTAACCGCAGACCCTTCAGCCTCACTCAAGCTGGCGATGAGCTGTATGATTATGTGTATCCCTTCTTTTCACGTTTGGGGGATATGGAGGCCCGATTAAAAGGGGAGGAGAGTCGGCATTTGCGCATTGCGGCGTCGGCCTCTGTGTTGCGTCACCACCTGCCAGAACTTCTTGCTGATCTACGGGATCAGGTTCCTGGGCTTCGGTTGACCTTGCGAGATGCTGAGCCCTCGGATATTCAGGATCTTCTCGTCAGGCAGCAGGCGGATCTTGCCGTGAGCGTGATTCATTCTCGTCTGAGTGATGGTCTTAAATCGCTGCAACTGATGCGCCTGCCGTTGGCCTTGCTATTGCCGAGCCGGCACAAGGCGAAGAAGTGGGATGACCTGCTAGTGCAGGATGGGGGTGAGTTGCGGGCCAGTATTCCGTTGGTCGGGCTGCCGGCGAATGAGGAGGTGATGCAGGTTTTTCAGAAGGGGATCGATGCGCGGGGCTTGAGCTGGCCTGTGGCGGTGGAAGTGGATTCGCTGGAGGTGGTTAAGCAGTTCGTTCGCTGTGGCTTTGGCGCGGGGATCACCGTCAATATCCCTGGTGCGCAATTGCCCAAGGGGGTGAAGGCTATTGCGCTCGATGATTTCCCCGCTCTGGAAATCGGCATCGTTTATCAAGGGCAACTCAAGCCTGTGGCTGAGTTGTTTATGGAGGCCGCTCAAGATCGGGCGCGATTTATCGTTTCAGGTGACGCAACTCGGGGTTAAAGGAAATCGACAACGACATCGTCCAGAGCATCGATAAGCTCCTGCATGGATTCGACGCTTTCATTTCCCATATTGGAAATACGGAATGTGGTTCCTTTGATTTTTCCATAGCCGCCATTGATCAGGATGTGGTGTTTTTGGCGGAGTGCTTTGATGAAGCCAGGCACATCGATGTTTTGATTGTTGGCGATGGTGGTCAGCGTTTTTGACCGGAACCCCGCGGGGGCGAAGTGTTCGAACCCGTGTTTGGTCAGCCATGCATGGATCATGCCGTTGAGTTGAGCGTGGCGAGCAAAGCGTGCATCCAAGCCTTCCTCCATGATCGAATCCACCTTGTGTTTCAGCGCATAGAGCAGAGAGACCGCCGGGGTCGATGGCGTGTTGTTTTTGACCGCATTTTTTTCAAACTCAATGAAGTCGAAGTAGTAGCCGCGGCCTGAAGTTCCTGCAGCGCGCTCGAGAGCGGCCTCGGAAATTGCGAAGATGGTCAAGCCTGGGGGGAGAGCAAAGGCTTTTTGCACGCCGGCTAAAACAACATCGATGCCAAGGTCGTCCATCTCGACTGGCACGGCTGAAAGTGAGGAGACGGTATCAACCACTAGCAGAACGCCCGGGAATTCTTTGACCACGGCGGCGATGCCTGCGAGGTCATTCATCACTCCCGTCGATGTTTCATTGTGAACCAGCGTCACGGTATCGAATCCACCCTCGGCAAGCTTAGCACGCACGGCGGCAGGATCGATCGGTTGGCCCCACTCGACTTGGATTTTCTCCGCCTCCTTGTCGCAGCTTTGGGCGACCCCGAACCATTTATCTGAAAACGCGCCGCAGCAGAGGTTGAGCACTTTTTTTTGTACGAGGTTGCGGATCGCTCCCTCCATCACGCCCCAAGCGGAGGAGGTGGAGAGGTAAACGGGTCGGTCGGTGCCGAGGATTTTTTTTAACCCAGGTTGAATGCTGCTATAGAGGGCTTCGAAGTCTCCGCCACGGTGGCCCATCATCGACTGGCACATCGCTTCGTAAGTTTCCGGGGCAATATCCACCGGTCCGGGGATGAAAAGTTTGGGTAGTTGATTGTTCGGCATCGCGGCGATTATCTTCAGACCCTTTACCTTGTCAAAGCTCTAGATGGTGAGAGGGATGGTTTTTGGGCGCGTGTGTTGATTTTGTTGCTTGATGTCGAGCATGGCACATGGTTTTCAAACAAGTAGAAACCAGTTCAGAAACACGAATAGAGCTTGCAATCGGCTGAGATTCTGTTTTATTCCCGCCTCCCGCACAAGGGCTGACTGGCAAGGAGCTGGTCTGAACCAATGAATACTATGAGTACAGAAACTGAAATTAATCCTGCTGACTTCCAACTTCACGAAGGTGATACTGGAAGTGCTGACTTCCAAATTGCGCTTCTCACGAAACGCATCAAGCACCTCACCACACACATGGGTGAGCACAAAAAAGACTTTGCCAGCCGCCGAGGGTTGCTGACGATGGTGGCCCAACGCCGCAAACTTCTCGATTACCTCAAGGGTCAATCTGAAGAGCGTTATGCCAAGGTGGTTAAAGGGCTTGAACTTCGCCGCTAATCAAATTTTGCAAACGGTCACGGGATTATCCGTGGCCGTTTTGCCTATCCCCCCTCAGGATCGAACTCCTTGTCTCATTCGATCCGCAGGGGCTGGGTATTGCCTTTGAAAATTTTCCGTAGGTCCGTTCATTGACTGGCCTGTCACTATTTCACGGAGCCCGTTATGACGGCTCTGGAGGCACTGCCCGAATCCAATAAAAAGAGACATCTGCCATCCTGTCCGCGCCAAATGTGCGATGAGGGCATGGAGGGCAACTAACCCAAGAAGAAAAGAAAATATGAATATGAATATTGAAAAAATTACGATCCCGGTGGGATCCAACCCGATGACGATTGAAACGGGTAAGCTGGCCAAGTTGGCCGATGGTGCCGTAGAAATTACATCCGGCGAAACGGTTGTTCTTGTTACGGCTGTTTCACAATCAAAAATCCGTTCAGGTCAGACATGGTTCCCCTTGTCGGTTGAATACAAAGAGCGTGCTGCTGCAGCGGGCACTTTCCCTGGAGGATACTTCAAACGTGAAGGCCGCCCGACCGAAAAAGAGGTTCTTACCTGCCGCATGACGGACCGTCCACTGCGTCCGCTTTTCCCGAAAGGCTACCTTTATGATACTCAGATCATCGCCCTGATGCTTGCTGCTGACGGCGAGAACGATGCGGATATCCTGAGCATGAACGGCGCATCCGCCGCTCTGTGCATCTCGGACATTCCATTCGCTGGCCCGATCGGTGCTGTGCGCGTTGGTCGTGTTGATGGTGAGTTCATCGTGAACCCAACCTTTGAGCAGCGCGAAGAAAGTGACTTGGATCTTGTTTACGTGGGTAATAAAACCGAGGTGATCATGATCGAGGGTGCTGCTAATGAGCTTCCTGAAGCTGAATTTGTCAAAGCACTTCACTTTGCGCAAGAGAACGTCACGATCATCGTTGAGGCGATCGAAGCCTTTGCGGCAAAAGTGGGTAAACCTAAGCGTGACTACACCGTAACGGTGGCTAAGGAAGATCTTCTTGAGATTGCTTACGAAGTGGCAGGTGAGCGTATCGAAGGCGCTATCTACGCCGCTAATAAAATCGAGCGTGAGAAGAAAGTTGGAGCACTTCGCGACGAAGTTGAAGCCGCGATCATGGAGCGTGCTCCTGAGACCACCGAGTTTGAGATCGAGCAAGCATTTGAATACCTTCAGAAAAAGGCGTTCCGTGTGAGCATTATGGAAAAAGGCGTTCGTGCCGACGGTCGTGACATCGACACACTTCGCCCGCTCTACTCCGAGGCCGGATCGCTTCCACGTGTGCACGGATCATCGATCTTCGCTCGTGGTGAAACTCAAGCTCTGGCAACCGCGACTCTCGCACCTGCTGATGAGTGTATGTATTTTGATAACTACGCGGGTGGCGAAGACAGCAAGCGCTTCTTCCTTCACTACAGCTTCCCTCCCTTCTCTGTGGGTGAAGCCGGTCGCTTCGGCGGCATGAATCGTCGTGAAATTGGTCATGGTGCTCTTGCTGAGCGTTCCATCGCACCGGTGATCCCATCCGTAGAGGATTTCCCATACGCGATGCGTGTGACCTCCGAGGTGCTTGAGTCCAATGGGTCCTCATCCATGGCGACGGTTTGTTCCGGCACCATGGCTCTGCTTGACGCAGGTGTGCCACTCATTCGCCCCGTAGGAGCGATTGCTGTGGGTCTCGTCACTGAGATGGATGAAAACGATAACATCACAGAACACAAAACGTTGCTCGATATCATCGGAAGTGAAGACTTTTACGGTGACATGGACTTTAAAGTATGTGGAACCAGCGAAGGTGTGACGGGCTACCAGCTCGACCTCAAGCTTCCAGGTATTCCTCTTTCGATCCTTGAGGAAGCTCTTGTTAAAGCGACGGATGCCCGCGTGATCGTTCTTAAGAAAATGGAAGACACGATTGCGGCTCCTGCCAATCTCTCTGAGCACGCGCCACGTATCGAGTCGACCAAGATCGATCCTGATCGTATCGGTGAGCTTATCGGACCAGGAGGTAAAAACATCAAAGGTATCCAGGCTGAGTCTGGTGCTGACGTGAGCATCGAGGACGATGGCACGGTGCATGTTTACGCATCCAAGAAAGAGAGCCTTGATCGCGCTATGGAGATGATCAAGCAGATGTTCGCAGAGATCGAAGTGGGCACCGTTTACACGGGTCCCATCGTATCCACCACGAACTTCGGTGCATTCATGCAGATCATGCCCGGTAAAGACGGACTGATTCACATCTCGGAGCTGGCCGAAGGCCGGGTCGAGAAAACTGAGGACGTCGTCAAGAAAGGTGACACGGTCACCGCCAAGTGCGTTGGCGTCGACGACCGCGGTCGTGTTAAGATGTCGATCCGTGCTGCTCAGCGTGATGCTAAGCAAAGCGAGGCGGCACCCGAGCCAGCTGAAGCGTAAGCTAAGCCTGTGAGGTTCTAGTAACCTCTCAAAGAAATCATCAACGGCGAGTCACGGAAGTGGCTCGCCGTTTTTTTTGGTGCGCCCGGCAGGGCGCACTGACTTGGGGGTTCAAGTCCCCTGCGGGCTCGGTAGAGAGAACCGCTAGCGGAAGGCAAGGTTAACATCGCGAGGTATTGGCTGAAGGAAGCTGGAAGCAAAACACTGCCCTGACGAACAGGAACCGCATACGAGGCATTGGCATTACCAACATGGTTACATCCGATGCGCACACCGGACTCCGAGCCGCTCTCAAAGCTTCTTTGAACGCCAGTCCGTGGCAACGCTGCCAGTTTCATCTTCAGCAAAACGCCCAAAGTTACATCACCAAACAGCATCTCAAAAGCAAGGTGGCCGCAGACATACGGGTTATCTTCAATGCCCATAATAGGGAGCATGCAGAAGAACGCCTCAAGGACTTCGTCAACACTTATCGCAAAGACCAGCCAAAACTCGCAACCTGGGCCGAGGAGAACATCCCCGAAGGCTTTGCCGTATTCGCGTTACCTGAAGCTCACCGCAAGCGGTTACGCACCTCCAATGCCTGCGAGACACTCAACAGTCAGATCAAACGCCGAACTCGCGTCGTTGGCCTCTTCCCCAACGAGGACTCATTACTGCGTCTCGTCACCGCTGTGCTGATCGAAATCTCCGAGACTTGGGAAACAGGAAAATCCTACCTCAAGCTCAACTAACAAAATAAAAAGAAACCAACACTCAATCTTCAACAAAAGTCATCAGCCACTTTTACAGAAAAAATATTGCGCGGCCGTAAAATTTTTCTTGGTACGGCGGGTAAGGGGACTGCATTCGCATTTAACGTGAATCCAAGCGATACTCACCAGAACAGACACAATTTCACCATTGACTCTTCCAGTGAGCGGTAATTCACAATTCTAAACTCACCATTCAAAATTCTTTTCCCCTCTTTTCCCCTCTTTTCCCCT
>JABDRB010000005.1 GCA_013041925.1 Akkermansiaceae bacterium | reverse complement strand
CCCGATCGGATGAAGTTGCCGATAGTTTCATCGATCAACAACAAATAACGCCGGTTTAGCTCAGTTGGTAGAGCAACTGATTTGTAATCAGTAGGTCAACGGTTCGAATCCGTTAACCGGCTCCATTTTCCAAAAACCCCCTTCATGAAGGGGGTTTTTTGTTGCTGGTCAGGGATGAGAACACCGTTCGAACGCATGGCGCCGTGCCGAAGGTCAAAGGAGCGATATTGATCGGACGATGGAAGAGAGGGGGGGGAGTTTTTCCGGAATATGTCATTGCGGGGTGCTTGGTGATGCGGCAGGGTTGCGTCACTGAGGGGGGTGACCCCCAACAAGGCAACATGATGACAATCAAGACAATGAACGATACAACACGAATTCGACAGGTGGTGACAGGGCTGATGATGGGGACTTTTTTGACGATGCTGGCGGTGCCCACCGCGATGGCACATGAGGAGCCAAAGAAGCAGGAGAGTTACACGATTGGCTTGTCCATGTATTCGCTGCGCCATCTTTTTAAGGATGGCCGTTTGAAGCCGTTGGACTATCCGGCATTTGCGAAGAAAACGTTTGGCATTACTGAGATCGATATCTGGGACGGTGGGTTTCCGGAGGCGCAGAGAAACGATCCTGAGTTTTACAAAGCGCTGAAGAAACGCTCAGACGCAGCGGGAACAAACATTTTTCTGGTCATGGCCGGTGCGGTCGACGCCACAGGAGAAACTGCCGAGCAGCGCAAGATGGGCGGTGATGCGTTTAAGCGTTACGTCGATCACGCGGTGGTCCTCGATTCCAAGTTTGTGCGTGTTTTTCTTAAAGCACCCGAGGGTGGGAAGCGGAAGGTCGCCATCGCCAACTCGATCGAGGCCTTGACGCCACTTGCCGATTACGCCAAGGAAAATGGGGTGATGCTGGTGATTGAGCCCGGTGCTTCGACGTGGGCGCGGAATGGACACTTTCTAGCGGCTCTTGCAAGGACGATGAAGCACCCTGCCTGCCGACTCATGCCAGATTTTGGTAAGTTGTCCGACCCTTACTGCGGGACGGTGGCGATGTTGCCCTACTCGGAGTCGGTTTCAGCCAAGAGCTGGGGCTTCGACGATGAGGGGAATGAGAAGAGTCTCAGTTATTTTCGCCTCATCAGAAGCATCAATGATGTGGAGTATAAAAAGATTATCTCCATCGAATACGAAGGCGAAAAAACACCTCCGGTCGAGGGTGTCAGGGCGACGCAGAAGTTGCTGGAGCGGCTTCGCCCCTAGTCGGTGGCGCGGCTGAGATCCGTGTTGGCTTGGTTGAACCGAGTTAAGCCTAGGCTACTCATTGCAATAGATGCGGGTGACCCGCGGAGTGATCCCGGTGAGCACGGCCCATGGGATCGTGTTTGCCTGTTGGGCGATCTCGCTGACGAGGATGTGCGATCCAAAGAGCTCCACCTCGTCGCCGCTGTGGCAGCTCGGCAGGGTGCTGACATCCACCATGATCTGGTCCATGGTGACCCGACCTAGCAGCGGGCAGCGTTTGCCCTGGATGAGGACGCTTGTTTGATCGGGTGAGAGTGCTCGTGGGTATCCGTCGCCGTAGCCGATACCGATGGTGGCGACTTGGGTTTCCTTTTTCAAGACGGTATCGCGACCATACGAGATCCCATGCCCAGCGGGGAGGGTGCGCACGAGGGAAACCTTGGATTTTAAACTGAGTACGGGTTTGAGTTTGTGCTGAAATTTTTTGATCGGTGAGATGCCGTAGAGCATCAGGCCAGGGCGGTAGAGGTTGGTGCAGTGGCTTTGGTATGAGAGAAGCCCCGCGCTGTTGGCGAGGTGCCGAAATTGAAATCGGTCGGAGCCAAGCGCTGTGACGAGTGCGTCGAACTGCTCAAACTGCTTTTGGGTAAAATGCTCGTCTTCGTCGGCGGACGGCAGGTGTGACCCGATTCCCTCGATATCGAGGTGGTCGAGCTGATCCAAGGTGTCGATCTCGCGTAGGAGTTCATGCGGGAGAAACCCACCGCGGCCCATGCCGGTATCCACGGTCAGGTGGACGGGGAGCTTCTGGGGTGACTCGCCTGAGTGGTGGGAGGCGACTTGTTGGTTGAAGCTGACGGCTTCGTCGAGGCTTGAGATACAAGGTGTCCAGCGGCGGGCGACGATTTCCTCCCTCTCGAACGGGCAGGTAGGGCCGAGTAGGTAGATGCGGGTTTGGATGCCGATTTCTGCGAGTCGGCGGGCTTCGATCACACTAGCGACGCCTAAAAAGATGGGTGCGGGGTCATCGGGCAGGTTTTCCAAGGCCGTGGCGATTTTTTCCAGTCCGTGCCCGTAGGCGCCCGCCTTGAGCACCGCCATGATATCGCCATGTTGATGATGGGATGCGACGTGGTAATTGTGGCGCAGGTGGGCAAGGTTGATCTCGGCCCACGCGCGGGGTGGGGAGACGGGGAAGGGTGATGTGGGGTCCGGCACAACCGGAATATAAAGACGATTATTCCAAACCCCAACACCAAAGTGCGAAGGAAGCATCGGATTCTGACTCCAATGTCTTGCATCGTGGCCGTGGTCTCGTTAAATGACCTCGACACTATGTTTGATGCCAAAAAACTTACCGACGATCAGATCATCACCCTGAAGGCATGGGCCGATGATGGAGCCCAGCTTGCCGACATTCAGAAACGGATGGAGGATGAGATGGAACTGCGCCTGACTTATATGGATACACGGTTTCTCGTGCTCGATCTGGGAATCGAAATCCGCAACCTCGCCGAAGAAGCCAAAGCCGCGGAAGCCGCAGATGAGGCGGAGAGCTCGGCCGATGCTGGCGATGCTGGAGCTGAACTTACTGAGGATGATTTGGAAATTATTCCTCCTCCGCAAGAAGGGGGCAAGGTGACGGTGACTGTAGACGGGATTGCCCGCCCAGGAGTGATGGCAAGCGGCCGTGTGACATTCCCCGGTGGTCAGGGCGGGATGTGGTATGTTGATGAGCAGGGTCGTCTCGGGGTGGATCCCGATACGGAGGGATACCGTCCGACAGAGGCCGACGTCATGGCCTTTCAGCGTGAGCTGCAGGCTGTGATGGATAAGCATTAGTTGTCGGTATCTCCCCCTTGATCCAGCAAGAAAGCCTGTTAATGTGACACCATGATCAGAGTGAAGCCGATGAATGCTGTATTGCTGCTTGTGATGATGCTCGGGATTTTTCCCGTGCGGGCGGCTACTGAGGCGGGTGCAGCTGCCATTACTCAGGGGTACGACCGTGAACAACGGCTCTGGTTGTCTGAGATGCGGTTGGCACCTGATGCCCAAACGCTCGAGCTGATCACCAAAAAACGCCCCAATCCAGCCGATTATGGAGCCAAGCTCAAACGATTACTCAATCGGGAACTCGCCAACGACTGGACATTGAAATACGGTGCTTGGTTATTGAAAAACGACCCGTCCCTCAAGGCTGAGTCTCAGCGTGCGTTGCTGAATGCTGTGGAAGAACACCACATGCAGAGCCCGAAGTTAGGCACTTTTTGTATCGGGATGGTGTATCTTAATGCTCGTGGCGAGATGCCTCGATCTGGGAAGTTGCCGTTGCGGTCGCGGGGGATGAAGTTGCTAGAAACGATTGAAAGTAGCAACCCCCATACCGAGGTGCAAGGGCAGGCGGCTCTGGCATTATCGATAATGTTAGGTGAGCTGGGTGATGATTACCGGATTATGGCGCAGCGACGCAAGCACCTGACCGAGGCGATTATTAAGAGTGCCCATGTCAAGCTGGGCGGGATTACCGTGGCGGACATTGTCAGGGACGAGCTTTACAAAATCAAAAACCTCTCCAAAGGCCGTGTGGCTCCATCGATCAGAGGCACGGATGCTGCGGGTCGGGCGATGCAGCTCAAGGATTTCCGCGGTAAGGTGGTGATGCTTGTGTTCTGGTCGAGCTGGGATAACGAGGCGGCCCGGTCGCTGGGGATTCTACGTAAAATCATGAGCCGTAAGGTGGCAGATCCCTTTGCCATCGTCGGGGTGAACCGAGACTCACTGCGCAATCTGAGGGCACTTGAGGCGGACCGACTCGTCACGTGGCGTAATTTTTCCGACCCCGATCAGAAGATCGCGAAGGATTACCGGGTGACGGGGTGGCCGTATTGTCTGGTGCTGGGAAAAGACGGGGTGATCCATTACCGCGGTGCTGTCGGGTCGTTTGCCGATGCCGTTGCCAGTGACCTGCTGCATCGGAAAAAGAACAACACTCCGTGATTAAGGTGGGGGGATGGTTTAGCCCGCTGCTTGGGGGCGGCATGGCGGTGTGTTGCTGTGGCTCATAGGTCGGCGTGAAATACTGACACCCGTTTTTCTTGATGCGTTGAGTTTCGTGGTTATGGTGAGGTTTCCCCCCGCAGTTATAATGTGTTTGGCCAGTTGGTCTGACGATGATCGGCTTCCGGGGAGGGCTTTTATTTATGAAAAATCCGTTTCGAAAGGATCTGGTATCGCGTTCACGGCCGGAGGCGTGCACGGTGGTTATTTTTGGTGCGACTGGGGATTTGACCCACCGCAAGCTGGTGCCAGCGCTGTATAACCTGCAAATCGAGGGGGCCCTGCCAGCTGGAGTGAAAATCATCGGGTTTGCACGCCGTGAAAAGTCAGACGCCGAGTATCGACGTGGGCTGGAAGAGGTGAATAAAAAAGTATCCCGCAGTGGGCATGATGACGCGATTTGGGATGAGTTTGCAAAAAATGTCCACTACCATCAAAGTGAATTCCAAGAAGCCGACGGCTATCAACGACTCGCCGATAAACTGGATGAAATTGACCGCGAGCGAGGAGGTAAGGGGCACCGACTTTTCTACATTGCCAGCGCTCCTGCATTTTTTGATGATGTATTAGAGCACCTCAAGATGGCGGGCCTGAGTGAGAACAAGGGTGGCTGTTGGTCACGTGTGATCGTGGAAAAACCCTTTGGGACCGATTTGCCAACGGCTCAGCATCTCAATAGGGTGGTAAACCGCACCTTCAAGGAGCGTGATACCTACCGAATCGATCATTATCTCGGTAAGGAAACCGCACAAAACATCATGGTGCTCCGTTTTGCCAACGCTATCTTTGAGCCGCTCTGGAATAGCCGGTATATCGACCAGATTCAGATTACATGTGCGGAGAATCTCGGGATGGAAGGGGGACGTGGTGGTTACTACGATCAGGCGGGGGCGTTACGTGATATGGTGCAGAATCATTTGCTACAACTGCTTAGCTTGGTTGCGATGGAGCCCCCCACCGACTTATCGGCGGATGGCGTGCGTGATGAGAAGGTCAAGGTGTTACGGTCGATGAGGCAATGGGATACACCTGAACTGGTTGCGCAAAATGTGGTGCGTGCTCAGTATGTGGCCGGTCACGTGGATGGAAAACGAGTCGTGGGTTATCGCGAGGAGGATCGTGTTGACCCTGAGTCGATGACGGAATCGTATGTCTCGCTGAAGGTGATGATTGATACTTGGCGATGGAGTGGCGTGCCCTTTTATGTCCGTATGGGGAAGCAGTTACCTAAGAAGGCGACGGAGATTTCTATTCACTTCAAAGAGCCACCGACGGTGCTTTTCAATGCCCTTTCCGGTGGCGTTCCTGGCGGCAATGTGCTGGTGATGCGTATTCAGCCTGACGAGGGGATTTCATTGCGGATGGTTTCCAAAATTCCAGGGGCAAGTCTGAGGCTTGAACCCGTTAAGATGGATTTCCATTATGCCACTAGCTTTGGCAAAGGGAGCCCAGAGGCTTATGAACGGCTCCTGTTGGATTCCATGGCGGGAGACGCTACCTTGTTTGCGCGCCGTGATGAGGTCGAGGAGGCATGGAAGTTTATCGATCACATCGAGCATGCTTGGCATCAGTCGAAGTCACCTCCGCCGATGGCAGAGTTTGTGGCGGGCTCATGGGGGCCGAAGGAAGCCGATGATCTTCTTGCCCAAGAAGGTCACAAGTGGAGAAGACTTTAACGCAATTTGACCTATGAGTGATATGATCCATGACGAATACGCGTTAGCCCTAGGGAAAGAGGTGGCCATTGATTCTGTTGACAAGGAGTTACGGCTTCTCTGGGAGGCGGATAAGGCGAGCACCAATGCCTCGTTGATTAATCTGGCGGTGTATTCAGAGGAAAAAGGAGCGATTATCAAGAACTCGGAACTGATGCAAACGATCACCCGTGAACACGCGTGCCGTGCCATCTTGATTGGTATTGATCGAGAGGATCCCGAGACATCGATTCGCGCATGGATTACAGCACATTGTAACCTGTCCCATGGCCAGAAAAGTGTGTGCTGTGAGCAGATTGCCTTTCAACTCACAGGGAAAGCGACAGGGCGTCTTCGCAATACCGTTTTTGCCCACCTCAATAGCGATCTTCCACTTGTCTTTTGGTGGCAAGGTGAGCTGTCGCCCGTTTTTACAGAAAGACTCTATAGCCTCATCGACCGCTTTGTCTTTGATAGCTCGCACTGGGCAGAGCCGCTCGCGTCTTTCCGGTGTATCGAACAGGTGATGGAGGATGCTGAAGACCTTCAACCGATGGATGCCGAGTGGACGCGAAGTTTTCAGATTCGTATAGCGCTTGCCGGTTTGTTTGATGACCCGCTAGCGGCACGTTCGCTGGAGCATACAACACGGATTCGGATCGTGATCCATCCTGATCATCGGATGGCGGGGCTTCAGTTGTTAGCCTGGGTTCTACTGCGCACCGGGTGGACTCGGAATGCCGATCTCGGCTTGGACACACCACGAGGTGACTCATTTCACTTGGAAACTCACGAGGGTTCGGATGTGACCGCCGTGGTCGAGAGCGATCCGGCAGCGCCCCCGATCGGGTTGATCGAGTTTTCCTGTGCGGATTGCACGGTGCGGGTATCACGCGATGCGGGGTCGCCCTATCTACACCAGCAGCTGGATGCGGGTGATCATCAGATCGACCGATGCACCCCAGCGAATGAGGATGATGCGGCAGCCCTTGTGATGAACCATTTATCGCGTGGCGGGAAAAACTCTCTGTATCGCAGCATGATGCCCGTTTTCCTCCAGCTTCTCGGTGGTGACGAGGAGTGACCGAGTCACTCGGCGGGGCAAATCGCTAATCGGTTTTTTTAACAGGCCCCTTAAAAGGGATTGTGGCATTGTTCCAGTGCTACCGATGTCAGTGGGCCATGTCCTGGGCAGAGGATGGTTTCTGGTGGGAGTGAAAAGATGTGCTCACGGGCCGTTTTTTGGGCGAGTTGATAGTTGCTTGAGTTGCTCGTGCCCCCCATGGATCCAGCAAAAACGCTGTCACCCACGATGCATACAGGGGCGTCGAGCCCTCGGTAGAGATAGGCTCTTGCGGGTTGAGCGTGGCCGCTGACGTCGAGCGCGGTGAGTCCCGGCCTGAGGGAGTCCCCGTGCTTGACGTCGTCGGGGAAAATAATCGGCGTGTCTCCAAAACGTTTGATGCCCGCTGTGTGGTCGTGGTGCCTGTGGGTGATATAGACGGCTTCTGGGTTCAGTTGGTGGTCACTCAAGTATTGCAGGATCGGACGGGCATCGGTGCCCGTGTCAAAGACGCTGGCGGTCCGACCATGCACCATGACGTAGGCATTCACCCCAGCATGGCCAAAGGGGGTGACAAATGGGTAGAGCCCATCCGGTGGTTGGACGGTCGGGCAGTAGCTCGATAAACCGATCAAGGCGGCAGGCGAGAGCTGCAGCACCGTGGCGATTTTTTCTAAATCGTTGGGGTCAATGGTGCCGTTGATGGCGGATTCCACCGCAGTGGTGGTGAGGCTCGCTTGCTGAGCGAGAAGTTCCGTGCTGATCCCGTGTCCGCGCATAGCCTTGACGATCACATCACAGGCGTCGTCTTCAAGCGGAATCGGGGTGGAGCAAGTTGGCATTTCGAGTTGTTGTTTGGCATCGTCATAGGTTAAATGCTGCCCATGATCAATGTCGTTTGCGCGGTGATACAGGACGAGAGGAAACGATTACTCGTCTGCCAGCGCCCAACGGGGAAAGCGCATGCCGGAAAATGGGAGTTTCCCGGCGGTAAAATCGAGACAGGGGAAAACCCCGAAGACGCATTGCGTCGGGAGATTTTTGAGGAGTTAGGTTGTGACGCCGATGTGGGTGGGGCGATGGCCACCGTCAACCATGACTACCCCGAATTCTCCATCCACCTGATGCCCTATTTGGTGAAAATCAGATCAGGAATGCCGGTTGCGATCGAGCACACCCAGATTCGTTGGTTTACGATGGATGAATGTGTATCGCTCGACTGGGCAGAGGCCGATGTGCCTGTTTTGCGGGGCTTGTTGGAGGGATGAATTTTTTGCTCGCATCATCTCTGTGATGCCCCCCCTCCATGGTGGATGGTATCTTACCGACCTTCCGCAATCCGTTCGGCAAGGGACTCGGGTAATCCGGCTGCGCGGATTTTTTCTTGGGCCGTTTGGATGTCGTATTCGATACGGCGAAAATTAATCATCTGCGCATCGTAGTTATAAATGCAGTAGGATGCGCGCCAGTCTCCGTCGCGGGGTTGACCTACCGCTCCCGTGTTGATGAAATACTTGGATTCAGGCTCAAGGGCGATGGACTCGGCGGGGACTTCTTGGACGCGGGACCCGCGGACGAATACACGCGGGACGTGGGTGTGACCGTAGAAACATACGGGTGTCACCTGATAGGAAAAATTGGCCATGGCATCAAACTTGTTGGTGACGTAGTTCCATGAGTCAGGTTGGTCGAGTGTGGAGTGAACGATGGTGAAGTCCTGAACCTGGCGGACCATCCGGAGTCGTGCCAGCCATCTGCGTTGCTCGGGGTTAAGTTGAGCACGGGTCCAGCGCAGGGCCTCGGCGGCTATCGGGTTCATCATTTCCAGTGAGGTGTCGTGGCCGCAGTCTTGATCGTGGTTGCCTTTGACGACTGGGCAGCCCATGGCGCGCACCCGCTCGAGGCAGGCGGCGGGGTCGGCATTGTAGCCCACGACATCGCCGAGGCAGATATAACTGTCGCAACCCTGGCTCTCCGCATCGGCCAAAACAGCCTCAAGGGCTTCAAGGTTCGCGTGAATATCACTGAAGATAGCTATTTTCATAAAAAAAGGTGTAGCAATCAATGCCCTGCGATGAGCTCTAGGGGAAGTAAAAAATGGAGATTTAGGTGAAATGTTGCTGTCGTCGCGGTGTCCGGTATTTGTCAGGATACCTATTCACTGAAATTGCGGAGGCGTGGCCCCTTCAGCTGGTGAAATCGACCCCTCGCCAAAGGAGAAAAACCACGGGTAACAAGGGGGGGAGCTAAGCCCAACGGCGTGCCATGGTATTACTTCACTGGCGTGGTATGGGGGGGCTGAATTTTTAGCTCAAGCTCGTTGATTTTGCGGCGAACGCCATCCATTGGGTAGTCTTGGTGGCGGTGGTTCCAGAAGTTTTTTAACCACAGCAGCTGGGTTTGGTTGTTGGGAAAGAGTTCGGCGTCGGTGAGTCGCTCGGATTCTGGGAGGTCCAACGCATTCTGCAATGCAAAGAGGCAGGATACGAGGTTGGGGGTGTGATTTCTGGTGGATTGCTTAAAGAGGGTGAGACCGAGCGCGTGGGCGTCTCGCTCCCGGCCCTGCACCTGAACCATGACATAAAAGGAAAATCGGCGGAGTTGACTGCGTTTGTAGTCGGGGAGCGATGCGCATGCCAGTGCGTCTTGGTAGTGGCCGAGCGCGCGGGACGGGTCGGGCAGTTTATGTCGATCATTCCAAAGTCGGGCAAGCTCGAGGTGGAGGCGCCAGTTATCTGGGTTTTGCGTCACCCCCTCGGTAAGGAATGCGGACCCTTTACGGATATATTTCACTTGCATGGCCGAGCGGCGGATTGGGCTCAGGTCTTGGTTTTCCTTGTAGTAAACTGAGGCATTGGTGTGGAGGTGCCACGCCCCCGTATCCCAGTAATCGGTCGTTTGGGGTTGGAGTGTGGTGATCACCTCGTAGCTTTGCTCAAGCTTGATCCAATCGAGGTTTTCAAAGTGAAGGAAGGCGCGTAGGTTCCAGATGGATGCGACCAATGAGCGTAATCCACCGAGGGCTACCGCGGCACTGGTTTGCCCGAGTCTTAGGTTCGTGCCCTCCTTGAGTGGCGGTTGGATGAGCTGTTGATCCACCATGTCCTGATTGAGTTGGTCTTCAAACGGGAGCTTGGCGGCACCAAAGCAGAGTAACACGCAGAGGATCACAGCAATCTGGAAAAGAATACGCATGGGGATTGAGCGTCAGGGACGGGCGAGTGGGTTAAAATTCCTTCTTTCTAAATGTAAACCATGCCAGCACGCTGTAGATGCCCGAGTAAAATAGGGCGAGCACGGCGAGGCGCGAGATGATTCCCGAGTTGATTTTTTTGCCTTCGATGGTGGCATCGATGACGTTGTAGAGTTGGAAGTCGGGGAAGATCAGAGCGGCCGATTGTGACAGGAATTTGATCTCCTTGGAGACACCCTCTTTCTGGCTATGGAGCCAGTAATTCCGTGCGTCAGCTGTAAAGTGGCCGATGAAATAGATCACCACGGCGATGACGATGGTGAATAAGGTTGAGCTCGAGAAGGTGGAGATCAGCAAGGCAATGGACGCCATGATCATCGCCTTAAAAAAGATGGCGGCGATACCTGCCTGCAGGTCCCATGTCACACCTTGTTGAGAAATGGCCTCACGGCGTATGTCGAGGTATTGCTGGGGCCAGCCGAGACCTTTTCCTTTTTCCATCTCTGCGGCGAGTAGTTCTTCTGTGCGAAAATGGAGGATGACCGTGAGCAGCGCGTCCATGAGCAGCAGTGAGACAGCCACCAGCATCAACACGCCGACGAGCTTGCCGAGCAGGTAATCGAGGCGCGGAACGGGTTTGCTCAGGATGGTGTAGAGCGTGCGGTCCTCAAGGTCCTTGGGGATGAGTAACGCGGTGGCAGCAATGGCAAAGAGCGCGGAAAACATCGCCATCGCCCCCATGGCCGTGCTTTTCAGAATGATAAGTTCTTGTTCAGCACTATCTTCCGTGACTCGGCTCCACGGCATTTCAAAAAAGCTGGTCGCCAGCATCAACAGGGCAAATACGACAAGGAAATAGAATACCTTCATCCGCACCAGTTGGGTGAACGTGTGGCCGGCGATCACGGAGATGCGGGCAGGTGAGAAGAAGCCGTTTCTACGCATGGGGGTCTCCTTTTTCTTGGGGCTGGGTTGCTGTGGGAGGTGCCGGTTCTTCTGGGGGAGGTGGTCCGTTGTCGGCATCGGATTTGCGGGCCTCCTCAAGGAAGATGCGTTCGAGCGTGGTCTTGGGTTTGCCCTCGCGCACGAACTCGGCACTTTGGGACTCGCTGATCACGTCCCGGATCCGGGCGAGCGTGCGCGGGCTGGCATTTTTAATGACAACCTCGGTTTGGCTCTCAATGGCGATGAGCTCGGCCAGTTTCCCCTCCTTGACGATTTTTCCATTAAAAATGATGCCGACGTTGTCGCAGACTTCTTGGACTTGCTCCAGCAGGTGGGAGCAGAGGAAGATCGTAACTCCGCGCCCTTTCAGACCGACAATGAGGTCTCGGATCAGGCGCGAACCAACGGGGTCGACACCAGCCGTGGGTTCATCGAGAATCAATAACCGAGGGGCATGAATAAGCGCTTGAGCAAGGCCGATACGTTGCAGCATGCCCTTGGAATAGCCGCCGAGACGTCGTTTTCTCGCGTCCTGGAGGGAGACCATCTCAAGCATTTCTTCAACACGCGATTTCACCTCCTTGCCACGCATACCGCAGAGTTTGGCATAAAATCGCAGCGTTTCCTCCCCACTGAGGTGTTTGTAAAAGTAGGGGTTTTCCGGCAAGAATCCAATTTCCTGACGAGAATCGGTTTTCATCGAGTTTTTGCCAAAAACATGACAGCTGCCCGCTGTCGGAGCGAGTAACCCGAGCAGTGCTTTCATCGTGGTGGATTTCCCCGATCCGTTCGGGCCGATCAGTCCGTAAACTTCGCCCGGCATGATCGTCAGTGAAACGTCGTCAACGGCCCGCACCTTTGACTTTCGAAAAGGTGAGGGGAAATCCTTGACCAAGTGGTCGATCTGAACGGCAGGTGTAACTTCCATGGTTGAATGAATTGCCAAGATAGCGGTATCGGCGCGCGGTGCAATGGCTTTCCTCTCACCAACTTAAAAATTATCCACAACGCGGGGATTTTCTTTTTGCCTAGACAAATCAGAGCCGCCATGGCTGTGTATCTATTGTATGAAAACACAATTAATCATGATAGCTACGGGAGCCATCAGCCTGTTCGGGTTGAGCTCCTGCTTCCAGATCGAAAGCACCATTAACGTAAAAAAAGATGGCAGCGGGACGGTCACCGAGGAAATGATCCTCGGGGAACAAATGAAGATGATGCTCCTCCAAGCTGGGGGCGCAGGCGGCCAAGACCCCATGGCAAAGATGCTGGATAAGGCGAAGGCCGAGGTCAGAGCCAAAACGATGGGTGAGGGGGTCGAGCTTGTCCGTGTCGAGAAAATCGAGGGCAACGGGAAGTTGGGCGTGAGGACGACCTTTAAGTTTGCCGATATTAATCAACTCAAATACTCGGCCAATGGGGCCATGGATATGGGGGGCGCGCCGGATGCCGGTGCCCAGAAAGCCGATGATACTGGCCTGAGATTTAAATTGGTGGATGGCACGTTGAACGTGATTCAGAAAGCCCCTCAAGGTGGCGCAAAGGGAGATAAACCTGAACAACCTGAAATGGACCCGCAGCAGTTGGCAATGATGCAGGGCATGATGAAGGATATGCGCGTCACCACAAAAATCAAAATCGAGCCTGGCATCAAGAAAACCAATGCCACCTATGTCAATGGAGATACGATTGTCTTGTCCGACATTCAGATGGGTAAACTCTTGGCCGACCCCAGTAAGCTCAATGCCCTTCAGGGGGGAGATTTCGATGAGGTCAAAAAAGCCTTAAAAGGTGTCGACGGCATTAAGTTCGAAGATAAGGAGTCGGTCTCCGTGGAGATGAAATAAGCCAGTCACCAAGGCAATCCCAACCCAGGCGCTCCGTGGATTCCACGGGGCGCTTTGAGGTGATGGGCATGCCCATGACGAGACGACAAAAAAACGTGCCGACTCAGGTCGACACGTTCAAAAAAAATGTTGGATCGGTGAAAGGTGTGGCGTGGTAGCCACCCAAACGATTACGCTTCAGCGTGAAGCGCTTCTTTGCGAGCCTTCTTGATGATATCGCGAACGGTATCGGAAGGTTGAGCACCTTTGGAGATCCAGTCGTCGGCTTTAGCAACGTCGACGCTGTAGTTCACACCCTCCTCCATGGGGTTGTATGAACCGATTTGCTCGATGTAGCGGCCATCACGGCGCTTGCGGCTGTCCACAGCAACAATCTTGTAATAGGGACGATCCTTGGTGCCTTGGCGGTTGAGTCTGAGAGTAAGCATAATGAAATAGGTTGAAAATTTGGGCGACGCTGTGGCGACGGGGCGGGAAATTGTACGATGTGAGACGATTTGCCAAGCGAAAAATGGTATTTTCCTCGATTTCACGTTTTCATTCTCCCATTTGCTGTTAAACACCGCCACCGCCGACGTACCTAGAATTTGAAACATCGAACGCGAATCCTTTAAAATCCATGTTTATTGACCACATCAGAATTATTGCCCAAGCAGGTGATGGCGGAAACGGCGTTGTCCATTTCCGCAGGGAAAAATTTAGACCCAAAGGCGGCCCCGACGGTGGCGATGGAGGCAATGGCGGCAGTGTCATCCTCCGTGTCGACCCGTCGGTGGATAATCTTAAAGCCTATTCCTATGATCCCAAGCTGATCTGTAAACCTGGCGAGCACGGTGCAGGAAATCGCAAACATGGTAAGACATCCAAGGACAGGATCGGGCTCGTGCCCCCCGGCACCGTGGTTTATCGCAGTAATGCAAGCACCGTCGCCGAGGCCGTTGAGATGGAACGCAGCGACGCTGGGGTCGATCTCGAACCGATCGCCGACCTGACGGAATACGGCGAGGAGTTTGTCCTCTGCGCCGGAGGCAAAGGCGGAAAAGGAAACTGGCACTATAAGACATCTGTGAACCAAGCACCAGAGGAACATACACTTGGCACCGAGGCCGAGTTCGGTGTCTTTTACCTTGAGCTTCGCCGCATCGCGGACGCCGGTATGGTCGGATTCCCCAACGCGGGGAAATCCACGCTCGTAAGCCAACTTTCCCAAGCTACGCCGAAGATTGCCAACTACCCCTTTACCACGCTCAACCCAATGGTGGGTGTGGTCGAGTTCCCCAAGTACCGTCGCTGCACCGTGGCGGATATCCCTGGGTTGATTGAAGGCGCCCATGAAAACCGTGGGCTCGGGCATGAGTTTTTGCGTCACATCACCCGCTGCCGCTTGCTGCTCTTTGTGATCGATATGGCGGGGAGCGAGGGCCGTGACCCCATCGAGGACCTCGAAACCCTGCGTATGGAGATCAAACTCTATGATGAGGACCTATCAAAGTTCGAGTGGCTCGTCGTCGCCAATAAAATGGACCTGGATGAGGCCAAAGAAAATCTGGAGGCTTTCCGTCAGCGCTTTCCCAAGCTGGCTATCGTGCCCATCTCGGCGGATACCACCGAGGGGCTTGACGTTCTTCGTGAAGAGCTTGACCAGCGCGTTGGCTACCGCAGGGATAATGTCTAGTTGATTCATCCCATCGCCTTATTGAGCCGGTCTCTTTATTCCTTATTAAAAACAAAGTAGCCCTTGATGCCGTTCGCGGACAGCTACCCATCCACGAGATAGCGCAGAGTTACCGTGCTGCTCTCGATGAAAACACCTTGGATGAGGTCCTTTTTCCGCAAGATCCAAAGTGAGGTCGCCCTGGCGTGCGTATAAAAAAATAATTCCTCCTTGACCTGCAATTGGCATCTATTTATTAACTCGTTACAGTATTGCACTCAGAAGGACTCAGAAGCACCATCATGTTCAACAAAATATTACCCGCGCTCTTACTCGTTAGTACGCCACAACTCCACGCCTCTTTATTCTATACCGATGTCATCACTACAGGTGGTGCGTTTACACAGGGAGGAAGTTGGTCGGGCAACGGGACGGTTGAAGATTTTGATAGCTCCGACGACACAACCTACCCAAGCGGATCTGCTTACGGCTTGCTGACAGGATTCAACTCAGGGACGTTGGGGTTTACTTCCATCGATACCCCTATTTCAGGGACGCTCGTAGATATGAATATTACTGTGGCTCACACATTTATTATTTCAGGCGGAAATGCTAATTTAGCAGTTAATGAAACTAATAGCGGAATCAATAGGTTGCAGCTTACTACCGCAGATGCAAATGTTACTTCAATCAGCTTGGTCACTACTTTCTCAAGCCCTCTCCATGCCCGTAACACAACTACCAGCAACTCCTCTTTTCACCCGTGGCTTGGCTCGGCTCGCTACATGTCTGGTGCAGATAATGACGCCAACTTATCCATTACCAACTCCAACATACAAACAGTCACCGCTCTAGGATCTAATGCCTCTGCGGGAATTGATGGAACTGTTACTGGTATTTTTGAGCTTGGACCAAACGTTGCTACTCAGCAAGGAGACACCATTGAGTTTATTTCAAACAATCTCACTGCTGCTCATGCTGCTTATGGCATTAAACATGTCGAACTCGCAGTAGCCGGCAGTGTCGTAGCAAACACGGGAGCGGAGTATACTAAAGCACAGCTTGATGATAGCATTTTAACCCAAGGTGAGCAACTCTACTCAGATACGAGCACTATCATCTTTGATAGAGACGCTGGCGCATCATTTGCTTCTGGATCCGAATTCTACTTCACTTTTGATGGTTATCAAGGACTGGAAACTTACAACACAGTTGTTCCAGAACCATCCGCAATCCTGCTGTTGAACGTAGGGCTAGTCAGCCTTCTCATGAGAAGAAAAGCGCGCCGAGCATGATCAGCGACGAAGTTCATCTCAAAAAATTCAAGAAAGAGCATGCTGCCGGCTACCAGTCGGATCGGCTCTTATTGTTTGATGGCGAAAAGCAGATAAAAAGGCTAGGCATTTAGTGATATGGAAAAGTTGGGCAGCTTGCTGTTCACACTTAAAATAAAGCAACCAATGAAAAAGAGGCGTGGATTCAGTGCCGATTCCTAAAACAAAGTAGCCCTTGATTCCGTTCGCGGACAGCTACCCATCCACGAGATAGCGAAACGGCACCAGATTCATCCGAGTCAGGTCACGGAATGGAAGAAGTCCTTGCTGGGTGACGTCAGTTAGGTGGTTGAAAAAGCCAGCACGAGGAAGGATGAAGCCAAGCAGCTAAAGAAGAAAGAGGATCGTCTCCACAACCCAATCGGCCAACTCCATTGGAGGTGGATTTTTTAAAAGAGGCATGCGATGAACTCGGCATCGGTATCCCGGAGAACGATATCCGTTAAAAAGCAAGAACCTGTGAGCATCACAAGACCATGCCTGCTTCTGGGTATTCCAAGATCAAGCTGTTACCACAAGCCTGTCCAAGAAATCCGATCACTTCAGAAAAAGATGAATTCCCAAGCTGGGACTTCATGATCTAAGATTACAGGATGTTGAGAAGCTAGAAGAATGCGATCTTTTATTGCTTGTCGATGTTGAAGATGACAAATGAAACGGGAACTGGGCTATTGCTTTATCGGGTGTTCTTCCTAGCATTGGGCTACTTCACTGAAAATTTTAATGCTCCCATGAAACTAAATCTAATAATTCTATCTTCGTTTCTCTGCGCGACGCTCACTTGGGGAGCATCGCAAGCTTCACTGGAATCGGGCTTCGCCGAACCGCCTCAGAATGCAGGCATTCGTGCCTTTTGGTGGTGGCTGAACAGCAATGTGACCAAAGAAGCGATTACCCGTGATCTCGAAGAGATGAAAGCGAAGCATTTCAGTGGGGCCATGATCTTTGACGCCGACGGCAGCAGCCAGCGGCGTAATGCGCGGGTGCCGGCCGGGCCAATCTTTGGCTCGCCTGAATGGACTGAACTATGGGTGCACACTTGCAAGGAAGCGAAACGACTCGACTTGGAATTGAGCCTGAACATCCAAAGTGGATGGAACCTGGGCGGGCCCTCGGTGACGGCAGAAGAATCGACGCAGCATCTAATCATGACCAAAACGCAGATGTCAGGCGGCACGACTATAAAACAGAAACTTCCCCGCCCCGCACCCAAAGAAAACTATTACCGCGACGTGACGGTAATCGCGGTTCCAGTCGTCAAGGGCAGGCGTGAGCCAATCAAGAATCTTCACCTCAAAAACGCGACTCGCGAGCTCGGCCTCTCCGCACCGGATTGTCGATTTTTGTTAGATGTGCAGCCCGCCAAGCTGGGCGAGGCCATCGTCCCGGCGAAGGCGATTCTGGATATAAGTGATAGGATGGACAAGTCCGGCCAACTGGTCTGGAAAGCCCCTGAGGGCGAGTGGGAGGTCATCCGGATCGGCCATGCGTCAGCCGGAGCACATGTCTCAACTCATACTAAGGGCGCGGGTGGCAGAGTATTGAATTATCTGAGTCCGGAAATGCTCCGTCGTTACTGGGGGCGAATGATCGCCCCCCTTATGGAGGCAATCGGCCCACTGGCCGGTACCACCGTTAAATACATTCACACCGACAGCTGGGAGGGTGGCGGCATGAACTGGACATCCGGATTTGCCGAAGAGTTTAAAGAGCGCCGCGGCTATTCGATTTTACCCTGGCTGGCCGTCCTCAGCGGCCACGTGGTAGAGAGCCGCGAGGCATCGAACGCCTTTCTGGCCGACTTCCGTAAAACGATTGGGGAACTGGTGGCTGAGCACTACGCCGAACTGGCCCGACTTGCGCGCAAGTATGGGATGGGCACGCATCCGGAATGTTCCGGCCCGCATGCGGGCCCTCTGGATGGACTGGAAAACTATAGGCATAGTGAATTAATGATGAGCGAGTTCTGGTCGCCCTCACCCCATCGGCCCACGCCGAGCCGCCGCTTCTTTGTGAAACAAGCCGCGTCGGCCGCTCATACCTACGGTAAACAGCTCGTAGGCGCCGAGGGCTTTACCACAATTGGTCCGCACTGGAATGATACGCCGTGGAAGGACATGAAGCCGAGCTTCGACCGCGAACTCTGCGCCGGGCTAAACCTACTCTTCGTCCACACCTTCACCTGCTCACCGCCGGAGATGGGCCTACCCGGGCAGGAATATTTCGCCGGCACGCATTTCAATCCACAAGTCACCTGGTGGGAGGAATCACCCGCCTTCATCGAATATTTTAACCGCTGCCAGTTTCTCACCCAACAAGCAAAGTTCGTCGCGGATGTTCTCCACTACTACGGCGATCACATCCCGAACATTTTCGGCAGCAAGGCGGCAGACCCGGCCGGGGCCCTCCCTGGCTATGACTACGACGTGCTCAGCGAGGAGCTTTTGATCGATACACTCGAAGTTGAGGAGGGTATGCTGGTGCTCCCTTCGGGGATGCGTTATCGAATTCTAACCCTTCCGAACCATCGGGTGCTTTCGCTCGGGGCGATACGGAAAATCAATGAGCTGGTTCGCGCCGGAGCCACTGTTTTGGGTCCGAAACCGGAGAAGACAGTCACTCTGGAAGGACCACCGAATCGCCAAAAACGCTTCCAGGTTCTGGCCGACCGATTATGGGGAAACCAATCAAATCCTGCACCCGGAATCCGAAAGGTCGGCAAAGGCCAAGTGGCTTGGGGTATGACAGCCACCGAATTACTACACAAGCAAGGCGTGCCACCTGACGTTGAGAGGAGTGTATCGACTGGAGACCCTGAACAAGGCGAGGTCGACTGGATCCATTACCGGATCGGGGATGCCGATTTTTATTTCATTGCAGAACTGGCAGGCCAAACCTGCCGCTCCGATTTCCTCTTTCGGGTCGAAGGGCGCATTCCGGAATTTTGGAATCCAGTCGACGGTTCCATTCAAAAGGCTTTCAGCTACACAATCGCCAAGGGCCGAACCCAAGTGCATCTAAAGCTGGGGCCCTACGACAGCTTGTTCATTGTCTTCCGTGAGCCAGTCGGCGATCAAATCAAACTTGAAGACGGCCCCAACTGGAAAGAGTTCAAAACCCTTCAATCTGTGGATGGACCGTGGCAGGTGAAGTTCAACCCGAAGTGGGGCGGGCCAGATCGGCCTGTGCTCTTTGAAAAACTAGTGGACTGGACTAAGCATAAAGACGAGAAGATTAAGCACTACTCTGGAAAAGCGCACTATCGGTCGAGTTTTGAACTAGCAAGTTTGCCCGATAATACACGGATTGAGCTGGGAGAAGTTCGAGCGACAGGAATTGTTCAAGTTAAACTGAATGGTAAAGACCTCGGTCTGGCTTGGCGGCCACCCTTTAGCTTTCCGGCCCGCGGGGCACTTCGCGAAGGTAATAACGAACTCGAAATCATGGTGCTCAACTCATGGCACAACCGCGTGATGGCGGACGACGAACTTCCAGACGACGAACGATTTACCCGGACCAATATACGAGTTGAACGCAAAAACCAGTTCGCCTGGAAACCCGAACCTTCCGGCCTGATCGGCCCCGTTCAATTGGTGGTTCCTATTGAATGACACAGTCATCCCATAGGGTATCAGAAATTCGGTCAGGTCGATGCGATCCCATACAACGCCATGAACCATCCCCAGGCATCATGCCGTCAAGATGGGAGAGTGTTTGCCAGAACAGATCCTCCATTATATCGCTATTGCGATTTTTGTTAGCATGCGGAGCGTATTGCGCGCGGGAGCGATAGCTCCTCGAAGACTGCCAAGCCAACGGGAGTGAGCTTACAGAGCTGGGTCAGCACTGGCAGCTTGGCTTTGGTTGGTTTGTTTTTTGCAGGCCGATCCTAAGTGGGATCGGCCGCCACCACACTGAAATTAGCCATTTCTAGGAAGGGGAAGAGCGAAAACAGGTCAAATATTTGGCTTGCTGCAAAAGCTCCGATTAGAGCTCTCTCTTTATTCAGGGGGGGCAAGGCTTGGGGGCGTGGTGCTGGTCGCAGCCAACCCCATCGTGGTGATAAATTTCCTTCGATCATAAATACTAGCTGAACGGTGAAATATAGGGATAGTTTTATCCGTATTTGTCAGCCCATAGCGATGATTTGCTAAAAGCAAGTTTCTAGCCGTAAAAGATCGTTCGTTCAGAGGGGATGACCAGACACCATCCTGTCGATGGCGATAAAAATCAACTCCATTCCCCCAAGGTCGACGCACTAAATCGGTCAACATTTAATTCAATATCCTAGTATGAAAAATACCATCATTAGCCTGACTTCGGTCGCCGCTGTTCTCTTCACCACCATCACTTCGGCCTTTGCCGCTCCAGCAGCTAAAGCCGAAGGCTCACGCGCTCTTGCGATTCAGCTCGGTGCCCCCTTCCACGATCACGCTGTCCTTCAACGCGGCATGAACGTCCCCATCTGGGGCTGGAGTCAACCGGGGACTAAGGTCACCGTCGAGTTCGCAGGACAAAAGAGCACGGTTACCGCCGGTGCGGACGGCAAATGGGTCGCTGAGCTAAAAGATCTGAAGGCGAGTTTCGAGCCAGCTACGCTCGTGATTCGTGAACATGGCGGTAAGACCGAGACTCTCAACGATATCCTCGTCGGCGAAGTCTGGCTAGCTTCTGGGCAGTCCAACATGCAATGGACAACAGGGAAAAGTAAGGTCGCTCAACTAGCGGATGCCTTCAAGTCCTCCAATGTGGGTAAGGTCGCCCCGATTCGTGAGTTTCAAGTCAGCTCAGTGACTTCTCAACTCCACCCGATCAAGAAAGCAAGTGGCTCTTGGAAGCGTGGCAATTATAACGACTACAGCGCGATCGCCTTCGCTTTTGCTCACGATATCTTCCAAGAGGTAAATGTGCCGATCGGTATCCTCAATTGCTCGTTCAGCCAGACTTCGATTCAAGCCTGGATACCACGTGAAGGCTACGCATCCGCCGAGGATGATTACAGTCAAGCGATTCACTTGAAATGCTTACAAACCGACCCGACGACCCCCGAACATAAAAAAGCATGGGGTGACTTCTACCGATCATTGAACGATCAAATAGCCGCCAGTGAAAAAGCGATCAAGGAGGGGTCTTCAGCCAAAAAGATCACCGAGCCGCTTCCCGGAAACCTCCAATCGAACCGCGATGCTAATTGGCTCTTCAATGGACGCTTAAGCCCTGTGGTGCCCTATGCGATCCGTGGCGCAATTTGGAATCAAGGCTATGCGAATATGGGCGAAGGTCTCCCTTACTATAATAATTTGCACAGTTTGATACGGGGCTGGCGCATCGTTTGGGATAAACCAGACCTGCCCGTTTATTTTCACCAGTTCTACAGCGCGGGGATGAAGCACCCCGGCAAAGAGATCAACAAACCGAGCATTAGCCCTGCCGCTGAGATGCGACTCGGCACATGGTTGGCCCGCGACATCCCTAATACTGGCATGGCCTCGCAAATCGACATCAGCGGCGCCATCCACTACCGTGCAAAAGCAGTGCCCGGCCAGCGACTCGCCCTCCACGCACTGAAGCATCAATATGGCCGAAAAGACCTCATCACCGACGGCCCCATGTTCAAATCCTACAAAGTTAAGGGGAACAGCGTGATTATCGAATTTGATCACGCAGAAGGTGGCCTCGTCGTCGCGGGAACGGGTTATAATGTAGTTGAGCGACACGAAGATTCAACTGGTTACGCGAACCCCAAAGTCATCCCCAATGGAGATGATCAAGTGAAGCTCTTCTTCGTCGCAGGCAATGACCGCATCTGGCATCCAGCCACGGTGAAAATCGCCGGCGACAAAGTGATCGTCTCATCCCTCGCGGTGAACAAGCCGCTAGGTGTTTCGTATGGAACTGGCGAAATCGGATATCAGCCCAACCTTTACAATAAGGCACTGCTGCCGATGACTCCCTTCATTTACTACGACAACAAAAAGGTCACCAGCGACATCTGGCCCGATGAAAAACTCAAGATAGCTGGCGAGGTCATCGATCCCAAGACCGTTGGTAAAATTTATGCCTACCGCAAGATGCCACTATTGAGCGTCCAATTTCGTGACAACGCCGTCTTCCAAGCCGACAAACCTGTCACCATCTGGGGCTCCACTCGGCAATACGGAGAATGGCAAGACAAGCCAGAAGCAGGTGACTGCAAAGTGCATTTCGAATTTGGAGACATTCAAAAAGTCATCGACGTCACACCGGAAATGGCCGAGTGGAAGGTGACTCTTCCACCGATGAAAGCTAGCGCGCAGCCCCACACGCTGAAGGTTCATTTCACGATCGATGGAGAAACCGTGCATAGGCGCGAAGTAAAAGGCATCGTGTTTGGTGACGTCTGGTGCGTCGTCGCACCGGTAGGCGATTTCAAAGTGCCGGAGGTGAAGCCATCGGGCCAAATCGTCCGCATGATCGAGAACCAATCGAACCGCGACGGGCGAGCCCTGCCCAGCCGCTTCAGTATCTGCACCTCCCGAACCCCACGAGTTTTACAGCAAGATGGTAAATGGAGCAACCGAGTCGCCGCCTACTGGAAGGATGCAGAAGGCCTGGCAGCCGCATTTGGCAATCATATCTCGGCTAAGACCGGTCGCCCGGCTGGCATCATTTTCCTGAAGGCAAGGAAAGACATACCCGTTAAAAACTGGATCGCACCAAGCTTTCTCAAATACGCCCCAAGTCTCATGGAGGACTATAAGACCGTGGGCAGTCAGTATCCTGATAACCCATACTACCTCGCCAACATGCGCCGATATGTTGCGGCGTGGAAGGCCTACTGGGAAAATGAAATTCCGGAAATGATGAGTAAAAAGGCCGTGCCAAATGGTAACGCGTGGGGATCATACCCATCACCAAAGCCAGAGGTCGGCGATTCTACGGCGACCTTTGAATATAATGTTTATATGCACTGCTTCACACCAACGGCCATGAGCGGCATCGTCTTCCTCACAGGCGAAGCCATGGTGGCAGGTAATGAAGGCGCCAGCTTCGGCCCCGAGATCGCAGCATTAGCCAAGAGCCTCAAAACTCGATTCTCACTCTGGCAGAACGACGAGGACATCCCCCTCATCTACACCATCCCGAGCCAGGCACTTGCGCCCAAGCTAACCCAGCCTAAGGAGATCGAAGGCAAGAGCATCGCGGTGGAACTCAAGCAATGGCTAGAACTGGAGGGGGTCTTTAATGTGCTAGCAAAATGAGTACCTTGACCTTTGACCGTCGCACCCTCCCAGAGGCAAAGTGATGAATGCTCACGAAAGTAAATCATTGGTTGTGAAACCAGTAAAAATCATGCATAACAAAACTATGTCCGGAACGCTTTGAGAGCGTTGATGTCCTGTTTGCCGACCTCGAAAACTGATTTTGAATCATGCGTAGCATTGTCCGTAAGAGTCAGTTTAAGTAGGATGACAAAAGGCTCGCGCTCGTCAGGGCGCGATATCCCTGTGCTTATACAAGCCATTTCCTCGCTCCCGTGTCAACCCCTCCGAACACCTTGCTCAAAAAGCAAATTTCTAGCAGTAATCCCGTGAATGGACGAAGATGAGTGATGCCAAACTATTCCGAATCCAGAATGGCACTGTGGAGCAGTTTTCCAATTCTACTGTTGCCGTTGAGAAATTACGTCAAGATCAGCTAGAGAAAGACTTGGAGACCTTTCTTGGGATTCTGTTTTTGGCGAGTGATCACTCTACAGGAACCGTTCACGGAGGGTGCATCGATACACTAGGAATCGATGAAAATGGTTGCTCAGTGATTGTTGAATACAAGCGAGCGACTAACGAAAACGTAATCAATCAAGATCTACCGCCTTGGGGTCCATCAGCCAATCGAGGTAGAAAAGCCCCCGAGGGTGGATTTTCCCGTGATGTGTCGGCGATTGGACACTTCGGGACTGGGGATTTGCAGCTGGCGATTAGGTCCTCTGCAGAGCTTCAAAAGCCACTGCCACTATCACAACCGCCGTATGAGCGAAACTAATCTTGGACTCACAGAATAAATGCCCTGAGATTCGACTCAAGCCAGAGACGCTTGAGCAATACTCTCTGCCAGACATTGGCTATCCTTTGTCCGTGGGAGACTTTGAGGCCGCTCTATCGAATGGGGGTGATCTTCCTTGGGCGGTCTATCTGTGCAGACTCCAGGAGCGTATGCAGGATGGAGAGTCTGATTGGAAGTCAGATGAAGTTGCCGTCGATCGTTTGACTCAGCTGGTAACCCCTGATGACTCACGCGAAGTGATTGTTGCGGCGGGAGAAGAATGGTGGTTGGAGTTTGGTCCTGTTGATCTTGATCAGGAGATCGTGACGTTTCAAAGGCAGGGTGAACTGATTGCGGCTCTTGCTCCGCGGGAGGATGGGGCTCTGAGAGTAGCTGTCTACCGCCCACTAGATGCCAGAAGCGCCAGCTCTCTTATCAAGCTTGGACAGAAGCCGCATCCGGAAGGCGGTGTCTGCATGAGGGAAAACAACTGGGAGTATACGCTCGATGCATCAGCCGCCTTAGGCTGTGTCTATGCCTCAGAGGGCGGAAAATCCTATCTGTCATATTGGCAGAAAGGAATTGGTGTGGAGCATGACGGCACTGAGATCCCTGAGTGGAGAGCGAAGCTGCGCCTCCAGTCTCGCCCTGCATCACGAGGAGCCACAGAAGTAGGGGTCTATTATAGTTTGTCCGGAAGTGAGTATTAGCTGCGGAGAAGCTTTATTGATCTTCGGGTAAAAGAAAAAATAAGAAAAATTGCCAGAAGAAAAAAGGCTAGGCATATAGTGGTAGGTTGATCCGTTCGTTCGGATAGTTTGGGGTTATGGAGACGACAACAACCCACGAAGCTAGAGGAAAGAGGCCGTTAACAGATCTTGAGAAGGTCGATTGTAAGACGGGGCATTGGGGAGGGGAAACGGGGCGGGTTTACCGACCTTGGTCGGGTGGTTGGCGGCGGATCCTGGGTGGGGAGGCGGGCGATTATTGTTATCATGTGATGGTCCGGACTGCGGGCGGGGATTATTTGTTGGGCTCGGAGGAGAAAGAGACATTGCATCGGATGATGTGGCGGATGGCAGGGTTTTGTGGGGTTTTGTGCCCGAGATGATGAGGGGTGATCTAGTAGGCTGGGTCAGCACTAGCAGCTTGGTTATGGTTGGTTTGTTTTTGCAGGTTGATCCTAAGTGGGTCGGCTGCTAGCCACACTATAATTATCCATTCCTATGGGTTGGCTGTGCTTGAAAAGCATATTTTTTTTATTGCTCAGTCAATGTTTTTAGTCAATATTCTATCAGCTATGAAAATGTGTGTTCTTTCGACTTTAAAAGTGGCAATTGTTTTGGTTGCTGGATTCTTTGCTCCAGCAGCGACAGCTTCAGCCTTTGATGTTTACGGCATGGCGGCGGTGAGCACTAGCGACCGTGACGGCGACGGACTTGACGATGCCGTTGAAACCAACACGGGAGTTTTTAAATCAAAATACGATACTGGGACAGATCCTGCGAATCCCGATACAGACGGGGATGGTGTATCCGATTCATTGGAGGATAATTATCTTTGTACAAAGCAACTTGATGGATTTGGCGCAAATTTTTTGCACCTTGCCGCATATCAAGCGGGGTCATTTACGGACATTGATAATTTGGTCATTACCGATTCAGATAGTGGGGAGGTTGTCTACGAAGACGATTTTTCGAGCGACAATGGCAATTGGATTTTTTCGCATCGCACTGACAATAAATCTTTGGATTCAGAAATGATCCTGAATTCATCCCTTGGCAGGATAGAAAATGGTATGCTTCGCCTGGAAACCATAGGTTATGGTCAAAATGGATCAGGTGGATATAATTCTATCACAGGCGCTACACTTAAAATCAAGTTGCCGAAGAATTTTTCTGTTACCTATGATGCCAAAAGAAATCAATGGTCGGGGCATACTTATATGATGATTTTTCCATCGCTTGATTACTATTTTAACATTCCAAGGGATACTGAATTTCCTCACCATGAAGCTTATAACTTCCGATGGGAAGGTAGCTGGTTGGGAGGGACGACGGTTTTTTATGCCGATACTAACACGGTGGGTATCTCCAGCCCAGCGAACAGATCCAGAGGGCTATCTACAGGTTCTTGGGAAAAGCTGAAAATTGAAAAATCAGGTAATTCCGTCAAATCTTATACGAATAACAATCTTGCTTTTGACGATACTCTATACCCCTACAATTATTCCCTGCTAGGAATGGATTGCGCCAATGACCGTGACGGCGACGGAGTCAATGACAATGCCGACGCCTTCCCTGACGACCCTAATGAAACTACCGATACAGACGGTGACGGCATCGGCAACAACGCCGACCTAGACGACGACAACGACGGAACTCCTGACACGGAAGATGACTTCCCGTTGGATAAAAATGAGGCCACTGACACAGACGGTGACGGCATCGGCAACAACGCCGACGACGATGACGATAACGACGGAACTCCTGACACGGAAGATGACTTCCCGTTGGATAAAAATGAGGCCACTGATACAGACGGTGACGGCATCGGCAACAACGCCGACCTAGACGACGACAACGACGGAACTCCTGACACGGA
>JABDRB010000032.1 GCA_013041925.1 Akkermansiaceae bacterium | reverse complement strand
ATGGTCATGGCCCAGTCTACGAAGAGGTGGTGATTACGGTGAGCGACCCTACTCCCTATAGTATTTGGGCAGGCGGAGTTCAATCGGAGGTCGATGGTAACAACGACGGTATCGATAATGGTTTGGCATGGGTATTGGGGGCAAGCGGCATCTCAGCCGATGCCGCAGCGCTGTTGCCCACATTGGACAGCAACACGGACGCTGAGTATTACATCTTCAACTTCCGCCGCAGCGATGCCGCTAATGTTGACACCAATACCACCATCACCCCGCAATACGGCAGCGACTTGGGAACTTGGAGCAATGCCGTGCACGACGGCACGGATATCATCATCACCCCAGCCGATGACTTCTACGAAACGGGTGTGGACAAGGTGGAGGTGAAGGTGAAGCGCACCCTCGTGACTGGCGATAGGTTCTTCAGTCGCCTCAACGTATCAGTCGACCCGTAAGAGGTTACGCGCTTAAGCCGTTTTTCAAGGAAACGGGGTGGTCGAAAAGTCTGTGGTAGATCCCCGAAGTCACCTCTACGAGGCGGCTTCGTGGGTGGTCGCACAGAGCTGTCCACGCCGGGGCTAGGTATATTTTTTCAAGCCCATCTTCTGGCAACGTTGTTTGTGGCAATACGCTTATCTATTAATCGAATTATGCTACTTCGGGGAACTAGCGTTTAATTGTTTGATCCACTTCCTAAAACGCTGTGGCCAGTCGGCAGCAGTCGGGGAGGGGAAATTGAAAGCCGTGTGACCGCCACGATCATAAACCTCAATTTGTACCGGAACCTTAACTGCGCGAAACGCTTGAGCTATTTCTTTTGCTTTTTGGGTCGGAGCCAATCGGTCATCTCGGGTGCTGAGGATGAATGCTGGAGGTAGTTTTGAGTGGATGCCCCAGTCTGATACGTTGTTCTTTTTATGATGCCAGAGTGCAGCGAGAACCATAAAATCGGGGCGAGCGCTGAGCCTTTCAAGAAGACTCTGGCTCTTCGAGTCCCCTGTGTCGTTTTTGCATGCCAAATTTAAAATCATATGGGATCCAGCGGAAAAGCCAATCATTCCAACACGCTCCGGATCAATCTTCCACTCTTTGGCGCGACTCCTGACTAAGCGCAAGGCTCGCGCTCCATCCATACAAGCGTCCTTGACGACATTGGTCGATGGTGGGGATAGACGGTACTTGAGAGAACACACTGTGTATCCGTCCTTTAAAAACTCGTCAACGGCTCCAATGCCAAGTGGCCCGGATGCCAGCTTTGAATACCCACCTCCTGAGCAGATAATCAGGGCTACTCCATTGGGTTGATGGGGACGGTATATATCAAGCGTTGGAACACTAACGTGAGACACACGTCCTCGAGGTTCGTCCTTTTCCGATGTAAGATGAGCCGAACCGCCCGGAGGTGGGCCATCCCAAAGCCGTAACTGCTCATATGCCAATACTTTTGTGTGGCCTAAAGCCGGCAAGAGTGCCGCTAGCCATTTGTCGGACATTTTTTTCGCTCCGGAGGCATTGGGATGCACTTTGTCTTTGACTGTATCTGTTTTCCAGTCGAAACCATCTGCTTGGTTGACAAGTGTAATGTTTACCTTACGAGCTAGCCGCGCCACAAGGGATTCCAATTGTTTGTTCAAGTTAGGAATGTATGAATACTTGGGTAGCTTTCCAGAAGGAATCACCTGTGCCAATAGAATCTGCACCTTAGGATTAATCTTTCTGATGTTGTTAATTATGGCCTCTGTGTCGCGGATGATTCCGGGCACAGGCTTATCCTTGCTGAAGTTATTGTGCCCAGAATGAATCATGACGATATCGGCAGGATACTTGCTGTAAGTTTTTTTTGAGATACTCAGCAGGTAGCCAGTATTTTTGCCTCCGTATCCAGCATGGGCTGAGACAGCATCTCTTCTGGGCCCAATGAATTTATACGCGATGTTTTTTCTTCTTAATTCGGGAACCAAAACCTCACGATAACAGGCATAGCTCTTTGCGCCTGCCGTGATTGAGTCTCCTAGGGGCAAGATCGTAGCAGGCTCTCCCGCGAGCACAGAAATACTTGTCACAAATAGCATGGTCATGCAAAGGTACTTTAATTTATTCATATGATTACTCTCATGTTGCGCATGGTTGAATTGAGCTGCGGCGGAATGCCGTTAGGTTGAATGAGGATGTCCCGCAGGTCGTCAAACATCACCGCAGCCAGTTGTGAGGTGGTCAGACTCCTTGGACAGGTTCCCCTGTCTAGATAGACAGGAAATTCTCCAGCATCTTCATGCCGTCTTCGGTGAGGATCGATTCGGGGTGGAACTGGACGCCGTGGATCGGGTATTCCTTGTGCATGAGTCCCATGATCGTGCCGTCCTCGGTCTCAGCGGTGATTTCTAGACAGTCGGGCAGGGTGTCGCGCTTGACGATGAGTGAGTGGTAACGGGTCGCGGTGATCGGGCTATTGAGGCCGGCGAAGACGCTTTTGCCTGTGTGAGAAACGGGTGATGTTTTACCGTGCATCAGTTTTTCTGCTCGGATGACATCCCCGCCAAAGACCTGACCGATGGATTGGTGACCAAGACAGACGCCGAAGATGGGGGTGGTTTTTCCAAACTCACGGATGACATCACAACTGATGCCAGCTTCATTCGGTGTGCAGGGGCCGGGGGAAATACAGATACGGTCTGGGGCAAGCTCGCGGATTTCATCGATGCTCATGGCATCGTTGCGCACCACCTTCATGTCTGCGCCAAGCTCGCCGAAGTACTGGACGAGGTTGTAGGTGAAGGAATCGTAGTTATCGATGACAAGAAGCATGGGAATGGTGAGTGTAGCTGAGTGAATTAATCGGTTTGGCCAATCGTTTTGGCGAGTCCGATGGCGCGGCGCAGGGCCATGGATTTGTTGACCGTTTCTTCGTATTCGTAGGTGGGGTTGCTATCGGCGACGACACCGGCGCCAGCTTGGACGTAGGCTTTTCCGTCCTTGAGGAGGCAGGTGCGCAGGGTGATGCAGGAGTCGTGGCCGCCATCCCAGCCGAAGTATCCGACGGCACCGGCGTAGCTGCAGCGTTTGCTTTTTTCCAGCTCGTTGATGATCTGCATCGCGCGGATTTTGGGGGCACCGCTGACGGTTCCTGCTGGGAAGGTAGCCCGCAGGACATCGTAAGCGCTGTGGGCGTCATCGAGGTCGCCGTGGACGTTGGAGACAATGTGCATGACGTGGCTGTAGCGCTCGACGATCATAAAATCATCGACGGTCACGCTGCCATGTTTCGAGATGCGGCCGACGTCGTTGCGCGCGAGGTCGACGAGCATGAGGTGCTCGGCGCATTCTTTTTCGTCGGCCAACAGCTCGGCGGCGAGCTTGTCATCCTCCTCGGGGGTTTTTCCCCTCCATCGGGTGCCGGCGATGGGTCGGATGTCGATGCGGCCATTGATGGCGCGGACATGGACCTCGGGGGAACTGCCGACCAGCGCAAATCCGTCGAGCTGGAGGATGAACATGTAAGGAGATGGATTGATGTGGCGCAGGGCGCGGTAGAGGTCGACTGGGCTGCCGGTGAAGTCGGTTTCGAAGCGTTGGCTTGGCACGATCTGGAAGGCGTCACCGGCGGCGATGTATTCCTTGGCCTTGACCACCATGGATTCATATTCTTCCTGGGTGGTATTGCTTTGGGCGTCGGGTGTTTCGTAGTGGGCGAGGCCGTTGAGTGCTGGGATGTGCAACGGGGCGTCGAGTTTCTCGATCATCCGGGTAATGCGTGCGACGGCATCTCGGTAGGCGTCATCTGGGGTGTCGTGTTCGTCAATCAGGGCATTGGCCACGACGATGAGTCGCCGCAGGCGTTGGTCGAAAATCAACAGGGTGTCTGCGATGATGAAAAGCGCATCGGGTAGGCCGAGCTCGTCTTTGGGGGCGGTGTCGATGCTGGGCTCAAACTGACGCACAGCATCGTAGGAAAGATATCCGACGGCGCCGCCGTAGAATGGGGGCGCATTGCCGTGGCTGACAGGTTGGTATTTTTCCATCAATTCCTCGAGCTCGGCGAGCACGTCTTTTTGCGCGGTCCACTGACGGGTTTCGCCCTTTTCCGAGTAGGTGATTTCGTGGCCCACGGCCTTGATGATCGCGCGTGGGTTGCTGCCGAGGATCGAGAACCGTCCGTTTTCGCCACTGGTTTCGGCACTCTCAAAAAGAAAGGCCTCACCCTCGCCACTTATCTTGATGTAGGCGGATAGTGGGGTTTCGAAATCGGCGGCGAGCTGTGCATAGACAGGTACGACGTTGCCTTTTTCCGCAAGATTGCGGAACTCATCAATGGACGGACTGACAGGTGGTGTGCTCAACGGGGCAAAGCATGGCGACAAATCGCGGCGGCGCAATGGAAAATCGTGGCAGAATGACGCAAAGTGGCAATATCGGATGAGAAAAGCAAATGCTCGCTCGACGTTTTGTCAGGAACGACTATGAACGCGCGTATCGATGTCTGAACCACGCCGTAAATGGGCCGATTGGATGCGTAGCCGATTTAATGATCGAGAACGCTTTCTGTTGGCGTGTGTGGTTTGTGGTCTGTTGTGTGGTCTGCTGGCGGTGGTTTTTCATCTTTCGATTCACCACACGTTCCATCATCTCTGGGAGTTTGCGACCACCCAAAATGGGGGGGAGACCGAGACATGGAAGTTGATTGCGGTGATGCTGACGGCACCCACGGTGGGTGGTTTGATTTGTGGTCTTGCGATCCGTTTCTGGGTCCCTGGTGCGGTCGGGAGTGGTATTCCGCAGACGAAGGAGGCGTATTATAACAAGGGTGGGCGCATCCGGACGTTGACTGGTTTTTGGCGGGTGATCCTGGGCACCTTGTATGTGGGATTGGGAAATGCCTTGGGACGTGAGGGGCCGATGGTGCATGCCTCGTCGGCGATTGCGTCACGGATTGGTCGGTTTATTTTCAAGGACCCAGAGCGGGTGAGGGCGATGATCCCGGTCGGGATGGCGGCGGGTATTGGTGCGGCTTTTAATGCGCCGCTCTCTGCGATCACGTTTGTGTTTGAAGAGTTGCTCGATAATTTTTCAACCAAGGCCATTGGGGGAATGGTGGTGGCGGTGGTGATTGCGGCCGCCGTTTCTCGGTCGATTCTCGGTGAGGATCCCGTCATCTCGACCCATCTGTCGCTCGATTACGAGACGGCGGCGTGGATGTTGGTGGCGCTTCCCCTCGGGTTGCTTGCGGGTGGGTTTGGGCATTTTTTTGTGGGTGCGGTGATTGGCGGTCGTCGCTGGGTGAGGTCAAAAATCTGGCTACGATCGTGGTATGCGCCAGCCATCGGTGGCTTGCTGTGCGGCGTGATCGGCCTGGTTGCATGGTGGTCGACGGGGTTGGCGGGGAATGCGCAACACGGTGTGTTTAGTATTGGATATGAATCGCTTGAGGCGGCCTTTGAAAATCAGTTAATCATGGGGGTATTGGCGGCCTTATTGGTTTTTAAATTAATTGCCGTGGTGGTTAACTACAGCACTGGCGGGAGTGGTGGATTGTTTTCGCCGACACTTTTTCTCGGTGGCATGCTCGGCGGGATCGTCGGGATCGGCTTGGTTGAGTTCAACCATTGGGTGGAAATTTTGGAAATAGCGGACGAGTCTCAGATCATTGGCGGCTGTGTGCTGCTGGGTATGGGTGCCATGTTTGGCTCGGTGATTCGCTGTCCGTTTACCTCGCTGATTATTATCTTTGAAATGACCGGCAACTACTCGCTGATCCTGCCGCTCATGGGGGGGAATATGCTCTCATGGGCGATTGCACGGAAGCTCAGGCCGATCCCGATTTACGATGCGTTATTGCTCGACGATGGTGTTTCGCTCAAGCGCATGCCCTCCTACCGAGGTGCCCAGGATTACCGCAACCTTCCTGTGCGATCGATTATGACCCACGATGTGGTGTCGGCTCTTGCATGGGAGAGTGCCGAGGACAACCTGCAGCGGTTTGGTCGGTCGAGATCTTATCACCATGCCTTTACGGTGGTGGACGAGGATGACCGATTTGTTGGTGTGGTGACGCTGCATGAGATCAAAGGCTGCGACCCCGACACCTTGGTCGCGAGTATCGTCGCGGAGCAGGATGTCATCCATGTGCATCCTGAGGTCTCGATCCGAGATGCGTCACGACTGATGATCAAACACGATATTCAACAGCTCCCGGTGGTGAGTCGTTCGGACCCGCATCGCTTGCTCGGAATTCTGACGCTGAATGATATCGCTCGGCAGCAGAATGCCTCCGAGATCTAGTCGGTTCAGATTTGACGGGAGAAAATCAGGTGGTGGTTTTGGGTGAATTTCGCGCCCATCCATGTGTGGAAAATTTGCGTCCTTTTATCTTTTCCTCGTGGGGTAAATAGGCAGACTCCCGCCGCCGCCATTACCACCTATGAGCCATCCTGATCTTTCCCACGTCTTTGTCGCCCGCATCTCCACGGAGCTTTCTTTAAACACGCAGCATGTGGCCGCCACCGCCAAGATGTTTTCCGAGGGGGCCACGGTCCCCTTTATCGCCCGATACCGGAAGGAAGTCACTGGCGGGATGGACGAGGTGCAGATTACGCATGTGCGTGACCGACTCGTTCAGTTGGCCGACTTGGAAAAGCGTCGCGACGTCATTGTCAAGAGCCTCGACGAGCGCAAGTTACTCACTGATGCGTTGAAGAAAAAGATCGCAGGAGCCGAGACCATGACGCGTCTTGAAGACATCTTTGCGCCGTATCGGCCGAAGCGCCGCACCCGCGCTACCATGGCGAAGGACCGTGGCCTCGAACCCTTGGCCAATTTCATCTGGGAGAACCGTGAGAGCACCACCGCTGATCCCGCCGCCGAGGCAGAAAAATTCATCATCAAGAGTGAGGATAAAGATCAATCCGTGCCGCTTGGAGTTGATGCCCTCGCTGGTGCTCGCGATATCATTGCCGAGCGCTTCAGCGATGATGCCGACGCCCGTGCCGAGTTGCGCGAGTTGATTGTCAACGACGGCACCGTGACCTCGAAGGTGATGTATGGCAAGGACACCGAGACGGATGCTCAGAAGTTTAAAGATTACTTTGAGTGGAGTGAACCCTTTGCCACGGTGCCATCGCACCGGATGCTTGCTATGCGTCGTGGTGAGAAGGAGGGTTTTTTGTTTATGCGGATTCAGGCCGATGAAGAACGCGCACTGGCGATGATGCGTGGTCGTTTTGGGGTGACAAACAGCGGCCCGTGCGCGGAACAAGTGGATCTTACCATCACCGATAGCTACAAACGCCTGCTTGGTCTTTCGTTAGAAACGGAATGCCGGATGAAGGCAAAAAAAGATGCCGATGTCGAGGCTGTGCGTGTGTTTGCGGAAAACCTTCGTGAGCTTCTGTTGGCGTCGCCGCTCGGTCAGCGGTCGATGATTGCTATCGACCCCGCCTTCCGGACGGGCTGTAAAACCGTGGTGCTCGATGCGCAGGGGAACTTGATTTTCGACACCGTGCTGCACCTCACCACCAGCCACGCCCAAGCGATGGAGGCGGCTTCAATTCTTCAAAAAATGGTGGAAAAATTCAACATCGAGGCAGTTGCCATCGGGAATGGAACCGCCTCGCGTGAAGCCGAAGCCGTCGTTCGCGCCTGCGGTCTGCCAAAGTCGGTCGCCATTGTCATCGTCAATGAGTCGGGCGCCTCGATTTACTCCGCCAGCGAAGTCGCACGTGAAGAATTTCCTGATAAAGACATCACTGTGCGCGGCGCGGTCTCGATTGGTCGTCGGTTGATGGACCCGCTTGCCGAGTTGGTGAAGCTCGATCCCAAAAGCATCGGCGTCGGCCAGTATCAACATGACGTTGATCAAAATCTCTTAAAAACGGGGCTCGATGATACCGTGGTCAGTTGCGTTAATGGCGTGGGCGTCGAGGTGAATACGGCCTCGCGCCAGTTGCTCGGATACGTGGCTGGCCTGAATGCTGGTATTGCCACTAACATCATCGCGTATCGGAATGAAAACGGGCCCTTCAAAACGCGGGATGAACTGAAAAAAGTCCCTCGTCTCGGTGACGTCGCCTATGAGCAGGCTGCTGGTTTCCTCCGTATCCTCGGTGGTGCGCACCCGTTGGATGCCTCGGCTGTCCACCCTGAGCGATATGCCTTGGTTGAGCAAATGGCCGCCGACCTCGGATGTGATGTGCCGACGCTTATCCGTGATGCGGGTGCCCGTAAAAAGATTGATCTCAAAAAATACGTCTGTGATGAAGTGGGCCTGCCGACCTTGAAAGACATCATTGCTGAGCTCGCCAAGCCGGGACGCGACCCCCGTGCGCAGTTTGAGCTCTTTACCTTTGCTGAGGGTGTCAACAAACCCTCTGATCTTACCGCTGGAATCAAGCTGCCTGGCATCGTGACCAACGTCACCAACTTTGGTGCCTTTGTGGATGTCGGTGTGCATCAAGACGGGCTTGTCCATATTTCTCAACTGGCGGATCAATACGTCTCCGACCCGTCGGAGGTCGTTAAGGTGGGTCAGAAGGTGCAGGTTACCGTCACGGAAGTTGATCTCAACCGGAACCGGATCGCGCTCTCGATGCGCGCCAACCCAGATGTCGGTGGCCAAGGCGCGCGGCGTGAGTCGAACCGTGGCGGCGGGCCGAGAAACAGCAATGCACGCAGCAATCACAACGGTGGTGGCCAGCAACGCCAGCGCGGTGGCGGGGGTAAGAACGAACAGCTCGGTGGAAACTGGTTTGATCAGGCGTTGAAAAAGGGGCGATAGTCAGGATCGGGCTGATTTGCTCGATATCGTTGCCTTTCAGGCCGTTGCCATCGTGGTTGCGGAGGTTTCCTGCGTTGATCGGGGGCGATTTCTGTCGGGATGGGGCTACCAAATACAACCTTGACCCATCAGCAGCGATCTCTTATCCCTATTCCGCAATCCGTAACCCTTGTCTATTTGAGCTCCATGGCGGCAAGGTTTTTAGAATCTTTTCACGCCGTGTTAGGATTCAGGGGTATTAGAAATAATTAACGACAGTCACCATGAAACAGCAAATTTTCACCCTCGGCCTCACGGGCCTTCTTAGTATGATCACATCCACGACGACCCTAGCCTCTGAGTCGCTCCCCGTCCCCGAACGTGGTTTCATCAGCTCCCAACCTGGAAAGACTTGGGAAGAAGGTCTGATTTCCGGCAATGGAACGATGGGTGTTAATATCCAGAGTAAACCACTTGACGAGCGGATCATCTTCACTCACGAGCGTCTGTTCATGCCGATGGGCAAACCCCATGTGCCGCCTGATCAGTCGGCTCACCTGCCAGAGCTCCGCAGGCTCATCGCTGAAGGAAATTACAAGGAGGCGGAGGAACTTCAGTTCAAGCACTCGAAACAGAAGGGGTTCATGTATCCCGACTTCTTTGTTCCTGCCTTTGATCTTTCCATCCGTGGTGAGGCGAAGGGCGAAGTCCGCGACTACGGACGCTCAGTGGATTTTCAAAAAGCCGAAGCCGTTGTCCAGTGGGCCGACGACCGCGGTGTCTTTGAACGCCGGACTTTCGTCTCCCGTAAAGACGGCGTGGCGGCAATCTTGCTCACCGGCCCGAAATCGGGATCGCTCGACTGTCGACTGAAGCTCGAACCACGAGAGCCGAGCCAAGAACTGAACAATGACGGCGACATCAACAAACGCTCCGACGAAATGTTTAAAGAGCACTTCGGCGATATCCGGAGCACGGCCACGGAAAGCTCGCTCGGCTTCAGCGCCCGCTTCCTCCGCTCGTATCCCGGCAGTATCCAGTCGGTCGAAGGGAAGGCGCGCGTGATCGTCACCGGCGGCACCAGCGAGCCCCAAAAAGACGGAACGCTTGCCATCAAGGGTGCAGACCGCGTTCTCCTGCTTGTTGAAATCAACCTCCTCACGGTGAAAGAGAACACCGCAAAATCAACCCTCGACGCACTGCCAGCGGATTATGGCAAGCTGCTTGCTAGGCACGTCCCATTGCATGCAAAGCTCTTTAACCGCATGAAGCTCGACCTCGGTGGCGGCGCGGATCACCAGAAGCCGACCGAGCAACTGATGAAGGAGTCGACCTTTGAGAACATGAACCTCGCTTGGTTCGAGAAACAGTTCGACGCCGGCCGATACAACATCATCTGTGCCACCGGCGAGCTGCCACCGAACCTGCAGGGAGTCTGGGGTGGAACTTACGTCCCCGGCTGGGCCAGCGATTACACGCACAATGGCAACGTTCCCTCCGCCATCGCCAGCATGCTGATGGGCAACACCCCCGAACTCATGCTCGCCTACGTCAGCTACCTTGAGTCGTTGGTCCCCGATATGCAGCTCAACGCGAAGCACTTCTACGGCGCCCGCGGTATCGTGCTGCCATCGCGCACCTCCACCCACGGCTACAACAATGCCTTCGGTAAAAACTTTGCCGGCGGCATGTGGGTCACCGGCGCGGCATGGGCGTCCCATTTTTTCTACGATTACTATCTCTACACTGGTGACGAGAAGTTCCTGCGCGAGCGTGCGCTGCCGTTTATGGAGCAAGCCGCGATCTTCTTTGAAGACTACCTCCAAGAAGGTCCCGACGGAAAATTTATCTTCTCTCCCACTCAGTCGCCTGAAAACTGGCCTGAAGGGTCGAAATCACAGGCGACGTTCAACGCAACGATGGACGTGGCCTCGTCGAAAGAACTGCTCACCAACCTGATTGCCGCTTCCCGTAAGCTCGGCAAAAATGCCGACAAGATCGCCGTTTGGGAAAAAATGCTGACCAAAATGCCGGAATACATGGTGGCTGAAAATGGGATCATCAAGGAGTGGTTGACACCAAAACTGGGCAACAATGACGCCCACCGCCATTCCTCCCAGCTCTACCCGCTCTACGACGGCCTGCCTGCAGAAATCGCGAACAGCCCCAAACTGCGCAGCGCATTCATCAAGAGTGTCGAAGACAAACTCGAACGCTACTGGAAAGACAACGAGCGTGGGTTTATGTCCTTTGGTATCGTCCAGCTCGGACAGGTCGCCGCCAGCCTCGGCCACGGCGAGATTGCCCACCACTGCCTCAAGCACCTTGTTTACGGATTCTGGCTCAATAACCTCGCCTCGATGCACAACCGCCGCACGCTGTTCAACATGGACATCAGCGGTGGTCAGCCGTCCGTAGTCATCAAGATGCTGGTCGCCTCCGAGCTTGGCGAAATTAAACTCCTCCCCGCCCTGCCCAAAGCATGGGCGACAGGAACCATCGAGGGTGTCCTTTGCCGTGGCCAGATTGAAATCAAGCGTCTGGCATGGACTGCCGATGGCGTCGAGGTCACCCTGCAATCGGGCAAGGCCCAGACGATTAACCTCGAATTACCTGCTGAGATTTCCCAGCTCAAGGTGGTCAAGGGGAATGCCAAGGCCGCCAAGGCGAGCGCTGCCAACCAGCAACAAGTCACGCTGCCTGCCGCAGAGGAGGTGACCATGCACATCAGTCTCAAGCGCTAATCGTATCGATTTCTCCACCGTCCCATTCTAACCCAATAGACAAAAAACCATGAACGTCTCTAACCTTGATATCGGCATCATTGTCGGCTACCTGATCGCCATCATCGCGCTCGGCATCTTTGTCGGCTTTCGCAAGAACACCACCACCAGTCAGCTGTTTTTGAGTGGCCGATCAATGACCTGGCCGGTCATCGGTATCTCGCTTTTCTGCGCCAATATCTCCTCCATTCATCTGGTCGGACTGGCTGCCGGTGGTTTCGGCGACGGGATGCCGGTGGGTAACTTCGAATGGGGTGCCTCCTTCTGCCTCATCATCCTCGGTCTGGTCTTTGCTCCGTTCTACTTCCGCAGCAAGCTCAGCACCCTGCCTGAATACGTTGAGAGGCGCTATAGCCCGACCACACGAACGATTCTGGGTATTATTTTCATTCTCTCCGCGCTGCTGGTGCACATCGGGATCAGCCTCTATGCGGGTGCTGTATTGATGGAGAAGTTCTTTGGAATTGATGTGATCACCGCCATCATTCTGATGGCTGGGCTGTCGGCAGTGTATACGGTTCTTGGTGGTTTGCGGGCGGTGATGATCACCAATCTGGTTCAGGTCGTCATCCTGCTGGCCGGCGCCATCACCCTGACCTACCTCGCCTGGCAGGCGCTGGGTGAGCAGAAAGGCATTACGACCTACGCCGAGCTCAAGGCGGCGGCATCCAGTCTTTCTGCTACGAATGGTGACAACATTTCGCCCACGGTGTTGCAGGGGATTTGGAATGAGGACGGCGAACTCAACAAGTATTCCTGGCTGTGTGTGTTGGTGGGGTATCCGATCCTCGGGATCTGGTACTGGTGTACCGATCAAACCATCGTCCAGAACGTGCTGGCCGCCAAGACCGAGAAAGACGGCCGCGACGGAGCGATCTTTGGTGGTTTTCTCAAAATCCTTCCGGTCTTCTGCATGGTGCTTCCCGGCATGATGGCCTACGTGCTTTACCGGGACGAGATTGGTTCCGAGAAAAACGACACCCTGATGGTGCTGATGGAGAAGTTACTCCAGCCGGGCTTCCTAGGGCTATTCGCTGCCGGACTGTTGGCCGCACTGATGAGTACGGTCGCTGCGGCGCTCAACAGCATCGCAACGCTGGCATCCACCGATGTCCTCAAGCGCTTGAAGCCGGACACCCCAGACAAGACGCTTGTCTGGTTCGGCCGTATTTCCGCCATCGTGGTGGTGTTGCTGGCTATGGCCTGGTCCACCCAGGGTGGTAAGTTCCCCAGCATCTTCGATGCTATCAACCAGATCCCGATGATGTTTGCGCCGGCGATCACCACCATTTTCCTCGGCGGTGTGTTCTGGAAGCGCGGGACCAAGCAGGCGGCCATCGCCACCATGATCTTCAACATCGTGGTCGGTGTGCTTTACATGACCGCTGTGTTGGTGGATCACCCGATCTTCACCGAAACCTCATGGGTGGCAGGATTTGTGGCCATCCCCTTCATGCTGGTAGGAGGAATCTTCTTCGCGCTGTGCCTGGCCACCTACATCATCACCAGTCTGGCCACGCCAGCTCCCGCAGAAGCCAACATCAAAGGCTTGGTCTGGGATACACCTCTGGCCTTCCTCAAGGAAGGTAAAATTCAAGGTATCACTGATCCACGGATCATGGCTCTGATTCTCTTGATCCTCATGGCCATTCTCTACTCCATCATGTAATGATCGCTTCGTCTGATACCCAAACTATGCAAGCCTACGTGCTCCACGGCGCGGAGGATATCCGCCTCGAACAAGCACCCCGTCCCGTCCCAGGACCTGAGGAAGTCCTCGTCAAGGTGCGCGCTGCCGGCATCTGCGGCAGTGATCTCCACTATCACGCGCACGGGCGCTGTGGGAATTTCATCCCGACTCGTCCGTTTATTCTCGGACACGAATTCGCGGGTGAAATCGTTGCCTCCGGTGATGAGTCGAATGAAGGACTCGTCGGCACACGGGTTGCGGTCGATCCGTCACGCCCGTGTGGTCGGTGTAAACTTTGCCGGCAAGGTCGTTATAACCTTTGCCCAGACATGGTTTATTTTGGCTCTGCCAGTGTGGTTCCACCGAGCGATGGATGTTTTGCGGAATATGTGGTGGCTCCTGCGAGGAACTGCGCGCCATTACCCGATGGATTTGAATTTGCCTGGGGTGCCCTGCTTGAGCCGATGAGTGTGGCGGCCCATGCCGTGCAGCGTTCTGGTGGAGTGTCCGGTAAGTCGGTGCTGATCACCGGCGGCGGCACCATCGGTCAGATGATACTTTTACTCGCCACCGCCTTTGGCGCGAGCAAGGTGGTGGTTTCCGATGTCAAACCCTTTGCCCGCAGCTTTGCTGAAGAGCAGGGGGCGACGGCAACGCTGGACCCCACCGACCCCGACTGCGCAGCGCAGGCCGCCGAGCTTGCTCCTGATGGTTTTGAAGTCGTGTTTGAAGCCGCAGGTGTTGGCGCTGCGTTGACTCAAGCGTTTGGCCTGAGTGCCCGTGGGGCGACGGTCGTGCAAGTCGGCACCTTACCGGATGGCACCGAGATCCCAGCCAATGCGTTGCTTACCCGTGAGTTGGATTACATCGGGTCGTGGCGATTTGCCAATGTGTTTGAGCGTGTCATCGAGCTGGTCGTATCCGGCAGGATCGATGTGCGTCCGCTGATCACGCGCAGTTTTCCCTTTACGCAGTTGCAGGATGCGATTGGTGAGGCGACTGGAGCGGATGTGATCAAGGTGCAAATTGAAAACACATAATAGGCCGGCAATCGATCATGGACTATCAAGTATTGGGCAACACGGGACTGAATGTGTCCCGACTCAGTTATGGGGCTTCGGCCTTGGGCAGCGTTTTTCGAACCATTGACGAGGGTGAGGGGATCCGTGCGGTGCATGCCGCGCTTGATGCCGGCATCAACTATATTGACGTCGCCCCGGCCTACGGTGGCACGGTGGCGGAATCGGTGCTCGGCAAGGCACTGCGGGACGTCCCACGCGACCGGTATTTTCTATCAACCAAAGCGGGGAAATACACGGCACCGGGTGGCTACGGGACCGACGAGCTCGATTACTCGGAAGCCCGAATCCGCGCGGGGCTCGAGGAAAGCATGGATCGTCTCGGTGTGGATTACCTTGATATCGTCCACCTGCACGATTTTGAATATCAGCATTTCTCTCTGACCGAGAGTGCCTTTGAGGAAGGGTTTCCGACGCTGGTGAAGCTCAAGGAGGAAGGTGTGATTGGTGCGGTCAGCGCGGGGATTTACCCGATGGATCTGTGGCAGCGCGTGGTTGCTGAAGCACCCGTTGATGCCATTCTTCTGCACAACCATTACTGCCTGAGCGACACCCGTGGGCTGGAGTTGGTGGATGGCTGCAAGGCGCGCAACATCGGGATGATTAATGCTTCCCCCTTTGCCAGCGGATTACTGACCGGCGGCCCGATTGCCGACTGGCATCCTGCGGGTGAGGCTGAGCGGAGCCTTTTTGGGCAAGCGGCTGATTACTGTGAAAAGCAGGGGGCGTCACTGGCAAAGTTGGCGTTCCAATTTTCCTGCCAAGATGCTCCGTTTCAAACGACGATGTTCAGTAGCTCGCGGACGAGCTCCGTTGAGCGAAACCTGGCATGGCGCGAGGAACCGCTCGACCAAGCATTACTCGCCGAGGTGCTCAAGATTCTCAAGCCAGTCATCGACAAGCAGTGGGACTACGACGCGGGGATCGATCGGCTTAAGGACTGATTCACGGGATGCAATTTCAGCTAATCACATCAATGAAAATTGACAGCCATCCGCACTTTTGGGCGATCAACGACACGGATTATGTATGAATGGGCGACGAGCATGGCACCATTCGGCGCGATTTCTTGCCAAACGACCTTAAACCCTAGTTAGCCGCAAGCGGTATCGACGGATGCGTTGCCGTCCAGGCCCGACAGATGATGGAGGAGACTCGATGGCTGCTCAGTCTGGCAGAGCCAAACGATCCGCATTGTCGAGCGTCATCCTCGGCAGGTATTTGTCGTCGATCACATCGCCAAGCCATGCTAGCTGGCATCCCTCCTCCGTCGGATCGAGAATGAAAATAGTGCATTGACGACTGCGTGCAGGCTAGAAATACACCTTATCTCTTTCTCAGCTCGATTATGACCGATCAACTCTCAGGGGTGCGGGTCGAATGCTGCCGCTACGGTAATGGCTGCTGTCCCGTTTCCGGAAAAGGCAGGCATCACTGAGCTGTGAGATTTTACATGCATGTAGCCAGACCCTCCTGTCGCGGAGCCTACTGGTGCGCCAAAGAGCGGAGTCAACGGTGCTCGTGCCGTGAGAAACGCGTTCGGCTGTTGGTCATTTGAGATGTGGGCGGCCACCACGAACGAGTTATCCACCTTGGTGGTCAATCTTACCGATCTTTCCCCCGATTGGGCAATAACCGCAGGTCCACCGTTCGCGGTGTTCGAGAGTGCAAGAAGGGATCCGCCAACTCCGTTAGGTGCGCGCTGACGACCTTTGAAAACCACAACCAGATCTCCAGTGGTGCCCGGGGAGTCGAGGTAGTAAATGGCGGTTTGGCGCATGGCCGATGTGTTGGAGCAGACACCAAGTGACATCCTGACCCCGCCGTAGGTCACTTCGGTAATCGTTGATTTTTCATGAGACAATGTAGCCACCAACTTGTCGGATCCACTTGCATCGAATCCGGACAGCTCGTCGGAGGATTTAAAGGTGTAACGGCCCTTATTGATCATCTTATTTTCTGGGGAGGTTGTGAATGCAACCGAATCATCCGCCTCGATGTTTACTGGCACCCTGTCTGGCAGCTTGGTGAGGAAATGATCGCTGCGCGGTGCGGTGCCCTGCCAGCGGCCCGCCGGTCCGGCCACCCGGGCATGGTCAGCCTCGATGACCTGTTTGTGTTTCAGCCCGTGACGATTCAGCACCTCGACACTACCTGTGAAAACATGCACTTCGGCCAGGGAGTCCGGCTGGGAAAGTATGCCAAACTCGGTGCCAAGGTCGGTCAGGACTAGGTCAGGGGTGCGCACCTGGAAGCCGACTGCTTTTTGCGGTACATGGAACCATGCGGTGCCGTAGGCAAGGTCGAGTAAATCTTCACGGAGCAGGATCAGCTCGGCAGGGCCACGCAGGATGGCGCGCACCCCGGAGGCGAATTCAAGTTCCACGGCACCGTGGCCAAGGATAAGCTGGGAACCCGGCTCAAGAGCTTGTCCCTCTGGTAGATTATCACCGTTGATTTCGTGGCTCACCACCAGATCGGTTCCTGGGCTGGTGGTGAAGGTGAGTGTCGCTTCCTTTGGGCTAGAGAGGATGAGGCCCATGATCAGGGCACCGAGGACAAGCAACGCCACCGCCGCCAGCCCGGCCTGTTTCATCGAGCGCCGCTGGCGCCGCTCGACCACGAGATCCATGGGTACCACGGGGAGTAGGTTCCCCCCTTTTGCGTGGAACCGCAATGCATGATGGAGGTGGAGGTATTCGCGGTAGGTCACCCGCGCCTCCGGATTGTCGCGCAGCTCTTCTTGCAGCATGTAGAAAGCCTCAGGGTCGATGCATCCATCGAAGAGGTCTTGCAGGTGAGTTTCGAGTTCCCGGCGCTTCATGAGAGTATGTCCTTGATATTAAGTTCTCCGAGGATGCATTTTTTGAGACCTGCTCTGATTCGGAACAGGGTCACCCTCAGCGAATCTGCGCTACGCCCAGATTTTTCCGCAAATTCGACGAGATTGGATTCGGTAAGATAGCGGTGCTCAATCAACTGGCGTTCGGGTTCATTCAGCCGGGCAAGGCATTTTTTCAGGGCTTTCATCCTAGTGGTGAGTTCGTCAGGCTCGGCCTCACATTCTTCGGTGATCAGTTCCGCCAGCTCGTCGTCGAAAATAAGGTAGCCAAGGTTCGCCAGCTTGCGGCGGTGCCCCAAGACCTTGTAACGGGCGATCTGGAGGGCCCAGGCGCGGAAGTTTGTCCCAGACTTAAATGTCTTGCGTTTCTCCCAAAGCACCAGATTAGTCTCCTGCAAGACATCCTCCGCCCCTTCCGTTCCTGGCATCAGCGAAATAATGAACGCATGTAGCTCGGCCTGGTGGCTGGTGATTTGGCCGACGAATTCGGCGTCTTGAATGGCGTTGTTCTGCATTGCTGTCACTAAGGTATGCTGAATTCCCCCCAGCGTTAACGCTTTTTTTCCTGAAAACCAAATATAGTCCCACTGATTACCGATAACTTAAATCCATTTTTTTTCAGAAATTTGTTAACGGAGACGCCAAATCGGGGATTACTTAGGTGAGTAGGTTGAGAACTCTTGAAATCTACGAACATATTACACCTCTAAAATAATGAAAAACATCCTATTACCCCTCGCCGTCACTGGTCTCGCATTGGGATCCGCAAATGCGGCTATCACACTGACCGATTCGATGGCTGCTGCATCGGCTCGCACCAACAATGGAGATGATGTGACCATCACCGTTTCGGGTTGGGGGCTTGACGGCGGCAACGCTGTAGTAGCCCTGTTCGGCGCAGAAAACTCCGACGGCGTCACCTCTGCGACTTTCGGCGGGCAGTCGATGACTGTTGTCAACAACTTTGATGGCGACAAATTCATCTCCTCTTACGCCTACCTGATTAACCCGATTGCAAGCACAGGCGATGTCGTTATCAATGCAAATGAAAATATGGGAGCAAGACTGTCCAACGCCTACGCGGTCTTCTCATTGGCCAACGTTGCAGCCGTTGCGGACTCAGATGCCCGCACGAGCAACGGTAGCCTCGGTTACACGACGCCCACTGATGGGGGCTATGTATTCGTGGCTGGTGTAAACAACGACTACAATGGTCCTGCGCCAACGTTAACTGCCACAAATGCGGATTTGACGATTTTTTCAGCTGCTGTTGACGGCAACCAATCGACCATATTTGCTCACGGCGATGTCGCAACAGCCGGCACATTCAGTGAAACACTTAGCGGAGGCACGGCTCTCGAAGCGGGAAGCTTGGTCGCCTTTGAAGCCGTCGTTCCCGAGCCATCCACCACCGCTCTTCTCGGCCTCGGTGGACTCGCCCTGATCCTCCGTCGTCGTAAGTAACCCGGCCTCGGGAAATTAATCATTCTTCCAACCCCTCTCCTCATCACTGGGGAGTGGGGTTTTTTTTTAATCAGCTCAGGTATGGCGAACGGCGATGCAGGAGTGAAAGCCTCACCAATCAACCAGAATCTACAGATAATTAACGGGCATCGCTAGAATGAGAAACATCCGGTTCCGGTGGCCTCGCCTTGCAGGATGGCGACGCCGATTCACACGGCGCCTCCAGACACCATGAAAATCAGCACCATACTCTTCGCCGCTTGTACGGCCGTTCTCGCATGGGAATCCGCATCCGCACAACTGATCGTTTACGATACGGCAAGCTACACGATCGAGGCCTCGGGGACTGCCATTCGGACGATCACCCCGGCGGATTTGCCGGGATTTGACCCAGTCGGGTCGGGCAAACTAGTCGTGACTTTGTCTGCGGAAGGTAGCGGAGGAACCCGCACAGTGTCGTCTGTCACCTACGCTGGCGTCGGTCTGAGCGAGGCGATCCAGCAAAATTATTCGACAGGCTCCCAGACCACGGCGATTTACTATCTGGACAACCCCACCAGCGTCGGGAACCTCGTGGTAAGCTTCAGCGGAAACACGAACGGAATCGGCGTCTCCGTGATCGCCCTTTCCAATGTCGCTACCGGAGTCTCTGTGAGTAACGGCAGCGACGGTCTGTCGGTCAACCTGACCACGACGGCTGCGAATTCTTTTGTGGTTGCGTCCAATGCCAACAATGGGACCATTGCGGCGGCACAATCGCCACTAACCCCGCTGTTCGGCGGGCCGGTGGGTTCCGCCGGGGGTGGCGCAGGCTATCAGTTCGTCGCGACGCCCGGCCTGCTGACGCCCACTTTCACGGGAAGCACCGCGCGCCCGGTCACGGTGGCAGCCGCGTTTGTTTCCCTGCCAGACACCACTCCTCCGGTCGTCCTCACCGTTTCGGATGACCGCATGGGCGGCCCAATAGTGAAAAACTCGCTGGTGAACTACACGCTGGTTTTCAATGAGTCCATGGATGAAACCACTTTCAATGCGGTGGATTTCGTGAACGCGGGCACGGCGACGATCAGCGTGGGAACGATTATCAAGGTCGCGCCCAATGAATTTATCGTCCCGGTGACCCCAACGACCTCCGGCACCCTCCAGATCGCCGTCGCGTCCGAGGGCGTCATCAACGACTCCGCTGGCAATTCCCTGGTCACCAGTCCGCCAGTCACCGATGACATCGTCATCACTGTGGATGAGTTTGATGTGACGCCTCCGACTCTTGCGGGCAGCAATATTACCGACGACCTCAACGGCGGTCCGCTTGAGGAGAATTCCGTGATCACTTACACAATCGTCTTCAGCGAGGACATGGACGCGGCAACGGTGGACGCCTCGGATTTCAACAATGCCGGCAGCGCACCGATCACCATTGGAGCCATCGTCGAGACATCCCCAGGGATTTTCACCGTGGAAGTCACTCCGACCGGCACCGGAACGCTCCGAATGCAGGTCAGCGCCGGGGCATCCTTAGCCGATACTTCCGGCAACGCCATAGTCACCAGCTCCTCAATCTTCGATGACACCTTCGTGGCGGTGCAGGCGGCACCCGTCCTGGCTGCGGAAGTCACGCACATCCACGTCTATTTGCTCGGCGGTCAGTCGAATGCCGACGGGCGTCCCGTAGCGTCGGGTCTTCCCACCAGCCCGGTCAATCTTCAGCAGCCGCAGGACGATGTGGATTTTTACCCTAGGGACAATCTGACGACACTCCGCCCAGCCACCGTATTCTCGGGTGGAGAGATCAAGTTCGGCCCCGAAATCACCCTCGGGCGAAGGCTTTCCGACAGCCTCGGCGGTCGGAAAGGAATCCGGGTGGCGATTCTCAAATATGCCTTTGGTGGCACCAACCTTGCGGTGGACTGGAAAGCCGGCGGAGATGCGACGACCACAGGTGACGGGCCTCGCTATGCATCATTCCAGCAAACTGTCACGAACGGGCTTACCGCACTCGCAGCCGAGTATCCGAACGCGATTTTAGAACTTGAGGGCATGGTATGGGTGCAGGGGGAATCGGATGCGTCAGACACCCACGCCGCCAACTACGAAGCTAATCTGGCTGCATTCATCGCCGATGTGCGTCTAACCTACGGAGCCGATCTGCCATTTGTGGTAACTCGTCTTTCGGACGGTCAGACCAACCTCAACAGCGGCCACCTCGCCACCATACGGGCGGCACAGGTCACGGTTGCCGACGCGGATCCCTTAACAGTGTGGACGGATACCGATGGTTTCGGGCTCGCTGGCGACAATCTTCATTTCGATGCAGCCGGTCAGCAACAGCTCGGCACCGCAACTGCCGGAGCGCTGCTTTCGTTTCTCCCGGTTACCACGAACCCAACGTTGGACTACGATGGTGATGGGGATTTGGTCATTGTTCTTGAGCACGCCTTCCCGGGATATGCCTACACCTTGCAAACCAACCCCGGCTTGGATTCTGACAATTGGACGGACGTTGAATCGGTGGCTGCGACTGGGCCTCTTGTCTTTTTCACTTATTCACCGTCTGGCGTGGAATTGAAACGCTTCTTTCGGCTTTTGAGTGTTCCAGACAACTGAAGTAATGCCTATGCTGCCGTTCGCGGCCCGATCTCCGACAGGTTCCTGCCAGCGAAAATTAGCGGAAAGTTTCTGCACAAGTCACCGTATATGCTAAACAACAGGAAACACATCATGAAGATAGACAGCCACCAGCACTTTTGGGCGATCAACGACACGGATTATGGTTGGATGGGTGAGGAACATGGCACCATTCGGCGCGATTTTCTACCCTCCGATCTCGCCCCATTATTAGTCGAGTCAGGTATCGATGGATGTGTCGCCGTGCAGGCCCGACAGATGATGGAGGAGACCCGATGGCTGCTCAGTCTGGCGGAACAAAACGACCTGATCCATGGGGTGGTCGGCTGGGTGCCGCTGCTCGAGAGTGCCGTCGGGGCATCGCTTGAGGAGTTTGCCTCACACCCGAAACTCGTCGGTGTCCGTCACGTCGTCCACGATGAACCCGATGACAACTTCATCCTCCGTGAGGATTTTAACGCTGGGATCAAACAGCTCTCCCAGCACGGACTCGTATATGATATCCTGATCTTTGCTAAACACCTGAGCCAAACGATCCGCTTTGTCGACCGTCATCCTGAGCAGGTATTTGTCGTCGATCACATCGCCAAACCATGCATTCAGGATGGTCAATTTGACCTGGCGTGGGCTGCGGGGATCCGCGAGCTCGCCCAGCGTGAAAACGTCAGCTGTAAGGTCTCTGGTATGATCACTGAGGTGCGTGGCGACAAGTGGGACGTTGATCTTCTCCGCCCCTATTTTGAAACCATCATCGATGCCTTCGGGCCACAGCGTGTCATGTTTGGCTCCGATTGGCCGGTTTGCCTGCTACGCGGTAGCTACCAAGCGTGGGCCGAGTCGGTGGCTGAGATGTCCTCCGCCTTGAGCTCGAGCGAGCAAGCGGCCATCTGGGGTGGCAATGCGGCAGAGATTTATGGGCTCTAGCTGCGGCTGGTTTATGTCCGCGCTGACTGCGTTGTCGTTGAAGTGGGCTTGGGCTGGGTGTGTGCTTGCCCCTGACTTATGATCTGGTTATGCGGTCACAGCTGCGGGAGCTACTACTGGACGGCATTCGTGTTTCAGCCATTGCTGTTCTTCCTCGTTTAACAAGGGAGAGAGCTTTTTAAGCACCTCGTCGTGATACGTGTTGAGCCATGCGATCTGAGCGGGTGGCAGGAGTGACGGCTCGACGAGGTCGGTATTGATTGGACAGAATGTCAGGTTTTCAAATTTAAAGAACCTGCCGAACTCGTTTTCCTGACTCATCACGGTGTGCACCATGTTTTCGATGCGGATTCCATACTCACCAGGGCGGTAGCAGCCGGGTTCGATGGTGGTGATCATGCCGAGCTTCATTTTTTCGATGCAGGGGCCTGATATGCCTTGGGGCCCTTCATGGATCTCAAGTCCAAATCCGACACCATGACCGGTGCCGTGTTTGAAATTGCGACCGTGGCGCCAGAGTGGTTGACGGCAAATGCCATCGAGCTGCGCCCCTGTAACGCCCTCGGCAAATTCAAGCATCAACAGCTCGAGCATGCCGCTGAGAACCAGCGTGTAATCATCCTTTTGTTTCTGTGTCGGTTCACCCATCGGGATGGTGCGGGTGGTGTCGGTGGTGCCGTGGAGGAAATTACCACCGGAGTCGATCAGGAAGATATTCTCTAGCTTGACCGGGCTGTCGGTTTCCTCATCCACGGAATAATGGTTTAACGACCCGTGAGGACCGTATCCCATGATCGACTCAAAACTCGGATGACGGAAGCCATCGACCTCAGCGCGAAATGATTCCAACTTCCGGCTGGCCGAAAGCTCGGTGACATCCTCACCAGCATGTAGGCTGCGGTAGAGCCAAACAAAAAATTTCACCAGCGCCGCGCCGTCATCAATCAGCGCCTGCTTGAGGTGGGCAACCTCGGTGACATTTTTTACGGCTTTAAGATCGGTCGCGATGCCGCGGTCTTCAAATTGCGCACAATGTGAGCTTGCTTGGGCGAGGCGATAGCTCGTGTAGTTGGGGATGTGTAACAGCCGCGTGGATGCATCCAGCGCACGTAAAGTAGTTTCAATTTCGCCGTAGCCCATCAGGGTGACGCCGGCGGCTTCAAACTTTTCACGCGCCTCCGCCGTGAGCTTATCTGGGTCGACAAAAAATAACACCTCGTCGAGCGTGACCAGCGTGTAGCAGTAGGGAGTCGGGGTGCTCTCGATGTCAGTGCCACGGAAATTCAGCAACCAGCACGATTCATCCGTGCGACCGAGTAAATACGCCGTCAATTTTTGCTCCACCATTTGCTTGCGCACTTCCGCAATCTTGGTTTCGATGCTTTCCCCCGCATACGCGTCACTTACCAAAAAGAGCTCACCTTTGGGCGCCGCAGGACGATCTGCCCAGAGGGGGGCAACCAGATCCAGGTCGGTCCGCGACTTCAGTCCGGCGGGTTTGAAGCTCTTGAGCCAGTTCCTCGCTTGGGTAAGTTGGGTATCGGCACCATTAAAGGCCACCGTTTGCCCTTCGTCCAAATTTGTTTTCAGCCACAACTCGATCGATGGCACATCCAGATCACTCATGCGTATCAACTCGATTTCCGTGCCCTCAAGCGCTTCTGTAGCCGCTTCATAGTAACGACTATCAGTCCATAAGCCTGCCCAGTCAGCCGTTAAGACGACGGTGCCATTCGACCCGTTCATGTGGCTAAGCCACTGCCGACATCGCCAGTGTGGCGCTACATACTCGTTGTTGTGTGGATCGGTATTGGCTACGATGAGGGCGTCGATGTTTTCAGCGCGCATGGCAGCGCGTAGGCTCTCCAGTTTTTCGGCAACTTGCATAGACGCATCAAACGCACAGCCAGCTAGGATTCAAGAGAAATCGGATGGATTTTGGTGTGATCACCGCATTCATGCCATGTGCGATTCAGCGCGGAAATAAGGGGTAAATCTTGCATAACGCACCGCACCCGCTACATTGCCGTCCGCTCCCATCAGGAGTGAGAAATTGACCACACAAGGTCCCGATAGTTCAACGGATAGAACAAGGGTTTCCTAAACCTTAGATCTGGGTTCGATTCCCGGTCGGGATGCTTTTCTGAAGTTTCAAACTAATGATTGTGAGCTTCTCATCAACTTAACTATGAGGTGGTTGGTATCACCATTCTGTTTTTGCGTGGTTCGACCACGCGCAAATTAGGGAGTGATTCAAAAGGGGGTCAATCCCTCGCTTCATGGCGAGGCAAAAACCTCGAGTGTGCCACGGACTTTGGCTCTCTATCAAAGTTGATTTATCGTCTTTTTGGCGATAAGGAGACGTTAATACTAGGCCCGACACAGCGAATGCGGCATCAAATACGGCTCTGAAATCGCCACTGGTCATCAATTATTTGACGCACCTGACACCTCAGGGAGACGAGTCGGAGGGGGTGGGTTATTGATCCTGGACTTTGATTTTAATTTCGTCGGAGTTGGCTTTGAGTTCGGGAGCATACATAGCTTCGGCCTGGGTCGGGAGGGCGCTGAAGCTGCCGGGGATCTCAGCGCGGAGGCGGTAGCTTAGGCTGTGGGAGCCGCGGGCAAGCTTACGAACGAAGAAGGAAGTTTTTTCGTGGTGCATCTCCATGTAGGCGCCGAGCGCATTACCGGTGTATCCGCTGCGCACATCGACGGCCTCGAGACCAGCGGGTTTCCAGTCGTTGAACATGAGGTATTCGTAGTCGTTTTTGCTATGGATGTGGAGTTCGACCTCGACGAGGTCGCCGCTGGTTAACGAGTCGCCGGATTTGAGTGGGATGCGTTTGTATTTTTCCACCTTGTGACTGATGACCTGTCCTTGGGTTCCGGCGGTTTTTTCGGTGGCTGGGATACGTTCGAGTTTGTAGTAGGCACGATCGACCTTGACCTCGAGACCGGCATTTTTGATCAAGTCCTCCTTGGTAAAGACGGTGAGGTAGGCATTGGTGTAGAGTGGGCCGTCACCTTTTCGTTTTATCTCAACCTTGTGGTCTCCGGTGCCGAGGGCATCACCTGCGATGACCACCTTGTTATCGTAGGAGAACAGGTTGTTTTTGTTGATGTTGACGGATTTGATTTTCTTGCCATCGACAAACACGGTGACCTCGGCATCGGGGTTGTTTTCGCCGCTGGCGCGCATGTAGTCGGCAATGGCTTCGATGCAGTAGGCGGTGTCGCGTGTTGAGTTCCAGTAGGTCGCGTGTTTGCGGTTATTGACGAGGTATTTGACGAGCCCGCGCGCTTGTTTGGATTGCGGCTTGGTGGCGGCGAGGAGTTTAAGGAACCATGCGTGGGCTTCCATTTCGCTGCCATACCAATACCACCAGTAGCTGCTGTTACCGAGGTTGAGGTAAGCGTTTTGGTTTTCGTTGTCATAGACGAGGAACTGCTCGATGTTGCGGATGATGGCGTCCCGTTTCTCTGTATCCTCGGCGAGGTGGAGGGCCATGCCGGTGAGGGATTTTCCATAGACCGAGAGTTGGTTTTTATCGCGGAAGAGATACCCGAGCATTTCTTGGTTCGGGTGCTTGGCTTCGGCGAGGACGAGGCGGACGAAGGCGTCCATGGCGGATGCGTATCGTTTGGTGTTTTTCTTCCGATTATTCCACATGCGGATGCGTTCGGTTTCTCGGACTTCGTAGTTTTTGAGCCAAGTGACTCCGCGGTCGAGCATGCCGGCATCGACCATGGCGCCATTGGCTTGGGCGATGATCAGTCCGTGCACGACCACGGCGGTGGTGTGTGGGTAGGATCGCTCGCCGTAGCCGGAGAACCACCCCCAGCCGCCGTCGCTAAGTTGCATTTGGCGGAGGCGTTTGACACCTGCGCGGGTCATCTTGTTGACCTCATTTTTGTTAAAGACGGGGTTGCGTTGCCAACGTTTCCACTGAGCCATACGCACCTTATCGTCACCTATTTCCTGTGGGTTCAGATTGGCGCGTTTGTTTCTCACGTCCTCAAGATCGACGTCCATTTCGCGGATAAGTTTCTGAGCGATGACGGTAGGGACGAATCGGTTGAGCGTCTGCTCGGTGCACCCGTGGGGGTATTCGACGAGGTAGGGGATCGCGTCGATGATGCTGCCGGCGATGGTTGGCGAGTAGCGGACTTCGAGGCGTGATTGATCGGGTCGCCGTTCGGCGGGAACCTTGAAGTTGATCACGGTTTTTTTCTTTTTGGGGTCGATGACGCGGCTCCATGCTTCTTGTTTGAGGATGCCGTGGACGTAGACGGGGTAGGTCATTTCCATGGCATCGGAGTCGTCGGCGGTGATGACCTTCATCCGAACGATGGCTTGGCCATCGCCGGTCACTTTGGTGTGCCAATCGATGCGGGATTCACCACCGGCATCGATGATTCGTTGTTGGGCAAGTGGTGAGGATGATTTTAGTGTGCATCCTTCGAGTTCGAGGATGACCTTGGCGTCTTGTGTGGATTGGAGGTAGTTGTGGACGACGGCGCTGAGCACGACCTCGTCTTTCTCGACAAAAAACCGGGGTGCCTGGAGGCGGATGATGAGGTTCTTGCTGGTGATGACCTCGGCGGTGCCTTCGCCGACGCGGGTGCCGTGAGCCATCGCCCAGGTTTTAATTTTCCAAGTGGTCAGGTTATCGGGGAAGGTGACGGGGACCTCGGCGTTGCCGTCGGCATCGGTTTCGACTGAGCCGATCCACTTGACGAGGTCGGCAAAGTCCTTGCGAATCATGACAGCGGAGGTGTCGGCAGAAGCGTCGCCGCTGGCATCAGATATTTTTTCAGCAAAGTTATCGGCTTCCATCATGGGCATTGCGCGTGCCTGGCTCTTCATCGAGCTTCGGGGGCGGGCTGCCCCGGCCCTGCCATCTCCCCGGTAGAAAGCGCCTTCCGTCTCGACGTCCATGTTATCCGCGATCGAGTGGCCGAAGGCTCCGAGGATGCGCATGGCTTCGGTCCTACGTTTGAGCACGTTGCGTTCGTGGTGGTTTAGCGAGTGGATGAACCCACCGCGGAAGTGGCGCCGCCATTTCCAGAAATGGGCTTTGATATCGGTGACGTTGCTGCCGCCGGAGATGTATTCGAGCGATTTATCATAGATTGTGAGTGCGAGTGATCCCTGGACGGGTTCGCCGTGTTGGTCGGTGATACGGACTTTAACCTTCCCCTTAGCGCGGGGTTTGAAGCGGGTGTCGTTGGGTAGCACCTCGACGTTGAGAATCCGTTTTTCTGGTGGCACGATGATCTCGCGCACTGCGGTGTGGACGCGGGCGTTGGACACAGTAGCGGCCTCGACAAAGAAGTTGGGCATATCTTTTAATGTGACGGGAATCTCGACAACGGTGCTTTGTCCATTGATGTGGATGAGTTGGTGTTGGAGTCCACCGCGCAGGGAGAGCATCACGGTGCTATCGGGGCGGCGGGTGTTGATGAGGAGTTTAACGGTCGAGCCATTGCGGTAGGTGCGTTGATCGGCGATGAGCTCGATGTCAGAAAACTGGAACCCTCCTTCGGCTTGACCGTCGCCACGGACGGTAAAGAGGATGGCACCCTCGATACGGCGACCTTTTGAATCGGTCATTTTTGCGGCGAGGCGGTATTGGCCAGCCTGGCCGGCTTGGAGCTTGAGCTGGCTATGGGTTTCATCGGTGGTGTTGATGTCCCAGGACTTGATTTCTTTTTCTGCAACCTTGCCGTCGTTGCTGGTGACACGGTAAAGGGTTGCCTTGCCTTGGGTGCTTATTTTTTTGCCATCGGCGGTGCGGGCGGCGATGCTGGCATGGATCGGGTCGCCCACGTGGGCATAGCCGCGATCGAGCCAGACGCTTACTTGATAGGCTTGGCGGGCGGCAATGATGCTGCCCTTGCCGACGATGGTGCGGCGTGAGGCGTCGACCACTTCGGCGGTGACCTCGTAGCGGTGGTCGGTGTCGCTGTGGACGGCTTTGGCGAGGGAGGTATCGATTTCGACTTTGACGGTGCCGTCTGGGTTGATGTCGAGTTCTTGTTCGAGCACGATCTCGGGTTGTTCGCCACCGCGGTTCCACCAGAATGGGGGCGGGCAGATGCAACCCCAGCGTTTCCATCCGGGATACCATGGGCGCTCGACATCGAGCCATCCATAGCCGCCGCCATAGAGCCAATCCCACCGGCCGACGGGAAACCAGAGGTCGTTGTGGCGTCGGCGGAGGACTTTGACTTTCACCTTGGCCTGAGTGACGGGTGCGCCGTGGTAGTAGTTGGCCTTGACGGTGGCGTTCAATGTTTCACCGAGCATGACGGGGTCCTTGGGGGCGTCGATGACGACCTCGTATTCGGGTTTTTTATATTCCTCGACGCGGAATGTATGGTGCCCGTGGTGGTTGTTTCCTGCGCGGAGGAAGACGCTGTAGCTGCCGAGCTTGGCGTCCTCGGGGAGGTCGTAGTTGTATTCGACACCACCGTAGGAGTCGGCGCGGACGGAACGATTTTTAACCACGTCGTTACCGGCGGCATCGCGGATGGTGATGGTGAATTTTTTACCTGCGAACGAGGAGGCATCGGTGAGGTCGTAACGTGCCTGCCTGACCCAGAATTTCCCGTAGACTTTTTGGTTTGGCTGATAGACGGGTCGGTCGGTGATCCCAAAGGACTTGGTTTGATTGAATTCGCCACTGTGGTAATAGTTGGATGAGATTCTGTTGAACCCGAGTAGGGCGGTGCCTTGGTCGGAGGTGGCTCGGATCATCCACTGGAAACGTGAGGGGAGCTCTCCATTTTTGATGATCAGGGTGCCGTCTTTTCCGGTGGTTTGGGTGATGCGTTTGGTGATGACGTCATATTTTCTGAGCAGCCCTGGTTTTTTTCTGCGGACTTGGTCGTAGCCGAAGAATTCGAGTTGAGTGGATGGGATAGCGGTGCCTGTGATGGCATCGGCGACGTAGAAGAGAGTGCCGTCCTTGAGGTTTTTGCGGACGATGACGGTGGCGTCTAACCAGACGACGGTGTGGGTGGTTACGCCGCCCTCAAGCTCGGCGGAAACGAGGTAGGCGCCTGCTTTTTTGACGGGCACGCTGAGTGACGCGCGTGTGTCCCAGTGGTGGTCACGTGGTTTCAGAGTGTGGGTGCGACGCCCGACCTCCTTGCCGACGTATTTTTTACGTGCGCCATTGACGAGCGAGTCGCCGAGGCTTCCCCAGCGGACACGATTCCAGTCGAGTTTGACGGGGTTGCCTTCCAGATGTTCCCAGAGGTTGTTGATGATGCTATTAAGGTCTACTTCCTTGGCGACGACGGTGACGTTTTGGGCATTGCGGAAGACGTAATCGATGGTTGGTTCGCTACCGGCGGGTGAGGCACCTTGGGCGGGGTCGATCCGCCCCCAGTTGCCTACGATTTGGTGGAGGAGTTTTTGGCGGTTTTTGGTCGCGCTGGTATTGGCGAACTCCTTGATGGTGGAGCGCAGCAGGGTGACCGCTTTTTCGTGCTGACGGCGGTCGAGGTAGATCTGGATGAGTCGGTCTGCGGCGTGTTCATCGCGACGGCTGAGTTCTTTATACAGAGTGATGAAATTTTGGTCGACGGGCAGGTTGAAACGTTTGACGCCGGTGGCAAGGCGCGCAACGGTTTCGGTGTCTTTGAGTGTGTGGAGCTGGAGGATGCCTTTTTGGTCGTCCACATCGATGGTGCGGAACCATCCGTAGCGGGCCATGGTGGTGACGCCGAGCTGGCTGTGGAGAAAGCGGGCCCAGTTTGAGCGGTTTGAGTCGGTGAGTTGGGGGTTGAGTTGAGCGGCCTGATCGAGTGCGGAGCGCCAGCGTTCGCCATCGTTTGTGGCGGTGTCCCAAGATTTGGGGATGGAATAAAAGAGTGGGGTGCCATCGGCATTGACGGGTGCGCCTTGGGGGTTTCTGCCGCCGCGATGCCAGCGGCTTCCCGGTTCGTAATCGGGCAGGGTGGTGAGGTCTGTCAGGATTTGAAGTCGCCATGCGTCATGGCCTTGTTGATTCATAGCGACGGCGGAGGCGAGGCGCATGTAGAGTGAGGCTTTGTGCTGATGATCACGATCGGCAGGCCATTGATCGAGGGCTTTGAGGTAGAGTTGGATGGCGCGGATGCGGTCTCTTTTTTTGCTGTCGCTGTATTGGCCGCCGCCGCGGTGGTGGCCGCGTTTGAACTCACCTGCAATGATGTATCCGTCGTGCGGGAGTCTGGTGTAGAGCTGGGCTGCTTGATCGAGAAGGGCGGTGTTGCCTGGGTAGCTTTCGACGGTGTTTTCGATCAGGGCATCGATTTCGCTGATGCGGTTTAGCTTGCGCAGGCATGCTTGGGCGCGATCGAGGATATGTGCGGGGTGGGGGCTGTCATTGCTGGTGAGCAGTTGTTGGTAGATGTCGTATGCCTCCTTGAAGTTGCCCTTCTTCTGCAATTTTTCTGCTTGATGCTGCCGTTTTTCGGTCGGGTGTTTAGATTCCTGAGCCATGGTATCGGTGATCAACAGGCTGATGGTCACGGCTGCGAGGGTTTTTAAATGGGATCGTTTCATGATGATTGGGGTGAAGGGTCAAACAATGAGTTGGCTTCGTATCTAGCACAAGAGATGGGGGGGCTCGAGTATTATTGCGTCGAATGAGGTGATTTGTGACAAAAAAAAGAGACGACCGGTGGGTCATCTCTGATGGGGTGGGGGGGAGCTTGGTGGGCTGGGGGGTTATTTCCCCTTACCCTTCGCCAAGCGGCTCTGACTCGCGATCCGTTTGATATATTTCCCAGCGTTTTTATTTTTCATGACCGCGTTGATCCAGCTGTCTGGGATCGCGGCGAGAGCATGGCTTTGTTTGATCGCGTTGATGGTGTTGAGCTCGGCGTATTCGTTGTTGTCACGTTGAAGTTCGGCTATGAGAGCCGAGGTGCCTTGCTCATTGAGGTCGATGGTGATCAGGAATTGCGCGGCGGCGACGCGGATGGCCGATTGTTTGTCCGTGAGCAGTCGGGTCATCGCGGGTTTGGCGCGGAGTGCCGATTTTCCGAGAATGAGGATACCTTGGGCTGCCCAGTAACGGGTGACGGGGTCTTGGCTGTTGAGCTTATCGATCAGGCTGGGGAGGTTCTGGGTGTTGCGTTCCGTGGCTGTGAATGCGAGTTCGACGAGGGTGGGGATTTCTTGGACACGTTTATTCCAGTAGGAGGAGATCGGCTGCTTTGGGGCGAGTTCGGCAAACATGGGTTCGGGGATGATTCCGGTATCTTTGACCTCGACCATTTTTTGTTTCAGGCGTGTGCGCATGTCGGCGAGGCGTTTTGCGTGGGTCGGGTTGGTGGCGAGGTTGTGAACTTCCCATGGGTCGGCGTGCGTGTCGAAAAGCTCCTCGATGGGTTGGTTGTTTTCCCAGATGTCGTGATGCCTTCCTTTCAGTTTGCCGTCTTTCCATGCTTGCTGCCAGGCGCGCCAGCCTGCTTGGCTGAATTGGTAGGAGCTGTAGGGGGCGGCTGAGAGGTGCGGGGTGAATCGGCGAATGTATTTCCAGCGGCCATCGGTGAGTCCCCGGCGCATACCGTAGATTTCATCGAATCGGTCGGCGTAGAGAAATACCATGTCGTCCTTGGTGGGTTCAACGCGATGGGCACCGAGGAATGCTCGGCCTTGCATCTGCTTGGGTTTGGGTGTGCCTACGAGCGAAAGTAGGGTGGGAGCGAGGTCGACAAAGGCAACGGGCTCGTCGATTTTTTGCCCCGGCTTGAAGGGTGAGAGTGCCTTCCATTTTTCAGGCACGTGGACGAGCATCGGGATGTGGGTGCCGCTGTCCTTGAGGTAGCGTTTACCGCGTGGAGTGATGCCGCCGTGGTCGCCATAGTAGAAGATGATCGTATCGTCGGCGACGTTGGCTTTTTTCAGTTCATCGAGGATTTTTCCGATCTGGGAATCGAGTGCCGTCATCGTATCGTGGTAGGTCGCGATGTCGGACCGGATTTCGGGGAGGTCGGGGAGGTAGGGGCGGACGGTGACTTTGTCTGGGCTGATCCGCGGCTTTCGGGGGATAAGGCCCCATTTGCGGTTGTTGTTGATCTTTTCTTCAAACAACGAGCTTTCGTGGGACACGGTCAGGTTGAAAACTGCAAAAAAAGGTGCACCTTTGGGGCGTTTTTTGTAGTGGGCCTTTCTTGAGCATTCGTCCCAGATGGATAGATCGTTGCCTTTGAAATTGTAATCCGTTTTGGTCCTGTTGGTGCAGTAGTATCCGGCCTGACGCAGGTAGGCTGTGTAGGGTTGGTAGTCGGCTGAAATAGGGTGCCTGCTGCGCATGTGTTGAGTTCCCTGAGTGACGGCATAGGAGCCATTGAGAATCGTGGAGCGTGCGACGGCGCAAACTGGGGCGTTTGAGTAAGCGTGTTTGAAGAGGATGCCGTGGGTGGCTAGGTTATCAAGTCGGGGGGTGTGGGCCTCGGCACTGCCGTAGCAGCCGAGCCAGCCGTAATCGTTATCCTCGGAAGTGATCCAGAGGATGTTCGGTGAGTCCGCTGCGATGGCCGACAGTGGGGAGATAAGAGCGCAGATGAGAAGGAAGATTTTCATGGATGTAGCTTACTTACCGGCGCATGACATCAAAGGAAAATAAGAGAAATCACCTCAGCTTGGATAATGCCTTGGCAAGGTCATCGAGCGGTGGGCGTTTGTTGATATCGTGGACATCGATGTAGCGGGTGATGCCATGTTGTTGGGCGACTTTTCCGTGGGGCCAGAAATCGGATAATATCACGTTGGCGAACGTGTGACGATTTACGGCTTCACAGAGTGGCTTGATCGGCTAGTGTGGTGGTCGTCGCCCATGATTGAGGTTCTTATTCATTCACCCTTTGCCCGGCAATCGAGTCAGGGGAACTCGGTGACGGCGGACCGGTTGGAGCGCATGCTCATGGACGGTGGTTTGAGGGTCGAGATGGAGGAAGAGAGCTACGGGGGAGTGGATGCCGAATGTTTGATTGCCTTGAATGCGAGGCGGAGTGCTGAGGCGGTGGCGGACTTTGATCGGGCCTGTCCTGGGAAGAAAGTGATCGTGCTCCTTACGGGAACCGACATCAACCATGAGGAAATGGAGGATCCGAAGTCGCCGACACGACGGACGATGGATCGGGCGGATGCTCTGGTGGTTCTTCATGATGCTGAGCATCAATCTGTCCCTGACGGATTGTGCGAGAAGTGCAGGGTAATCTTCCCCAGTGTAACTCTGCCTGATAGCGTGCAACATCAGACGCAGGGGGATGATTTTACCATTGTCATGGCTGGAAACATGCGTGTGGAAAAAAATCCAGAACTTGCGGTGGCGGCATCGCTCAAGTTGCCTGAAAATTTAACCATGCATCTCTATGGGAATGACTTCGAGGCTGCGCTGGGTCGCATCATCAATCACGGCATGGTTTCTCATCAGGAGATGCTCGCAGCGATGGCGCAAGCCCATTTGCTACTCAATACTTCGATCCAAGAAGGAGGTGCTAATGCTATTTGTGAAGCGATCAGTATGGGGTTACCCGTCGTTGCCAGTGCTATACCGGGAAACATCGGGATGCTGGGCGTGGGTTACGCTGGTTTGTTTCCTTCCAACAACCTCACCGAGCTGGTCACCCTGCTTACTGGGGTCGCCTCAGATCCCGAGCTCTATGCAGAGCTGAAAAAGCAGGTTGCCGCGCGGGCGCCATTATTTACCTACGCCACCGAGGCCAGAGCGTGGGTTGATTTGGTTCGCAGCCAGCTGCCGCGCCCCTTTCCACCTTCGCCTTGTGATGGCTGACATTCTGTGCGCCTCGGCTCCAAGTGGGTGATCCATGCGGGCTAGGCTTTACTTGCAGGCCAATATCCCTTATCAGCGCGGTGATCTCAGATTGTGGTGGTGACCAACCACGGGTCACTGCACACGGATCACATCTCACTTTTACTACCATGACAGCTGCTGAAATCCGCCAAAGCTTCCTCGATTTCTTTCAAGAAAAGCAACACACCGCCGTGTCCTCGGCCTCGCTGATGCCGCAGAGCCCCGGCTTGCTTTTTACCAATGCGGGGATGAACCAGTTTGTGCCGTATTTTTTGGGCACGGAAAAACCGAGCTACACACCTCCACGCGCGACGGATACGCAGAAGTGTATCCGCGCCGGTGGTAAGCACAACGACCTCGAGGATGTGGGATACGACACCTACCACCACACCATGTTTGAGATGCTGGGTAACTGGTCGTTTGGCGACTATTTTAAGAAGGACGCCATCGAGTGGGCCTGGGAGTTGGTTGTCGAGCGGTGGGGGTTTCCCGCCGACCGGCTCTACGCCACGGTTTACATGCCTGGTGAGGGAGATCCTGGGCAGTTTGACCAAGAAGCCTATGATTTCTGGGCGGCCTTGTTTGAGAAAAAAGGGCTCGACCCGAATCGGCAGATTGTCAATGGCAACGTCAAAGACAACTTCTGGATGATGGGTGAAACCGGCCCATGTGGTCCCTGCTCTGAGTTACACGTCGATCTCACCCCGGACGGCGATACCGACGGGAAGCTCGTCAACATGGACTCCGACCTTTGTATCGAGATCTGGAACCTCGTATTCATCCAATACAATGCCGAGGCGGATGGATCATTCCGTGATTTACCTGCCAAGCACGTGGATACCGGCATGGGTTTTGAGCGTGCGGTTTCGATCTACCAGGGGACCGATGGGTTTCAAGATTTCTCAAAAAAACCCACCAATTACGCGACGGATGTCTTCCAGCCGATTTTCCGAAAACTCGAAGAGCTCAGTGGGAAAACATACGTCGATATCTACCCCGAATCGGTTGAGTCGGATAAGTCGGCGCTCTCGGCCGAGGTGAAAGAAGCCATCGCCTTCCGGGTGATTGCCGACCACATCCGGACGCTGTCCTTTTCGCTGGCCGATGGGATTTTGCTGGGAAACACTGGGCGCAACTACGTGTTGCGTCGGATTCTGCGTCGTGCTGTCCGTTATGGACGGACCCTAGGTTTTACAGGTCAAACTCCCTTTATGGCGGAGCTTGTCGATACCCTTGTTGATCAGATGTCAGGCGTTTTCCCTGAACTTAAGGAGAGGCAACATGCTATTAAAGAAAACCTTCAACGTGAGGAAACGAGCTTTAATGAAACCCTCGACCGAGGCCTCGTGAAGTTTGAGGAAAAAGTGGCTCAGGGTGGTAATGAACTCGACGGAGCCTTTGCCTTCCAGCTCTACGACACCTTTGGCTTCCCCATTGACCTGACTGAGCTTCTTTGTGAAGAGCGTGGCTTACAGGTGGATATGGCGAAATTTGAAGAGCTGATGGAGAAACAACGCGAAGAAGGGCGTAAACATCAGACGCGTGAGCTGATCCGTGCGGCGGATATTGCCACCCATGCCAGCACTGAGTTTACCGGCTTTGAGCAGGATGTGACTGAGGCGAAAGTGCTGGAGATTCACCAGCAGCCAGGGCATCTGTTAGTTATTACCGACAAATCGCCCTTTTATGTCGAAATGGGGGGGCAGCTCGGTGATCAGGGCACACTGAGCCACGATGGAGAAAGTTATCACGTCTCCTCCGCCCAGCAGCTCGGCCATGCTCGGGCGCATGCCATTGATCTGACCGCCAACATCATTGTGGGTGACACTGTGACGCTGAGTTTGGAAACCGAGCGGCGTCGTCCGATTGAGGCGCACCACACGGCCACGCACCTGCTCCACCTCGCGTTGCATGAAGTCATTTCCCCAGACGTCTCCCAGCAGGGGTCGATGGTGAGCCGGAACCGACTGCGTTTCGACTTCAACTCAGGAGCTGTATCCGCAGAGAAGCTCGAGGCCATTGAGCAAAAGGTAAACCAATGGATCAGTGCTGCTGATCCAGTTTCTTGGTCGGAGGTGAATCATATCGACATCCAAGGGCGTAAGGACATCCAGCAATTTTTTGGTGATAAATACGGTGAAGTGGTGCGCGTTGTGCAGGTTGGTGGCGAAGCTGGCCAGCTGGATGGCTACTCCATGGAACTCTGCGGGGGCGCCCATGTGCGCAACACCAAGGATATTGGTATTTTCAAAATTAAATCAGAAGGGGCGATTGCCTCGGGCATTCGCCGTATCGAAGCCGTTTGTGGTAGTTCGGCATGGAATTGGATGCAGGGGGAGATCGAAAAAAGCGATGCGGCCGGTAAGGAGCTTCGCAGTAAACTCGAGAAAGCCAATGCTGGGTTGCAAGCCATCGGAGAGGCTCCAGTGGACCACCCGCAGTTTCCACACATCATGGGTGCCTTACTCGTCGAGGGGGGGGATTTTCAGCAAATCAATCGTACCTATCAACGATACCACACCCATATCGACTCACTGCGTGATGCCGGTGTGCGTGCCGAGAAAAAACTTAAAAAAGCCCAAGCCGGAGCTGCAGCGGCCATGGCGGACGAGGCACTTGTGGGGTTGCTTGAAACTGGCGGTAACCTCGCCGAGGTGTTCCAAGGGCCTGCGAACCTGTTGCAAGAGCTGATGAACGGGTTAAAGAAAAAACAATTCAGCGGGGCGGCCTTTTTGATTGTTGATGACGGCGAACGCCTCCACCTCGGCGCCTACTGCGGTGTTGACGCGCAGGCAACCGGCTTGATGGCAGGCAAGCTCATCCAAGAGCTCGGCCCGATCGCCGGTGGCAAGGGAGGTGGCAAACCTGACCAAGCACGTGGCGCAGCCCCTGACCGCGACATGGCAGAGGCATTGCAAGCCGCCGCCAAGGCAAAGTTCTAGCTGGTATCACTTGCCGTCGTCAATAACACGACCACCCTTTCGGGGGAGGCATCGCAGACGCTGGAGGAGCCTTAGGCACGCCCGATCAGGGGGGGGCGCATCCTTTAAATTAAAAAATCCGTCAGCCGACCGTCGCTCACATGGGATGGGCGTGGTGCGGCACGTCGTGAGCTGGGTGAAACCATCGGCCCAGCGAAGCAGAAATACGACCTTGGGCGAAAGATGAACGCACCAACGCCAGTATGATTCATGGCCTGCGCCATTTGTGCTCAGGTGACAAGCAAGTCACGATAATTCAACGCGAAACCAACTGATGAAACGACAAACGATAACAAGGATCGGTGTATTGATGATTGCCATGGTGATCACCACCCCCGACGCATGGGCAAGGAAGAAAAAGAAAAGCGCCCCCAAGATTGAGCTCACGCAGGCGGGTCAGCAACTCGCTAATCAGTATGCGGCCACGCTGAGGACACTGGAAAAAAATATCAAAAGCAGCCTGCCTCATGTCAACCCAAGGAAGAAAGCGGCCGTCATCAAGGCACGGGAAATTGAGGTAGCCGCGACCAAGGCGCTGAAGCAAGCCCAGAAAAATATGGGCGAGATTGCCCGAGGCAAGGGGCTGGTCAAACACGCCAAGGGGAAATGGATCGGTGGCGCCAACAAAGGCATTCAGGCGACCCAGGCAAAGCTTAAGAGTGCTCAATCGGCCGCCGAGCGCGAGGCCGCTCAGGCGGAACTCGCCCAATGGGAGAAAAATAAAAAAGCCGGAGAAGCGGCACTGAAAGAACGTCAGGCGATCCTCGACAAGGCGCTAAAAAATAAGACCAAGTATGAAAAGGCAATCCAGCAGGCAAAGGACGCACTCGCCAAGGCCAAAGCCTCGACACTTCAATCGGTGAAAGATCTGGGTCTTCAGTCCACGCTAACCAGCGACAAGCTGGATGCCAAGCTGGCCAAGTATGTGGTGATGAAAGAGGCCACGCCGCACGGTCTGGCTGGTTTTGCCCAGCATGGTGACGCGCACCGGAAGCTCATCGACAAGATGTTATCAACTGACGATTTGCTGGTGCAAATGGCTGTAGCGGATGGCGCCAAAAACGGCCAATACGGTCGAGCCATGCAGATTTACATGGATATTTGGAAGGCGAGCGACAAGGTCGCCGAGGGACCGCTGCCTAAGCTGGCCTTGGCGGTGGCGCTTGAGCATGCGTCTCCGAGGAAGCAGCGCAATGCGGTGGCCGACACCCAGGCACCGGCGACGGTCGATCCAGTGCAACGCTATCTTCATTTTGAAAAAGCCTTCCTTGATGGTGAGCTTGATCCCGCATTTGCCAAGCTCAGCGCATGGGATTACCGCATGGTCGTCGATGGCGAGGAGCCCGATGAGATCCTTGCTTGGGGGCGTGAGATGTTACGCAACTACCGACCTGATCACATCTCCACCAAGGATTACCGCTGGCGTTATGTCGCACTGGTAAGAAGTGATATCCGATACGGGTCACAAGACAACAAACACGACAAACCAGAGCTGCAGTTTTTCCAAAACATTCTGATGAATGGCGGGATCTGCGGTCGCCGTGCGTTTATCGGGCGTTTCATTCTCCGTGCCTTCGGCATCCCAGTCACAGCGCGTCCACAACCTGGTCACGCCGCCTTGGCCCACTGGACGCCCAAGGGTTGGGTCGTCTGTCTCGGTGGTGGCTGGGGAGCTGGCTACACCAAGACGCAATATAAGGATGACCTTGATTTCTTGGCCAACACGCAAGCTCGCACAGCCGGCAAGTCATTCATGCAGGTCAAACGCGCCCAATGGATCGGTGATGTTGCGGGCGAGCCACGTGTCTTCGGTTTCCAGTCCAAGACCCCACCCGGTTTCTGGTATGCAGTCTCTCTCTACACCCAAAAAAGTATGATCGAAGCCATCAATGCCAAGACCTTGGCTGCGGTCGGTGAAGATATCGGTGAGGCCAACGTGACCAAGGAAAAGGTGGAAATCACCAAGGTGACCATGACCGCGAAGGACCGTCAGGTTTCTGTCGATGACAAGGGCACCATCATCATCCCAGCCGCAGCGACGACCAAGCCGACCAAGAGCAATGGCAAAGTCATCCTCATGGATAGCTATCTCGGTGGGAAGCAACTCCACTTCGGCCGCAACGGTGGGAAGCAAACCTTTGAATACACCATCGAGGCACCAGCCGCAGGCAAGTATGCGCTCACCGCCAAGGTGGTGACACCCAGCTGGAAACAGCACCTCGTCGTCTCCGTCAACGGTAATGAGGGGGTGGCAAATATGGAGTTGCCTCATACGGTAGGTATGTGGGAAGTTACCCAGCCAGTTGAAATCACCTTGTCTCAAGGTGAAAACGTGCTGAATTTCTCCCACGAAACCGACGGGTATGCCAAGGGTTTTTCCATCAAGACCTTTACGCTGACTCCGGTGAAGTAATGCGAGGTCAAGCGCTCGATCTCCTCCATCCTTCTGATCACTTCACACCAACATCTCATGACGATCCCCTTATCAAGATTAACGATGGCGTGGCTTGCGCTCGCCTCAACATTGCCCGCACAGCAGCTTCATCCATCCATGATTCCGGTTATGATCAAGTCTGGGATGTCATTCACCGTGGATGATCCAGAACTGCAAGCGCTGCACAACCGTGGCATGCAGCAGATGAAGCGAAACCTGAGCGAGTTTGCGCCTGGCATGACCATCTTGGTTGAAGGTGGAGGATACGACAACGCCTGGCTGGAGACCCAGCCGATGGGCGGGGAGATGTATGCCAAGCATGACCTGCAGGTGGCGCTCAACAATCAGGTGCTCTTCATGCGGACGCAGCGAAAGGACGGGCGCCTGCCCGGCATGGTCATCACGGGCACTAAGGTGGCTGAAAAGGGATGGCAGCAGCAGGGTTTTCCGGACGGATATGTTTGGAAACCCGATCACGATCTCGTGGCGGACTACGAGATGTTCCAAGGGTATTGTTTTCCTGAGCCCGCGTGGCGGATGTATTTTTGGTCGGGCCGCAACAAGGGGTATCTCCAGAACCTCTACGAGGTGTTGAAAGGACACGATGCCTACCTCTGGCGGACGCGTGATTCCAATGGTGATGGCTTGCTCGAGACTTGGTGTGTCTGGGATACCGGTGAAGATGGCAGCACCCGCCTACATCAGCGCGGTGCCCGCGAGAATTGGCCGTTTGAAAAGGCTCCCGGCAGCGATGACCCATCCTTGCCCAAGATGCCCGCGCATTCACGTATGCCGCTGCAGTCGATGGATGTGATGAGCTACAGCTACAGTGGACGTGCGGTGTTAGCGCAGGTCTCTGAAGAGCTCGGCAACGGTGAAAAGGCGAAGTGGCAGGCTGCTGCTGAGGAAGTGCGTCAGCGCGTCATCCATCAAATGTGGGACCCGAAACGTCACGCCTGCTTTGATCAAGATCGTGACGGGAAGGTCTTGCCCGAGTTGATCCATAACAACCTGCGCTGCATGTGGTATGGGCTGTTTACCCAAGAAATGGCAGATGCCTTTATCCGGTATCACTTGCTCAATCCGGATGCGTTCTGGACGCCTGTGCCATTGGCGTCGATTGCCCGTAACGAGTCGCTTTTCCTGAGTAAGCCGCGAAACAACTGGAGCGGTCAGCCGCAGGGCTTGACTTACCAACGGGCGCTTCATGCCCTCGAACGCTACGGCCACGTTGCAGAAATCACCTTGCTCGGGCGCAAGCTGTTGCCGGTTTTGATCCGCAACGGCCAGTTTTCCCAACAGCTTCATGAGGATACAGGTAAACCCTCCCTGTCGAACTCAGATGGTTATGGCCCCATGATCCTTGCGATGCAGGGATACATCGCGCGGATGCATGGTGTGCACATCGATGTGGAAAAAAACCAGATCTGGTGGTCTGGCTTGAAACCAAAAGGTGGCCGTTTGACCTACACCCAAAAGTGGGGCGATCGGAGCTATGAAATGATGGCGGCTGATGGTGAATGGATCGCCAAGGTCAACGGCAAGGAGAAGTTCCGCAGCCAATGGGGGTGCCGTGTGGTCACCGACCTTCAAGGCCGGTGCCTTTCCGTGGTGGGTATCGACCCGAAATTGCAGAAGGTGAAGGTGAAGGATGCTGGTCAGATCTGGCAGGGTGAGATTTTGCCTAATCAGGTCAAGCGCTTCAATGGCGGCCGCTTGGGGCTGTTGAAGGAGGTGCCCTTTGATTTCCCTTATCAAAAACCCAAGCTGTAATCCGATCATTCGGCGTCAACTTGGATCTCAAAGGGGGGCATCACATCTGGTAGCCTACGAACTCCGGTGCTCCTTTTTTTGGTGATGTGTCAGATTGGTGGCAATGAGGCGGTCACGGCATCTTTTTAGTTATTGATGGAAATGTCTATTCAGTTGCATTGTCTCAGGGGGTTTCATAATAAAGCAACATCATGTCGCTCAATCCATTGCTCGCCTGTGTCACGAGAATAGTCATCACATCATTCACGGCCATGGCTCCACTTGCTGCCCAGGTCGTTCCTGTCAATTTGCCGGCGCCCGACAATCAACCTGTCGATAAGACAAAGCCCGTCAAGGTGTTCATTCTCTCGGGGCAATCGAATGCCCTCGGCTTTGGTAAAGTTGCCGGCAGTTCGCCGCTTTATTCTAGTATTTTTCTCTCCGCTGATCCATCGGTGAAAGCATGCAAAATGCCTGTCGATAACGGGGCACTGCTTCCGCTGGGCATCTTTGTTTCCAAGCAGGGAAGTGAAAAAGGAGGCACGGCCCATCTGGTTGATGGTCACGTCAAGCTTTCCAAGGAGGCGGTTGAACCCACCGATATCAAAGCGAGCCACGTTGAGAAGTTTGCTCTCGGACAGGTCACAGCAACACTTCCTACGACGGATCAACCGCACACCCTTTCTGTTTCTGCCTATCTCGAAGTCCCCTATGACGGCACCTACGAAACCCACTCCGGCATGGGAGCCAGTTCGCAATGCATCGCGTGGATCAACCATCAAAAAGTGTATCAAAAACTTTCCGATAAAGAGGATGCCGTCATTACCCAAATCGCATTAAAAGCGGGCGTCCGCTACCCACTCACCGTGCGTTACGTTGGCACCGGCGGTTCCGCCACTTTCTGGATGGAACAGGTCGGACTTGAAGGTAAAGGTGACCTGAAGTGGGTCGTTGAAAAATTGGGTCGCTTCCCCTACATGCAGGATGCTAAGGGCAAGTGGTCGGTGCGTAATGATGTGATGCTCAACGACGCCTACATGGGTAAGGGGAAAAGTGCCCCACTCAGTGCTCCAGCTTGCGGCCCTACTTTCGGTCCTGAGCTGGGTTTCGGATATGTGCTCGGCACTTACCTTGACGAACCCGTCATCGTTATGAAAGCCGACATTGGTAACCGAAGTCTCGGATGGGATATCCTTCCTCCCGGCAGCGTGAGCTACACCCACGAGGGGAAAACCTATCCAGGGTATGGTGAGACATTAGGGTCAGATGGTAAGGTTAAAAAACCTGGTCCGAAAGACTGGTATGCCGGTAAACAATATGATGACTACACGGCGGCGATTCACAACGTGTTGGACAACTTTGACAAGCACTACCCGCAGTATGCCGATCAGGGGTTTGAGGTGGCGGGTTTCTTCTGGTGGCAGGGTCACAAAGACGGTCCTAACGCTGCCCACAACAGCCGCTACGAACAAAACTTAGCCAACTTGATTAAGGCTTGGCGCAAGGAGTTTAACGCCCCGAATGCGAAGTGGACGATTGCGACTGTTGGGTTCGACGGGGAGAACATGCCTGAGCATTACGTCAAGATTGCCCAGGCTCAGATGAACGTTGCCGATCCTCAACTCCACCCAGAGTTCGCAGGCACCGTCAAGACCATCGATACGCGTCCTTTCTGGCGTGGGCCTGAGGTTTCACCAAAAAACCAGAACTACCACTACAATCATAATGCTGAGACCTACATGCTCACCGGTGATGCCCTTGGCCGCGCCATGGTTGAGCTGCTGGGGGGCAAAGCGGATTACCCGTCCGCCGTGGCGAGCAACAAAAATGCGGGTGCACCGTTTATGAAACCACCCTCTGGCGAGGAGCTTGCTAGGTTGGCCTCAGCCCTCAAACCGATCATGCTGGATCAACTTATTCCAGCCTACATCGCTACGGCTGACAGTATACCCACATATCGCCGCGGCGGTATGGAACTCAAGGCGATTATAGCTAACAAGGCACCCGAAGAGACTCCCCGAAAGGGGCTGGCGAGTCAGCTCGATCAAGTGATTGGCTATTACAATGTGGCAGGAATCGATGATTACAACTGGAAACCATTCGGGCCCGATATGCAGAAAGCTCAATGGCACTATCATAGTTTTGACCCGAAAGAAAAAATGACCCGTAATGCCAAGGGTAAAGTGGGCGATATGTATCGTGACGTCACCCTGCCCACGGGTATGGAGAATTGGCACTCCGCTGATTTTGATCCTACCCAAGCGGGCTGGAAGCAGGGCGCAGCCCCCTTTGGCATGAATGATGGCAAGCAGGCGGCTCTGATCGCTGGCTGTCAAGTTGCGCATTGCGGGTGCCATTTGACACCGAGCACACTTTGGGAGAAGGAGGTTTTACTGATGCGCCAGAGTTTTGAAGTTCCCGATTTTAAACTGGGTCATCGATACCGAATCATCGTTGGTGGTGCAGGGCACGGTTGGTCTGGAGAAGGTTATGCCCTGTATCTCAATGGCAAACTCATCAGCGAAGCCAAAGGTGGTTACTACAAGGGAGGCGGAGCAGCTCGAGGCGCTTATGTCTTTGAAGACTTGATGCCAGAGTTTAAAAAAGGAAAGGCCACCTTCGCCGTCAAAGCCTTCCTCCGCCGCACAGGTCACCGGGGGAAGTTAGCATCACCACGTGGTCATATCAGTGTTTGGATACAGGAGGCGAAACTGCCACCTGTCGTCACCGACATGACGACAGCAACCGAAAAGTGAGAAGATTCAAGGGCGGCAGTATCGCGCAGACAACACACTAAAAATGATCTGCGCGATCATTACCCGATTCGACACACCTCGTTAAGCGTGGACAGCTCAAGATTCATGCATTGTCACAACCTTTAGAAAAAACCAAGTCCGGTAGCTTGAGCTCGGGAAATGCCCCTTCGGGTTCCACGTTGTCCTTGGTGAAGGGAAGATCTGGTTTCGTTTCTGGTGATGGCGGAGGTGTGGTGTCCTCATCAGGAACAGGTGGGTCAGGAACAGGTGGGTCAGGAACAGGTGGGTCAGTATCGGGGGTGACTGTATCGGGGGTGACTGTATCGGGAGCGGGGGGCTTCGTGTTAGCGAGCGTGTTGCCCGTGTCCTGTGATTCGCCGGTGTTGCTCTCCTCGCTGCTGTGTGAGGTGTCGACGTTCAGTTTATCTTGGCGATGAAAGATGTCTAGGGGACTGAAAATGAGGAATACGAGTGCCAAGATCACGATCAAACCGCTCAGAGGTAAAAGGGATCTCCTCCAGCGTGTAGGCGGCTTGAGGGGCGCCGACTCGGGTTCTTCGACGTCCTTGGCTTCCTTGGCTTCCTTGGCTTCCTTGGCTTCCTTCGCTTCCTTCGCTTCCTTCGCTTCCTTCGCTTCCTTCGCTTCCTTCGCTTCCTTCGCTTCCTTCGCTTCCTTCGCTTCCTTCGCTTCCTT
>JABDRB010000002.1 GCA_013041925.1 Akkermansiaceae bacterium | reverse complement strand
CTTTTTTGGTGGGGGCTTTTTTGGTGGGGGCTTTTTTGGCGGGGGCTTTTTTGGTGGGGGCTTTTTTGGCGACTTTGGGGGTGGCTTTTTTAGCGGTCGCTTTTTTTACGGGAGTTTTTTTGGCGGCTTTTTTAGCTGGTGCTTTTTTTGCCGTTTTTTTAGCTGGTGCTTTTTTTGCCGCTGTTTTTTTGGTTGCCATGGGAGTGGTTGAAATGGGTGGTGAATGGGGGGAGATGACACCTCACCCATTGTAGGGCGCATGCCTAGTGCGCGCGCGGCGTGAATCTCTGCGAGGGATACGTGGAGGTCAAGGCAAAACTTGCTACATTCCTTGCTCCCTTTTATAGGGAATCGGCATAGGGGGCAGCTCGATCCGTGCGCACCGATGGCATGCTGGGTCGTGCTACCAGCTGGAGCGCGTGTTATTCCCTGACGCGTTCGATGTCAGCACCGAGCATGACGAGTTTGTCGTCGATGTTTTCATAACCACGGTCGATATGGTAGAGGCGGTTGATCTCGGTGGTTCCTTCTGCGCAGAGGGCGGCAAGAACGAGTGCGGCGGAGGCTCTGAGGTCTGAGGCCATGACGGGAGCTGCGGACATGGAATCGGAGCCTTGGATGACGGCGGTGCCGTTGTCGACTTTGATATGGGCTCCCATGCGTGTCATTTCTGCGCAGTGCATAAAGCGTTGAGGGAAGATGGTGTCTTCGACCACCGAGATGCCTGGGGTGATGGCAAAGAGGGCGGTGAACTGGGCCTGCATGTCGGTGGGGAAGCCGGGGAAGGGTGCGGTAATGATGTTGGCTCCTTGAGGGGAGTCACCTGGTTTGACGGTGCAGGAGTTACCTGCCTCATTGAATTGAACGTGGTGTCCGGACTCGGTGAGTTTCTCCGTGGTGGGAACGAGGTCTTTTTGGCAAACGCGATGGAGGGTTACGCCATGTTCTGGGCATCCGGTCATGGCGGCGGCGACCATGAATGTGCCTGCCTCGATGCGATCTGGGGTGACGGTGTGCTCGGTGCCGTGGAGTTTTTTAACCCCCTGGATTTTGATTCGGCGTGTGCCTGCTCCTTCGATTTGGGCACCCATTTTGATGAGGAAGTTAGCGAGGTCGACGACTTCGGGTTCGCAGGCGGCGGATTCGATGATGGTGGTGCCCTCGGTGAGAACGGCGGCCATCATGAGGTTATCGGTTCCGAGCACGGTGGGTCCATGTTTTCCACGGAGGTCGACTTCTTTCCCGTGGAGTCCGTCGGGGGCGTCGATCATCATATTTCCGCCTTCCATATTGATGACGGCACCGATGGCTTCGAGTCCTTTGAGGTGGAGATCGACGGGGCGATCGCCGATGATGCAGCCGCCGGGCAGGGAGACGCTGGCTTTGTGAAGTCGCGCTAAAAGGGGTCCCATCACGCAGATGGATGCACGCATTTTACGGACAATTTCGTAGGGGGCATTGTGGCTGATAGTTCCGGCGGTGATGCGCACGGTGCCGCTTGATCGTTCGACCTCGGCACCGAGGGCGGCGAGGATTTGGATCATATAATTGGTATCTGAGACATCGGGAACGCGGCGGATGATACAGGGCTCCTCGGTGAGGAGGGTGGCGGCGAGGATGGGCAGGGAGGCATTTTTTGAGCCGGAGATATGGACGGAACCCTTGAGGGTAGATCCGCCGCGAACGAGAAGTTTATCCATGGTTGAGTTGGGATTAGGAAATTGGGAGTGGGGAATTGGGAGGAGATAGTGGCTCTGGGGGGCCGGGGTAGGAGGCGATGGGGAAGCGGGGGATTTGGTTGAGGTCTTTGTGGGTGGTGATGTCGGTAAATCCGGCAGATTCCAGCATGGATTCGACGGCTTCAGCTTGGTTGTGACCTATTTCTAGGGCGATGATCCCGCCTGGGTGCATGTGTGAAGGAGCTTGCTGAATGAAATCGCGTAAGATGTCCAGCCCATCTTTCCCACCGAAGAGGGCAGCGGGCGGGTCGTGTTGAACTTCGGGTGAGAGCGAGTCGCGGTCGGTTTCTGCAATGTAGGGGAGGTTGGCAGCGAGGATGTGAAAGGATTCGCCTTCGAGGTTGGAGAATAGTTGGCTTTCACAGAGGGTGAGTCTGGGGACGCCGAGAAGGGAGGCATTTTCCCCAGCGAGTTCGAGGGCGTCGGGGGAGATATCAGCGAGGATGATTTCTTGGCATCGACCTCCGAATTCGAGGGCGAGGCTGAGGCCGAGGACTCCAGAGCCGGTGCCCATGTCGAGGATGCGGAGTTGGTAGGAGTCTGCCTGAGGGGGCGAGTCGGGTAATGTTTGTTCTTGGTCGGGTTCTACGGATAGTGGTTCGGGGTCGGAGGTTAGGGTGGGTGGGATTTTGAGGGCCGGGTGACTGAGAATGAGAGCGGTGAGTTCCTCGGTTTCGGGGCGAGGGATGAGGGCGCGGGCATCGGTTTTGAATTCGCGTCGGTAGAACTCGACGGTGCCAAGCAGGTGCTGGAGTGGTTCACCATGGCCGCGGCGTTTAAGTTTTTCGCGTAGTGGGGTGAGTTGCTCCTCGGTCATGGGTCGGTCGAACTGCATGTAGAGCTCGACCCGTGAGCAGCCGAGTTGGTGGGTGACGAGCAGTTGCATATTGCGTCGGGCATCGTCGATGCCTTTTTTTTCCAAGTAGGCGGTTCCTTTATCGATGGTATCGAGGACGGTGGTCATGATGGGTGAGTTTGGGCGGTTAGATCAGGACGGGTTGATGACCTGTGGGTAAAGTGACCTCGGATGGTGGACCGGGGAATTTTTCGCCGATGAATTTGTCCCAAACGTTGCGTGTTTCGTCTGAGATTGTTGCGGCGAGTGTTTCCTCGCAGGTGCCGCAGATGAGCATGGGGAAAGGGCCTTTGATGATATTGTTGCCTGAGAACATGGCGCCGAGGGTGAAGTTAGGGCTGTCTTGGCGAGGTTTTCCGCAGGTGAGGCAGTGGCTGATATACGCCTCGGTTTCGGAGTTGTCACCGAGTTCTTGTTCGCGGGATTCCATGTCGGCGTGGTCGTGCATGAAGTCGAACATAGCGACGCGCGATTGCTCGGAGAGTTTGGCGTTCATCTTTTCTCGGCAATCGAGGCACATGGCGAACTCGAAGACACATTCGTCTCCAACATAGGATTGGTTGACGACATGCATGCTGGCGTGACTCAGTTCGCAGCCGCAATCGCAGCAGTGGCTGAAGGGATCACCCGTTTCGTGGGAGTTGAAGAGAGACGACATGCTGAAGAGTGTGCCGTTTTCTTAAGATAATTCAAGTGTGACGGGGCAATGATCTGAGCCAAGCACGTCGGCGAGGATTTCTGCCTTTTGAACACGCGTCATGAAGGAGGTTGAGACGCAGAAGTAATCGAGTCTCCATCCGATATTTTTACCTCGGGCGCCGGCGCGGTAGCTCCACCATGAGTAGGCGTCGGGGGTGTCTGGGTAGAAATGGCGGAAACTGTCGGTGAAACCGGCGGAGATGATTTTATCGAAGCCTGCACGTTCTTCGTCAGAAAAACCTGCATTGCGGCGGTTTTGTTGGGGGCGGGCGAGATCGATTTCCTGATGAGCGACATTGAGGTCGCCGCAGAAGATGACGGGTTTGCCATCTTCCAGATTTTGGCAATAAGCGAGAAAGTCGGCGTCCCAGCGTTGGCGGTAGGGGAGGCGGGCGAGTTCGTTTTTTGAGTTGGGTGTGTAAACTGTGACGAGGTAGAAGTCGGGAAATTCGGCGGTGATGACGCGGCCTTCGGTATCATGTTCTTCGATTCCGATCCCGTGGGTGACGCAGAGAGGTTTCTGTCGGCTGAAGATGGCGGTGCCTGAGTAGCCTGGTTTATCGGCTGAATTCCAGTAGGAGTGGTAGCCAGCAGCCTCTAAGGGGAGGTCGACTTGTTCTGCGCGGGCCTTTGTTTCTTGGAGGCAGAGGATGTCGGGTTGGTGGTCGGTGAGGAACTCGGAGAAATTCTTTTTGATGACGGCACGGATGCCGTTGACGTTCCATGAGATAATGCGCATGAGGTGATGGTGGGGAGTGAGGTTTAGCCTGGTGGCCAAGTGAGTTTGCGTCCGGCGAGGATGTGGATGTGGAGGTGGGGGACAGCCTCGCCGCCGTCTGAGCCGTTGTTGATGACGGTGCGGAATCCTGCGTTGGTGAAGCCTTCTTGCTGGGCGATTTTTTGGACGATAAGGAGGAGGTGTCCGAGTGTGTTTTGGTCTTCTGCGGATGCCTCGGCAATGCGGGCGATGGGTTTTTTGGGCACGACGAGGAGGTGGACGGGTGCTTGGGGGTTGACGTCGTGAAAGCAGAGGCAGAGGTCGTCCTCGTAGATGATGTTAGCCGGGATCTCTCGATCGGCAATTTTTTGGAACAGCGTTTTATCGGCCATGATGGTGTGTGGGGGGTCGCTACGTTAGGTCGAGCATGATTTCACGTGCGTTGGGGAGTGACGACGGCCCGTGTGTTTTGAGGAAGCTGAGGATTTCTTCATGGAGTTGCTCACAGGGGGTGCTCCATCGATTGACGCCACGCAGCATTTTGACGCAGTCGCGTGTGCCGGTGAAGTGGAGGACTTCGACGCCGTGTCTGCGGAGGTCTTCGATTTCGTCGTGGATTTGATTGAAAAAAATGAGTTCGAAGCCGTTGCCTGCTTCTTTGGCGGCGCGGCTGAGAGAAAGGGTGACAGGGGGGGCGAGTAGGGGGAGGGTTTGGGCGATGGCGTCGCAGCCGATGCGTTCTAGCATCCTGCGCACGCGGGCGTGAAGATCCTCAATGGTGAGGACGCGGAGTGGGCATTTGTTTTCGAGGTAGTGGAGAATGCCTTCTAATAAGTCATCGATGAAGGGGAAGTCATCGCGCTGGGCGGCCTCGGCACCGCGGAGGATGGCGTCACGCAACCACTGGGTGCCGTAGCCGGTCACTTGGTGGCGGCCGATTTGGAGGACGGGTCGATTTCCGACGATACAGATCATGCGGGGGTGGGGTTATTCTTTGAAGAGTTTGCGTTGGTAGGGGTCACGTGCGGCGCGGCGTTCGAGGGCTTGGATTTCCCGGATGAACTCGCCAACGTCTTCGAACTGGCGGTAGACGGAAACGTAGCGGACGTAGGCGACGGGGTCGATTTCATGGAGTTTGGCCATGACTTTCGGGCCGATGCTGCTTGAGGGGACTTCGGTGAGGTTATCTTTGTGCAGTTCGGCGAGGATCTCCTCGACGGCGCGGTCGAGCCTGTCCATGGGGACGGGGCGTTTTTCACAAGCTTTGACGAGGCCACGGAAAATTTTCTCCCGGTTGAGGGACTCACGGGTTCCGTCTCGTTTTACGACCTGGAGTTCGGTTCGCTCGATTTGTTCGTAGGTCGTGTAGCGGTAATCGCAGGCGAGGCAGACACGGCGTCTGCGCGTGGTGGTGCCATCCTTCGACATTCTGGAGTCGACGACTTTGTCTTTAAGAGATCCGCAGTGAATACAACGCATAGGGAAGTGAGCCAGATGTGGCTTGATGCGTGTAGCGTAGATCAGCATCTATGGCACCATCAAAGAGAAAATGATACTATATTTAGTAGGTGAGGCTGATCATTAAGTAAATAGAAGGTTTTTTTTTGAAAAGATGGGAGGGTAAAAAAAAGCCGCCACATCTTGATAAAAAATATCCAGAGTGAGGCGGCGTTTTTTTGTCAGCGAGTCGCTGGGTGATTATTGGGGTGGTTGGGAACCGAGGCTCAATCGGGGTGCGAGAGAGCTGGGGTGTTCTCACCGGCGACATTTATTGAGCAAGTCATCGAGGTAGTAGGTGACCTGTTCTAGGCCGTCGCGCCACGGGCTGGCTTCGAGGACGAGGAGGTTGTCGCGGGCCTCGTCGAGGATGCTGGTTGCGGTGTCGAGCGAGGATTCCACGGATCCTTCGTATTCGGCAATGCCGATGATGACGGGGAGGTCGAGCGGTTGTTGTTCGATGATGCGTTTATTGAGTTTCTCGCGTTGGGCGGGGTCGGCTTTTTCCAGCAGGTTGAGGAGAGGCAGGGTGAGTTTTCCTTTTTCGAGATCGGTGCGTAAGGTTTTGCCAACTTGAGCTTCTGATCCGACGAGATCGAGGCAGTCGTCGTAAATTTGATATGCGGTACCGAGTTTGAGTCCGTATTGATAGAGGAGGTCTTCGGTTTCCTGAGAAGCACCTGAAAGTGATGCCGCGATGGCTGTGGCGGCGGCGAAGAGTGCCCCGGTCTTCATTTCGATGATATGGAAGTAATCTTCCTTGGTGAGGGTGAGATCGAAGCGTCTTTGGGTTTGCATCACCTCACCTTGGCAAACTTCACGGGACGCATGACCGACTTTACGACAGATACTAATATCATCAAAATCGGTGGCGAGGTGGAGGGAGTGTGAAAAGAGGGCGTCGCCGAGGAGGACAGCCATGCCATTTCCCCATTTGGCATTGGCGGTGGGGACTTTGCGTCGGGTGTCGGCGCCATCGATGATATCGTCATGCACCAAGGTTGACATATGGATGAGTTCGAGGATGACACCAATTTTGATGTGGGCGGGGGTGACGCCACCGGTGGCGCCACCAGCGAGGATGGCGAGGATGGGTCGAATCCGTTTGCCGCTTGTGTTGCAAATATAGTCGACATAGGGGGCGACGGAGGGGTCGAACGCGTGTACTTGATCGAGGATCTGCGCTTCCACTTCCTTGAGCTCCTTTTTAACCAATTTAAAGGGTATTTTGGGCTTCGGGTGGGTATGGGCTTTAGTCAGTGACATAGGATAGGAAAAAGAGAGGGACCCGAGATATTAAGCATGGATGGAAGAGGTTGGCAATCGTTATCCCTTTGGGGCGGGCAATACTGGGAGCCAATGAGGGGTTTCAGTTGCCTAGCCTTGGTCGTTGATGGATACCTTATGAAAAAATATGCCATGCAATAGATTTGCACTTGTCATTGGTCGGCGGCTTCTATTGACTCATCTATGGCGAAAATCTCACTTGGACTTTCTTTTGATGATGTACTGTTAACTCCGCGCATGAGTGGGGTTTTACCTGGCGATGCTGATTTGAGGTCAGCTTTGACCGAGGGAGACGATGGTATTGGGCTTAATATCCCCGTGGTTTCGGCCGCGATGGATACGGTATCGGAAACGGATCTTGCGATTGCCCTTGCTCAAGAGGGTGGTATAGGGGTGATTCATCGTAATAATCTGATCGAGGATCAGGCAGCGATGGTTTCCAAGGTGAAGCGGTCAGAAAGCGCGATCATCCATGAGCCTTATACGGTTTCCAAAGATCAGACGGTTGGTGAGCTACGCTTTATCATGGATCAGCAGGGGTTTTCTGGTTTTCCTGTTGTCGACGCAGAGGGGAAGCTTGAGGGCATGGTGACTGGGCGTGATGTGCGCCATATGGCGGACGACTCGGCTATTATTTTAGAGGTGATGACACCGCTCGATCGTTTGGCAACATCACATGAAAATACGGAACTTCGTGAAGCTCGCAGTATTCTTTATGAAAACCGTATTGAAAAGCTACCATTGATTGATTCCTCCGGAAAGCTGACGGGGTTGATTACAGGGGCTGACATTGAAAAGCGTATTACGTTTGTGAATGCGGCGAAGGACCCGAATGGTCAACTCCGCTGTGGAGCTGCTGTGGGTGTTGGGCCTGATTGTATTGAGCGTGGGCAAGCCTTGATTGAAGCGGGTGCGGATGCTCTCTTTATTGATGCTGCGACGGGGCATACGACTCGTATTCAGGAGGTGATCGGCAAGCTGCGTGAGCTTGGAGACGTTCCTGTGATTGCGGGCAACGTGGTGACCGCGGAAGGGGCACAATTTCTAGCTGAAGCTGGTGCTTCTGGAGTTAAGGTGGGTGTCGGGCCTGGTTCGATCTGCACAACTCGCGTGATTTCCGGTGTGGGCATGCCGCAGTTCAGCGCCATTCAAAATGTGGCCTCGTATTGCCGGGATAAAGGGATCTCCGTGATTGCAGACGGGGGGATTCGTTACTCGGGTGATATTGTTAAAGCACTTGCGGCAGGAGCGGATCTTGTGATGTTGGGATCTATTTTAGCTGGGACGCGCGAGAGTCCTGGTGCGACAGTGCATTACCAAGGAAGAAGGTTTAAGTCCTACCGCGGTATGGGATCGGTAGGCGCAATGCGCAAGGGTTCCGGCGACCGTTATGGCCAGAATAGCTCGGGTAAACTTGTTGCCGAGGGTGTTGAAGGCCGTGTGCCGTATAAGGGGGCTCTTTCCGATGTTGTTTTCCAGCTGATGGGTGGATTGAAATCCGGTATGGGATACGTCGGGGCATCCCATCTTGATGGCTTGCGTGAGCGTGCCGAGTTTACTCAGGTCACATCAGGGGGGCTGAAGGAAAGTCACGTGCATGATATTACCATTACGGAGGAACCTGTGAACTACCAGCCGTCTGCCTAACGAATTTCACTTTTTTGATCACTTTTTTATTTTACTGACCTATGACTGAAACTGACCACGTCGCCGTTCTTGATTTTGGATCACAATACACGCAGCTTATTGTTCGGCGTGTGCGTGAGCTTGGATTTTTTGCTAAGCTCTATGAGCCTGAAGATCTATCTTTGATTGGCAAGCCGGGTGCCATTATTTTATCTGGTGGCCCCAAAAGTACCTCAGAAGATGATGCCCCCGATATTGATTTTGAGGCATTGGATGCGTTTGATGTTCCTGTGTTAGGTGTTTGTTACGGGATGCAGTTGTTGAACATTAAGTTTGGCGGTGCCGTTAAGTCGAGTAACCGACGTGAGTATGGTCCTGCCGAGCTCAAACCCATGTTAAGTGAAGGCCTTTACGAGGGTATTTCACATGAGTCACAGGTTTGGATGAGTCACTCTGACACGGTGAGTCATCTGCCTGAAAATGCCAAGGTGTTAGCGGCCAATAAAGAGGGCACGCCGGTCTCGCTTCAGTGGGGTGATCGATATTTTGGGATCCAGTTTCACCCTGAGGTGACACATAGTCATGAGGGATTGAGGATTCTGCATAACTTCTTGCTTCATGGGAGCGGATTGGAGGAGTTTCGCATTGAAGACTTCAAGCGTGAGTTGATCGAGGGGATACGGGAAAAAGTTGGCGGCAAGCAAGTCGTCTGTGGGGTCAGTGGTGGCGTTGATAGCACGGTGCTTGCCGTTCTGTTAAAAGAAGCGGGTGTTAAGATGCGCGCTATTTTTGTGGATCACGGTTTGATGCGCCTTGATGAGGGGGACGAGGTAAGGAACAACTTTCATCGTATGGGAGTGGATATTGAAACGGTAGAGTGCTCGGATGTCTTTCTGAAGCAGCTTGCCGAAGTTTCTGACCCTGAGGAAAAACGTAAAATCATTGGTAATCTCTTTATTGACGTCTTTTGGGACACTGTGGGGAATGCCGAGATGCTGGCTCAAGGGACGCTGTATCCAGATGTCATCGAGTCGGCATCCAATGCAAAGTCCAAGGCGTCTAAAATCAAGACGCATCATAACCGAGTGCCTCGCATCCTTGAACTGCAGGAGCAGGGGAAGGTGTTGGAACCGCTTGCGGAACTCTTTAAGGATGAGGTGCGCGAGTTGGGTATCTCACTAGGTATTCCGAACGATATCCTCCAGCGTCATCCCTTCCCTGGTCCTGGTCTGGCCGTGCGCTGCCCTGGTGATATTACCCCCAAGAAACTGCGTATCATCCGTGAGTGCGATGCGATTTTTATTGGTCGGCTTAAGGATCACGGCTGGTATGACAAAGTTTGGCAGGCCTATGCGGGGTTGATTCCCGTTAAAACGGTGGGTGTCAAGGGTGACGAACGCAGCTACGAGTGGGCGATCAGCTTGCGTGCCGTCGTCAGTGAAGATGCAATGACGGCTGATTGGGTAGAGTTACCATCGGCTTTGCTTCGCGAGACGAGTAATCGTATTTTAAATGAAGTCGATGGCATCAACCGTGTTCTTTACGACATTTCCACCAAGCCGCCTGCGAGTATCGAGTGGGAGTAGGGTTTGAAGGCCTTCGCTCATCCCCGGGGGCGACCTCGGAAGGGTGAACCCTAGGCAACAACCTCATTTCATTAAGTTTACTTAATTATTTACAATTCCTAGGTTTCTGGGCTTGGAAAGTGGATCGGGATGGATTAATCTTGGTGGTGAAATGAGATGTCCCCGGTGCGTTCAGAGGATTCATCGCAGTGCGTCGCAGTGTCCGCACTGTGGGTTTGCGATGCGGGATCTTGATGCTCAGCATGGAGTGGGGGAGGTGAGGATGAAGCGGCTCAGCGATGCGGCTGGGGTGATGCGCATGAAAGACCGGCGACGTGTGGAGAAGTGGTTTGACCAGTTTGAGAGTCATTTTCCTCAGTTGTTTTTTAGTGTGTATTACGGGTCATTGGATGAGGTGACGAACATTCGTCAATTTGGGATGTGGTTGTTGAACCATGCTGCCTATGAGGATGTTGATCTGAGCAGGCCGAATGAGGGGGGTGTTTTATTGGTGGTTGATGTAGATTCGAAGGTGGCTTCCCTATCCTTTGGTTATTTGTTGGATGTCTACCTGACTGAGGATGACACCTTCCGTATTTTATCCAAAGCGCACCCACATTTTTTACAGGGGAATTATTATAAAGCACTGCGTGTGATTATGAACATGTTGTCTGCGGTTTTGCGTAAACGATCGCGTCAAGCTGGCAGGAACGTGGAACCCTTTGAACGCCTAGCTGGTGGAAACCAACAGGGGGTGGGTGAAATATTACAACGAATCCGACCACTCCAAGCTCAGGAGATTGTTCAAGAACAGGAGGAGATTGCGAAGTGAATGGGATTTACGTGTTGGGGAAACTTCCGAGACCACGGAACCCATGGAGATTTCGGGTAGTCGCGGTGGTGAGTCTGCTCATGTCTCTCCTGTGGACCGATCTCCTGCGGGCTCAGTCACTGCCATCATGGGGAGTTGCTGATCGGGTTCTTTTGAAAAAGGGAGAGCTCGTTCCTGGCGCGGCACTTTTGGTGGAAGGATCCCTTGGGCGCCTCACGTCCAGATTGGCCAAGGAGGACGAAGATCCAACCCTTGAACCGTTGGTTCACGATCCTGATGATGCCCCGAAGTTGATTCCTGAGGAGTATTTGGAAGATTATTTTTTGGTGTCACCCACGTCTTCGGAAGGATATTTGATTGATCCTCAGAGGCTTCTCAGTATGCAGGAGACAATGGACAGGAAGGGGTTTCTTGCCTATCATGCCGAGGATTCTGAGGTTGATATTCAAGTGTATCTGTTTGATGCCCAACAGGAAATCCCTGATCCGTACAGTATAGAGGAACTGGTTCAGAGCCACTACGCCAGCAATCCGTTGTCGGCGGTCGTGTTCTGTTTTATGGGGGAGCCATCACGCAATGTGCTTGCCTTTGCTGGTGAGGGATCGGCGAATATTCCCGATCCTTACGTTGGGAAAATATTAGAAAGTGCACAGATGAAGGCGCAGGAGAAATCGGATCCATCGGCGCAGCTGGAATCGTTTGTGGTCCAACTTTCGATTAAACTTTACTGGCTTGAGAAGGGGCTGGAAGAGTCGAGGCGTGCGGCAGTTCCTGTTGCCGTTCGTTCAGCGAATCCTGAGGGCAATCAAGGAGAACGATCGCCATCACCGGGAGTCATGGCAACGCTGGGCCCCTATCTTTTTTATGGGGTCGCGGCGACCATTGGAATCGTCCTTGCTGGATTGGGGATCGGGATAGCGTGGGTCCTATGGCGGCGAAGTAGGACCTATCATTTTCCGGTTATCGAGCCACCTCGTCGGCTCGGGGCTAATTATGCCGCCGGTGTGGGGGCGGTGCTGGCTTTTCATAATAAGCTGGGCTCTCCCTCCAGCCAGCGGGATCAGGTTCCTGATTACTTGACAAGGATGTGAGCTGAATGCATCCGAACGACCGTATTGGATAAATTGAGTATTTATGATTATAATACTTTACGTTCATAAGATTCGTGCTAATGTGATGACGTTCCCTTCGGGGGATGAGACAGTCCGATTGGCATCAGTTCATACAGGTTAGGGGGTTTCCTGGTGAAATGGCCGGTCGGACTGTTTTTCTTTTATATTCCTTGGGTATTTGAATGCCGAAGGGACTTTTTGAAGGAGGAACGGGGATTTTTTGGGGGAAGAGCCGGGGGCTTTTGTAGGCACTCATCATCAATCGCGCGATATTGATTCAAAGGCAAAGATGCCTCAAAACATGCAGGGTTTAGCGAGCATCCATCACCTACCACGGGACTGCGGCTTGCTGATGTAGTTTGCTGATGTAGTTTGCTGATGTCATCCCATGGTTTTTTAATTGATACGAGAGGGTTTATGACGGAAGTTACTACGCGACTCTTGATTTTGATCATCAGATCAAATGGCATGGCCTAGGTACACGCAAGCGTGTTGACGGGTGAGGAAAGAGGTGCATGACAATTTTTTGAATGAAACCACGGCTAGCCTTCGTTCTAGAGTATAGAATCCAATATGAAAAAAAATCTTCCAGAGTTGAGAGTAGCTGTGGCCATGACCATGGCGGTCATAGGCTCCTTGGCTCCGAGTCTCGGTGCGAAGGTGTTTCCGTTGAATGAGAAAAAGGTGCCCGAGTCGATGGAGGACCTGATGGCGATCCAAGATGCCTTGGTCGGGAGCTTGCCTCGGGTGCGTAAGGCGACGGTGAGTATCAAGCTGGGCGAAGGTTTTGGTAGTGGCGTGATTGTTTCCCCAGAAGGGTTGATACTGACTGCGGCGCACGTGACGGCGGGTGTGGGTAAGGAACTTACGGTAATTCTGAATGATGGAACCGAGCATAAGGCGCTGTCGATGGGGCTTGTGTCCAATACGGATGCCGCAATGATGCGCATTACGGAGGTGGGTGAGTACCCTTATGTGGAAATGAACAAGGAGAACGATTATCAACTGGGGCACTGGATTTTTGCCCTCGGACATTCAGGAGGATTTGATAAGGAGCGTGGGCCGGTGGTTCGCCTTGGCCGGATAGTCAAGGATAGTGAGACGACCTTACAGACTGACTGTAAGGTCATTGGGGGGGACTCGGGTGGTCCCCTGTTTGATATGGAAGGGCAATTGATTGGGATTCACAGCCGAGTGTCCAAAACGATGGAGCAAAATATGCACGTGCCGATGCGTGAGTATATCAAGCACTGGGATGAGATGGAGGAAAACAAGTTTCTGGGTGATGGTCCGTTTGCCAAACGTCCAGTGAAGGGGTCTGGATTTCTTGGGTTTGGTTCCTCGGATACGGAGGAGGGGGTTATTGTGGGGAAGGTGTTGGAGGGAGGTCCTGCCGATAAGGCGGGAATCAAAACGGGTGATCTGGTTCTCGGGATCAACGAGCAAAAGATCGCGGACAAAGCGGCTCTGAAGGCCATACTCAAGGAGAAAACCGAAGGGGATGAACTCGAACTCAGTATTTCTCGCAAGGGCGAAGAGCTGCAGATCAAGGTCAAACTCGGTAAGCGATAAGTTGGATAGAAGTCATAAAAGAATAAGGAAGGATGCAAATGAACACAAAAGGATTGATGGTCGTGGCCATGTTGATGCTGTCGCTGATGGCTGCTCAAGGGACGCTGCCGGCGAATCAACGCATCAATGGTAAACTTGTCTGGGAGGCCTTTGAGTCTCAACGTCAGGTGCTTCAGAAGAGCAGTGCGGTGATCTACACCGATGGCAAATCGCACGTCAAAACGGCCTACGGAGTTGTCGTCAGCGAGCAAGGACACGTATTGACCAAGGCCAGCGAAATCGAAGGCAAAACGCCGATCAGTATACGGGTTGGACGCGATTTGTTCAGTGAGGTGGAGGTTGTTGATATTGATGATCAATGGGACGTGGCGATGGTGAAAGTGAAGTCTGATCAGGTATTCACCCCAGTGGTTTTGAGTGAAGATGATGATGTCCAGCAGGGCAACTGGGTGATTTCGAACGGTTCGTCGTCGCGCAGCCTGCGTCGCGTGAGGGTTGGTATTGCAAGTGCGGTGACCCGCGAAATTAAGTCGACCAGCAGTGGTGTGGTTTTAGGCGTGCAACTGGGGATGGATAAGGAAGACGTCTTGGAGATCAAGAAGGTTACGCCCAAGAGTGGTGCTGAGAAGGCGGAGTTGAAGGAGGGGGATGTATTGCTTTCTGCTGGAGGTAGGCAACTCAAGGAAAGGGCTGACCTGCTTCAGGCCATGAAGGGTAAAAATCCAGGTGAGAGCCTAGAGATTGAGGTGTTGAGGGGGAAAAAGAAAATCAAACTCGATGTCGAGTTGATGGCGCGTCCAGGGAAACCGAAGATGACGCGTAACGACCAGATGAGTGGCGGAGAAAATTCGTTATCCAAGCGTCGCGATGGGTTTCCCCGAGTGCTGCATCACGATACCCCCTTGACCAAGTCATCGGTGGGTGGGCCGCTGCTGACGCTCGACGGTATCTGTGTCGGGATGAATATCGCACGGGCAAGCCGCGTAGCCACCTTTGCCATTCCTGCCCGCGAGTTGCGCGAAATGGTGACCCGCATGCTCAAGTAGCTCTGACTTGTTGGGTGTGGGCTTGTTTGCGTTTGCCTCCCCCTTGGTATTTGTCGTCTATGGCTTCGAGTGGATAACCCTTGCACGGCCCTCGGCCTAGTTCTTCGACATCAAACGCATTGTGCTCGTGGTTCAGGTGCAATTTTTCTTGTGCCATGTCGAGGGTTGCTGGCATTGTTTGTCGGCAGCTTACCACTATGAAAATCACCCGCATGTCTTTCATCTTTCGATTTCTTCTTCTGTTTCCTCTTATGATCACATCGGCGTGGGCGGGGGAGGCGAAAAACATTCAGGAAAAGATGGACGGGTGGTTGGAGCCAGTGGCCAAGGCTGCTGATAGCGTGGTGTTTTACTCTTTTAAGATGGGGGGGCAGAGTTTGCCTGTTATTTTATTGATTCTCGGGGGGACGGCTATTTTTCTGACGGTCTATTTCAAGTTTATCAACCTGACATCGATCGGCCTAGCTCTCCGGACAGCCAAAGGGAAGTATACGGATCCCGACGCTCCTGGGCAGATCACCCATTTTCAAGCTTTGACGGCGGCTCTTTCTGCGACGGTCGGGCTAGGGAACATAGCCGGGGTCGCTGTGGCGATAGGAATGGGAGGTCCGGGTGCCACGTTCTGGATGATTCTGATGGGGTTGTGTGGGATGACCACAAAATTCTGTGAGTGCACCTTGGGGGTGAAATATCGTGAGATTGACGAGGACGGGAAGGTGCACGGTGGGGCGATGTATTATTTGAGCCGAGGCTTGAAGGAAAAGGGGCTGGGTAGGCTGGGCGCGGTTCTGGCGGTTTTCTTTGCGGTGATGTGTGTGGGGGGGGCGATTGGTGCGGGTAACATGTTCCAAGTCAATCAGGCGACGTTGCAAGTCACGGAGTCGTTTGGGGTGTTCCAAGGTGCTGGTGACAAGGTTTGGTTTGGTGTAATCATGGCTGTTTTTGTGGGCATGGTGATTATTGGTGGCATTGTTTGGATTGCGCGGGTGACCTCGCTGCTTGTTCCTTTTATGTGTGGGATCTACGTCTTGGTGGCCCTCGTGATTATTGGCTCGAATTTGGATCAATTGGGCGGTGCTTTTCAAATGATCGTGCAAGGTGCGTTTTCACCGATGGCAGTTGGTGGCGGGATTGTGGGAGTCTTGATCCAAGGGATCAAGAGGGCGGCATTTTCCAATGAGGCTGGAGTGGGGTCGGCACCGATTGCCCACTCGGCAGTGAAGACGCGTAAGCCGGCGAGCGAGGGCTTGGTTGCGTTGTTGGAGCCCTTCACGGATACGGTGGTTGTCTGTACGATGACCGCCCTTGTGCTGGTCATTACCGGAGTGTGGAAGGTGGATGCGGTGGTGAAGGATGACATGGTCTCCCTCTACAAAACATCATCCATGGTCGAGGTCGTGCAAACGATGGAGGCGGGAGAAGAGCTTCGGATAGTAGGCAAGGAATCGAAGGATGAGGCAAAGAAATTGGGCGACCGTGGTCAAGTCTGGCTAGGGGAATCCGAGTCCGGTGAAATGGAAACCGCCTGGGTCGATTATGCCGGGTTAACCAAGGTCGAGGGGGTGGCTAAGACCTCGAGGGCATTTGGGCAGCGCTTTGAAGCCTTTCCGAAAGTGCTCGCCATCGCGGTCATGCTTTTTGCTTTTTCCACCATGATTTCCTGGTCGTATTATGGTGAGCAGGCGGTCATTTATCTTTGCGGGAAACGCATACCAGGCGTGGTGATGGCATATAAGATCATCTTTTGTGGCTTTGTGGTGGTTGGGGCGTCCTCCTCACTGGGGAACGTGGTGCTGCTCTCTGATGCGATGATTTTTGCCATGGTGATTCCCAATATGGTGGGGCTTTACTTATTACTGCCTGTGGTCAGCCAAGAGTTGGCCATCTTTCGGAAACACGCTGCCGACATCGACGCCCAAGAATAATTTTTCCTATGTCCACCACACTGAATTTCAGGCGAGCCAAGCTAGCCTCGCTGTCACTTGCCAAAGTTGGAAACCCGTTACGGTCGGAACCCCTGCGCACCTCCAAGGAGTTATGCCAATTTTCTGATGACGATAGCGGAGTTCTGACCCCCTCCTTTCTTAAACCGTTTAAAAGTTTGGAGGCGATGTCCTTTGCCCATCACTCGTCGCTGGACCTCAACGAGGTTTACCGCTACGCAGCGGCTATCTTTGAAAATCAGGATGCCCTGCTCGAGCAGGGGCGAAAGGTCGCCCGGCATCTCCATAACACCTCGAAGCATCCGAATATCAAATCCGGTGATCTCTGCGTGGCTCTGGTGAAGGATGTTTTAGTTGATGGGGAACCGCTCCAGGCGATCAGCATTATCAAATCGGAAAGCCGAGTGCATTTTTTGGAGATTGCGGACGACAATGGGAACCTTCAGTTGATTACGCACCAAGGGATCTCTCCCGATAAGATCGACAAGGGATGTCTCATCATCAATAGCAGGAAGGATGATGGCTATCTTGTTTACACCTTTGATAAAAGCAGTGCCGGCACGCACTTCTGGGTGCGCGATTTCCTCGGCGTGAAGTTTCGGCGTGATGATGACTATATGACGCGTCGCTACGCGGACATGTGTGTTTCTTTTGCCAAGGAAGGTTTACCGGACGCAATGGAAGCTGAGGATAAATGCAGGGTGGCCAATCAGGCGATGAGTTACTTTGAAGAGCGCGATGAGTTCGACCTCAAGCATTTCCGTGAAGAGGCGCTGAGGGAGCCTGCCATCATTGAAAAATTTGACGAGTTTCAATCGAATCAAGGTGACGAGGATGAGGGCGCGCTCGACGAGACGTTTACCATCGATAAAAAAATCGCACGTAAGGCGGGAAATCGTTTTCGTAGCACCATGAAGCTTGATACTGGGGTTAATATCAGTTTTGCCCCAGCGTTTAAGGAGGCCGACGAGGCGAGTTTTGAACGAGGGTTTGACGAGGAAAAGCAGATGAAATTTGTAAAGATTTATTTTAATGATGAAATTTAACCTTATGGGTTGTTTTTTTTTCTTCGCTAGAAATCGCTTCAATCTATTGAGGTCCCTTATTTTCAAGGGTTTAGATGAGGGTGATTTCGCCAGACAATCAAAAAAACCTCTGGCCAAACAGCAGGACATGCGGCACGCTATTTCGCGACAAGAAGTTCACAAATCAAACACCCACCCCCCAAGCAATCCTGCCTACTATGCAAAAAAACATGGCCGATAATCAGACCAGTCAATTTCTCATAGGAGGTGGTGTCCCTGAATATTTGAAGCCACAGGCATCGAGCCCCCGGCGACAATTTCTTGCCACCGTCGGCCTTGCCTCTGCGGGTGTCATTTTGGGAGCTCCCAAAAGTGAGGGTGCGTTTTTTGGCCTGATGAGCAACGAACCGGTTCCTGGTATCCCACACGCATGGGTGCAGGCAAAGGGGTCAGACGTGCTTCGCTACGGTCGCTACATCCAGAGCCTCAATCTGCGCAACATCACACCACGTATGGTGCTGGCTCCTCACTTTAAGACTCGGGGACGCACGCAGAACAGCCTGCCACCCAAGTCACAATGGAAAAAGATGGCACCCACATTGAAGCTCGTCGATAAAATGGTCACCCGTATCGGTGCTCCATTGCGCGAGATCACCTCGGCCTACCGCAGTCCACGCTACAATCGCGCTGTGGGAGGGAAGAGGAAGTCCTACCACATGCAGAACATGGCCACGGATATCAAGTTTCGCGGAATTTCTCCTTATCACGCGGCTTACGTCGCCAAGCAGATGCGCACTCAAGGTTATTTTAAGGGGGGCATCGGCCGCTATTCTGGCTTTGTGCATGTTGATACCCGCGGCATGAATGTCGATTGGTAAAACCTTTTGTCATCTCCCTGTTGCAAGTGCCCGTTCTTCTCGAGAGAATGGGCCTTTTTTTGGGGGGAGATGGGGTTGGATCAAATGATTAACAAATCTTTACTTTTTGGTTGTTGCTGATGGAGGTTTGGGCTATTAATAGGTAAATTTTGCAAAATCAGGAAGGCGTGGATCATTTACTAGTCAATCAAGCGGAGGAGGTTTCCCAAAGCGAAGCCATTTTGGGTTCTTACGGGCGCAGGCGGTTTATGGGTCTGGGAGGAGCCGCTTTAGCAGGTCTTATTCTGGGGGCTGACGATGCTGATGCCGGCTTGTTCGGCTACTCGAGTCAACCAGTAGCTGGCATTCCTCAGTCGTGGGTTCGTCTCAAGGGAGACAACGTCAATCGATACGCGAACTACATTAAAAGCCTTCATCTGCGCAATATTACGCCACGCATGGTGCTTGCCCCCCATTTCAAGACAAGGGGACGTATTGTGAACAGCTTGCCGCCACGCAGCATGTGGAAAAAAATGGGACCGACACTGAAAGTGGTTGACCGGATGTCACGTGAGATGGGTTTACCTGTTAAATCGATCCTTTCGGCTTACCGTAGCCCTCACTACAATTGGGCGGTTCGAGGAAAATCTCGATCCCTGCATAAGGCGAACCAAGCGGTCGACGTGGTCTTTCAAGGAGCAACGCCTCATTACGTCGCTAGCGTTGCACGCTATTTACGCAAGAAACGTAAGTTTTCCGGCGGCGTGGGTCGTTACAGAAGCTTTGTGCACGTGGATACCCGTGGGTATGATGTGGACTGGTAGAGGGATTAAGGCTGGGTGTATCAATTGTTGAGAAGTCCACAGAATTTCTTGCGGCCGACCCATAGGAGGTAGGCGGCGAGTAATGAAAGGGCGACGACGGGTGGATCGAGGAGTCCGCCTCCGTTGGTGAGGAAGATGTGGAAGGCGAGGCCGAGGAGGCCCCCGGCGATGTTGGGTAGATGTTTCATGATCAGTCGGGTTATTGGTTGAGGGCGTTTGCGAAAGCGCTAATGGCATCGCTTAGGTGCGAGCTGTGAGTAAGGTCCTTTATTCCGTTTTTAGAAAATTGTTCGTAGAAGCTGGGTAGGCTGAAGCTGGCAGCAAGTTGAGCACCTATGCGGGGAAAGGTGGCAATTCCTGATTCCATGACGGTGGCGGCTCCGCGTGGTCCTGGTGAGGTGCTGAGCAAAAGCATCGGTTTATCCTGCCAGACTTTCTGTTCGGCGCGTGTTTCCCAGTCGTAGATATTTTTAAAGGCAGCGGTGTAGCTGGCTAGTTGTTGGTTGATAGATGACGAGCTGGTGGAGGCTCCGAGGGCGAGTAGTTTTATGATGGGTTATTCTTAATTTGTGGGTTGTTTTATTTCAGGCGAGGTTGAAAAGGAGGAATTCAGCGTCTTCATCTGCGCATAACGGAAGCGTAGTGTGATCGCAGGCTGCGTTGTTACCCAGGTGGAGGATAGAGTCTAATAGGATTAGATGCCCCTTGATCATTTGAATCCAAACGTTGGATAGGGCGTTACTAGTTTGTGGCGAATCTCATGCCCCGCCTTGATTTGACCGAAGTAAATTTCTGTATCCTGACGCCTACGCACAGAGCCGACGCGACCGTCGCCCGAGGCAAAGAGCGTGAGTGCGTTTTCATGTCCACACCATGCACGGGTGGTGGGGTTCTAGATTTATTCGTGTTACAGTTCCTCCACCAAGATTAATCGGGTGGTATGGCGGCCGGTGGTGTCGGTGAGGGTGATGAGGTGTTTCCCTGGGGTGAGGGTAGCGGTGCTGTGACCGTTGATGGATTGAATTTTCAAGGTAGGAGAATTCCATGTGTGTTCGTTGGGGAAATCAGTGATGAGCTGTAGTTGCTTGCCGTTTTTAGGTAGGTCGGGGTCAAGCATGTACTTGGCCTCGCGTGAGGGTGCGATGATACGCAGTGGGGTGTGGTTGTTTTTTGATGATGAGTTTTGAGCGTTGAGTTGGGCGAAGATGGCCCTGTCTGCCTCCTGGATTAGCCACTCGGCGTAGCGGGTGTCGAGGAGGACGCGGCCTCGGAGGTCGTAGTCGGATGGCTGTGCCGGTGGCGGTAATTGGTCGGTGGGTAGAGTGAGGGTGACCGATCTCCCTGTGTTGTTGGGTAATCGTTTTCCTGTGTGGGTGTGGATATGGCAGGTGGTCATTCCTTGGGGTTGTTTAAACCATCTCGGGTTGTGGTCGCGGTGGAGCCGTAGCATGGTGGCATGGAAGATGGGGCCGGCGCCGGTGACGCCCGAGATGCCACGCATGGGGGTGTTATCGAGGTTGCCGGCCCAGACACCGACGGTGAAGTCGGCGGTGAAGCCAAGACACCAGTTATCGCGGAAGTCGGTGGAGGTTCCTGTTTTCACGGCACAGGGGAAGGGGAGACGGAGAGATGAGTGGGGGCCGAAAGCTGATGTGCGGGCTGCGTTGTTGCACATGGTTTGGGCGAGCATCCAAGTGGATGCGTAGGACGCGATAGGCGGCTTGTTGGTCGGTGGGTGGGGGAGGAAGCGGACGGGTTGATATCTGCCCATACGGGCGAGGGTGGCGTAGGCATTGGTGAGCTCGAGCAAGGTGACCTCACCGCTTCCTAGGGTGAGTCCGAGGCCGTAGTGGGCGGGTTGTTGATGCAAGGTTGTGATGCCAAAGCGGTTGAGGGTTTGATGGAGGGCGGAAGCCCCGCCGACGGTATTGAGGACGCGGACGGCGGGGATGTTGAGGGAGTTCGCTAATGCGTGGTGGATGGTGACGGGGCCTTGGTGGCTGCGGTTGTAATTCACAAAAGCCTTTTCGCCCCGGGAATCCGCAAATCGGGTGGGGATATCCTCGATGATGGTGGCGGGGTTCATGCCACCCTGTTCGAAGGCGAGCAGGTAGGTGAAGGGTTTGAGGGCGGACCCTGGTGAGCGTGGTGTGCGGGCGGCATCGATCTGGCCGTTGTGGGCATGTTGAAAATCTGGGGACCCGACAAACGCGAGAACCTGACCTGTTGGATTGTGGATAACGACCACGCCAGCGTTTTGGATGTGTTTATCGGCGAGTCTATTGACTTGATGGCGCACGATGTCTGTGACGTCTCGCTGGAGGGACGCCGAGAGCGTGGTGTGGATATCCTCGTGTTGATGGGTCGTGCTGTATCGCATGAGCTGGGCGAGATGAGGGGCAAGGTTTGAGGGACGTTGGTGATGCAGCTGCATCGGCTCACGCTTGGCTCGTTCGATTCGGTTCTTGGGGGTCTGGTAGACGATGGTCATACGATCGAGAATCCAGTTGCGTCGTTTGATCGCTGCCTCAGGGTTGCGGCGCGGGTTGAGTCGGCTCGGTGCTTGGGGGAGCCCTGCGAGTAAGGCGCACTCGGCGAGCGAGAGTTGGCTGAGCGCTTTGCCAAAGTAGGAGCGTGCTGCTTGGAGTGGTCCTTGGGAAAGGTTGCCGTAGTCGAGGTGGTTGAAGTAGGATGTTAGTATTTCATCTTTTGTGTGGACCATTTCGACATGACGGGCGGTGAGGCATTCACGGGCTTTGGTGAGGATAGTTCGGCTGGATTGATGGGAGCTGAGCTTCACGGTTTGCTGGGTGACGGTGGAGGCACCCGAAACGAAATATTGATGGTTGAATGAATCACGGAGCGCGCGGGCGGTGGCGCGGATATCGATGCCGCCGTGCTGGTAGAAGCGTCTATCCTCAGCTGCGAGTGTCGCTTGGATAAGGTCGGATGGGATGTCATCGAGTGATGTGGCGCGCTGGCGATAGTAATCCGCCCTGACCCTGTGGTTGAGTGGTTCGCCATCGCGATCGAGCAGCATCACGGAGGGGGCTGGGCCAGTGGCGATGCTTGCTGGGACAGGAAAGGCAAGGGGGAGAATGAAATATCCTGTGAGGCAAGCTCCTAAGGTCGCTAGACATGCATAAGCAATGTTGCGCCGAATATTTTTCGGTCGTTTCTTAAGCCAGCCTGGGAGGTTGAGTTTCAAATGCGTGAGGAGTGGCGGGGGTGGTTTGGCGTGCTAGGTAGACGGGTGGTGGTTGCCGATCTGGGGCTCGGCGTTCCTGCTGTTTACTCGCTGACGACGGTTTTCAGCTGGAGTGTAGTTAGTTTTTTGCTGTCGCTGAGGGCGAGACGTTCGGGGTCGTACATGGCTTCGACTTTAGCAGCGGGTGCTGTGGCGGTGCCAGCGGAGGTGACTCGGGCCAAGTAGGAAATGGTTTGGGTGCCTTGGTGCCATGAGCGGTTGATGAAGAACGATGCGCGGTCGGAGCGAAGTTCCTTGTGGGCGATGCGCCATGCGTTGTCGGAGTTGGTGTTGAATTGTGAACGTTGGCTGGCAAAGTCGTTATTGACGACCTCGAACAATGAGGGGAGTCGATCCTCGATGACCACATAGTTAAGAGCCTCAGGGAAAGTGATATCGAGGCTGATTTTGATGAGGTCGCCGATCTGGGGTTGGTCCATGTTTTTGACGGAGCCGTTTGCGAGGAGTTGTTCGTATCGGCGGGTGATCGAGAGTCCGTTGTTCCCCCATGGGCCGGTGGGTTGGAGCTTCGGTTTGGCGCTGAGTTGGAGGTTGGCGTAGGCTCGGTTATTACTGGATGCGACGAGTTTGATTCCGGGTTGGAGGGGGATGCGGACGGTGCGGGTGGGTGAGTTCTGGTCCAAGGTGATGGTTTGGGTTTCCCCGTTGGAAACGAGCTGCAGCGTCGACGGTTGGCGGTCGTTTTCCACATGGCGGGCGAAAGAGCTCATCGCTTGGAGTGCCCACGCGTTGCACCAGGTGGTGCGCCAGTGTCCGTATGGGTTACGTTCGGCAAGCATGTTCTGCATGGCGGTATAGACACGCTCGTCGTTGGGAGCGATCTCGGACCATGCAAAGACGTTCATGGCATGGTCTGTATGGTAACGCATCCAGTGATTGTTTTTTGTGCGTGGTTGGGTGTTGCTGAGGAGTGCGGTGGCACTTGCGGGATTGCCGCCGGACGTGTTGATGGCGAGGGCGAGGAAGGCGCGGGCGGTTGGGCTGAGCTGTTGCTGGGCATCGAGCCATTTATTCTGCAAGGCGATCTCGGGTTTGCCGGCGAGTGCGAGGACATAGAGTGCGCGGGTGCGGCTTTCGAAGTCCCACTGGCGGTGCTGTGATGGGTCGGGTTCAGCGTTGGTTTTAAGTGATTCGGCGAGCCACTGGGTCAGTTGGTTGATGGCGCTTTCTGGAACCTGTGCACCGTGTTTGCGGGCGAGAAGAAGACCGAGGCCGCCGTAGGAGCTGGCCCATTTTTCGGGCTCGGTTCCGCCTGGCCAGTAGGCGAGGCCACCCGCGCGGGTCTGCATGGTGAGTAGACGGTTGGCGCCAGTTTGAATCGCTTTGGCGATATCGGTCTCCTTGGTTCCTTTGAACCCGGGGACGAGGGATTTGAGGTCGCGCACAGCGAACCATGGCATCATGGATGACGTGGTTTGTTCAACACACCCGTATGGATAGTGGAGAAGGAAATCGACAGCGCCGCTGGCTTCGAGAAGCAGTGAGTTCGAGAGCTCAAGGTCGATGTGGCCACGACCATCAAGCAGCTCAGGGTTGAGTCCGTCGAGAAGGTTGTAACGTTCGTTGTTCTGCATCGAGACGCATTGCACCTGGCGCATGAGAGGAGCGGGGTAGGTGACCTCGAATTGGCTTTCGGCCATGTCGGAGAGATCGCGCGTCAGGGACGGGGTGAGATTTTCTCCCCCATGAAGCTTGAGTGGAGTGGCTGCCCATGTCCACTGGGCGGTGCCTGTTCCGGCGAATGTGACATCGAAATACACGGTGCTTGATCCACCGGGTTCGAGGGAGATGGTTTTGGTGGTGGAGTCACCCGATGGAGTGGTGGTGATGCTGGTGGTGGCAAGGGAGATTTTCCAAGTGCCTTTGAAATTGGAATGATTCTGGACGAGGACCTTGGGTTTGAGTTGGTCTCCCTCGCTGGCGTAGCGTGGGGTGGATGGTTCGAGCATGATGGGTTTGTCCACGGTGTAGTGGGTGCTGGTATCACCAAATTTACTCTTTCCATGCAGGGCCACGGCGATGACGCGGTAGCGGGTGAGTGTGTCTGGGTTGGTGAAAGTGGCTGTAAATTTCCCGTTGGTATCGGTCATGATTTGGGGGAGCCAGACAGCACACGGATTGAAGTCGGTGCGGGCTTGAAGAGGGAAGTCGCCGCCGCCAAACCCGCCCCCGCCTTCACCACCGCCGATGGTGAAACCCTTGTTTCCAAATGCATAGGTGTCTGGGTTTTCGGGGATGAAGGTTGAGAAGGATGTGCCGCAATCCACGAGTAATGGGCGTGGTGCGTGGAAGGTGGCCATGGGCTCGGGGTTGTTGTATCCGGCGACGGCAAGTGTGCCTTCGTCCTCGGCGTAGAGAACAAGCTCGGCGCCAGCGGCCGCGGAGCCATCTGCCTGGGTGACGGTGCCGGTGACGGTGGTGGGTTCGCCGGGGCGGTGCTGGCTACCTGCGACATTGAGCGCGATGTTGAGGCGGTCTTTGACGTTGGTGACATTGAGTGTGCAGTATCCGAGTTTGAGTGCGGGCTCTTTGTGCTTACGGGGGCTATCAGCAGCGCCACGGATGACGATAACGGAGACAAAAGCATTGGGGGCATCGAGCTCGGTGAGGGGGAACTCGATGACGGGGTTATCGGCTTTGAGTTCGCGTCGGTATTCGCGATGCACACCTGAGCGTTCGACGGTGATGAGCGCGGTGCCTTCAATGGGAGTCATGACAAGGATGCGTGCCTTGTCACCTGGGTTGTAGCGTTTTTTCTCGGGCACGAGTTTGATTTTCATACCGTCCTCGGTGGCCCATGGAAACTGTTGGGAGCCATAGACCCGGAGTCGGCTGGCGGTGCAAAAGGTTTTGCCACCTTGATCGGTCCCCTTGATGGTAACGATGTGTTGGCCTGCGTGTTCTGGCACGAATGAAAGTGTGACGGCCTTGTTGGGATCGATGGTGAGTTGGGTTTCCATGACATCGGCTTTTTTCTTGGTGTTTTTTACGGAGACCTTGCCGTCGGGGGATTTGATTTTGACCGACTCGTGGTATTCGCGATGGATATTGACAGTGACGTTGACGCGGGTGCTGCAGCGATCTCCGTGAGTGTCGACGGCGATCATTTCGAGCTTGGGGTTTTCACCCACACGGATGAGTTGGTCGATGCGTGAGATCCCAACATAAGTATCCGCGGGGTGCACGGTGGTGCTAGACCTGCTGGTGATGGTTTGGTTTCGGGCATCGGTGACTTCTGAATGAATATTGACGGAGAGTGCTGTGGGGAAAATGAGCTCAGGTAAATCGAAAGAAATCGCGGTCTTTCCCTCGCTGTTTAACAGCCCCTCACCGTTGCGGTCTGAGCTGCCACGGCGGGTTGGGTCTTCGTTGTATCCAAAGTAGTGGCTCCAGTAATAGGAGTCATTGCGGCGGTGGTCGCCGAAGAGAAAATCTCGGAATTGATCCGGGTAAAAGCCAGTCTGGGTGGCATCAAAATGCCAGATGACCGTGCCCTCTTTGACGGGTTGTCCTTGGTAGTATGAGGCATCGAGTTCGAGCGTGATGCTGTCGTCGCCAGGTTGGCTTGCAGGGATATTGGATGTAACCTCATAGGCATTGCGGCGGAATTCTTGGACGTTGAATGCGTGATGGAAGATGCGATAGCGGTCGGTGACCCAGCTGTCATCGTCTTCATGGGCCGGTTCATCGGGGAAGATGAGTTTGATACGGAATCGGCCGACCGTTTGCGTGGGAAGGTTGAGTGAGTGGTCGAATGTGCCGTTGCTTGAGAGGGTGACATTTTTGTCAACGAGCACACGTGACGCGCTGTCGCTGATGATGAGCTGGGCTGACTTCTCTGCGTTGAGATCGATTTGGTTATCGAGGTAGCGCCGAGCGATCCCCTTGAGGTGGACGGTTTCGCCAGGGCGGTAGAGGTTGCGGTCCGTAAACATCAACACGCTGCGTTTCCAGCCAGCGAGGTGATTCCAGTCGATATCCACGGGGAAGCGCCAGAGTGAGACGGTGTCGAGTGTGTTGTCAAAAGGGGTGATATAGCAGTCGCGACCGCGGGTGGCGCGGAGGTGGCGAGCTGCTTGGTGGCGTGGGATCCGTGCGATGCCGTTGGCGTTGGTTATTGCAGATTCGGCCGGTTGGGCGTCTTCATTGAATACCTGGAGTCGGACGTTGGGCAGGGGTTTTCCTGTCTGGCAGGAGAAGGCGTAGAGGAGAGCCTCCTTGTCGTTGATTTTCCAACAGAGACCAATGTCGGTGAGTTGGACAAAAGATTGGGCAATACGATTTCCTCCGCGGGCACCGTCCTTTGCTGCCCCTTCGACAGAAACGAAAAAACAAGTGGTGTGAGCGCTCTTGGGGAGAACTTCATTCCAATCGAGCGGAAGGTCGCGGGAGGTATCGATTTTATTATCGAGGAAGACCGTGCGATCGTAGATGGTTTTTCCTTCGATCAACGTGTAGGGGATTGGGTGTTCAGGGCTGATGCGTTTATGGTTGTGGCCGCTGCCCTTGTAATGGCGATATCCTTGCATGGTGCGCACCACTTGGTCGGGGGTGAGTTGTTTGATGCGGATGCGGGTTGATGCGATGTTGACGGTGTCAATGCTGTAGAGGCGGTTGCCGGTGGCAAGTTGAGCGGAGTCGAAAGCGGGTAAAGCGAGCCCTGTGGGGACCGATTTAAATGTGATTATCTCTTTTTGGGGTTGATTCAGGACAAGTCCGTTACTTGACGGCAATGCTTGGTTGATCGAGACGGTCCATTGGTCGTGGTCACGCAGGTTGCCGGTGATGACGATGGTTTTTCCCAGCACCTTGTAGTGAGCTTTTTTTAGGGTAGGTACACATTGAATCAGGGCAGCGAGCTGTTCCTGGCTCATCGTAGTGGGGATGTAGGCGCTAAAGGTGAGGTTGATTTGTCGGGGTTGGTTCGCTGCGATGTATGCTTGGACGGATCCGAGTTTGAAGGGGTCGACGTCCCCGATCCAGATTTGGCGGCCGACTCGATCGGCGGTGGAGCAGGATGCGTTGGGGATCTTTTTGAGAACATGAAGATACCACTTGTCGCCGACGGGCAAAGGGGCAACGGGTTGCACCATCAGCGCGTTTGGGATGGGAGTGGTCAATGTATCGTTGGGCGGCGCATTTTTTCCTGTGTGCACAGCATCGTATCGCTCTTGCCATGTTTTGCCTCGGTAGTAAGAGGATTTGATGTCACCCCAAACGGCACGACGAACGCTTGCCGCTACCTGTTGGCCATCCTTGTTTTTAAACAAAAAAAACCGAGCGGATTTTTGCTCATCGATGCTGTCATTAAAATAAACGTAATAGCTGGGCAGTCGGGTGTATTCGGTCGATGGGGAGCGTCGGCTGGAACCTTGCACACGGAATGGTTCCGATGTGATAGTTTTTAGTTTGATGGGGGGGAGTGGGGTGCCGTCTTGGAATGTGTGGCCTTTGGCGATGGAAAACGAATACGTCGTGCCCATTTGGGGTGCCTCCGAGGGGATGAATCGTGCGATGTTGGTGGACCTCCAGCGGATAGTTCCTTGGATCGCAGGCTTAATTTTCAGGATACGGTTGGCTGATCCTTGGTTGACGGCGTCATCCGAAGCTACGGCACGATCAAAAATGATTTCAATTTGGGATTCAGGGGTCAGCTTGGAGGTGCTGATTTGGAGTGTGGTGGCCGCTTGGATCCAGCTAGGAAGGATGATTGCGAGCACGGCGACGGATCGAATAAACAGGTTCATGGTCTTTTTTTAGAAGTGTTAGGTTTGTGGCGACATGTTGCATGATAGATGAAGAGGTCGAATAAATCCAATATATTCGATCAATCTACGACGTAGTCATATGAGATGCTTCAAAAGGGTGGTGATTAACGTCAGATTCCTTAGGGATGATCTGAAATTTGGATAAAATGAATCATCCTTGCGCTTGCATGGTGGTGGGACAGGGGTAATGTCGCGGCCTGTGATGAACCAGCCACTGAAAATTGCCGACCGCACCTTAAATTCCCGTTTGATGGCAGGAACGGGGAAATTTGCCTCCAATGAACTGATGCGGGATACGCTTGCCGCCAGCGGAACGGAAATCGTGACCGTTGCTCTGCGCAGGGCTGACCTGACAGGAGGAGACGACCCGCAGGCGAATATTTTAAAATTCATTGACCCCGAAAAGTATCTGTTGTTACCCAATACGAGTGGGGCGATGGATGCGGATGAAGCGGTGCGACTTGCCCGGCTTGCGGCGGCTGCGGGATTACCGAAATGGATCAAGCTCGAGATTCACCCTGATCCTACTTATTTGTTGCCGGACCCGATCGAGACATTAAAAGCGGCTGAGGTTTTGGTGAATGAAGGGTTTACGGTTCTTCCCTATATCAATGCTGACCCTGTGTTGGCGAAGCGTTTGCAAGAGGTCGGCACGGCCGCAGTGATGCCCCTGGGAGCTCCGATTGGTTCAAACAAGGGAGTGGTCACCCGCGACCAAATCCGAATCATTGTCGATCAAGCTATCGTGCCGGTGGTGGTTGATGCTGGCTTGGGCGCTCCGAGTCACGCGGCCGAAGCGATGGAATTAGGTGCTGATGCGGTGTTGGTTAACACGGCGATGGCTATCGCCTCTGACCCTGTGCGTATGGGAGCTGCTTTTAAACTCGCGGTCGAGGCTGGCAGGGCCGCCTATGAAATGGGTTTACCTGAAGTGGATGATCATGCTTCGGCGACGAGCCCGTTGACGGGCTTTTTAGATTAAGTTTTTATGCGGGGTCATTTTTTGTTCCTGGGTCGTTTGGGTTCGTTATTTCCTGTATCAGCATTGATCGCCCTAGGTGATCCGCTTTGACTTTCGCTTTCCATGACCTCGAACCAGTAGCGAATAAAGAAGCGTTTTTCTTCGAGGTTGAGGAACGAATCTGACTTGCCGATGATCGGGCGTAGGGTTGTGGTCATTTGCACGGTGACCATGATAAAGATGACGGCCCAAATATTGAGGTGCCCGCCACGTCTCCCTCCCATGATTTTGCTGGCTCGTAAAATGATCCTAAGACCAAAGGTGAGGCAGATAATCCAGATGGTCAGGCAGAGGATCCCGAAGAAGACGAGCGAGTTACTTGACGTCGAAAAGAGCCAAATCACGGGAGCGAAGCCAACCAAGAGCAATGAGGTGATCGCGAGGAATGTTAACATGATCCCCATGACGTGTTGAATCTTTGCATCCATCCCTCCGAGCGAACCAAAGATGTAGAGGCTGGGAAAGCAGATGAGTCCGCTGAATAGGACGCCCCCGATGATTTTGACAGGAGCTGCCCAAAGTTGCTCCCCTGAGCTGAACATTCCAAGCACGATACCAAAGATGGCAAGTGATGCCAAAGTGACGATGAGTAATGCCGAGAGTGGGCTATGATTGCCGTGTTTTACCTCATAAATCACACTGAGTGGTTTCTTGAGTAGGTCATTGAGGATATGGGAGAAACCCGTTTCCTTCATCGACTGATAGTCGGGATCAGTGGCTTGAGGGGAAGGTTGATACGGGGGCATGGGCGGAGTATTCTGCTGGGGTTCTGGGAGCTTGGGTGCTTGTTCGTCAGTCATGGTTTTGTTGGTTTGATGGATGAGTTAGTATGAGAGTAGGGAGGTGACAGCATTCCAGACCGTTTCGTAGAAATTGCCTGCCATCGGGTGATTGCGGAAGAATTGGACATCGAGTCCTGGGGTTCCGAAGAAGGGGCGCATGATCCAGGAAATCTGGGCTCCGACAAAAAGGTTGCCTGCTAACCAGGTAAAGAATGTTTGGCTGCCGTGTCTGGGTGTGGTGGCAAAGTTCCTGACGTGAACAAGCAATGATCGGTGTGAGACAATGCCTGCGTAAGCGATGAGCAATGTGTGGGTGAGGAGTGTAACGCGGTGCCATTGCTGAGCACCTGCGTCACTTGGGTCGGGGGCGTGTAGCGCTACAAAAAAGGTGATCGGGCTGATGGATAGGAGAATGATCGACATCAAGGAGAAGCCGGCGAGCAAGAACTGAATGCTTTGTCGGAACCCTATGCCACTGCCTAAGACCATGGCGAGCATGCCGTTGATCGCACCGTTGACAAGGAGTGTGGCAAAAATAACGAGAGGGAATTTGATGCCGACATAGCTGGCCATTTCCCACCCCTGCCAGAGGCCCATGGTAAATCCGTAACATCCACAACCAAGGAGGATGGCTGGGATGCAGAAGCTGAGGCACTCTGTGATGGGTTGATCAAGCCATCGGCGTAAAAGACTCCGGTCGCCCCGGCACAATGGGGGGATGTTTTGGAGGGGGTTGGATAGGTTGGGCATGGAGAGTTAGGACGTTAGGTGGGTCGAGCGGTTAATCTGCTGACGGAAAGAACGTTGCCTTGCGAATATGAAATGATGATGAACGGAGTGTGGTTTTTTGATGAAAAAAAAGCCGCACCTCTGATGAAGGTGCGGCTTTGCGGGGTGGTTGGGGAGGGAGTTAATCGACTAGAAGCGATTTCTCGGCAGCAAGCCAGTCGCCATGCTGGTCTCCAGAGATGCCGTTTTCGATGCGGCTCATAAAGTTAAGGAAGGCAGCATGGCTGATTTCCTCATAGGACGGGTCTGCTGCCGCGGTCTTAGTTGCCGCTTTAGGTGTGCTTTTGGCTACTTTGCGGACTGCTTTTTTATTCGATTTCTTGGCGGATTTCTTGGTTGCCTTTTTGGCCGATTTTTTAGCGACCTTGGCGGGTGCTTTCTTGGCTACCTTTTTGGTGGCGGTTTTTTTGGCTGCTTTTTTTACCGATTTCTTGGCCGCTTTCTTGGTTGTTTTTTTGGGCATGGTTTAGTTAGGGTTGAGATTGCGTTGCTTGCTCGACTTGGGGGTGGCGAGCAATGTGTATGCCATTTGCATAAAATACCCGAAACTGTCAACGATACTGGAGCGAATTGTTTGTCATCGGCGCCGATGATCTGGGTTATCTTTCGGGGCGAGGCCTTGCCCGGCGGATATCGACTTGGCTCACGAGGTAGGTGAGGGAGGCTAAGGCAAGCACGCCCGCGCTAATTTGGCAGACCATGAGTTTGTGCATGTTGCTCTGATGATGATTTGGCTGGTCGCATGTTTGGATGGCATCACTTTGGGAGTCGATGGTCTCGATCTGGGCAAGGCGCTGGAAATACGCGGATGATCCGAGCCAGAGGACGGCGGCGAGGCCAAAGCCCAGCCAGGCCCATCGCCAGGGTGGGATGCGTTGTTGTTTGTGGGAGTGGGGATTTTTACTCATGGTTGACGTGTTTAGTCTGCCCATGAAGACCGTCATTAATCGAGCGGAAAAAACCGGTCGATGTCGCTTCATCATAAGAATAAACCCTCGGTTGCCATTTTCATCAAATGCGCTAGAATACGGATCGATGGACGACGACTACAGTTGGAACGGTGGCTTACGCGGCTCATCCTCATTCAGGCTTCCTGAGAATGAGGGGATGGGAAAGTGGGTGCTCATCTCGATGATTGTCGCCATCTTGTTTCATGTTGTGGTCATCGTTGGTTTGAGCCGTATTGATATTATCCTGCCTGAGTTTATCGAAGAGTCTGTGCTGCAGACGCAGGTGGTGCGGGTTAGCCGTGTGGATATGGATGACGGACGCCCTGAAGTCACGACACCTAACGATCCTCAGGTTCAGCAACCCGTTCCTGTAGTGCCGCCTGCGGATGAGTTGGATGTGTTGGAGAATCTTCCGGACATTGAGATGGATATCAGTCCAGACATTAAGAGTTTAGAAATACCGATGTCGAACCCTGCTGCGGCAGGCAACCTCGAGGGCGAGGCGATGGTGGTGATGAAAGCGCCACTATTTGAACCTGACTTACCTGAAATGGGAAAAACCGAGGATTTTTTTCCGAGGGCGAACGATACGCAGGTGACGGTTGACCCTGGAGCGAGGATGGCAGAGGAGCATGACCCTGATGCTTATACCGACGCCCTGCGCAAGGGTGCGGAGGGAGATTCAGAAAGCGGCTTACTCAAGGACTTCACCTCCCTTGACAAGATGGCACGTATGGATGGGAACTCGCTCTTGACGAGTAAGGCTCTGATCGGTAGTGACTTGCTCTTTGATTTTAATAGCTTTACCCTGCGGCAGAGTGCACGGGTCAGCCTCATGAAGGTCGCCCTGCTGATCGATAAACACCCGAACCTCGTCTGCTGGGTGGATGGTCATACTGATTTGATTGGTGGTGAGCAGCCGAACCTGCTTTTGTCGAAAAGGCGTGCCATGGCGGTGAAGTCATGGTTGGTGGAGACCTTGGATCTCGATGAAAAACGTGTTGCTGTGCGTGGTTTTGGGAAAAATAAGCCGATTGTTCAATCGGGAACCGCGGAGCAGCAGGCGCCGAACCGTCGCGTCGAGATCAAGATGCGCAAGAGTCGCCCAGAGATGGAGGTGGATTATAAAAAAGGAGGCGAGATCAAAGAGGCAAAGCCATCGAAGGCCGTCCCCGTGGAGGAAGATGTTCCGGATTTAACGCCATTCTCGCCATTACCTGCACCACCTAAAGCGATTGTTGAGCCTGAAGACGATGTGTTGGTTCAGCCTAAACCTCGCCGCGCCATTCTCGTTGAGGAATAATGGGAATCCACCACGACCATCGATGCATCCCACCTCTCTACGTCTGTGAATGTTCTTAGTCCCGTATGCGAAACGCATGGTTATGCATGGTTGTTAGCCTTTGATTTTGACGGCACACTGGTCATTCCTGATGAAGATCCACCCGTGCATCCGCAGTTTTTTGAAATCATCCGTAGGATGCGTGCATCCCACAAGGTGTTGTGGGGGATCAATACAGGCAGGTCACTGATGCAGACCGTGCAGGGGATCGGGGAGGCACGTTTTCCTTTTCTTCCCGACTACATTATTGCCCGTGAGCGGGAAATTTACACACCCAACGATTTTGGTCGGTGGGTGGGGTTAAGCGATTGGAATAAACGCTGTGACAACGAGCACGGCAAACTCTTTCGTAAGTGTCGGAGGTTGTTGAAATGTATTCGAAAGTGGGTGGAACAGGAAACGGGTGCCATCTGGGGGATGCAGGACGGCGAGCCCGCAGGTATCGTGGCATCCACAGCCACGGAGATGGATTACATCGTTAAAAAGTTGGATCAGGATCTTCAGGATACCCCGATGCTCTGCTACCAGCGCAATGGGATATATCTTCGTTTCAGCCACCGAGATTTTCATAAAGGCTCCGCAATGGCCGAGGTCGCGCGCCGGTCTGATCTCGATGCCGACCGGACATTTGCCATTGGCGACAGCCACAATGATCTGGATATGTTGGATTTGACGTTGGCCGCGCGCATAGCATGCCCCCACAATGCCTGCGAGGAAGTGAAGAGCCGTGTTTTATCCAGTGGGGGATATGTGGCGCGAGGCGTCGCCAGTGTCGGCGCGATCGAAGCTCTGCGTTCGGCATTTTCCCTTGAGGATTAATACGCGTGCGGGATGGACGATCGATCCGTTGATGGATCGTGGTCGTGATCCTGGGTCTGTGAAGCATTAAAATACCGGCGGCGGGAATCGAACCCGCACTTCCGAGGAAACGTGATTTTGAATCACGCGCGTCTACCAATTCCGCCACACCGGCATAATGCTTGAGACCCTTGAGAGGTGACGGCCGAGAATCTGCGTGAATTGTGGAAAATGTCAAGTCACCGAATGGAATTATCTTTGGCACATCGGGCAGTAATAGGTTGAGCGGTTTGAGATGACGATTTTTTTCAGGGTCGTATCACAGTGGCGGCATGGCTCACCTTGGCGGTCATAGACGTTGAGTTTCTGTTTGAAATATCCTGGTTTTCCATCCTCGCGAAGGAAGTCGCGAAGCGTCGTGCCCCCTTGCGTGATGGCTTCAGTGAGGACGTTTTTGATGTCCTGCGTCAGTTTGATCAGACGTGGTTTCGAGATTCTTCCTGCGGATCGGGTCGGGTGAATGCCGCTGCGGAACAAGGCCTCGCAGGCGTAGATGTTCCCGACTCCGACTACGATTTTGGAGTTCATGATGTGCTGTTTGATGCTGGTGGTTCTGCCTGTGCACGTGCTGATGAGATAGTTGGCGTGGAATGTTTGTTCGAGTGGTTCTGGCCCGAGATGCTTGAGTAACGGGTGATTGCGGGTGTCTCCATCATGGCGGTGATGCCAGAGGATCGCCCCAAAGCGGCGCGGGTCGTGGAGTCGCAGTTCTTGGTGGCTGTCGAGTTGCATGATGAAGTGGTCGTGTTTTTTGAGTTCCACGTCATGTGTGCAGATGCGGATGCTTCCTGACATGCCCAGATGGAGGATCAGAGTGCCCGTCTCGCAGTCGATGAGGAGGTATTTGGCTCGTCTGTGAATACGAGTGATTGGATGGCCGATGATTTGCAGCACGGAATCATCGACGGGCCAGCGCATCCGTCGTTCGCGGATTTCAAGGTGGGTGACGGTATGTCCCATCAAATGGGGGGATATACCGCGCCGCGTGGTTTCGACTTCGGGTAGTTCAGGCATGGAGAGCTTGGGGCATGGGGTGAGCTGGTTATAAAAAATATCACGCTTTATAATTGAAAAAGCGTTTGAGATATCCGTTAATCCGCTTCGTATGAAACGCAAATACTTATTTACCTCCTTGGTTTTGGCTGCCTTGGCATTCACAGCTTGTAAGGACAAACCAACAACACCATCTTCCGGAGCACAGTCGTCTGATCCGCAAACTGGCGATACGGGCTCTACGGAGAAACCCGACGTTGTACCCGTCGCTCCTATGCCGTCCTCAGCCAGTGTTGAAGACCGCGCCGCCAAACTCGGATTTGCTAAGCATTTACCCGGAGATATTGTCATTTACGATGCGGTATTCAATGGCCGTAAAGCATTTGATAAGCTGGTGAAGTCGAGCCTCGGTGAGTTCATTGTTGAGCGCATGGCCGATGAGGGAATGTCATTGGACATGCTTGAGGGAAATGATGAAGCGGCAGCCCAAATTGCCATTTATAGCGAAGAGTATTTCTCTGCCTATGGAAAAGGAACAAGTGAGGCATTTGACCTGAGTATGAAGTTTTTTGAGCGCCTTGGTTTCTACGGTGCTCGTGTTGGGGTGTTCATGGGCGACGGGGTTGTTCGTGAAGGGGGTGATTTCAGTCCTCGTGGTCCTGCACCGTTTATGGATGGGCCGCTTAAAGGAGCTCCCAAGGAATTGGTTAAAATGTTTTCAGATTTTGAGATGCCCTGCTTTTACCAAGGCTCCAAGGTTTCTGATCCTGAGTCACGTGAATTGGTGACGGCGCAGATGGAGCAAGTGGTTTCTATGCTAGGTTTTGCTGAAGATGCATCTGAAGCCATCACGATTAAGCGTGGTGATGCCGAGTTCAGTGGTTATAAGATCTCCGGTGCAAAACTTGCTGAGATGATCGACGACGATGCGGTCGATGAGATGAAAGAAGTTTTTGAAATCGCCGATATCGAGGCCTTTAAAAAGTCACTAGCCAGCAAAAACATAGTGGGAGTTACTGGTGTGGTGGATGATTATGTCATTCTGTTTTTTGGTAAATCTGAAGAGGATCTGGTTCTTGTCGATGATGTTGCCGACTCGATCTGTGCCTCCGATGACATTGTTTATCTTGACCCATACCTTGGGAAGGATCTTCTGACCGTCAGCTTCAGGGATGCCAAGGTCGTGCAGGCTGTTGGCAGTATTGAATCGATTGGATACCGTATCCTCAGTTCTACCGTCCGGGGAGTTAGTGAAGGGCTCGGCGATGCGGCATCACTGGGTGACACTCAGGATATTGAAGCCATCTTGGATAGCATTGATGAGCAGGGAAGCAAGCTCGCTTCGATGTTCTCAGGAACCGATGCCGGCTACGTGGCTTACCTCGAAGAAGGGCTCAAGGTTGAAGGGTTTGGAGGATCCAATTTGCCGTCCTTTGATTTTGAAAAAAGTCATTCGCTCAGTCCACTTGCGAGTGGTGACGGGATGCTCCTGTTTGCGAATTGGACCAGCAACGAGGCCTATAATGAGAAAGTCATGGAGTATGTTGATTCTCTTGGTGAGGCCGGCTATCTCTTGGTTAAGCGTGTCGCGGCCTTAGACCTTGAGGATAACGATTTTAATGAATTTAAGCAGGGGATTGACCTATTTGATCGGTCATTCCGCGACGATGCCTTGGAAATTTGGCAAGCACTTCGTGGTGATATGGCCGCCGGCCTCGGTGCTGAGTCGGCTCTTGTTGTCGATGTCAATGGATCACTTCCCAAGGTGCCACAAGTTCCTAAGATGATTCTTGAACAGGGGAAAATGCCACGCATCAGCTACGTCAGCGCCGTAGCGGATCGAGCCAAACTGCAGACATCTTGGAAGCGACTCAACGAATCGGCTGAGAATATCCTCAAGGCTGTCAGTGAAATGGTAGGGAATGAAATTCCGATGCAGGTGCCCATGAGTAGTGAGAAGAACGATCTCAAAACATGGTTCATTCCGATTCCGTTTCAGAACGATGATTTTGTGCCATCCGTTTCTGTCAGTGACGAACTTTTCTTTGTTTCGACGTCAAAGGCATTTTCTGAAGGTCTAGCTGAACAGTTCAAGCAAGGTGGAGGAGACCCCCGCAAGGGTGCGTGGCTGCATGTTGACTTCAAGGTGCTTCACCATTACGCCCAGCAATGGCTTGATTTGGTTGAGGGAAATCTCGATGAACTCGCCCGCTCAGAAAGTGCTCGTGAGGATTTTACGGAGAACAAACCGATGATCGAGGAGGCGATGAAGGCATTCGGTTCTCTTGATGACTTGACGCTGCACGCGCGTAACGAAGGCGGACGTAGCCGTATCTCCCTGCACCTGAAAGTAAAATAATCACTGATCGCATTGATCGATCACCGATTTGATGGGCAGGGTTTTCCGAATGCGTGAAAAACCTGTCATGCTTATAAACCAATCGCTTATGTCCCAATCAGCACCTATCCAGAGTGTTCTTTTTGTTTGCACGGGAAATACCTGCCGCAGCCCCATGGCGGAAGGATTATTGAAGTCGGCCCTTCGGGACGAGCTCGATGTCCAAGTAGGCTCTGCTGGGGTCGCCGCCATGCCTGGGCAGGGGGCGAGCCGGGAAACCCAAAATGTGCTTAAGGCAAATAAGGCGCGACTAGAAAACTTTAAAAGTCGCCAGGTGGATCAAGCGTTGCTTGATGACGCGAGTTTGGTTGTGGCGATGACAGAGGCGCATGCGGATCTCGTGAAGCGTTTTTTTCCTGACTGTGCGGGTGATGTAAAGTTACTCTGTGACTTCATCGATCCTGATGAGGGGTTAGCGGGTGTGGATGTTCCTGACCCTATCGGGATGGGACGAGCTGCTTATGAAGAAGTGGCCGAAGTGATCGGCATGGCACTTCCCGGAATTATAGCTGAACTTTCGCATACAAAAAGTTAACAACGAAGGAGACTGATCGAGTGATTGAAAATGAAAGCCATATTGAAGAGATAGCGAACGAGTTTGCCATTGCGGGTGAATTTGTCGGGGGGGAGGAAATCGACAGTGGTCATATTAATGCCACGTATATGGGGACCTTTAAAAGGCACGACGGGACCTTGAATCGATACATCTTCCAGCGTATCAATGAGAATGTGTTCAAAGACCCGCTTGCGGTGATGCGTAACGTCGAGATGGTGACGCGTCACATCAACTGGAAGGTGATGCGAGTCAAACGTGATATCGGCGGACAGACACTTAATCTCTATCCGGCACGCGGTGGTCGATTTTATGCGACCGGTGCGGGTGGTGGTATTTGGCGATGTTACAATTTTATAGAAGGCTGCAGGACATACGACATTGTGGAAAATACCCGCCAAGCCTATCAGGCCGCGCATGCCTTTGGTTCGTTTCAGGATCTTGTCTGTGATATTCCAGTGGTAGATATTGAGGAAACTATCCCTGATTTCCATAATACCCCGAAGCGCTATGCTCGTCTCATGGAAGTTGTGGCCGCAGACTCATGCGGTCGTCTTAGCTCTGTGCAAGCGGAAGTTGAATTCGTCAAGCAGCGCGAGGGAATTGTTTCCAAGCTAATCGATCTGCGCAATGCTGGTAAACTTCCTGAAAGGATCACGCACAATGATACCAAGATCAACAACGTGATGATCGATACGGAGAGTGACGAGGCCGTCTGTGTGATTGATCTCGACACGGTTATGCCGGGGCTTGCACTTTACGACTTTGGTGACCTCGTGAGAACGGCGGTGAGTCCAGCTGCTGAAGACGAGCCCGATTTGTCGAAGGTTGAGATGCGTATGTCCATGTTTGAGGCACTGGCCGAAGGGTATATGGACGCCTGCGATTGTTTGTGTGACACGGAAATTGAAAACCTAGCCTTTGCGGGTAGGTTAATTTCTTTGGAGATAGGAATGCGTTTTCTGACCGATTATCTTGAAGGCGATGTTTACTTCAAAACTCAGAGGGAGGGACAAAACCTTGATCGTGCTCGCACGCAGTTCAGACTGGTTGAGTTACTCGAGGGGAATGAACCCAAGATGGTTGAATTTGTTGAGCGTCTCGCCAAGGCTCGGAACCCATCCTTTTGTTAGGATAACATCATGATGGATTTCTTGACGGCCTCGACGAAGAGGTCAACTTCCTCCTCTGTGTTGTAGGCGGCAAAAGACGCTCTGACGGTTCCAGTGATGCCGAAGCGAGCCATCAGTGGCTGGCAGCAGTGGTGGCCGGTGCGCACGGCGACGCCCATTTGATCGAGTAGCGTGCCGATGTCATAGGGGTGAATGCCATCGATCAGGAAGGAAACAACGGCGGCTTTGTGCTCAGCCGTGCCGTAGAGTTGAATGCCCGGTAATTCGACTAAACCTGCGGTGGCGCGCTGCTGGAGTGATTTTTCATGGGCCGCGATATTTTCCATCCCCAGTGAGTTCATGTAATCGATTGCTGTGGCAAGCGCGATGGCCCCTTCAATATCTGGGGTTCCAGCTTCGTATTTAAACGGGAGATCGTTGTAGGTGGTATGCTCAAAAGTGACTTCTTTGATCATTTCGCCGCCGCCTTTCCATGGCGGGAGGTCGTTGAGGATGGGCTCAAGGCCATAGAGGGCTCCGATACCGGTAGGCCCATAGATTTTATGACCTGAGAAGGCATAGAAATCACATCCGAGCTCTTGGACATCGATTTTGAGGTGTGGGGCCGCCTGTGCTCCATCGATGAGGACAAGCGCATTTTGCTTCTTCGCAGCATCAATGATTTCTTGCACAGGATTGATGGTTCCAAGGGCGTTTGAGACATGGCTGACAGCAACCAATTTGACGTTGTTGTTGAGCAGTTGGTGGTAGGCGTCCATGTCCAGCGAGCCATCGTCGAGCACAGGGATCACCTTGAGTGTGGCTCCTGTGCCTTGGCAAAGCATCTGCCAAGGAACGATGTTGGAATGGTGTTCTAGGCCGGAGATGATGACGGTGTCGCCCGAGCTGATCTTTCCTGAGAGTGTCAGTGTGTTGGAAACAAGATTGATGGAATCCGTGGTTCCTGAAGTGAAGATGATCTCGTGATCGTGAGCGGCATGGAGATGGCTGGCAATGGTGGTGCGTGCCGCTTCGTGAGCTGTGGTGGCTTCGCGGGCTAGCTTATGCGCGGCACGGTGGATGTTGGCATTGATCGACTCGTAATAATGTGTGCTTGCCTCAACCACTTGGCGAGGTGTCTGTGATGTGGCGGCATTATCCAGGTAGATGAGTGGCCTACCATTGATCTGCTGATCGAGGATGGGGAAATCTTTACGGATTTGCTGGGGGTTGATGCGGGTCACTGGGTGAATGGATTGGAGTGGACGAATTGCCGATATGGACTATTCAAAAAGGTCGACGTAGAGTTGATCAACGGTTTCTGGGGTGAGAAGGAAGTAGCTATCCTCATCATCATGACGAGGATCGCGGGGGGCGGTGTGCACCTTGGCAAAGTAGATGAGCTTTCCCTGGGTGTGGGCAATTTGAAGCGTTTTGACGATGGGTGGCATGTCTTTCCCTTCATCGTCCACGCCTTTGATCGACATCTGAATGACGGTATCTGGGGTGCGAAGTGCCTTTGTCGCCTGAGTATGCAGAGGTCCGAGCCATTGAGAGGTCGCTAGTGATTCGATGTGGCTGAGGAAGGCGTTGGCTCTGTTTGGGTTCAGTCTGGCTGTGGCGTCTTCGCCGTCTTCGGTCGCCTCCCATTTTTCGGCAAAGAAGGCATACTTGAGATCGACGGTTGGTTGTCCGTTTTTCTCGATACGGATGCCGTTGATGTCGACCTTGGGGATATGCCAGACGTGTGACGTCCGCCATTGCCATGGATGAATGGCGATCTTGCCGAGTGTTTCATTGCTGATCTCCCATATGTTGGGTCGACCGACCACGTGAGCATAGAGATGATCACCCGTCGGGCCTTGCCCGATCGCGATGCGCATTCCCTCGTTGTTAAAACTGATAAATCCGACCTGAAGCATGGGTTGGTCGAGCCCATAAGGAGAAAGGTCCGTGGCGGCATCCGTTACAAATTTTTGGACCTTGTCGCGTGTGACGGCGAGCATGAGGTCGATCACCGCGTCTTGGTTGGCGGCCTCCCATCCCTTTCGCCGGAGCACGCGCCAGGTCGTTTTTTTGGTGCGCTTGAGCATGGTGTCGGGTCGACCGGTCGGGCGGATGATGATGGTTTTGAGTTGCGGGCCGTTGAGATGGGTCATTGTTTTGGACCGAAGGTCGTTTACGCCTGTTTGAAGTTGACTCAGGGAGGTGGATCCGGGGATGCCTGCCGCTGCTGTGAGGGGAAGATGAAACACGGCATCGGGTCGATCACTTACGGTGGCGAGGGTGATGGGGTCACCGTCCTTGGCGGGCGGGTAGATTCGGAGGGTGACATCGTCCTTGGCTCCGGCAAAATGGAGGGAGATTTCGCGTGCCTGTGAGGTATCGTCTTCGGCGGTAGGGAGAGTGACGCTAGCGCGATCCTCTACCTTGATCGCGGTGAGGCGTGCGAGGTCCTTAAAGAGGTTCGCTTGCGCTTGTGGGTCGAGTCGCAGTTCCAGAGGTTTGGTGATGAGCCAGCCTGACTTGAGATCCTTTCTTGAGATGACGACCTCGCCTTCATTGTTTTGAATGCGAACTTTGTCGAGATATCGGGGGCTGAAGTGAAACGGGTGGTGGTCACGAAAGCGGGCAAATTGACTCTTAAACAGCGCATGGATACTTTGGGCGGAGTCTTCAGAACAGATGTAGATGTTGTTTTTTAATGTCTTGGGAACCTTGCGGATAAAGAGGGTGGGTTGGGTTGTTTTCCCATCCTCGCTGGGGATTTTCCACGCCGTGGGTCGGCCGATTCTGTAATCGCAGACATCTTGGCCTTTGGCGTCGCGCATGGTGACACGGATGTGGCCATCCCTGAGTCCAAACTCTTTGAGGTTGAGGTGCTCACGGGGAATGACTTCCTGCACTTTCAAGCGGGTTGTAAACTGGATGAGGAACTTGATAAAAAGTGGGTCGGCGCGGTCTTTCCATGGTGTTTTGGCCTGCCAAAAGTGACCCGCGATGTGAAAGCTGGCCACGTCGCCATCGCTGTTTGTGAGCGTGATATGCCTGACTTTGTCGATCTCCTTGAGCGCGAAAAGTTTTTCTCCTGGGGCGGTGGCGGTTGTGCCGAAAATCGCAGCACGGTATGAGCTGCCGGTATGCACCACAGCGAGGCCACCGAGAATGAGGGCCAAAATCGATAATACGATGGTGAAGCTGTAGCGCATATTCTCAGATAAAGAGGGTCAGGCACGCCTCATATTCCAGACGATAAGGGCGACGAGAGCGGCGATGGCAGGGAGAAAAATAAGCACCAAGCGGGTGATGAATGTGTTATGGGCGTCGAGGATCGTGATCTTATGTCGGTGAAGTTTACGTGGTCCGATGCCGATGAGATTCTCTCTTCCGACGAGCCAATTGATGCTGGATTTAACGAAGTCCGCTTGTTCTGGGCGGGTTTTTTGGGTGGTGAGGAAGTCGGTGTTGCTGATGACAACCATCTTGGAAACAAGGGTAGCCGTCTCATCTGAGGTCGCTTGGCCTCTGAGGATGGCGGCGGCGAGGTGGAGTGGGGAGCTATGATCTTCTTCTTTATCGAACTTGGGGTTGTCATCGTGGTAGCGTGTTTCACCCCACCATCCCTCTGAGGCTTCGACGAGCGCGATGGCTTGGATTCGCTTATTGAGGAGCGTGTCGTCATTTTCCCGCACCTCTAGGCTGCATGATGACCCATCGAATATGGTCGATTTTCCACCGAGATCGCGGCTGATCTCAGAGCCCCGGGAAAAGAGTGATTGGACATTGGATAACGTTTGTCCGTTTTGCACGGTGATGATCCGGTCGTGCCGAGGTGTTACCCCGTAGTTACGCAGGAAGACACGGAGGTTGTCGAGTTTGGCTTTGGGGTCAAGGGTGATGAAGATGGCCGACTGTTGACGGTCCCAATACTCGGTGAGAACTTTAATTTGGTGGTGATCGAGGTCATACTGGGGCGCGATCAGAGCGAAGCCTTCGGCGTCCTCGGGGATGCGGGTTGTTTCAGAAAGGCGCAGGGGGGTGAGCAGGATGTTTTGCTGCCAGAGCATTTCCGCGAGGCTTTGCCATGCTGGGTTGCCCTCGTTGGCCTCGAGATTGACTTTATCTGCGGCAAAATAAATTTTTCGGGGCTGGCCTTCGATCGAGCCGATGATCGTGGATGTGATGACGTCTTCATCTTGCCAGGCTGTGATGTTTCCTCTGTCGTCTTGAAGATAGAGGTGCTTGATGGGGATGGTGCGAACGTGGGCGGAGAGGTTTTGCTGTTCGGTGGCCGCAGGTGATGTGGGATCGGTATCGGTGGTTGGGTTTTTCTCGACGAGTGGATTTTCGGGATCGGAGCTGCTCTGCTCGGATTTGACCCTGCCATCGACAATGATCATATCCTCTGTGTAGGGCTGGCTATAGGTGTTTTCTATTTCCAGAGTGCGGTCAGTTTGCCGGAGGGGATCGACAAATTCCAAGGTGAGAGCCTCCCCCCCGATGCGTTGATATTCGTCCAGCAGGTTGTAAATTCTTGAGTAATGCGGTGAGTTGCGGCGGATTACGGCGATGACATGCAATCGGTTTTTACGGTTCTGCAGAGTATCACTTTTGAGGTATTGGCTAGTGAGGTCGGAGAGGGTGAAGTCGTGGCGTTCGGTGAGGTCGACGCGATGATGTCGTGCGCAGCTCAGGTAGTTTGCTGAGATGATCACAACGAGAAAGAGCAGCAGCTGAATGATCAGGTTGATGCTTCGGCCCAATCGTTTGACGGGGCTTGCAGGTGTGGATGATGGTGAGGAGTCCGGCATATCGGAGTGGGAGAAATCGAGGATGGGCAGGGACGGTCATGATTTCCAACGGCGGAAATCGAGGGTGACATGGGTGAGGAAAAGGACAAAGGCAGCCATGCTGAGGTAGTAGACGATGGCGCGTGTATCGATGATGCCTCGGGCGAAGTTGGCTAGATGTTCTTGGATCGAGACATAGTGGAAAAGTGATACGGCCTGAAATCCTTCACCGGTGATGTAGGGGACAAATCCTAGGAAAAAGAGCATGACGAGGATGGCGATGGTGATGATGCCAGCCACGATTTGATTGGAGCTCAGAGTTGAGGCGAGGCAGCCGATGGCGAGGAAAAAGCAGCCGATCAGCATGAGGATGGTATAGGTGCCAATCAGGTGACCGACCTCGTAGGGTGGTGGGTTGCCCGTGATAGCGGTAAAGATTTTTAAATGAAGAAGGATGGGCAACCAGAGCAGTGCGTAGAAGCTGAGTGCGGCGAAGTACTTGGAGAGAACGACTTGAAGGCTACTGACTGGCGCGGTCATCAGCGTTTCCAAGGTGCCTGATTTTTCTTCCTCAGCAAACAGGCGCATCGTCAGCAGCGGGAAGGTAAACAAAAAATAAAACCAGAAATTCGGCGAGTGCAGTGAGACAAAAACAAAGTTTTCAGAGAGCGGGGCGTCCTTCATCTTTTCCATGGCCGTGGTCATGGATAACCCCTGCATCAGTAAGATCAGGGCGAGAATGACCCAGCCAAAGGGCGTGAGAAAGTAGTTTTTGAACTCCTTCCGGAAAAGTATGGAAAATACGCGCATGAATGAAAAAATTCGCTGCACGGGAAATAAGCGAAATTCGGCATAGGGGAAAGGGAATAGTGATCCGTGCGGTTTATTCTCGGCGTATTTCGACCTGATACTCTCCGAGATGCGTAGTTTATCGCAGGTTGTCGGGGCCAAATGCTTCTGGCAGGAGTCGATCCAGTGATGTTTTTGTGACCATCTGGCCCGTTTCATCCCCGAGGTAGACATCAAGGGTCGGGTTAAACTCGTTGAGGACCTGGCGGCAGGCTCCACAGGGGCAGACCGCATGGCTTGAGCTCACGGCAATGCCGGAAAATGTTCGGACGCCAGCCGCCACCGCAGCGAAAAGCGCTGTGCGCTCGGCGCAGATGGTGAGGCCGAAAGAAGCATTCTCGATGTTGCAACCGGTGAATACCTCGCCATTGTCAGTGAGCAGGGCGGCGCCGACTTTAAATTTTGAATAGGGTGCGTAGGCGGCATCACGCGCATCGGCTGCGATTTGGGTGAGTTGGGATGGTTCCATATTAGTTGGTGTGAAGATCCGGGGTAATGCGTTGGGTTGCATTCAGTGCGATGCGCATCATATCTTCGAAGCTCGATTGCCGTTCGTCAGAGGTGGTGGATTCCCCTGTGCGGATATGGTCGGAAACGGTGCAGATGGCTGCGGCATGGGCGCCATATTCGGTGGCGATTCCGTAGAGTCCCGCCGCTTCCATTTCGACTCCGAGAATATGCATCTTTTCCATGGTATCAAACATCGACGGGTTGGGTGTGTAGAAGAGGTCGGCAGAAAAGAGATTCCCATTGGTGACGGGTAAGTTAAGCGTGTCGGCTGCTTGGTTCAGGCATTTGAGGATTGAATAGCTTGCGATCGCGGCGTAGTCGTAACCTTGAAAACGTTGCCGATTGACGGCGGAATCGGTGCTGGCTCCCATGCCGATGATGATGTCGCGGATTTGAACATCGGGGCTGACCGCGCCACAGCTGCCTACGCGGATGAGATTTTTCACTCCATATTCGGTGATGAGTTCTTTGGCGTAAATCGAGATCGAGGGGATCCCCATGCCACTTCCCATGACGGATACCGGGGTGCCCAAATAGTTTCCGGTAAAGGCGAGCATGTTGCGCACGTTGTTGATTTTTTTGACGTCGGTGAGAAACGTCTCGGCAATGTATTGAGCGCGTAATGGGTCGCCAGGAAGGAGGCAGGTCGGAGCAAATGATCCAGCGGGAGCTTCGAGATGTGGTGTCATGGGTGGAGTTGATCGTGTTGAGTTGAAAGTTCCAATGCGGTGCCGTGTTCGAACGGTGCGAGATGAAAGAGTTGGGCGATTGTCTGACCGATGTCTGCAAAGGTATCGCGGAATCCAAGGTGAGTGGGCGTCATGTTTTTTTGGTAGATTAAAATCGGCACATGCTCGCGGGTGTGATCGGTCCCTTTCCATGTCGGGTCGTTACCGTGGTCCGCGGTAAGGATGAGGAGGTCGCTGGAGCGCATTGATGCAAAAAGTTGAGGGAGTTGACCATCAAATTCCTCCAAGGCCCGGCCGTATCCGATCGGGTCGCGGCGGTGCCCATACACGGCGTCGAAGTCGACAAAGTTCGTCATGATAATACTCCGTGCGGGTGCTCGGTCCATCGCGGCGAGAGTTTCTTTCCAGAGGGCTGGGTGGCCTGACGCTCGGATCTCCTCACTGGTGCCGTCGTGGGCGAAGATGTCGCCAATTTTGCCGACAGCGATGACGGTGCCGCCGGCGTCGGTGAGTTTTTTAAGAACGGTGGGCTTGGGCGGGGCGATGGCGTAGTCGTGCCGGTTTCCTGTGCGTTGGAAATCTTTCGAGTTGGATCCTGTGAACGGTCGGGCGATGACTCGACCGATGTTGTAGGGGGTGAGTATTTCGCGGCAGAGTTCGCAAAGGTGGTAGAGGTTTTCCAGTCCGAAGGACTCCTCATGGCAGGCAATTTGAAACACGCTGTCGGCGGAGGTGTAGAAAATGGGATGACCTGTGATGAGGTGTTGCTCGCCGAGCCGGCCGATGATTTCGGTTCCAGAGGCGTGGCAATTACCCAGTGATCCTGCAATGCCTGAGCGACGGATGATTTTATCGAGCAGATCCTGCGGGAAGGCATTCTCCTTGTTATGAAAATACCCCCAGTCCCAGAGTGCGGGGACACCCGCCATTTCCCAGTGACCGCTGGGCGTGTCTTTGCCTGAAGAGATCTCCTTGGCGCAGGCGTAGGAACCGATCAATGAGTCGGGCGGGCTCATGGAGGCTGGAAACTTTCCGGTGCTGGTGCGGTAGGCATGCATTAGCCCTAGTTGGCTCATGTGCGGGAGATGCAACGCTCTGTTTGGAGCCAACGTTTCGGCAATATGGCCGAGCGTGTCAGCGCCCGAATCTCCAAAGTGACTGGCGTCTTCAGAGGCTCCAATCCCTAGGGAGTCCAAAACTAACAAGATGACGCGATCGGTGTGCATGACGGAGAGTCAGAGGTTTTTACCGAAGCTTGGGGTGAATGGCTTCATAGACGACAGGTGGGGGCGAAATGGGGGACGGGCCGAAGTGGACGGCGGCTTTTATCGTGTCCGCGGCTTTTTTCCAATCGTCATCGCACTGGGCATGAATAACGGCCAAAGCTTGATCGCTGGTGGATCCTAAGGAGATGACATTTTCGAGACCAACAGAGGGATCGATTGAATCCTCGGAGCGTGTCCGGCCACCACCGAGTTGCGCGACGCTAAGTCCTAACATTCGTGTGTTGATGGACGTTACGTAGCCCTCTGAATGAGAAAAAATGGGACGCGCCACGGGAGCATGGGAGAGGTGTGCATCGTAATGTTCCAGCATGTCAGCGGGGCCGCCTAAGTGGTAAACCATTTTTCCGAATGCTTCTGCTGCTCTGCCACTATCCAATGCGTCGTCGAGCATGGTTTCGGCAGTGAGTTTGTCGTCTGCAAGGTTGGCCAGCGTCAGAAGTTCAGCGCAGAGCGCGAAGGTGACCTCCTTGATTCGTTTCCCTTGGCGATTTCCCGTAAGGAATTCGATGGCCTCGCGAACTTCAAGGGAATTGCCGGCATTGAAGCCGAGGCATTGGTTCATGTCCGTGACGAGGGCGCTGGTTTTGACGCCGGCTTGGTTGGCGACCTCCGTGATGCTGACGGCGAGATCGCGTGATGCATCATGGGTAGGCATAAACGCTCCTGACCCAGTCTTGACATCCATCACGAGGCAGTCGAGCCCTGCGGCCAACTTTTTAGATAAGATGGATGCCGTGATCAGTGGGATGGATTCGACGGTTGCCGTGACATCGCGCGTGGCGTAGAAACGTTGATCGGCTGGTGCAAGCTTGCCTGTTTGTCCGATGATGGCGATGCCACATTCACGAACGGTTTTGCGGAATCGAGCGGTGTCTGGCGTCGAGTCATAGCCGGGAATGGCATCGAGTTTATCGAGAGTGCCGCCGGTGTGGCCGAGTCCTCGCCCAGAGATCATGGGAACATAACCGCCACATGCCGCGATCAGTGGACCGAGGATGAGCGAAACGCCGTCGCCGACACCACCCGTCGAATGTTTATCAATGATAGGCCCTGGGAGGTTCTCGTTATCCCAGCGGAGCACGTCTCCGGTGTCGCGCATAGCGAGAGTTAAGGCGGTGGCTTCTGCCGTTGTCATCCCTTGGAAAAAGACAGCCATGGCAAAGGCGGCAATCTGTCCTTCGCTGATCGATTCATCGGCGATGCCATGGGCAAAAAAGCGAAGTTCGTCATCGCTCAGTCGGATTCCATCACGTTTTCGGCGAATGATTTCCTGAGGAAACATTTTACGAAAAGAGTTTGATGAGGTGAGGCCAGGCGATGTGTCCGAGGTAGATTCCTACGATCCCCATGACTCCTGCGAGGGCATTGGGGGCAGGGAGCGGCATCTTGAGACCCGTGAATAGAAGACCGACGATGAAGCCAGTGACTAAGGATAGGAGGATGATTTGAGTCATGCTCTGACCTTACAATACCTAGCAAAGCAGGGCAAGCTTCCAACATAGGGGGGGCGGAGGTCCCAGCGCGTTTTGTGTTACTTCAGGAGGTCAAGGATCGGCTGAGGATAGATTCCCAAGACGAGGATGGCGATGGTGAGAACAATCAACACTGCTTGGGTTGTTACTGGGACCACGATGGCATTTTCGCGACGTGGCGCGTTCCAATACATGGCCTTGACGACTTTAAGGTAGTAGTAGAATCCGGCGGCTACGCTGACAAAGGCGATGGCGATTAGCCACCAGCTGACGTTATGCGTGATGGCGGATTTGAAGATGAAGAACTTCCCCCAGAATCCGGCGGTCAGTGGGATGCCAGCTAAGGCTGACATGCAAATGGTGAGTGCGAAGGCGACGGCTGGGTTGCGTTTGCCAAGACCATCGAAAGCGTCGATTTCATCGCTTCCCTCATGGCTGCGGACTAAGGCGAGCACGAAGAATGAGGCGAACGTCATCAGCAGGTAAGTGGCAAGGTAGAACGAGACGGAGGTGAAATCGCTGGTGGCCACGCCGATGAGAAGGAAGCCGGCGTGGGCGATGGATGAATAGGCGAGTAGTCGTTTGAAATTACTTTGGCTGATAGCAGCAAGGTTACCGTAAACAAGGGTGGCGCCCGCCATGATTAGGAGGATGAAAACGACGGGACCACGGGTGGCTTCGGCATCGAGGAAGGGGCCGATGATGTGCATAAGTACGACGAATCCTGCAGCTTTGGAGGCGACGGAGAGGTAGGCGGTGATGGGTGTGGGTGCTCCTTGGTAGACGTCGGGGATCCAGAGTTGCATGGGTGCTGCGCCCACCTTAAAGCCGAGTGCAATGAGGATCAGGGAAACCCCGAAGAGTAAGAATGTGGGGTTAAAATCCCCCTTGTGAACGGCCGCTGTGATGGCCTCTAGGTGGGTGGACCCCAGCGTGCCGTAGAGCCAAGCGATACCGTAAACGAGGAAACCCGTGGAAAGTGCCCCGAGGATCAAGTATTTAACACCCGCTTCCAATGAACCGACATTGCGGCGCATGTAGGCGACCATCACGTAAAAGGTGATCGTGACGAGCTCAAGGGCAACGAAGATGGAAACAAGATCGGTTGCCGATGCCATCCACATCAGTCCAGCGCAGGCAAAAATAGGCAGGCAATAGAACTCTCCAGTGCCCGATTCTGAATCGTCGCCGGACGTGTATTGTGAGAGGACCTTGCGGAAATCGATGGCCATCAGGAGCACGAGGATGGTGCTGACGAGGGCAATGATTTTGTAGAATCGGGCGAGCGAATCGTAGCCGTAAAATCGCGACATCCATGTGGGCACCTCGTAGCCTTCGGGGGTTGGGCAGAAAAGCATGCTGAGGATGACGGTGAGTCCAGCTGCTGCGATGAGTCCGATCCGTGATCGGTGGCCGTTGCTGAACGCCTCAACCATCAGGAGGATGAGACCAAAGCCGACGGTGATAAATTCGAGGAGATGTGGTGACATGATTTTTTTAGGACAGAGTGAACAAAAGAATTAAAAGTGATTTCCGTGTATGCGTGGCTTCCGTGGTGATTTACTTGAGTAAATTGAGCAGCAGGTTCGGATAAATCCCAATGATGAGCAAAGTGCCGGCAAGGATGTAGGCGGGGACCTTTTCGTCGAGATGAATATCCTTTGCATACTGCGTGGATGTGACCAGCGGCCCCTGAAATGTGTTGCGGAAGGCGCGGAGCATGTAAACGGCACTGAGGACGACACCCCAGAGGGCAATGATCGTCGTCACCTGCACCCAACCCATGCCGTCGGCCGGTGACCAATCGGCAAAGCCCGCAAAAAACACCATGACTTCACCCGCAAAGTTAGCCAGCCCAGGGAGGCCAATGGATGCCATCCCCGCGAGCCCAAAGAGAAATGCGAGAGCGGGCGCCGTCTTGGCAAGTCCACCGAGTCGAGCGATTTCGAGCGTTCCTGTTTTTCTTTCAATGACCGAGGTTAGTGAAAACAAGAGGGCGATCGAGATGCCGTGGGCGAACATTAGAAGAATCGCCCCAGGTTGCGCGATGGAGTTATCGGGATTGGCTGACAGCGCTGCAATGGCGAGAAAGATGTATCCCATGTGCATCACCGAGGAGTTGCCGAGCATGAGGTCGAGACGTTTTTGGTTGAGTGTTACCAAGCCGACCCAGATGATGTTACCGAGCAGAAGGACACAAATCCATGGTAGCCAGTAGGCCATGCCCTCGGGTGCAACCACCATGCCGATACGAAGTAACCCATAGAGACCAAATTTTTTGAGCACCCCGGCATGGAGCATGGCAACCGGGACTGGAGCACTTGCGTAGGCGGGTGCGGCCCATGAGTGAAAAGGGAAAAGTGAAACCAGTGTGCCGAATCCTATGATCAACAGCAGGGCGACATGATTCTGGTGCTCGGCGGGGATGGCTTTTAGGTCAGAGAAGGCAAAGCTATCGAGATGCGCCGTGGCAAGAAGCAGACCGGCAAGCAGGACGATGGATCCCAATGCGAGGTAGATGGTGATTTTCCAAGCCGCCTCCTTGCGGTCGCCTCGACCAAGGATGCCGATCATGAGGAAGGTTGGGATCAGGGCGAGTTCATGGAAGGCGTAGAAGAAAAAGATATCGGTGGAGAGAAACGCGCCAATGGCACCCGTTGAGATAAAGAGAATACTAGAAAACCACAGTTTTTCCCGTCCTTCAGGGCAATTGCCACTGTAAATCGCGGTCAGGGTGACAATGACACTGAGGATCAACATGATAGAATTCATGCCTTCGAGACCTAATGAGATGTGGATACCGAGGTCAGTGAGTATGGGCAGGCTGACGTCCACTGGGAATGCCACTGCCGCAGCGGCTAGAAGGATATTAGTAAGGGACGCACCAAGTGCAGTCAGACGCGCAGGTGAACCAAACAGAATGGCAACAGCGGCAAGGAGTGGGATGATAATGAGGGCAAATAACATGTTATTTGAGGAGTGGGTAGAGAGGAGGCTGGGAGAGATTGCTTCGGTGTGACAGAGATACAGAGGTTTGCTAACGGCTCGCTACTAATAAAAAACGGTAAAATAAATGACAAGAAGCACACCTGCCGCCATGAGGAAGCTGTAGCTATTGAGGTTGCCCGATTGTGCGTAGCGTCGGAACATATTGCCAATGCCGGTGGCAGATCGGCTGAGTCCGCCGACGATCATGCCAGCGATGAGGAACTCGTCGAAGAAGTGGATGATGGCGGCGAGGGCATCTTGGAAATACTTGATCAGGCGGGCGTAAAATTCATCGCAGTAGAATTTGTTGCGAAACAGGGGGATGTTGACGGGATCCTTGTCCTTGCCGAAGTAGAGGACGAAGGCGGCGGCAATACCCACGGTAAATGCGCCGATGGAGGCAAAAAAGGCAGTATTCATGGGCGGCATCACATGCAGGTTGAGATCCCATGATTGTGCGATCGGAAGGATCGATTGCGATAGCCATGGTGAGACAAAGGCCATCACCGCAAGGGCGGCAAGGGGGAGCCACATGATGAGAGGAACTTCCTTCGCTTTTTCAGCACCATGATCGCGGGCCTGGCCAAGGAAGGCGACAAAGAAGAGACGGAACATGTAGAAGGTGGTGAGGGCGGCCACACACACTGCGAGCCAGAAGAGCGGCTGGTTATGGGCATGCTCGGCGGCGTGAAGGATCCCTTCCTTGGAATAGAACCCAGAGGTAAAGGGGACGGCGGTGAGAGCTGCGGTTCCGATCAGGAAGGTGATTGAAGTGATCGGCATCTTTTTGAAAAGCCCACCCATTTTCCAGATGTTCTGTTCGTGATGGCAGGAGAAGATGACGGCGCCTGATCCGAGGAAGAGTAGACCTTTGAACCAAGCGTGAGTATAGAGGTGGAACATCCCCGCTTCCGGGGCAATCAGCCCGACCGCCATCACCATATATCCCAGCTGTGAAAGGGTCGAGTAGGCGAGGATCTTTTTGATGTCGTCCTGCTGGGTCGCCATCAGTGCGGCGACCAGTGACGTGATACCACCCACCCAAGCGATGACATCTGGGGCGTTACCGATGATCTCCATGTTTTCGGGGGTAATTCCCAGCGATAAGAAAACGCGTGCCATCATATAGACACCTGCGGCAACCATCGTGGCCGCGTGGATCAGGGCTGAGACGGGTGTTGGGCCTTCCATGGCATCAGGGAGCCAGACATGAAGTGGGAGTTGCGCGGATTTGCCAACGGCACCGCAGAAGATAAGCAGGATGATCGCACCTGTCAGGCAGGTGCAGAGGCCAGAGAAATGGCCTACATTCATATCAGCAAAAACAACCGTGCCCATCACGCCCCAGAGCATCAGGATGCCAATCATCATCCCAAAGTCGCCGATGCGGTTTGTGAGAAAGGCTTTTTTAGCAGCATCGGCGGCAGAGTTTTTCTGATACCAGTGGCCGATGAGTAGGTAAGAGCTTAAACCCACCAACTCCCAGAAAATGAACATCATGATGAAGTTCGAGGCCAGCACGATCCCCGTCATCGAAAACATAAAGAGTGAAAGCCCAGCAAAGTAACGTGCCTTGGCTTTGTCGTCCTTCATATAACCCAGCGAGAAAAGATGCACCAGCATGCCGATGCCTGTGACCACGATCATCATGCCCGTGGCGAGCTGGTCGAGTTTGTAGCCAATGCCTAGATCAAGTCCACCGATGCTGATCCATGGCTGGTAGCCCTCAGCGGTCGAACCAATGAGGAAACAGGAAATGATAAAAGTGACGACCACCGAAAGGGTTGAGAGCATCGATGACGCCGTTGCACTATACTTGAGAGCAAGTTGAATGATTACGGCGCTCGCGAGTGGCAGGAGAAGTAAGAACCAGGGAAGAGTTTCCATTTGAGAAAGGTGTGAGCTTGTTGTGATTAAGCGGGACGTAAAACTTACCCCTTCAGCGAGGTGAGTTCATCGGTGTTAATGGTTTGCCTTGCACGATACAGGGAGACGATGATGGCGAGGCCAACGGCAACTTCCGCTGCAGCAACCGTGATGATGAAAAAGACAACCACCTGGCCGTCGTAGTCGGGTAAGCCATCCACAGTGTTGAATCGGGAAAATGCGACGAGCGTCAGGGAGGCCGCAGCCAGCATCATCTCAAGGCACATAAAGATGACAATGATGTTGCGCCGGATGATGACGCCACCGAGACCGATGGCAAAAAGTAGACCGGAGATAAAGAGGTATTCGTTGAGTGTCGGAGTCATTGAATCGTGGGTCTTAGTCGTTTTTCTTAGAGGTGAGGTCAGGTGCCGAGGCTATGGTTGGGATGCGCTGGGCGGGAAGTTTTTTGACGACGGTTTTGGTCTGTTTTTTGGAGAGGGCGACACAGCCAACGGTGGCGACCAAAAGCAGCACCGCGATGATCTGGAGTGGGAAATTAAACTCCGTGAATATCTTGCGGCCCGTTAAGTGGACGTCTGGAAGGCGGTTGTCTGCGAGACGCTTGTGGATGATCGTTTCCTTGTCATACTCGGCGGCCTGTTCTTGCAGCATCAGCTCGGGCACCTTCGGGGAGTCTTGTTCGGTGGCAAGCACGCCGGCAAGCTGGATGAGTAGCACGACGGGGATGATGATGCCTGCCGCCATGGCGGCTCCTCGTCGCGGGTGTTCATCCTCCTTTTTAAGGTCGAGTAGCATGATGATAAAGATAAAGAGCACCATGATGGCCCCAGCGTAGATGAGGATCTGAAGGATGCCGATGAAGTAGGCATTAAGCCCGACAAAGAGGCCGGCGAGTCCAATGAAACTCAGCACCATCGAGAGGGCACTGGAAACTGGGTTGCGCATAAACACAACCATGAGGCCGCCAGTGAACATCAGCGCGGCGAGGAGATAGAAGAGAGGCGATGGCATCATTAGGAAATGGGGAGTAGGAAGTTGGAAATAGGGAGTGGTTAAAGATTATTTTATCTCATTCCATTTATTAACGAGGCCCGTGCGGACACCGCCAATTTCGTAGAGGCGTTTTTTGTCGTTGACCATTTCAGCGCGGCTGAGGCCAGTCATGGCATAGTCGTCTCGGAGGTAGATGGCTTGCTCGGGGCAGACTTCTTCGCACATACCGCAGTAGATGCAGCGGGTCATATCGATCTCAAACTCTTTCGGGCGTTTTTCGACTTTCGCCCACGGGTCGTCGGACTCGATTTCGCCGGGGATGATGGTGATGGCCTTGGGCGGGCAGATGAATTCGCAGAGCTGGCAGGAGACGCAGCGCTCGCGCTCCTGTTCGTCGGTGACGAGGGCGGGGACGCCCCGGTAGTAATCGGGAAGTTGATCGTCCCATTTGGTTTCAGGATACTGCATAGTCACCCCAAGGCCGGACGAGTTGAATTGTTCTGCACCGTGGGTTTTCCCCCGTATCGCTCGGATGGCGTGCTTAAAGGTGATGAACAACCCCTTGATCACGGCAGGAAGATAAAGCTTGTCTGCAAGGGTGAGCTTGGGGCGTTTAATTTTGATAATGGCCATGTCGGGTGGTCAGTAAGAAGTGGTCAGGATGCGGATTAGTTCATCATCATGATGATGCCGGCGGTGATGAAGATATTGACGAGAGCGAGCTCGAAGAAGACGACCCAGCCGAGTTTCATGAGTTGATCGTAGCGGAAACGGGGGACGGTCCAGCGGACCCAGATAAAGAAGATGACAAAGGCGATGACCTTGGCGAGGAAGATGCCGAGGTGAATGAGACCTCCCAGTTTGAAGCTGCCCCATGCCATGTTGGCGATGGCGGTATCCAGCCCAAAGCCAGCGGACCATCCACCGAAGAAGAGGGTGACGATGATGGCAGACCCGACGATCATGGCGGCGTATTCTCCGAGGAAGAAAAGAGCAAATTTCATCGACGAGTATTCCGTGTGGTAGCCGCCGACGAGTTCTGTTTCACACTCGGGAAGGTCAAAGGGCATCCGGTTGGTTTCAGCAAAGATCGAGGTGGTGAAGATGACGAAGGAGATGGTCAACGGGATGAGCAGGAGCCATTGTTCACCAGCATTTTCCCAGTAGGATCTATCGAGGACGGATCCATGTGCATTCCAGAGTGGCAGCAACGTCCAGCCACCATCGGCTTGGGCTTGGACGATGTCGGAGAGGTTGAGTTGGCCAAAAACCATCAGCACTGGGATGATGGAGAGCCCGAGGGCGATTTCGTAGGAAATCATTTGGGCGCATGAGCGGACGCCGCCGAGGAAGGAGTATTTATTATTGGATGCCCAGCCGGCAATGGTGATGCCGTAGACACTCAGTGATGCGATCGCAAAGACAAAGAGCGGCCCCGCATCAATGTCGGCGATGACGAGTTTGATGTCTTCGCCAAAAAGGCTGATGCTGCTACCGAATGGGATCACACAGAGGGTGAGAAATGCTGGTGCTGCGGTGAGGGCTGGAGCAATCCAGAAGAAAAACTTACGCACGTGGGCGGGGACCAGATCCTCTTTGAGTAATCCTTTTAAACCATCTGCCAGCGGTTGCAGGAGGCCGGAGAAGGGGATGTCTTTTTTACAACCAAAGAGAGTGAGCGGAATCCCCACGCGGTTCGGGCCCACTCGATCTTGGATGATCGATGAGACACGGCGTTCCGCATACGTGGAGTAGGCAATGATCGGCAGAATCAACACAAAGGTGAAGATCGCGATTTTAATCGCTGTGCTGATGAAGAAAATAAATGTGGCGTGGTCCATGGGATCCTAATAGCTGATGAATGATAAGAAATAACGGGTGAGTTCGGTATTAGCCGACGATTTCACCGTGCGCCTTGCGTTGGTTTTCGCGTTCGACCAAGGGGATGGTGACCCCTGTGTCTGTGATGGTTTCACCGAGATTGCTGAGTGTCGCGAGTGATTTACCCTCAAACTCGGGAATACTGGTGGCGATGATTTGGAAAAGTGCCTCAATGCTTTGTGGTGCTTGCTCGGCAGAGTCGCCAGAGAGGGCGAGGACGAGGTCGCGGATGATTTCCCAATCGCTGCGCGCGTCAGCCGGTGGGAGGCAGGCTGCGTTGAGCTTTTGCAGTCGACCCGCCACATTGACCATGCTGCCGAACTTTTCAGCGGAGCTGGCACCGGGGAGGACGATGTCGCTTGCGTGGGCGGTGGCATTGGCTGATGTGTGTAGAGCAATGAGTAATTCCAACGCGTTGAGATCCTCTTTCGTAAAGCCGGCTTCCTCGAGCAGGTTTTCGGATGCCACAAAAAGGGCTTTGATTTCACCTTGATAAACACCTTCGCGGAAGGTGGCCAAGGTGGCCGCGACGTCTTTGTCCTGCAGCGTGAGTTGGGCGCCGGTTGTGTTCGGGTTGCGGTCGGCCGAGATCAGCATGTCATCGGATGCTTCTTCACGGGCGACGATGGCAAGGCTTTCAATCCCCAGCTCGGCAGCGAGGGTGCGCATCATAAAGAGCTCCTCGTTAGTCTGGCGGCCCGAGGCAATGATGGCAATCTCGCTAGGGGTAAATTGTTTCAACGCATCTGCAGCGGCCTCAATGGCATTTTCCCAGCAGGTTTCCTCATGCACGCCGTCGACTTTAATCAGCGGCGCGGTGAGTCGATCGTCATCGGTCGGGCAGACGTAGTTCAGTCGGTGTGAGTCAGGCATCCAGCAGGAGTTGACGTCATCATTCTGGCGTGGGGTGACGCGGAAGATCTTGTTACCGCGTGTCCAAATGGTGGTGTTGGCGCCGGTGCCGCAGTTGGTGTCGATGCTGTCGGTTTCCTTAAGGAACCATGTGCGCATCTGGAACCGGAAGTCGTTGCTGGTCAGCGCGCCCACGGGGCAGAGGTCGACGGTGTTGAGTCCGTAGTTGTTGGTGAGTTCTCTGCCTGGGAAGACTCCGACGGTGGTGTGGGTGCCACGCTCGGTAAATCCGAGCACGGGTTCGTCGGCGACTTCATCCATGAATCGGATACAACGTGAACACATGATGCAGCGTTCGTCGTCGAGGCGGATGCGTGGGCCGATTTTGACATTTTTGGGTTTTTTGATTTTATCTTCTTTAAAGCGAGATTCGCCTTTGCCGTGTTCGACGGAGAACTCTTGAAGTCGGCACTCACCGGCTTGATCGCAGATGGGGCAGTCGAGCGGGTGATTGATGAGGAGGAACTCCATGACGCCTTCGCGGCATTTTTCAACCAGTTCACCCTGTGTGCGGATCCCCATGTTTTCGCCGACGGTATTGGCGCAAGCAATGACGGGGCGCGGCATCCAGCCGATTTCCTGATATCCATCCTCATCGTAAACGGGGGCTTGGTCCGGTGCTGGGCGTGGTGGCATGCCCATTTGCACGAGGCACATGCGGCAGTTTCCTGGGGAGGAAAGCTTGGGGTGATAACAGTAATGAGGGACCTCCTTTTCCGCGATTTTGCAGGCCTCGATCATCCGTGTCCCACGGGGGACTTGGATCCAGTGACCATCAATCTGGACGTTGACGAGCCCCTTTTCAGCGGCGATGTCTTTGGGGAGTTGTGTTGTTTCGGTGTCGGACATTGGGAGAAGATTTTTTTGACAGGATTAATGGGATGACTTGGATTGATGATCCTTTATCGGAGTCTCATTGGAGATGTGGAAGTTTTTCCTGTGCGTTGGTGTTTTCTTTTGAACGGAAGGCTGCTGAGACGAGATGGGGGAGTAAGCCTACTTCGATACTGTTTTGCAGGGGTGCGGGCTGGAAATCGTTGTTGCAGGGGACTCAAATGGCTACTCGCTGATGAATTGAAGTTGTTGTTTGGCCTCTTCGGACAGGTCGTCGTTGTCTTCAGATGTTTCGGCAGTGAGTTCGTCGCGGAATTTAGAAATGATGGCTTCGACTGGCCAGGAGGAGGCTTCGCCGAAGGCACAGACGGTGCGCCCGTCGATTTGGTAGGCGACGTCCTCCAGGGTTTGAATGTCATCGGGGGTGGCGTGGCCATCAACGATGCGGTCGGAGATTTTTTTCATCCACATTGACCCCTCTCGGCACGGGGTGCACTGGCCGCAGGATTCGTGGGCGTAGAAGCTGTTGAGGTTGTTGAGGACCCATGAGATTTTACGTGAGTCGTCCATGACGATTACGCCGCCGGATCCGGCCATGGATCCGCAGGCGGCGATGGTGTCAAAATCCATCGGGATATCGAAGAACGTGAGTGTTTGTTCTGAGTCTCCTTGGGCGATGGTGTAGGATTCGTCGCAGCGCAGGATTTTTGCGGATGATCCACCTGGGATGCATGCTTTGAATGTGCGACCCTCCTTCGGACCACCGCAGACGTCGTTGAGCAGTTCGCCCATGGTGATTTTTCCGACCTCGACTTCATAATAGCCGGGATTTTTGACATCGCCGGAGACGCAGAGGATACGGGTGCCGGTGTTGCGGGCGACACCGAGTTGGGCGTAGGCCTCGCTACCCATCTCAATGATGTGTTTGACGTGGCAGAGCGACTCGACGTTGTTGACGATGGTTGGAGCCATGTAAAGGCCAAGGGCAGCGGGAAAATACGGAGGTTTGATCCGTGGGTATGGGCGTTTGCCTTCGAGCGACTCGATGAGCCCCGTTTCCTCGCCACAAATGTAGGCACCGGCACCTCGGTGGACGTAGATTTCAACGTCGAAGCCGGAGCCGAGCACGTCTTTGCCAAGGAAGTTTTTTGCGCGTGCCTCCTCGATGGCTTTTTCCATGATGATGGCCGCCTCGGGAAACTCTTCACGCATGTAGATGTAGGCGGTGTGGGCGCCGACCGCGAAGCATGAAATGATCATGCCCTCGATGAGTTGGTGCGGGTCTTGGTGGACGATGTAGCGGTCTTTAAAGGTGCCGGGTTCTGATTCGTCGCAGTTGCAAATGAGGTAAACTGGCTTGGTGTTATGGGGTGGGATGAACCCCCATTTGACACCTGTGGGGAAACCTGCGCCACCTCGTCCACGAAGGCCTGAGGCTTTCACTTCGTTGGTGATGGCTTGGGGTTCCATCGTGAGGGCTTTTTGAAGCTGGTCGTAGCCGCCGTCATTGAGATAACAATCGATGGTGGGATCCCAGCCTGCCCGATCGATATTTTTAAAGATCATGCGGTGTTCGCAAGGGTGGGGTTCCTTGCCAGGGAGATATTGAATGTCAGACATGGTAGGTCGTATGGGGCTTAGAGGTTGTCTCGGTCCAGTGACTACGCCTTGGTGGTGTTAAGGAGTTCTTCGGCTTTGTCAGGTGATACGGCTTCGTGGAAGTCGTCGTTGACCATGCACACGGGACCCGTGCCGCAGGACGCGAGGCATTCGGCAAATTCGACCGACCACTGGCCGCAAGGGGAAACGGCGATCGGGTTGTGGTGTGAGTCACTGTGTGAGCGGTCGATGCCGGTGAGTTCGCAGAGTCGGTCCATGAGATCGGCTGATCCTGCCATCGCGCAGGATAGGGTGCGGCAGACGCGGAAGTGGTATTTGCCAGGCGCATGTTCGCGCAGACCGGGGTAGAAAGAAACCACTTCATACACCTGGATCGGCTCGAGGCCCAACTTCTCGGCGACCCAAACCGTTGCGTCTTTGCTGATGAACCCGAAGTTGTGTTGGATAATGTGCAGCAGGGGGAGGACGGCAGAACGTTTTTTATCCGCCGGGTAGTGGCTGATACGCTCGTCGGCTTCCGCCTCAATTTCGGCGGTCACGGCAAAGGGTGGAAAGGTGGTGGGTGTGTCCATTTTTTGAGACAGAATTAACAGAATGTGGCTTGGAAGGATGTATCAGGTAGTGAACCAATGTCCCTTGTTGGGTGGCCGATGACTATCGGTCGCATTCGCCCATGACGAAATCGAGTGAGCCGAGGATGGCGGGGACATCGGAGATCATGTGACCTGGGATCATGTGGGCGAGGATTGAGAGGTTGACGAAGGATGGGGAGCGGATTTTCATCCGGTGGGGCACGCCGCCGCCTTTGGAATTGATATAAAACCCGAGTTCGCCTTTGGGGTTTTCTGCTCCGAAGTAGACTTCGCCCGCTGGGGCTTCGATGCCTTGGGTGGCAACGATAAAGTGGTGGATGAGCTCCTCCATGCTGGTGAGCACTTTGTCCTTGGCGGGCAGCATGTTTTTGGAATCGGCGATATTGACGGGGCCGTCGGGGAGTGATGCGAGCACCTGGCGGATGATGCGGATCGACTGTCGCATTTCCTCCATACGGATGAGGTAGCGGTCGTAGGAATCGCCATTTTCGCCAATGGGGATATCGAAATCGTAGTTTTCGTAGCCGAGGTAGGGGTTATCTTTGCGGAGGTCGCGGGTGACGCCTGATCCACGCAGATTCGGGCCGGTGAGCCCCCATGAGATGGCATCTTTGGCAGAAATGGTGCCAACGTCACACATGCGGGTGAGGTAGATTTTGTTGCGGTCGAGGAGTTTGGAGATTTCGTCGATGCTTTTTGAGCATTCGTCGAGGAAGGTTTCGAGGTTGCCGATAAACCCATCTGGTAAGTCGCGGACCAGACCGCCGACGCGGGTGTAGGATGTGGTGAAGCGGGCACCGGTGAGTTGTTCACACAGGTTGTAGGTTTTTTCCCGCTCGGTGAAGGTGTAAAGAAAAACGGTCATGGCTCCGACGTCCATGGCGCAGACACCTACGCCCAGCATGTGGGAGGCGATGCGGGCAAGTTCACAGCAGATGACCCGCACGGCCTCGCCGCGTGGTGGGAGCTCCCAGCCCATGAGTTTTTCCACCGCACAGGTGTAGGCGACGTTGTTGGCGAGCGGGGCGAGGTAGTCCAGTCGGTCAGTGTAGGGCACAAACTGGTTGTAGTGCATGTTTTCCGCGATTTTTTCATCACCGCGGTGGAGGTAGCCGACGTCGGGGTCGCACTTGGTAACCACTTCACCATCAAGCTCGAGCACAAGGCGTAAAACCCCGTGGGTGGCGGGGTGGGACGGACCCATGTTAAGCACCATTTTCTCACCGAGAAGGTCCTCGGTTTCAGCCTGATAATCAGGGGCGTGCCCAGCCTGTGCGCTTTTCAGCCCGTCATGGGCGCGGGCTGCGGTGTCGGGTGCTTGGTAGTCCGTAGAATTCATGTGATTTAGACACGCGTAAGAGGGGCTAAATCCGGCGATGAAGCAAGAACTTTGTGCAACTTTTCACAGGCGTGATGGATGTGGGGCGGCAAGGGGGTGAGCGCGGATAAGGCCCTTTTTTTCAGCCAGTTGCGGACGCGAGCCGATGAGATGGCTCGCCAGCGGGCAGGGGGAGTATGTGAGTCGACCATGGGGAACGCTGCCTCCCTGACAGCGCTAGGTGAAATTTTGTTCGATTCAGGAGTGAAATGATGGGGTGGCCGGATCAGAAGTCGATCAGCTCAACATCAAAGATGAGTGTGGCGCTTGGTGGAATGACGGGCGGGTAGCCGTTGGCGCCGTATCCCAGCTCGGGTGGGATGATGAGGGTGCGTTTTTCCCCTTTGGTCATATCGGAGAAGGCTTCGTCCCAGCCCTTGATCACCATGCTCATGCCTACGGGGAAAACGAAGGGTTGATTGCGATCGACCGAACTGTCGAACTTGGATCCGTCCAGGAGGTAGCCCGAGTAGTGGGCGGTGACGGATTGGCCTTGTGTGGGCTTCTCCGTGCCGGTGCCGGCTTCGGTGACTACGTATTTCAGGCCGGACTCGGTGGTCTCAGCGTTCGGGTATTTTTCAGCGATGATTGCGTCGGACATGCGCATTACTTAATCTCTAGGTGATCAATGCCCAACCCCAAAATGAGGAAATTTAAAATATCGCGTTACTTGAGTTACCTTCTGAGCTGGTGATAATTGACCCGCATGAAGTGTTTTTTTCCGAATGAATCCAGGAGGGGGGTCTCAATCTCGGATAGCTGAAGCCATAGGTTTTGGGCAGAGTGCTGTGAGCAAGGAACTCAAAATTACTCGGGCAAGCGAGTTTGTCGACATGTGATCCAAACGAAAGTTGAGCCGATGTCCGCTTTAATAAGGCAACACGATCCATTGCCGTTGCTTGAGAAATTTACTGACTAGATCAACCTTCCATGCATATCTTAGCCATGAGGATACTTGTTAAACTGATTAATTTATGAAAACTCTGCTCATTGCCGGTGCCAACGGATTTCTGGCACGTCACCTTACTCAATATTTTTCATCCCACGGCTGGGAGGTGGTGGGCTTGGCGCGCCGCGAGCAGGGCGTGCACCCGCGATGTCGTTATGTGCACTGGGATGGTCAATCGATCGGCCCTTGGGCGAAGGAACTAGAGTCGTGTGATGCGGTGGTTAATTTGGTGGGGAAGTCGGTGAACTGTCGATTCACGCCCGAGAATCGTGAGTTGATCATGAAATCGCGTATCGAAAGCACCCGCGTCATTGGGGAGGCGATTGCGGTATGTGATCGGCCGCCAGCTGTCTGGCTCAATGCAAGTGGAGCTAATTTTTATAGCAGCTCCCATGAGCACGGCCACAATGAAGGGGGCGAAAAGGGAGAGGGGTTTATGACTGATGTTGTTGAGGCATGGGAGGAACGATTGTTTGATGCCGATGTGCCTCAACAGGTGCGTAGGGTCGCTCTCAGAACGAGCATGGTTCTTGCCGATGTGGCGGGCAATCCGCTGCGTATATTCCGGACCCTTGCCAAGCTCGGGATGGGCGGAAAAATAGGCAGCGGCAATCAGAGGGTGAGCTGGATTCATATCGATGATGTGTGTGGTGTCATCGCGTGGATCATCGAGCATGAAAATCTAACGGGTCCTGTGAACATGACGTCTCCGGAGCCGTTGACTCATCGTGATTTTATGTGCCGATTTAGAAAAAGTGTCGGGATGCCCGTGGGGCTTCCTGCTGCCGCTTGGATGGTTAAGCTAGCGGCCTATTTTCTTCGTATCGCACCCGGACTCATACTCGATAGTCTCTGGGTGCTTCCAGGTAAAATGTTAGAAAGTGGTTACGTTTATAAGCACCCCAAGATGAATCCACGTGGGTGGTAGCTTGTGTTTATCCTCGAGGGATATCATCAATCGATGAAAAACCTATGGAAATTCTCATCAATGGTAACGGTCTCAACCCGTAAAGATGCCGATTGAAAAATGCTTCGGAGGTTGGCTGGGTGATTGATTTCACCAGTTAGTGGGTGATGGATGGCGGATGGCGGTGGCAGCATATCGGGAGCATCGGTCTCGAGGAGTAAGCGATCACGAGGGACGACCTTAAAGGCATCACGGACGTTCTTTTTTCTCTCATGGAGAAAGTAGCCGGAAAAGGAAAAATAGGCACCGAGCTTGGCGAGGCGTGGGACCAGATCTGCCGATCCTCCGTAGGAATGCAGGAGGAATCCACGATCGGGGAGGGGGCGTGATTCGAGGAGATCAACGAGGTGCCCCCAGGCTTTCAGGCAATGAATGGAGATGGGGAGATTCCGGTCCGCGGCGAGGTCGAGCTGGGCGGTGAAAATGGTTGTTTGACGCTCGATGTTGTATCCCTCGATCCAGCGGTCCAGTCCGCACTCGCCGATGCAGGCATGAGGCACGGTGTCGAGGTAGTGCGTGAGTTGATGAAGCCAGTCAGGTGTCGGTTTTTTCCATGGATGGAGGCCAAATGACGGGATGATGAGCTCGGGATGGTGACGGGCGAGGGCTGCGACCTGTGGCCAGTCGGCTGGGCATGTGCCATTGACCACGCAACGGGTGACACCGGATTGGGTCATCTCACGGATGACTTGCTCACGGATGCCATCGAAGCGTGAATCTTGCAGGTGGTTGTGGGCGTCAGTCACGGGTAATGAGCTCAGCGGCGGCACGTGATAAATCGACCGAAGAAAACCCTAAAAGATCGACGGTGTGCGACGGGGCGGGGTAGTTCGACTTTGCGTCACCGGCCCGACGGTAGACAAGGTCGTAGTGGTCACGGAGGACGGATTCGACAAATTCTGGCCATTGTCCGTTATCAATCTGGTGATGCCATTGCTGGACTTGGCTGTGTCCGCGAAGTTTAACGAGTTTTTCAAGTAGGTTTTTGAGGTGACCGGGGTCGTTGGCGAAGTGTGGGTAGTCGTCGAGCAAGAATGCGGCGCGTTGGTCGAGTGGTAAATGGATGCGGACGACCTCCCCTTGTCCCAATTTTTTCCAAAGTTCAGGTGGGCAGTGGACGGTGCCGATGCGATTGCTCTCTGCCTCGGTAAATACCGGCTGTGTGAGATCGCATTGTGACAGGGCGTGCCAGAGGCGCGTTTCGAATCGTTTTTGGCTCGGCTGGGTCGTGCCTGGAACCAGTCCGAGCACGGAGCCACGGTGGTCGGCGAGTCCTTCGAGATCGAGCACCTGAGCTCCAGCATCATTCAGGGTGTGGAGCAGTCTGGTTTTCGCCACCCCTGTCGGGCCGGCGAGCACGGTGAGATGGAATCCTGGGGTGGCCAGAAGCCGGTCGGTGTCCTCGCTGACAAATTTTCGGAATGCCTTGTAGCCGCCTTCGATTAATCGGGCGCGCCACCCGACCGATCGTAAGATGTGTGCCAGTGAGTTGGACCGCATCCCGCCGCGCCAGCAATAGACGAGGGGTGAGTAGGATTTATCTTTTCCCGCAAGATGGGTCGCTAAATGTTCAGCGGCATGGGCCGAGATGTATTTGGCGCCGAGTCGACGCGCCTCAAACGGGTTGGATTGATAAATCGTTCCGACCTCGACGCGTTCGTCGTCGTTGAGAACGGGGAGGTTGATCGCCCCCGGAAGGTGGTCCTCAGCGAACTCGGATGGCGAGCGCACGTCGATGATTTCGGTGAACTCGCCGAGATCATGGGGCAGGGTGATGGTTTCGACATGTTTCATGGTTTCATGGCGAAGCGACCCTGCATCATGTTACTTGGCTTGTGCGGTGGTCGGCTTGTTCCCCATGGCGGGTTTTTTGTAGCCGAGGTAGGCACTTGCGAGGGCGAGGGCGATGATCAGGATCCATGCGGTCAGCCCCTTGATGATACGTCGTTTTACCAGAACCATGGATCCGCCGAGCGCGATCCAGATGATGATTTTGATGATCATCCATGTCGGGAAACTGGTGCCATACATGACATCATAAGCGTCCTTGAGTTTTGCTTGCATGCCAAATCCTCCGAGTAGGATCAAGAGAAGTCCTACCCCATGCCCGATCGCGCCAGCTTTGGTGCTTTTATCTCCGGTAAAGAGTGAACCGAATGCGATGAGGAGCGTAAAGATTCCAGCAAAGTGGATGAGGCGGTAGATTTCGTAGTTCATGAATCGTGGGTTATGAGTTGGGTGAAGTCAAAGGATGGATACGTCCCCTGCGTCGGGAGGCATGGACGGAACATAAACGGAATGAGGGGCGGGTCGGAAGCCTAATCGCATCAATCCGATAAAAAAGATCAGCATTCCCGCGCAGATCATGACCTTTAAGTAAGTGGCGGGACCATCCCGCAGGCATAATGCGTGTGATGCTGGGTGGGAGGGAAATGGCGATCTATGCATGGTGGATGAGTAGGCGAAAAATGTGTCGCAAATTTCTTGCCTGTTTCAAGATGGGTCATACACCTTTTGTGTATGCACCTGCGTTTTACGGATGAGGAACTGGTTACACTGTCAGAAATGCTGACGCTTGCGTGTTGGGCGACGTTTTGGAACCACAAGCCGGGGTCGGATGACGGAGTGGCGCGGTTTGATGACATGCTGGAAAAAATCCTCGCCCGGATGCAGCACAATGGTCAGGGGGGCATGGTGGAGGTTGACCCTGAACGTCAGCGACTCCGGCTTCGGAAGGAGTATGAGGAGGGGTCATTTTACGCCCAGAGCTACGATGAGATGCGAGCTGAGACGTTTTGGGAAGAACTTGTGGCTCGGATGGCTGAGCGTGAGTTGGATAAAAAATATACGGCTGCCGAGTTGGAAAAGCTCAGCGATGATGAGCGCAAGAAGATTGCGGAGCCGGTCACCCAGAAGTTTTGGAAAGAGTTTTCGAGTCATGGAATCGCGAACCTCCATGTGATTTCCAAGCGCGACGACGGGTAGGCGGGGCTCAAAGTTGACGGCTGATTTCTTTGTAGTGGGTGTAGGCGGAGAGGGCTCTGTTTCGGCCTTCCTGGTGGGAGGTGATCGGGTGAGGGTAGTGGTGACCGAGTTTGATTTTGGCCGATTGAAGCACGTCGGGCGGGGCGTCCCATGGTGTGTGGATGTTTTTTTTCGGGAGCTGGGCAAGTTCGGGGCACCAGCGATGGACGTAATCGCCAAGGGGATCAAATTTTTGGCCTTGGAGGATGGGGTTGAAGATTCGGAAATACGGTGAGGCATCGGCGCCGGAGCCAGCGATCCACTGCCAGCCGATTGAGTTATTTGCGAGGTCGGCGTCGCAGAGGGTATCCCAGAACCATCGGGCACCTTCCTGCCATGGCTGGAGCAGGTGTTTAACGAGAAATGACCCTGCGATCATCCGGACGCGGTTGTGCATCCATCCGGTCTGCCAGAGCTGGCGCATACCGGCATCGACGATGGGGAAACCTGTCTGCCCGAGCTGCCACGCGCGGAGGTATGTTTCGTTGAACGCCCATGGGAAATGATCGTATGCGGGTTTGAGTGCCGTATCCTGACTGTGGGGGAAATGAAATAGGAGGTGGGCGGAGAATTCACGCCAGTAGAGTTGGCGCAGGATCCCGGTGTCAGCCAGCTCCTGATCGCTGGCGTGCTGCCAGATGTGGTGAAAAAATTCACGTGGACTGATTTGGCCGAAGTGGAGGTAGGCGGAGAGTCGGCTGGTGCCATCGGTGGCGGGTGTGTCACGTGTGTCGAGATAGCTCTGGCTTTTGCGCACCGCGAGATCGAGAAGTTCGAGGCCACCTTGGCGGGTCGGTTTCCATGTCTCTTGGATGGTTGTGTCCCACGGAATGGTGGGCAGGAGTTTGAGATTATCTAGTCGGTCACTGGTGATTGATTTTGTGGGTCGGGCACTGGGGGGGGGGGATGTTTCGACGGGATGGACACCTATGGCTCGGCAGTGTTTCCAGAATGGGGTAAAAACTTGAAAGGGCTTACCCGCCTTGTTGCGTGTCGTTAACGGGTCGAGTAGCAGTGATCCATTGAAGCTCTGTGTCTCAATTCCCACGGACTGAAGTGCTTGTTTGAGCATGCTGTCGCGTTGCACCATGGTGGGTTCATAACAACGGTTCCAGCACACGGATTGGGCCTGGGTTTCTGCGATGACTTTTTGCAGCGCATCATGGCTGTCGGTCGATTGCCGGAGGACGAGCCGATGGCCGGATGATGCGAGCTGTGCGGCGAGGTCCTCCAAGGCGTGATGCAGCCATCCGGTTGACGCTCCGCCGCGGCGCCATGCACCCTCATCGGTCGGGCAGTGCAGGTAAACGGGAACGATCGGTCCGCCCTGCTCGACGGCCCAGTTCCATGCAGGGTTATCGTGTAATCGGAGGTCGCGGCGAAACCAGACGATGGTAGCGGGTTGGGACATTATCGGGTGGTGATTTGATGGAGCAGCCTATGCATGCGTTGTCGGGTGTAGCGCAGGTTGAGGATGCAAGGGAAATTAGAAAGTCCCGCATACGCGAGGATGATGAGGTTTGCTGGATACGGGTTCCAGCTGATGAAGCTGGCGATACAGAGGGTTTGGACCCAGTGAGAAAATTCGCCACGGCGGGTTTCGCGGATAAACGTGCGGAGGTATTCTGACTCGATAGATTGCAGTTTTTCCTTGGGGAATCCGTTGAGCCAAAGTGCCCCGTCGGGCAGGAGGTGTTTCCATCGACGAATCCTGAAAAGGCGATCATAGATCGGGTTGGGAGGTGTCGTGCGCGGCGTGTCATTGCGCGTAAAGAACCGTGCCGGCAATGCCGTGGACCACCATGCGATGAGCAAGTGGGTGGTGGGGATCGCGATGATGTTGATCACGATAATCCATAGGTTGGTGAGATCAATCCACATATCAACTGACGGCGCGTCCTTTCCATTGCGTCGTTTTCCCCCGTTTTTGATCGAGGATGGAGTAAAAAAACAGAGTCAGGTAGAAAAGCAGGCTTAAGGGAAAAAACACGGCGTTCCACACGGAAAAGGTCCCAGCTGATTTAAAGGCATAGAGGCACTGGCCGACGTGGATGAGATAAGCGGTGGCAGCTAATATCATGAACGGGGCTGATGCATACGGCGTCAGCGTGAGTGCGGCCGATACGAGGGTGAGCATCAAGCTGCTGATCCAGATAGACGATGCAACGAGGGCGTAGCGAGGGGTGTTCGCCGCGCCGCTGGCGAAGCCTTTTTTCCAGCCTGCCCATAGCTCACCGATACCATGGGGGAACATGCGCATGGTGATAAACCCTTTACCCAGGAAGCATGAGCGCGTGATGCCGAGTGCCTTGAGTCTGTTGGCCAGATAGAAGTTTTCCAACACCTTGTCCTTCACTTCGGCATGACCGCCTACGGATTGGTAATGATCACGGGAGATGAGCATGCACTGACCGAAGAGGGCGGAGTTGTTGGTGGCCTGTTTTTCTGGGCCAAAGGCATTGACGCCTGCCAGCATGAGGATATTGAAAAAGACCGATAACTCCTCGTAGGTTTTCTCGATGCCATGGTGTGGGCAGACGGAATAAACCTTATCGGGCTGGTCGCATAATCCAGCCAGCGTGCTGATGGTCCGCTTCTCTAGGGCAAGATCGGCATCGAGAAAGAGGAACCATTGACCGGTCGCGGCGCCGGCCCCTTGCTGACACGCCCAAGGTTTGCCATTCCAGCCGTCGGGGAGCGGGGCGGCATTGATGACACGTGCACCGAGCTGTTCCGCCACGCTGGCGGTCTGATCCGATGATCCATCGTTGACCACAATGACCTCGTAGGGTGGCTGGCTCTGGTGGTTGATTGTTTTTAGAAGCTTGCCGATATTTTCCTCTTCATTGCGCGCGGGGATGATGATCGAGATACGTATGGGCTTGCTCGGCTTTGACTCAGATTTCTGAGGTAATGGGAGTCGGTGGGGTCGACCCAAAACGCACCAGATCGCCGGAGCGCAGAGGATGGCGAGGATGGGGAAAATGACGATGGCGATGGGTATCACGAGGGAAGAATTAGTCGCCTGAAATCGGGTGGCGTTTGATAATGCGGTCGGCGCATTTTTGGCCTGAAAGGATGACCATGGGCATGCCGCCTCCAGGGTTGGTGCTGCCGCCGGTGAAGTAGAGGTTTTGATACTGGGTGCTGACCTTGGGAGCCTTGAACCCGTAGTTCTTTTTCCAGTCGGTCACGACACCATAAATTGACCCTTGATTCGAGCGATACATGCGATCGATATCGATGGGCGTGAGCAGATCCTCGGTGATGATGCTCTCGCGTAATCCGGTCAGCCCGCAGCGCTCCATTTTATCAATGCATCGGTCTTTGAGGGCAACGTAGTCATCGTGGGTGATACCGGAGCCCTCCTCGAGTGGCGGGATGTGAGGTAAGATCTTGATGTTGTCGCATCCATCGGGTGCTTTGGTAGGATCGGTGCGCGTCGGGGCGACAACGTAGAGGGTGGGGTCGTGTGGGATTTCTTTTTTACGGAAGACCGTTTCGAAGTGTTTGTGTTGGTTTTCTGAGTAGAAAAAGTTGTGGTGGGCGAGTTGAGGAAATGGCTTGTTGGTGCCGATATGGAGCACGATGCCAGAGCATGCAGGTGCAAATTTTTCAAGTTTACGGGTGAATCTCTCCGATTCGTGAAGGAGGTTTTTATAAGTCGGGATTACCTCCATGTTGCTGACGACAATGTCGCTGGGGAAGAAATCTCCATCGGCCAGTCTGACGCCGGTGACGGATTTTCCCGATTTTTCGATGCGGGTGACATCGGCATTGAGATGAACGGGGATATTCATTTCGTCCATGAGTTTGCCCAGTCCCTTGGCGAGGTTATACATCCCGCCACGGACATACCACAGGCCGTAGTCGAACTGGATGATCGGCATGAGATTCATATAGCCGGGCGAATCGAGTGCGGAGGAACCTACGTATTTGATGAAATACTCAAAGATCATCCTAAGCTGTGGATCACTGAGCCGCTCGTAGATCGACTCGGACATGGTGTTTTTATAATCAATTTGCCCTCCTATAAGTTGGAAGCCATAGTGGCGGATGAATTCCCAGAGGTTGTCGAGCCCCTTATCAAAGTAGCCGCTGTTGACAATTTCATACTGTTCGCGGCCATAATCGAGGAAGCTTTGGAGCTCTTTCCAGTGTTGATCGGGATTGCCCTTGAGTTTTTTTAACTCGGCCTTCATGAGCTCGGGCTCCTGATAGAGGTCAATTGTCGGAGTGGTTTCAAAAAAATTACGCCAATGCGGAGTCACGGCGTCCAGTTGAACATAGTCGTCCATATTTTTACCCGCCCGCTCAAACAGATCACGAAACATCTGGGGTAGGGTGAAGATGGATGGGCCGAGATCGAAAGTAAACCCGTTCATTTCCATGACGTTGAGTTTGCCTCCGATGTGGGCGTTTTTTTCAAAGACTTGGACATCGTATCCGGCGGCCTTAAGTGAAATGGCGGCCGAGAGTCCTCCGAGACCGGCGCCGATAACTGAAATGCTAGACGATGACATAGTCTGATTATTGCGCTGAATAAGCACTTGTCAACGACGCTGCGTTGATTACTTTCAGATATTAGAGAGAATCACATGACGGGAAAATCTGCACATGAAGGAAAAATCTGAAAAGCAAGACATTGATACCTTGGTCGCCGATCAAAAGCGGTATTTTTCCGATGGCCATACACGCGATGTCGGAGCACGCATCGACGCGATGAGGCGACTTGAAAATACTCTCGTATTGAGGCGTGATGACATTCTATCGGCGCTGTCGAAAGATCTCGGAAAACCCGGCATGGAGGCGTTCCTAGCTGAGTATTTTTTTCTGTTACAAGAAGTGAGGATGATTCGGAAGTCGCTTAAGAAGTGGCTTAAAGTGCGGAGGGTTTCGAGCCCTGTTTATTTTAAACCCTGTCGAAATGAAATACGTTATGAGCCTTTTGGTGTAGTGCTGATTATGTCGCCGTGGAATTATCCGGTGCAGCTATCCTTGAGTCCCTTGTTGGCCGCGGTGGCTGCGGGAAATACGGTGATACTTAAACCTTCTGAGATGGCCCCTGCGAGTGAACAGTTATTGTGCGAGATCACCCGTGCCTGTTTTCCTCCTGAGTATGTTTCCGTTGTGACAGGGGATGCGGGTGTCGCGGCAGAGCTTTTGGATCAGCGGTTTGACTTTATATTTTTTACTGGTAGCACGGCGATTGGGAAGGTGGTCGCAGCTAAGGCGGCGGAGCATTTGACCCCAACGGTGTTGGAATTGGGTGGTAAGTGCCCGTGTGTGGTGGAGCGGTCTGCCGACATTGGACTCTCGGCGCGTAGGATTCTCGCCGGGAAATTTTTTAATGGTGGACAGACATGTTTTGCGCCCGACTACGTGGTTGTGCATGAGGATGTGATGGAGCCTTTGATGGAAGCGATTAAGGCACTGGTTGAGACGGTGCCGTGGAGCGAGGAAATGGCGCGGGTGGTGAACCAATGTCACTATGACCGATTGCAGCGCTTGCTCGTAGAAACCCAAGTGATCAAGCATGGTGAGGATGACCCTGAATCTCTGAGGATGGCTCCCCGGATTGTGCTCGATGCAGCATGGGGTGACCCCGTGATGCAGGAGGAGATTTTTGGCCCGATTCTCCCCGTGATTCCATTTTCTGATACCTCGGAGCTGATTGGTCGCATGTCCGATTATGGTTTGCCACTTGCGTTGTATATTTTTTGTAAAAACGATGCTTTTGCAGAGGAGTTGATGGGCTCTGTGAGGTCGGGAGGCGTGTGTATCAATGATACGATGAAGCAAGGGTCTCAGCTCAATGTTCCGTTTGGCGGGGTGGGCGAGAGTGGGCATGGTCGCTACCGAGGCAAGGCCGGCGTTGATGCATTCAGTTACGAGCGTGTGGTGGTGAAACGTGGAACTTGGGGGGTGAAGTGGTTTGACCTGATCCCGCCGTATGGTGATACTTTGAAGTGGTTCAAGCGTTTGATGCGTTAAAGATAGCATCGGTGAGACGTTTCCGCTCATCGAAAATGTGGTTGAGCTGTCGTTTCACAAAGAGGGCATGGACTATCTGTCCGAGGATGCCAAAGGGCATGACGTAGACGACCGTATCTGTCATGATGACGCCATCGTCGGTTTCTTGGAAATGATGGGTGTGGTGCCAGATCTTGTAGGGGCCAATGCGTTGGTCATCGATAAAGGATTCTTTTTCGGTCACAAAGGTGATTTCAGTGAGCCATGTGAGCCAGACCCATGGAGCGACCTTAATTTTGTAGCCGATGATTTGGCCTGGGTGCATTGTTTCCGACGAGCAATGGGTGATTTTAAAGCCGACGGACTTTGGGGTTAATCGATCGAGGTTACGCGGGGAGGAAAAGAATTCCCATGCACTTTCCAGTGTTGTGTCTAACAATTGTGTGCGGTGGAGTTGATAGATCATGGGTGTGTGAGTTGGCCATACTTTGAACTCGGCGCGAGTTGATGGCAGAGTGATTTGGCTTGTTGCGCTCCTTGGTGACCTTCCTCGGAAAAAGTGAGGTAGGCGTAATAGAGGATCGCTTGACGCTCATTGATAGCGAGGTCTGAGGGGTTTTCTGATGCGATAGGTATCAGAACCTGAAAGTCCTTCACTGCGGTCGGTCGGGTATCAAAACGTTTGGGCACCTTGTAGTAGCCGATGGCACGAACCATGCGGACGCGTGGATTTTTGGGGGCCGCCTTGACGGCTTCATCCATGAGGCTTTTTCCTCGATTCAGGTATTTGAGTTTGGTGAGCCCCCAGAAGCTTGCTTTGGCTCTCAGAGCGCAGGCACTGCCGAGGTAAGCCATGGCGAGGTGATCGGATGGGTTCTTTTTCAACCGGTTTTCGAATTGTTTGATCTGTTCATCGATGCTGCCGGTGTCATCCGTGATACATTTCTTATGCCATTCAAGGTAGAGAGCGGGGTTTTTCTTTCCCTTTGAGTCATCGGTCGCTGCTGCCTGTCCGCATGCTTTTTCCTCCTTGGAGCATGCCGGTGAGATTAGGCATAAAGCGATACAGGTTAGTTTTCGAAGTAGTCTCTTCATCAGTCGGGATGGCTTTAACTCGTCACTGCAGCATCGAGTATATCCGAGGCAAAGTCGATACGCTCTCGTTTTTTTCCATAGGAGTCACATATAAGATTCGCGGATATGCGGGCACTCTCGTAGATCGTGGGTAACCCGCTACCTGGATGCGTTCCACCTCCGGCAAGGTAGATGTTTTTGAAACCGTTCAGGCGGTTTTGAGGTCGCAGGGAGAGCATCTGATCCATGGTGTGGGCGAGGTTGAAGGTGGCCCCGATGAAGATATTGTTTTCCTCCCACCCCTTGGGGGTGATGCAGCGCTCCTCGACAATATGTTCACGGAGGTCTTTCATCCCTGTTTGGGCGATGATTCGGTCGATGACCTTGTCACGATAAGCTCCTTGGTTGGACTCCCATGGTGCGCCGTGGCGCGTGTTGATCGTGGGGACAAGAATATATAGCTGTGAGTGTCCTGAAGGTGCTACGGTAGGATCCGTGACGCTTGAGTTTCTGATGTAAACTGACATGTCATCAGACACAACACGCTCATCTTGAATGTCGCGTAAGTTCTGGTGGTAGTCATCGGCAAAGAGGACGTGGTGATGCGGTTCGTCTTGGTAGATTTTATCCAGCCCGAGATAGAGCATGAAGGTGGAACACGAATATTTCTTTTTTAAAAGTGAATCGCGTGACTCGTTTTTATCTCCGAAGATGGTGCCACGTGCATGAGCATAATCAGCATTCACAATCAAATCATCACACTCCATGGATGTGCCATTGGCGAGCTGCACGGCTACCGCCCGCTTGCCATGGTATTTGATTTCGGCCACTTCGGTATCGAGCATGATTTTCCCGCCTTCTTCTTGAAATGCCTTGGCCATGCCGGATGAGATGTTGGAGAGTCCACCTTGGACGTGGTAGATCCCATGTGCGTATTCGATGTATGAAAGAATACTGAACAATGCGGGGCAATTCCATGGCGACATGCCGAGGTATTTCGCTTGGAAGGTGAAGGCGAGTTTGAGCCGATCGTCGGTAAAATATTCACCGAGCACGTCCATGACGGATTTGGTGGTGGCCACGTAAGGAAGTGCCTTGAGCATATGCGGCTGTAAATAGCTGCTTAACTTGTGATAGGAATTGAGTAAGCAGGGAAAAATTGTGCGGAGTTTCTCGCTGTGATCAATCATGAAACGCCGGTAGTTTTCTGACTCCCCAGGGAACGATTTTTCGATATTACGCGTCATGGTTTCGTGATCGAAACTCGTTTCAATGGAAACATCACCCCATGTCAGAGTTGTCATTGGGTCGAGCTTCACCAAGTCCATGTAGTCCTCGGGTTTTCGGCCTGTTTCAGCGAAGATCTCGTCGAGGGTGAATTTTTGGTGGAGAAAGGTCGGGCCTGTGTCGAAGGTGTAATCACCAGCCTGAATGGCGGCATTTCGTCCGCCGATGACGGAGGCTTTTTCCACGATGGTGACATCATAGCCACGGTGAGCGAGGATCATGCCACTGGTCAGTCCACCTGGGCCAGCCCCGATGATGATGATTTTTTTTTGCATAGGTAAAGGGTCTCAAACTTGGTTGAACTGATGCTAATCTGCCATATTAAAATTTGGGCACAACCTGAAATATCGTGTGGTTAAAATTAATGCCCTGGCGGATAGAAATGCATCCTTGTGTATGGGTTGTTGGGATCTATGCAGGGAGCATTACTTGAAGAGTTGATTTATCGTTGCGTTGAGCTCAGGCCCTGCTTTGTCGTAATAGACGTCGGATTTTTGGGTGTCCCCCATAAGTTCGCAGTAGATTCCGGCGGAGACCAAGGCCTCCGAGTTGTTGGGGCGATGCTTGGCAACTAATAGTGCGAGAAGGGCGTGGTCTTTGGTGGATAGGTCGGAAAAGGCGAAGGAGGCCACTTGTTCGCCGTTCATGGCTTGAAAGGTGAGTTGGGTGTCGCCCTCGACGTTGATGAGCCTGACTTTGGTATTGGCTCGGGAGAGGTTGATGGGGTCAGGCTCAAGTTTTTTTGAGTGGCTGAGCTCGGCTAGGGCTCGAAGGAGTCCTTTTTCTAATAGGGCCTTTCTGGCATCCGGCAGAGTGCGAGCTTTCCGTTGAAGCCGAACCGAACCAGGTTTCGGGCGGGTGGAGGTATCTGCGCTGCCTGTGTCTGCGCCCGTGATCTGAAGATGTTTTTTTCCTAGAGCTAATAAGATGGCACCCGTTGCTGTAGTTAATGTGCGTGGGCCGTAGGAGCAGTCTGAGTTACAGTTGGGACGATCCCGCCCCCAAGGTTGGAGGATGAGGCCACCGTTGTGCGTTTCAGAGAGGATGAGGAAGGTTTTTAAGTAGTCGAAGTAGGCACGGCGAAGTTTCGGTTGATCACTCCTTGCGGCACCTAGGATGCTCCAGAACCCGTGTAAGTTAGCGCCTGCGTGTCCGTCGAAGGCATTGCCTGGTGCAAGAGCGCAGGTGTTAGCGGCGTGGTGGCCGAGGTATTGCCATGAGGGTTTGATGTCGCTGCCAATCAGGTGAGCCAGTGCTCCCATACCAACGGGGGCGAGGTGTGATCCTGATTTGGTGGTTTTGTATGGTTTCTTGGGTTCCGGTGCTTGTTTGTATTTAGGGTGGTTCCGGTCGACACGCAGCACCCCCTTATCTTTGAGAACGGTGACGATGTTGGTGTCGGCTTCCTTTGCGATCCAGTTGGTCGGTTTCCAGCGGGGGTCGGCTTGGGTTGGCCAGAAGATTTCATACTCGCCGATGCCTTGCATGCCATTGGGAAGAATCGTTCCAGGGCTTTTGTCACGGGGCACGTTGCTGGGGTCTTTCAGTTTGATGACGGCATGGCGGTGAGTGATTTTTGGATCGTTGAACCGATCAGCGGAGTTGAAGGCGTAGGCGATTTGGGCGGTCTCGGGGGTTGCGCTGTTGAGATAGTGTTGGTGAATATTTTGGTAGAGATTTTGGTCGTATTCGAGCCCTGCCTTGTCGAACAAGCTCATGGCGGTCATTTGCAGTCCTGAAATAGCAGCGATCGCCGCGTAGGGCTTTTTGCCGATGGTTCTCAGGTTAAGTTCCGACCGGTGTGTGTAGATGCCGTTGCCATTACGGGACCCGAGTGGCATGGCAGCGGTAAGTGATTCAATGGCAGGGAGGAGTTTTCGATCTTTGTGGAGGAGATAATACTCGCCCATTACGATGCCTTCGAATCCCCATCTCCAGGTTTGGAATCCGCCGCCCGCGGGGTTGTAGCGGAGATTGTAGTAGTTTTTGATGTTGTCTTTGACGATCCGGTCGTATTTGGGGATGCCGCTTGCCATGAGTGCGAGCATCTGGTGGGCCTTGTTATGTGGGCCTCCGTGGAATGTGTTGGGTTTTTTCCAATGGTCTGCTTTGTAATCCATCACGATGAAATCGCAGAGTTCTTCGAGCATTTTTTCGGACCGTGTGCAGTTGTAGGGAAAAGTATCTGCGAATCGTCCCACTGGCCGGAGTTGAATGGGAACGACTTTTTCATCGCTCTTGACCCCACGCGGCCAGACAATGAGATTGAGTTTGCCGTCATTGCCCTGGCTTTCCTCGATGTGGCCTGCCAGCTCCATCATCGGTCCATCCCAGCCGCCCCCGCCGCGGAGGTTGCGACCGAAGCGGTGGGAAGTTTTAAATTTTTGACCATTGGCGCCGATGATGATGTCGCCGATCTGGATTAACCCTTTGGCGGGTGATTGCTTATCTTGAAAAACAAACTTCACGGAGAGTTGGTCAGCTTTGTCCGAGTCGATACGTGCGCGGATACCTGTTGGGCCGAGATTAAGTAGCCATGGCGTGATCTTGAGGGTTTCCTGCATCTCAAGGTCATAATAACTGCGGAGGTTTACATTCCATGGGTATTCGCCACGCTGCATGATCGCGGATGTGTTTTGGGTGAGCAGGCAGATGAGAAGCAGGAGGCGATGATACTTGGTATTCACAGGGCGGCTATACCAACGATGAAATCATTGGGCAATGACTGATATAATTGTCATGCGGTCCTTGTGCTCAAGGTGTGTGTCGCATCTTAGATCATCACGGGTATTTATGGCTGGCATGCGAGTCAGGATTCTCTTAGATAGGCGTGCGTATGAATATTTCAACCATGTCGGGCTGGGCTTCGGAGATTATCAGTAGTTATGAAAGTGGAGCCGCCGGGTGTTTTGTGTTGCACGGTAATGTCAATGATCGGCTCATCGTGCCCGCAAAAAGTGGATCGGTCCTTGGCGGGTTGCCGGAGTTCGTCATGGAGGTTCTTCTGCCTCGGTTCGATGTCGTGTTGAGTTATGACCCCGGTCAAGGGTTACGGATCGAGCGGGGTGGCGAGGTTTTTTCCCAGTGGCCAACCATCAAGGAGGGGCTCGACCTGCCTGACGCTCCCTTGCCTGCGGTGCGTTTGTTAACTCATTATCTAAAATACTGTAAAAACTTGCAAGCGGTTGGGGCTGAGAGCCCGAAGGTGGCTGTGGTGATCCGGCAGGCGCACATGATCTGTCCGTCGCTGCCGAACTCGCATAACCACGACCTCAATGCCATGGCGTCGATCCTCCGTGGTTGGGCTGCGGATATGCGGCTGCAAGAACATGGTCAGGCGGCATTTCTGATCTCAGAGAATTTAAATGGTCTGCACCCGCTGGTGGCACGAAGCCCCCGGATCTCAGCGGTGGAGGTGCCGCTGCCATCAAGGGATGACATGACCACCGCACTGGAAATGCTTTCAGCTCGGTGCCCGACGGCGTTGTTGAATTTCCGTAACGATTTTACTCAACCGGCAGGTCGACTCACCGGCTCCACCCTGAGTTCTGTGGAGATCCTTCTCCTGCGGCGCGAGCATGCTAAGTTGCCATTGGAAGAGTCCGACCTCTCCGACTTGAAGAGGGCACTGGTTGAGCGCGACTGCGGCGGGCTCATCGATTTCATTGAACCCGACCGGGATTTCGAGGGGGTGATTGGTTTGGAGGGGGTGAAGTCATGGCTGAGGCAGGATATAGCATTGTGGAAAAAGGATAATCTCGAGGCGATGCCGATGGGATACCTGTTCTGCGGACCAGTTGGCACGGGGAAGACCTACCTCGTCGAGTGCCTTGCTGGTGAGGCCGGCGTGCCTGTGGTGACATTAAAGAATTTCCGCGACCGCTGGGTCGGCAGCACCGAGGAGAATCTGGAGAAGATTTTTTCACTGCTACATGCGTTGGGCCGCTGCATTGTCTTTATTGATGAAGCCGACCAAGCGCTCGGTCGGCGTGCATCGGGATCGGGTGACTCCGGCGTGTCGAGTCGGGTCTACTCGATGATGGCCAAGGAGATGTCCGATACCCGAAACCGAGGAAAAATCATCTGGGTGTTGGCCTCGAGTCGGCCCGACTTGATTGAAGTGGATTTGAAGCGCCCAGGGCGGGTTGATGTCAAAATTCCACTCTTTCCTTGTTCCGATGCCAAGGAAGCATGGTCGCTGATGCGTGCGCTGTGCAAGGCGAGGGGGGTTCATTTATCCAAGCAGTCTGATCTGATCCATAAGATGCCCGAGTTATTAACCCCCGGGGCTGCGGAGGCGATTGCCGTTAAGGCACGTCGACTCATGATTACCCGAGAGCTGGATGCAGAGGATGCCTTGTCCAGCTGCCTTGATGGCTATTTAGCTCCGATTTCTCCTGCTGTGATTCAGTCGCAGATTCAGCTCGCCGTGGATGAAGCATCGGATGCCTCGTTGATTCCCGACGCATTTCGTCGCTCGATTGGGTAAATAGAGAGAGGAGATCTTGTGAAAATGAGGCTGAATCGAGAGCGTGCGTCAAGCGGGTGGTGACCGGCCGTGTCGTTTGGAAATCAATGTTTGTGGCTCATTTTCAATGCATTACGGAAGCGGATACGGGTGGCGCGGTGGTGCTCGGCTACGGAAAAAGTGTTGCCATTCTTTCATCGGTAGAGTAAAAGAAGGTATCGGGATCGCTTAACATGAGTTGATTGTCAGCAGATGACCAATGATTCGAGAGCGTTTCTGATTTTGTGTTTTCGCACTTTTTTCGGTTTTAAAATCCTCACTAACCACCCAACCCACGGAATTTATGATTATTCAACCCCTTCTTATTGGTCTCGGATGTCTGAGCTTGTTTTCTCTGAGTAGCTGCAGCTCGAGTTTGACGATGGGCGCACCAACGCTCAGCAAGTTACGATCTGCGGCTATTGTAAAAAACGCATCGTCATCTCGTTCTATTCTGCCTGATCCTGCATCATCGAAGACCATTAGCAAGTCACGCAGTATGTCGAAGGATAAACATGGGATGCCTACTTATAAGAGTCACTCGGACCGCACCCGATATGTGCGCACCACCTCCTACTCACACATGGAGAATGAGGTGGGTGCTCCCGGACGGATGAATGCAGCGGGTGGTATTTTAAAATACGGGAGTGTGCGTAGTGCGGCTGCTGATTGGTCGGTGTATCCCTTGGGCACCAAGTTTCGTGTAAAAGGACAACCGCACATCTATGTGGTTGACGATTACGGATCGGCATTGGCAGGAACGAATACGATTGATATTTTTAAGCCGTCACTACGATTGATGCGCAAGTGGGGAACCCGAAAAACAGAAATCACGGTGATTCAGTGGGGGTCTTATGAGCGCAGCGCACGTATGCTCAAGGGGCGCACCCGTTACCATCACTGCAACAAGATGTATGTCGGTTGCAAGCGCAAGCTCAACAGCCGTGTGGCGAGTAAAGACATCAAGAAAAACGGGGCGCTTTAACCCGATCTTTGTTTGATCGACCCAATGTGATCGGGTGGTTTTTGACTTATCATTTTTCCGATTGTTACGTTAAGATTCCGGAGTGACCAAGTCAGAGCGAGTCGAATATATTTTGGGGCGTCTAGAGGAACTTTATCCTGAGACGCCGATTCCGTTGGACCACACGGATGCTTACACCTTGTTGTTGGCGGTGTTATTATCGGCACAGTGTACGGATGTCCGTGTGAATCAGGTGACGCCTGAGTTGTTTGCGTTGGCATCGACGCCTGAGGCAATGGTGCGGGTGTCGGTGGAGGAGATCAAGGCGATCATCCGCCCCTGTGGGTTATCGCCGAGGAAGTCGCAAGCGATTGCTGGGCTCTCGCAGATTCTGCTGGATCAGCACGGCGGGCAGGTGCCGGCTGATTTTGAGGCATTGGAGGCGTTACCAGGGGTTGGTCATAAAACGGCCTCGGTCGTGATGGCGCAGGCATTTGGCGTGCCAGCATTCCCCGTGGATACGCACATCCATCGACTCGCTAAGAGGTGGCGATTGAGTCCAGGGAAGAATGTGGTTGAGACCGAGCGCTATCTGAAGCGATTATTTCCGAGGGAAAAATGGAATAAACTGCATTTGCAGATTATTTTCTACGGTCGCGAATATTGTTCGGCTCGCGGGTGTGATGGCATGACCTGTGAGATCTGCCAAACTGTGAACGAGTGAGTTGTTTAATCGACCATCCTTGGGGGGAGGGGGGCATTGGGATCGACTCCTCTACTTGGTTTGATACGCCTTCGTAAAAAGGGCGATGGACTGATGCAGTTTAGCGGCAGCGTCGAGGTCGGTACTTTGTTTGCACTTCATGGCGTGCACGATGATTTGATGGATCAGGGAGATTTTTTTGATGTAGGCCTTGTTATTGGAATCGGCTTCCGTGAGTTTGACGCGTTGGGCGAGAAAATACTGGGTCATTGTCTGCTGGATCTTGGTGGCGTGCTCCTCCTTGTTAACGACCCAACGGGTGAGCTGGTTGGCATTTTCGCCGGGTTTTTTTGAGAGCTTGGCGATTTGTTCCATGGCCTTGCTGATGGTCGCTTGATGGGTGTGGAGGTCTTTGAGGACCGTATCGTCTGAGTAAATACCACAGGGGACTTGGCAGTGGGCCCTCAACCCAGGTGCTGCGGAAAGGGTGAGGACGGAAGCGACGGCAATGATGAGATAGCTTTTCATAACACGCCGACTCTAGGCGTGAATCCGAAGATACGCACGTAAAAAATTAGAGGCTTTCTTGCCAGCGTGCGACCTCGGCACGTACGTTTTCGATGCTGGGTGCGCCAGGGTTGGTACGGGCGGCGAGGGCTGTCTGGAGGTGGAAGACCTCCTTGGTATCGGCTCCGTAGTGATCGGAAATTTGAGTGAGGTCGAGTTGGTCGAGTGGGGTGCTTGTTTGCACGCTGACGGCGACAGCTTGCCCGACGAGTTCGTGGGCTTGACGGAACGGGACATCCTTTTTGACCAAGTAGTCGGCAAGATCAGTGGCTAACAGAAGCGGGTCGGAGGCGGCGGCGAGACAGGTGTCGACGTTGATCGTCATATCGGCAATCATTTCCGTATTTACCTTGAGGGCAAGTTTGAGGGTATCGATGGAGTCGAACAGCGGCTCTTTGTCCTCTTGCAGATCGCGGTTGTAGGTGAGGGGTAGCCCTTTAGCGGCAGTGAGTAGGGCAACGAGGTTACCGTAGAGTCGACCCGTTTTTCCGCGGGTGAGCTCGCAGACGTCAGGGTTTTTTTTCTGGGGCATCAGCGAAGAACCGGTGGTGTGAGCGTCAGAAAGGGTGGCGAAACCAAACTCGGAGCTACACCAAAGGATGAGATCCTCGGAAAGACGTGACAGATGGGTTCCGACGAGGGCGATGTCAAAAAGAAATTCGGCGATGTAGTCGCGGTCAGAAATGGCGTCCATCGAATTGGTGGTGACGCGGTCGAAGCCTAATTCCTCGGCAATTTGTTGGCGGTCGAGGTTGATGGTAGAGCCGGCGAGTGCTCCAGACCCGAGCGGGGAGACGTTGACGCGCTTCCGGCAGTCAGCGAGCCGCGACGTATCGCGGTCGATCATTTCGACATAAGCCAGGAGGTGGTGGCCAACGGTGACTGGTTGGCCACGTTGGAGGTGGGTGTAACCGGGGATGACGGCGTCGGCATAGGTAGACGCCTGTTCAAGGAGTGCCTTTTTGAGTTCGGTGAGGTGAGTGGTCAGGGTGTCGATTTCCTCCCGACAGTATAAGCGGGTGTCGGTGGCGACCTGATCGTTGCGCGACCGTGCGGTGTGAAGCTTCGCGCCCGGCGCACCAATTTTCTCGGTCAAGGCTGACTCGATGTTCATGTGGATGTCCTCGAGTTCGATGGAGAAATCAAACGATCCGGCGTCGATTTCCTGTTCGACTTCACGGAGTCCTTTTTCGATGGAGGCAAACTCGTCGTTGTTGAGGAGTCCGGCCTTTACCTGGGCACGGGCGTGGGCGATGGAGCCTGCGACATCATGTTTGTATAATCGCCAGTCATAGGAGATGGATTCTCCGTACTGTTGAACAAGATCGGCGGTAGCTTTGGCGAATCGTCCTTTCCACATGCCGGTGTCTTACCCCCGATTAGCGGGTTTGGAAACCCTAGAATTGACGGGCAGAAATTTGCGCATGCTGAGATCGAGAAATGAGGAGCGCTGCCATCAGCGGATGCGCGATTTCTCTGACTGAAACGAATATGTTTTCGAGAGGGATGGTTGTCTGTGTGGGCACTTATTTGCGTGAACGTCTGCACAGAAGACATAAACTCGTTATCCCGATAAACATGGATGTGTGTGGCTCAGGAACAGCGTCAGGATTGATTAAAGCCTGTGGTACGTTGGAATCCAATTGGGTAGAAGGGTCTTCGGCTACAGCAAAAACACCATAGAAATCACCTCCGTTGGACTCGATTTCTAGTCCCCAGATCGTTGAAGTCGTGCCAAAGTCATTGGCGTCAAATCCTCCAGCGTTGAGGCTTTGGGCACTGCCAATCTCATAGGTATCAATATCCAGACCTGTGTAGGTTAGATTGCCGGAGTTGATGGTCGTGCTCAAGGGGGCATAAACAGGGGCGTTGTATGTGCCGCCGATGATTGCCTTTACAGTGGTCGTGTCGTTATTGCCACGCTCAAAGAGAACGACTTCGGGCATCGAGTCGACACCTGCATCGTTATCTGAGATGCCCGCATTAAATATAATATTAAAACGATAAAGAGATTCGCCATCGACACCCTCCACCAAACTTCGAGTTGAGAAAGCTGAGGTGATTGATCGGTCCTGAAAAGAGGGGTCAGTCGATTCGTAGTTCATTGGGTCCAGCCCAACGCGAGTGAATGGGTCAGTATCCCCATCTGAATCATCGTCGTTGTCACCTCGTTCGGCATTGATGTTGTTGCGATTTAAGCTAACAAAACTCGATACGGCGCCACGAATACCGCCACCAGCGGAATAGACCGTGCCGCTTGCAAATACGATGCTATCCAAAAAAACATCATCGGTGAACGGGTTTGTGGTATCATTGCTGCCTGCGGGTACGGTATAATTAATCGCTGTCGGTGCAATGATGCCCGCTGTCAACGTGTGCAGGAATGTAGTGCCGATGATTGCAGCGATGGGGATGTTTTGGAGCGATAACATTCTAGGGGAGAACATGATGATGCAATAGGGTTTTTAGAGATAAGATTAATTATTATAGAAAAAACATTGTAAGTCAACGGTGGATATTGACCGAGTATTGGTTTTCAATGACTTAAGAATCGGCGAGTGAGTGGATTGTTTGTTGTTTTTCGGGTAAACCTCTGGCTAGGTAGTCGGATTTTTGAGATAAGCTGGTTTACAGTGCAGTGAGATCATTAATACGAGGTCAGGGGAGATCTAAATTTGTGATTGGCTTTGTCGTTGCCGATTCGGATGCCTTGGTGAAGGATCTGGAGAAATAGCTATCTGCCGATTGTTTTACCTGCTAAACCCTCGTGACGTCATGATCGTTTCCCGCCGGCTCACTGCCATGCTCATCGCACTTGTGCTGTCGGGCTTGGTGCATGGCGGAGATACAAGTCACGTGGTGTCAGCCGATTTGTTGCGTAATTACGTAAAACAATTCAATGCGGCCGACGAAGAGCTCTACGCCAACATCCCGAATGGCGAAGCTGCCGATTTTCTGGCAAAGCGTATCCCGTTTTTCGAATGCCCAAACAAGGCGGTCGAACGCACGTATTACTTCCGTTGGTGGACGTTTCGCAAACACATCAAAAAGACGGATGACGGTTATGTTATCACGGAGTTTTTGCCGAATGTCGCGTGGGCGAGAAAACACAACACGATCAATTGCGCCGTCGGTCACCACTACTATGAGGGGCGCTGGTTGAAGCATCAACCTATTCTCGATGACTACTCGGTATTTTGGCTGCGCAAAGGTGGCCGACCGCGTCAATACAGCTGCTGGCTCGCGGACGCGATGCTCAAGCGGCATTGGGTGACGCCCAATCCAGAGCTGATCACAGACCTCTTACCTGATTTGGTGAAGAACTTTGAAGCTTGGGAAGCGGGGAGAGTGTGGGGGAAGCATCGCATTGGACGTCACCGCAGTCGGATGTTTTTCACCATCGATGATCGTGATGGCATGGAGATGTCGATTGGTGGCAGTGGGTATCGCCCGACCTTGAACAGTTACCTCTATGGCGACGCGATGGCGATTGCTGCGATTTCGCGCATGGCGGGAAATGAGGAGCAAGCCCAACGATTCGATAAGAAGGCAGAGGAACTAAAAAAGTTAGTGCAAACGCGCCTGTGGGATTCGAAAGCTCAGTTTTTTAAAGTGCTCGCAGCAGAGGCTGAATCGCTGAGCGATGTACGAGAACTTATCGGCTACACGCCGTGGTATTTTAATTTACCTGATGCAGGGTATGAAGAAGCTTGGGCGCAGTTGATGGATCCAAGGGGTTTTTCAGCCGCATATGGTCCGACTTTTACGGAGCAACGGCACCCCCAATTCAAGATTTCCTATGATGGTCACGAATGCCAATGGAATGGTCCGAGTTGGCCATTGGCGACCTCGGTCACGCTGACCGCTTTTGCCAATTTACTGAATGATTATGACCAAGATATCGTCGATAAGGAGGACTATTTTCAGACCATGATGGCCTACACCCATTGCCACCAACGGAAGAAGGCGGACGGCATGGTGGTTCCTTGGATTGATGAGAATCTGAACCCGTTCACCGGTGAGTGGATTTCTAGAACGCGTCTGAAACAATGGAAAAACGGGAGCTGGGACCCGAAAAAGGGAGGGAAAGAGCGGGGCAAGGACTACAATCACTCGTCCTACAATGACTTGATCATCACGGGATTGGTCGGTCTTCGGCCGCGGGCGGATGGTCAGGTGGTGGTCAATCCTCTGCTGCCTGCAGGCCAGTGGGACTACTTCTGCCTCGACCGCGTTTCCTACCGTGGTCGTGATTTGACTATCTTGTGGGATAAAACTGGGGAGAAGTATCATAAGGGGAAAGGCTTGCGGGTGTTTGCCGATGGGCGACTGGTGGCCAGCTCGCCGAGGCTTGAGCGGGTATCGGGCAAACCTTGATGCTTCAACGGTGGACTCGCTCAATGGCCTCATTGGTGCCGTGATATGAAAGTTTTTAGCGATAGCAACGTAATCATAATAACGACAAATAAGTATGAAATACCAGCCCATGAAACGTATTCTAGGCGCGATGCTCGTGACTGTGTTGATGGCGGTTCATCCGCTTGATGCCCAATCGAAAACGACCACCTCGGCGACTGTTATAAAAGCTTTGCCAGTAACGACGAGTCAGCTTCTGCCTGATCCCGCTTTGCTCGAAAAACTCCGGTCGGGAAGTCTTGGTTTTACGAAGATTCTACTGACTCAGCGTAATCCACTTAACCCGACTCATGTCTATACGTATCACGAAGAAAGTTTGCAACCTGGCGGGGGACTCTGGGTTTGCGATCTTTCAGGCTCAGAACCGAAGCTGACTAAAATTTTTGATAGTGCGGATGGTGAGATTCTTGACGCCAACTTGCATTATGATGGTGTCACCGTTTTGTTCAGTTGGAAACGTATCATGCAGGAGCCATTTCAGTTGTTTACCATTAAATTGGACGGCACAGAATTGACCCAGATCACGAAGGACGACTCGAATAATTTTAATGCCTGCTGGTTGCCTGACGGTGGGATTGCTTTTCTCTCTGATCGCAAAGCTGCCTTTGCTTACTGCTGGCAAACCACCACCCCTATTCTCTACCGCTGCGCCCGTGACGGTTCTGACCTCATACGCTTGAGCGCCAATTACCTTAACGACTTCACCCCGTCGGTTCTCTCAGACGGGCGGATTATTTATAGTCGGTGGGAATACGTCGATCGTCCTGCTATTCCGATCCAGAGTCTTTGGGCGATCAATCCTGATGGAACGAATGTTACAGGAGTTTTTGGTAATCGATCCCTTAGCCCTGCCACCTTGATGGATGCACGAGAAATCCCTGGTAGGCAGGGGGAGATTCTTTGCGTTCTGACTTCGCATAATGGACCGTGCCGTGGTGCGATTGGTATCGTCAATCCGATGCTTAGCTCAAACTCCCAAGAATCGATCTCTAATCTGACACCAGAAATTAACATCGGACGGGTCGATAAGGGCAATGGCAATCGGGTGCGAGGCCCCTACCTGAATCCGTTTCCCGTGGATGACCAATATTATCTGGTCAGTAAAAAGGGATCCATCGAACTGAGAGACTACCAAGTTACGGTTTCCGTCCCGATCATCACGCCATCGGGACTCGGGTTTTATTGTCCACAACCCATCCGTCCCAGAAAGCGTGAACGCCTGGTGCCTTCATCACTTCCCAAACAACCTCAACAAGCAGGGCAAGCATGGGCTACGATCATGATGCAGGATGTCTATAATGGCCTTGGTAAGTCAGTGAAACGAGGTGAGATCAAACAGATTGCCGTTGTTCAGGAAGTCGAAAAGCCACTGGGGGTCGACCCCAAAAAACGCGCTTTCGGATTCCAGTTTCCCGTAGTTAGTTGCGGAGCGACATACGCTCCTAAAAAAATCTGGGGTTATGCGACCGTTGAGCCAGATGGTTCAGCCAACTTTAAGGTGCCGGCACAGGAGCCCATCTATTTCCTGCCACTGGATGAAGCTGGTCGGGCCGTCCAGCGCATGCGCACCTTTACCCACCTGATGCCAGGCGAAGTTCAGGGGTGTATTGGTTGCCACTCTGACCGCAATTCCGTCACCCCCAAAATGGATGCGGATTCGAGGCGCCCAATCGCCATGCTGCGGGAACCTCAGAAACTAGAGAAACCAGAGTGGGGTGTGCACGGTTTTAGTTATACTCAAATCATTCAACCTATTTGGGATCAACACTGTCTAGAATGCCACGATGACGAGCAACCCGCCGCTGAACTTGAACTCACGGGCGACAAAACGGACTTCTTTAATGTGTCCTACGAGAACCTTGTGAGGCGTGGCACGAGCTCGGAAAAATGGAATCAGGGAGGTGTTCGAGGCGATTTTAAATACAGTAAATATACCAGTTGGATCCCGACCTACAACGGACAGGAAGAAAATATCCTCGAGATCAAACCCGGCCAGTGGGGAGCCAAGGCATCACTGCTCGCCAATACGCTCATCAACGGACACCCAGATGCATCTAGGAATAAGCGAACCCATCTTTCGACCAAAGAGCTTCGCCGTATCTTCGCTTGGATCGATCTGAACTGCCCCTACTACGCTACCAGTGATTCAAACCATCAAGAGAAAACAGGGTGTAGACGAATTTTGCCTGAATCACTCGACGCCACCTTGGCCGAGGTGGCAAGTAGGCGCTGCCAGACGTGTCACAAGGATACGAAAGAAATCCATCCGCTCACTCAGGGTTTTTATCTAAGGATCGACCACCCCGAGCGAAACACCTTCTTGCGCGCCCCGCTTGCAAAAAAAGCCGGTGGCAGTGGTGCCTGCGGCAAGGGAGTTTTTACCTCCACCAACGATCCTGATTACCAAAAACTTATCCGTCTGTTTGACTCCATTCAACAGTCACTTATTAAGCGTCCGCGTATGGACATGATGCCACTCGATGAACAGGCAGCAACGAGCCCTTGAGAGACACGCCATCCCTCCCCAGCATTGTAGACAGGGGAACGTTGGATCCCTCAAGTGGGTCACTTCACATTGTGCCATCCTTGTTTCTACTGGTGGGGGTGGGCTTTGAGGAGTTCCTCGGGGGAGTAGAATCCCTGTTTGCCTTGGGTAGCGGCACGGACGGCTTTGACTTTTTCTGGGGTGATGACCGAGGCCTTGTTGCCAAAGGCGTTGCGGACATAGGTCAAGACTGCGGCAATCTCGTTGTCGTTAAGCATGCCGCCGAAGGGGGTCATGGGGACTTGGCCGGGGTATTGTTTACCCTTCACCGTGATCGGTCCCATGAGACCATTAAGGGTGAGCTTGATGAGTCGGTCCTCGTTCTGAGTGGCCCACTTGGTTTGGTTGAGTGGGGGGAAACCTGAGTCGGGAAGACCTTGGCCATTTTCTTGGTGGCAGGTGGCACAGTGGCCGTCACGGGCGTAGATTTGGGCACCTTGGAGAAAGAGCTTTTTTGCTTTGCCTTTGAGGTGGGTTTTGACGGTATCTGCCGACTTGGCTTTGGCGAGTTCGCCTTTGAGGTGGGCGAGAGCAACACGATGCGCTTGTGTGATGTAGCGATCGATGGTTTTTTTGCCTGCGGCTTCGACAATGGGGATGCCTTTCTCCCTGCCGATCCATGAGGCGGCGGTGATGGCTTCGAGCCGGACCCGTCCGTGGTCGTCATCGGCTGCTGACATGAGGAGCGCCGCTTGGTCGGCGATGCGGTGACCATTGAAGCGGAGCACGCGCACTGCGGCGGAGCGGATGCGGTGGTCGGAGGATTGAAGTAACCCCCTGAGGAGCTTATCATTGACTTGGTCGTGGCCACAGCTCACCCAAAGGGCTTCGAGTTGGTGGTGTTCGTCGGTTTGTTTGGCTGCCCATGCTTGGGTGGCGGGCAGGACCTCGCTGGCTGGGCGACCTCGGAGTTCGCGGCGTGTCCGGTAGCGTGTCCGGTATTCGGGTAGTTTCAGGTTTTCGAGGAGCTGGGCGATCGAGGCGCCGTGGATGGTGGCGGGTTTGACCAGCGGGCGTGACGGGTAGGTCACGCGGTAGATCCGACCGTGGACATGATCGCGGTGGGGGTCGCGAGCATTATGCTGCATGTGACCAATGAGCACGTTGTGCCAGTCTGCGACGTAGAGTGAGCCGTCTGGGGCAAATTCGAGATCGACTGGGCGGAAGTTGGTGTCGTTTGATGTAAACAAATCTTGGCGATACTTGGTGGTGAACCCCGTGCCGTCTTCGATGACTTGGTGTTGTTTGGCGCCGAGGAAGCCGATGTTGTTATTAATCAGCATGTCGCCCTGAACTTCGTCGGGGAAGTGACGGCTGGAAATAATCTCGAGCCCTGAGGTTGGACGGACGTTGTTGCTGGTCAGGATATTGGGTGAGCGTAAGTTCACGCCGTAGCGTGGTTTGACCGATCCTGGCATCATCCAGGCGGCTGATGTGGAGGAGGTGTGGAGGAAGAAATCCTGTCCGTAGTGATCGTAGGCGATTCCCCACGGGTTCGGGATACTCAGTTGGGCGTAGCGGATGAGTTTTTTACGTTTCGGGTTGTAGCGGTAGAAACCTCCGTGGGTGCCACGAACTGGGCCGTAGGCGGTTTCGACGTTGCTGTGGAGAAAGAGTCCTTCTCCCATCATGATGGCGCCAGTGGGGTCGGCGCAGAAGGCGCTGATGGCGTGGTGGGTATCATGGTCGTCAAACCCGCTGAAGAGGACCTCCTTGGTATCGTATTGGTCGTCGCCGTTGTTATCTTTGAGAAGGACGAGGCTATCACTTTGGGAGACGTAGACGCCATCGGCGGTGATTTCAAATCCGATGGGAAGATGGAGGTCTCCAGCGAAGGTTGTTTGTTTATCCGCTTTTCCGTCGTTGTTGGTGTCCTCGAGGATAATGAGTTTATCGGTGGGTTTCGGGTCGCCGATGCGGTAGTGTGGGTAACTGGCCATGGTGGCAACCCAGAGGCGGCCTTGGTTATCGAAGGAGATTTGAACGGGGTTGGCGAGGTCGGTAAATTCTTTTTCTGAGGCGAAAAGCTTCATCTCGTAGCCGTCGGGAA
>JABDRB010000025.1 GCA_013041925.1 Akkermansiaceae bacterium | reverse complement strand
GGTTCTCATGTCGAACGGTGTGCAACGTCATAGCCGAGGAAAGCTCCATCAAGCCGGAGCACTCCACGTCATCACCAAAGGAATCACCCTTAATGTGCGTCCCTATTTCTTCACCGAATCGACGCAGGGCAAGTCACCTAACACATACTGAATACCATCGAGGTAAAACTGAAGCATGCGATTACTTTCATAACTTTCCGGTTGGTGAGATGGTGACACATAGAACACACGGCCATTGCCGTGTTTCTTAATCCACGAGACATAGCGGCGATCCCCCTTCATGGTCTCCTTTGCCTTGGCATCCAGTTGGGAAACATCCATTTCGAGCAGCGGAAGGAAGTTTTTATGGGTGTATGCCTTGTTAAAATAGTAAGGTTCATCAAAATGGATAAACGGCTCACCCTTGAACGCCTCCACCAAAGGGTGATCCGGATCGACTGTATTTAAGGTGATCCATTGCTTTTTAGGATGCTTGCGAAAACTGGCCCCAAGCATATCACCAAAATCCTTTGAATTGTTCAAAAACACCACCGCGCCATGCACTGCCATCAGACCTTTGCCTGAGGCCACAAACTGAATCAACGACTTCTCAAGCTCATCGGCACGCTCCACCCTCTGGGCCTCCGACAAATCACCTCGTATTGTCAGTGCATCGATGAACAGATTCCTTGCAGGATTCCTCGTGCAGGTATTATTGAGAATCACGGCATCAAAATTTTTCAGAGAGGCGGCATCAAAGAGATTCACGTCATCCGAATGCATCACCTCAAACGCCCCTGTGGCCGCGAGGGTGTCGATCACCTCTTTGACGTGGGGGATCACCTTGTGGCAGTATCCCGTGGCCAAGGAGCACATCAAGATCTTACGCGGCGCCTTCGGTGTCACGCGTGGTTTAGTCGGTGCAAGGTTCACCACCTTGGCCTTCCATGCATCTGAAGGGGGTGTAATTTCTGGACCTGGTGCAGGTGTCTTCTCGACAGCTGAAACAATCAGTGCCGAGCTAAGAAACGTCAAAGTAATGCGTGAATAGCTTTTCATGGGTTAATAGGCTGAGATATGCGTCGAGTATCCATACGTGAATCAAAAAAGGCTACTTTCAATCATTGATGGAGCCACACAGAGGTCAGGCGAGCCTCCCTTACAAAGGCTACCTGCCGCGTTTATGTTTAAACTTCGGCTTTTTATTCTGCAACGGCTTTGAGTGTAAACCCTTGGAGGTGCCTCCTTTCTTACGAGGTGGCTTCTGCTTAACGGCTTGCGAGGCATACACAAACCCCTCGGCCATTTTACGAGGAAGCTCTGCCTGAATCAACTCTTCAAGCTTGGCGAGCATCGGCAGGTTTTGCGGAGTCACCAAGGTCACCACCTCCCCCTCCGCATCCCGTGCGATCTCAACCCGCTGGAGGTAATCTTGATCCAGCTCAGGCAGATCATAGTTGATCACATTGCCAACCCCCGTGAGGTCAATCACACGAGCCGCCGCCTCCGTCGTCACAATGACGCGGATTTTCCCCTCTTGAAATGCCTTGAAAGCACGATCTCGCAATGCTGGCTTTTTACTCCCATGAAATGACTCCACCGCCACACCGGCATGACTCAACATCGTGGTCAATCGATGCACGTCATCACGTGTGCGCACAAAGACCATCACCATGTTGAAATCGGGTAACCCCTCGATCAGGTACAACAAAAGCTCCGCTTTCTGGTGATCGAACACCTCGTAAATAGATTGATGACTCGCTGGCATGATCATGGACAATTTCTTTCTCTCTCTGAACAGGGATGCCATAGGTCGGGACCCGTGTCGAGTCTCGGCGCCACTCTTCCCTCAATGCAAGTCAGCAAAATCAGCTTTTCAAAACAATCCGGTGCCGTGCTTTTCCAGCACGAAGATGGTCGATAGCGGCATTCACGTCATCCATGGGAAACGTCTCCGTAACGGGCGCGATGTCATGCCGAGCACAGAAATCCAACATTTTCGCCACAGTTGCGGGTGAGCCAAGGGGTGATCCTGAGACCGACTTCCGACCACCAATCAGGGAGAATGCCGACACGGGCACCGGCTCTAAAACCGCCCCGACAATGTGCAACCGTCCATCCGGAGCGAGCGCCGCCATGTAAGAATCCCAGTCGACTGATACATTCGCCGTGACCAAAATAAAATCAAACTTACCCGCCAATTTCTCGAGTGCCTCCGTGTCATGGGTATTCACAACATGGTGGGCACCCATACTCCGTGCGGCATCCTGCTTGGCGGCATTCGAAGTAAAGGCGGTCACTTCACAGCCCCACTTATTTAAAAACTGAAGTGCCAGATGCCCCAAGCCACCAATCCCAATCACACCAACACGATCCGTTGGCTTCACATCAAAATCAACGATGGGAGCAAACACCGTGATGCCGCCACAAAAGAGAGGCCCAGCGCTGGCAGGATCAAGTTTCTCTGGTAGCTTGATCGCCCATTCCCAATCAGCCCGCACCCGATCGGCAAATCCTCCATGACGCCCTACGATCATTTGTTCACTCCCCGAGCAGAGTTGATGATTCCCCGAGAGGCAGGGTTGGCAGGACAAACAACTTCCCGCAAACCAACCAAGCCCGACCCGATCGCCGACGGCCAATCCTTTCACCTGCTCCCCCACCTTCTCGATGCTGCCGATGACCTCATGCCCAGGCACCAGAGGGTAAGTGCTGTTCCCCCAAGCATTGTCGATCATGGAGATATCTGAGTGACAGATCCCACACGACTCCACCTTGACCTGCACCTGCTCGGGTCGCATCTCGCCGGGATCAAATTCAAAGGGCTTCAGTGCTTGGCCCGGTTCCTCCGTGGCCCACCCGTGAAAAGTTTCATTCATAACCACAGCATGAAACACTCAGCCACTTTAGCAAGTGCCAACATGGCTTCTTCTCGTCCCTTTTTTCACATCCTCCGATTCGAGGCTTTTCCCATCGATCATTCCCATCCACTCTAATTTACCTACTCTCAGTGCACCTTGCCTCGCCGCATGAATCGACCCTACCTCCAGCTCCAGCTCCTCATCCTCGTGTTTGCGTTTACGTCTATTTTAGGCCGACTCATCACGCTCCCTGCACCGTTATTGGTGTTATGGCGGACAGCGCTGGCCGCCGTCATCATGTTTATTTGGCTCGCGATCTCGAAACGGGCACCCATCGCCATGAACAAGGGCCGCGTCCTCCGCGCGCTTGGCGTAGGTGTGATCCTCGGGCTGCACTGGATGACCTTTTTTGGCAGTATCCAACTCGCCAACATCTCCATCTGCCTAGCAGGGCTCGCCAGCACCTCATTTTTTACGTCGCTCACAGAGCCCTTATTTGAAAAACGACGCCTTCGCCTCGGCGAGTTATTACTCGGCGTCATGGTGATCCCAGGGCTACTCATGATTGCGGGGGCATCGTGGAACCACGCCATGGGATTGGGATGCGCCCTCCTCTCTGCTTTGTTCGCCTCCATTTTCCCTGTAATCAATCGTAAATTCGCGCTCGATGGTATCGCACCTCAATCATTAACGCTCTACGAAATGATCGGCGCAGCCGTGACCTGCCTGGTTGTCTCCACCGCCTTTGGCCTCCCATGGGCATCCCAACTCCCGACGCCTACCGATGGCTTGTGGCTAGCGATATTGGTGGTGGTTTGCACCGCCTGGGCATTCTCCTTTCACATCCATTTACTGCGGAAATTTACAGCATTCACCAGCAACCTCGTGATGAACTTTGAACCTGTTTACGGCATCCTCCTTGCCGCTATGATCTTCCGGGAACACAAAGAACTCACCCCACTTTTCTACCTTGGTGCCTCCTTGATTATCGTGGCCAACATCATCCACGCCCTGATCCATAAAAACCGTCAATCAGCAGAATCCGGCATCCTATCCGCAGAGTGACCCTCACCTTCAGGCACCGTGATCGTAAAACAAGTCTGCTGACCAGGAACCGAGGTGGCGCGGATCTCTCCACCGTGCGCTTCGATCGCTCGCCGCACAATCGACAGCCCCAATCCCGTCCCCTTAATTCCACTTTGTGAATGGTGCTTTTCCACCCGATAAAACCGCTTAAAAACATACGGCAAGTCGGCAGCCGGAATCCCAACCCCATCATCGCACACGGAGAGTGTCACCACCTCGTCATCCTTCCTCGCCTTAATCGCCACTTGCAGCCCATGCCTTGGGTTTTGCTTCAACGCATTCTCAACCAGATTAAACAAAATTTGTGTCCAGTAAAACCGATCCCCAGTGAGCTGCAACGCTTCAGGTTGCACATCAATCACCACCTGCGCCTGTTGATGCGAAATCATCGACTCCAATCGGTCACGCACATCCTGCACACAGTCATCAATCCCAAACGCCTCCTGATTGAGAACCATCGACTCACCCGACTCCATCTTGGAAATAACCAGCATGTCCTCGACGAGACGTGAAATCCGCTGCCCATGCTTCCGCATCGTCCCAAGGAATTTCCGCGCCATCACAGGCTCCTCAAGCACATCATCATCGAGTAGGTTTTCCAAGTACCCGTTAATGATCGACATCGGCGTGCGTAACTCATGTGATGCATTGGCCACAAAATCCCTCCGGACCTGATCCGCCTGATACTCGATGGTCACATCCCGAATCACCACACGGGTCAGCGCCGCATCACCATGACTTGCAAGCGGCGCCGCATCAATCACCCACGCACTCCCCCCCTGCCCACCCGCAGAACCTAAGGGTGTGTAAGTAGAGTGCAGTGTAACCCGTTCCTGCATCGGCTTCCCCGTCCGGACACACTTCATAATCGCCACCGATAGCTGATCATCGAGAAACGCCTCCATAATACTTCGCCCCATCAACCGCCGGCCTTTCACCAACTTCCGCGCGCAGGCATTGGCAAAAACGATGTGACTGGTTTCGTTGACAAGCAAAAATGCATCGCCCAAGGCGTCGAGAAGCTGGTCACGTTCGCGCAGTGCTTCCTTACGCACTTCACGGTTACGCTTTTCTTGTCGCCTGAGCGCTTGTTGTTGTTGCCGGTGTTGCAGAAAAACAAACCCAAGCAGGGCGACCAAAGTCATGATGAGTAGCGTCTCCAACATCGATTTAGGTGGGGGTGGGGATAACAACCTGATAACCGATCCCTCGGACCGTTTCTAGAAGCTCCGATCGATCACCCAACTTACGGCGCAAGCGTTTCATGTGGGTATCCAGTGTCCTGCTGTGCACATCCCCGCTATACCCCATGACCTCCACCAATAAATCATACCTGTCCTGTGGCACATTTTTCCGTTCACACAGGTAGAGCATCAACTTAAATTCCGTGGATGTTAGGTCAACCATTTCGCCGTCGATATAAAAATGCAGTGAATTCTTCACAAACCGAAACGGTCCGCAATCAAGCTCGGCACCACTGGCTGTCTTGGCCGACCGCTTAAGCAGATTTTTCACCCGCAACGTCAGTTCCTTCGGGCTAAATGGCTTGGTCATATAATCATCTGCACCTACTTCAAGGCCAAGAATTCGATCCTCCGTTTGTCCACGCGCGGTGAGCATAATCACAGGGATGCCTCTCATCGCAGCATCGCGTTTCAGCTCTTTAAACAGAGAGATCCCATCCATCCCCGGCATCATCAGATCGAGCACAATCAGATCTGGAGATAAAGACCGCGCTGCGGCCAAGCCTGTCAGCCCGTCCCCCGCCAACTCAACCTGATAATCATTTCTCCTCAGGTTAAAGGCGATCAGATCCGCGATGTCCTCTTCATCCTCGATGACTAGAATTGTTTGCATGTTATAATTGATTTACACGCCCAACTTACATCTTACAAGCCACCAAACACACTCGTCCTATGTGACGAATTGGTCACCTAGTAGAACTTAATGTGTCACTTTTGTAACGTATGGTTTTTTGCCATCAGCCACAGTCCATGCGAAACAATGCACGTCGCTGACAACAATGAGAGCGATACTTCATTCCCTACCATTAAATATACAGACCATGAAACTCATCCAATCCGCTACCTCCGTGCTCGCAGGCCTTGCCCTTTGTGCTACAGCCCAGGCACAATCCAAGCTCATCATCAAAGGTTCCGACACCCTCGGCGCCAAGATGGTCCCCCAACTTGCTGAGGCTTACAAAGCTGCTGGCAACAATGTCAACTTTGAGATCGCCGCAGAAGGTTCCTCATCATGCTTTACCGCGCTTCTTGATGGAACCGCCGATTTCGGCATGTCATCGCGCTCCGTGAAGGCCAAAGAAAAAAACAACTTCGCGGCCAAGGGCCAGGAGCTCATCGAACACGTGGCTGGTGTTGATATGATCGCCGTCATCGTCAACGAGGCAAACGGGGTGAAAAAACTCACCAAGGAACAAATCGAGGGGATTTTCACCGGTGCCGTCACTGACTGGGCAGAAGTCGGAGGCAAGGCTGGCAAAATCAACGCCTACACCCGCAACACGGCATCAGGAACCTACAAAACCTTCCAAAAACTCGGCATGAGTAAAAATGACTACGGCCAGAACACCCAAAAAATGGCGGGTAACACCCAAATTGCCGATGCCGTCTCCAAAGATGTCAACGGCATCGGATACGTCGGCCTTGCCTACGTTAAACGCGAAGGCATTGCACCTGCATCCGTCAACGGCGTGCTCCCTACACCCGATAAAGCCAGCGCGTATGCCCTCTCTCGCAACCTCTACTACTACACCGTAGGCCAGCCTAAGGGCGAAACAGCCAAGTTCATCAAGTGGGCCACCACCTCCACTGAGGCGGCCAAAGTTATTACCAAGGTCGGCTTCATTCCTGCCAAGTAGTGCGAGCATGAGGCTGCCACCACAAGGCGAAGCCCATGACCCAGAAAAACGATCGATAAACCCACTAAACACCGCACATAAATCCTCATGTGCGGTGCCTTTCTTCCCATCCCGCCCTCGCAATCACCTCCCACTCCCTGCCGCGAAGCACCATTCCTATGAGCTTATCTCAACGATCCTCTCAAAAAAATATCCCCTTTGGCAAACCCTCTGGATTCAGAATCTTGGGTATAGGCAAGCAGGAAGCCATCAAGTATTTTTTCGGAGGCAATGCCACGCTGGCAGTTATCCTCATTTTTCTCATCGTCGGATTCCTTGCTTATCACGCATGGAACTTCCTACCTCAGTATCAAAAAAGCCTGACGCTCTACCGTCTCTCTGGTCAGGAATTTACGGATTACGCCTCCGACCAACTGACGGCGCAAAAAGAGCTATCTTCACTCGCCAGTCAGATTCCTGCCTATGAACTCAAACACCGTCTCGGAGCCCTCTACGACCTCGAGGCCGTTCACAGTGATTTTAAAAACAAGGCTCAGAAAGAGCTCATCGCCGAGCGCAAGCAGCTGCAACGCGCAAAAAGCAACCTGACCAAACACCAAGCCAAGGAACCACCCATCCAAGCGGACATTGATGCCGCAAAAAGGCGTGTCACCGAGTCAACAGCCAACCTAAAAAAACGTGCGGTGATGGTTCTCGATGGCATCGACTACTCCGACCTAGAAAACAAAAGCTTGGTCACCGATGATGCCTACCTGACGGACATCCGCGCATCTGTCACCGCCAACATCATCTCCGGAAAAACCTCCGACTTCATCCAAGCCATCCGACAAACTGAGGCCGAAAAAACGGCGGCGATTCAAGCGCTTCCACACATGCAACAACTCGCCAAAGCACGTAGCATGCTTCTGGCACCCCAGAAACCATTTAACAACTACCTCAAAAAATACCGACTGATTGCTTCTGACAACAAAGGCCAGGCAGAAACCCACTCGAATGCGGCCGAGCGAAAAAAAGCACAACTCACCAAAGCGGAGCTGGCAACAACCGATCAGCAACGCAAGATCGACCTCATCAAAGCTGAGCGGATCCTCACCGAGTCACCCGATTACGACAAGCTGAACCACCCGCTTTACAGCTCGCTTGACGAGCATCTTCTTGTGCAAAAAACGCTGACCCAGCAGACCAAGGAAGCCTTGGCCGCCATGCCCACGGTTAGCGACTTTGAAGGAGGCAAAGCTCAGGAACGCATCCAAAAAATAACGATTCTCGGCGAAGCCTTCTTCCCTCTCATAGAGGCTAAACGCAAAAAAATGGAAAGCTGGACACACAAGGAACCCGTCACTATCGGCCAGGCGCTGAGCGGATTTTTCATGGGGACTCAATGGGTATCTAACTCATCATGGCAGGACTTTTATGGCGTGCTCCCCCTGCTCGCAGGATCTAGCCTTGTGGCACTTGTCGCCATCGCGATTGCCGTCCCCTTTGCTGTGGGTGGTGCCATTTATGTCAATCGGCTCTCCAGCCCATTCGAGCAGCGCTGGATCAAACCCATCATCGAGTTCATCGGCGCCATCCCGTCCATCGTCATGGCCTTTCTTGGTGTCGTCGTCGTCGGCGCCCTCATTCAGGAACACTCACAAAACCCACTGGTCAGCTGGATTCCAAGCTTCCCCGTGGAGCAGGATAAAACCATCCTAACGGCGGGCATCCTCCTTGCCCTGATGTCCGTCCCCACGGTCTTCACCTTAGCTGAGGATGCCTTAAACAATGTCCCTAAAGCCTACAAAGAGGCCGCTCTTGCCCTCGGTTCCACACATTTACAAACCGTGCTTAAAGTCATCCTTCCGAGTTGTGCCTCGGGCATCATTGCCGCCGTCCTCTTGGGATTCGGTCGAATCATCGGGGAAACCATGGTTGTCCTTCTGGTCATGGGGGGCCGTATTGCGATTCCGAGCTCCGTCTCCGACCCAGCCCATTCCATGACAGGTATTATGGCTCAAGAGATTGGCGAGGTTGAACAAGGCTCCCTTCACTGGAGTGCCCTTTTCATGGTTGGCCTGCTGCTCTTTGTCATCGCGCTGACCCTGAACTACATCGCACAGACCACGCTGAAACGACTCAGCAAGCACTCCTAAAACACCCATTAATCACTTTCCTTTCAAAACCATGGAGCCCGTCCAAAATCCATTCTCCCAACAACGCAACAGCCAGCACGCGAAAGAAACCGCGGTTAAGGTGACACTTATCCTGTTCACCTACACCATCATCATCGCGGCCATCGCGATCTTTGGCAAAATCATTTACGAAGGTTCCCCCGTGCTCTGGCAGAAAGGCTGGTCATTTTTCACTAAAAAACCCCAAACCCTCTTCGTCAATCAAGTTGAAAAAGGCGAAGGCATTGAAATACCCGCCAAGAACTTCGAGGGACTCTTGGCCAACAACCCTGATGCCGAGCACTGGCTCGCCAACGTCACAGAGTTTGAAAAACCCGCCGATTTCATTCAGTTTGACCTATTGAAAAACTCCCGCATCGGCAGCGGCTACCTGAGCGAACTCGAAAGCCTTAACCCAGACTTTTATATCATCTACACCGAGCGCGATATTGACTCCCCGGTGGGATTCATCATCCAGTCCGATAAGGAGTTCAGCCTGCCTCAGGCTGATTACGATGCACTCAAAGCCGCCGACCCCACGCTGCTGCCTGACGAGCACTCCAAGCGGGAAATCAAACTCAACCAATTCAGAATCACCCTCGCCGCGGGTGAATACCCGATCGGCAAGGACGCTCACGACGCATTGGTGTCCACCGAGCTGGTCTTTCAAATGCGCCAGACCTTTGCCGATGATGAACCGGATAAGATCAACCGCACCGTCATCCCCTATGATCAGACGATCACGGTCTCAGGAAACGTTTACTTCACCGCCTTTGACGAGGATGAACGAGGGACTCTGCCACTCAAATCCATGGAGCAGATTCCTTTCACACGCACATTCCATGATTTCACCCTCCCAGCCAGCAGCTATCATACCCTCGCCCATGCGCTCGCTATCTTAGAAAAACACGGAGTACAGCACAATCATGACACGGCAAAGGGCTCCATTATTGTTAACGAAAATACACGCCAACTCACAGCGCCCCGTGCGTTCTGGGACGCCCTCACTCGCTCGAACCCCCAACTCAAAACCGCAAACGTCACCACGACAACCGTCAACACACCCTTTGTTCGTTTTGACATCAGCAAAGACACGGAAATCCTTCTCGACACCGAAGATCGCGAAAGCATTGCCGCAGCCAACGATGCCACCGGAAAATTCAAAACCACTTCCGAGGAAACCCACTCCTACTCGGGCGGCGGAGTCATCGGGCCCATCATCGGAACCGGGCTGCTCGTCATCATCTGTATGCTGGTCGCGCTCTTCACCGGGATTGCCGCCTCTGTTTTCCTCAACGAATATGCACGCAAAGGGGGATTTGTTAAAACCATCCGCCTTGCCATGCTCAACCTTGCGGGGGTCCCCTCGATCGTGTTTGGCCTCTTCGGACTTGGCCTCTTTGTCATCCTTGCCCCTTGTGTAACATCAACTCCGAAGTCGTCCAGCGCATGGATGGTTCCACTCGTCAAGATCGGCTCCCAGCCTGACTTACGCATCATCGAGCAAAAACAAATTTACATCGCCCAACATGCCGACCTTGGCAGCAGCGAGCTCAGCACCCTTGCCGCAGCCGATGGCGCCAAACACGTCTACGACGGCTGGATCTGGCTCTCACTTCAAGGCTGGGGGACATCTATCCTAGCAGGTGGGTTCACCCTCGCCATGATGGTGCTCCCCGTCATCATCACATCGTGTGAAGAGTCACTGCGCGCCGTCCCCATGGGATTTCGAGAGGCCTCACTCGCTCTCGGAGCGAGCAAGTGGCAATCCATCCGCACTGCCGTCCTCCCCTACGCATTTCCAGGCATCCTCACAGCATCCGTCCTGGGCATCACACGGGTCGCTGGTGAGACGGCGCCCATTATGTTTACCGCTGCCGTAGCGGAAAAGTCGGAACTTCCTTGGGAAGGGTTAAAATCGACAGGTTTTGATGCCTTCCTGGACTTTCTCCAAAGTTCCGCCCAAGCACTTCCCTACCACATCTACACCGTCGCGGGACGCATCCCACAATCTGAATACACGCAGCCGATGCAGTATGGATCCGTCCTTGTATTTATGCTCATCGTCATGTTTTTTGCCGCCATTTCTGTCGGCCTCCGCATCCGCGTGCGCAAAAAACTCAAGTGGTAATCACCCATTTAGCAAACCCACAGAACAACCAAAACATTTCCTTTATGAACTCGCAGCACACTCACAGCATCGACCCCACCGCAAATCTTTCAGGGCAAGCCGTTGCCACACCCGAACCAGAACCGCCAAAAGCACCACCACGCAAATCTCAGCCACCCTCGACACGCACGGCCATGCAAACATCCATCCAAAACTCACCTGAGGGCAAAACGATGATCGAGATCGACGACCTGTCATTCTCCTATGACAACGGCAAAACAAACACACTGCATAACATCAGCCTCGATATCCCAGAGAAGCAGGTTACCGCATTTATCGGGCCATCTGGCTGTGGTAAATCGACACTGCTGCGATGCCTCAACCGCATGAATGACCTAGTGGATACCTCCTGTATCACCAACGGCAAAATCAAAATCATGGGCCAAGACATCAATGCCAAGCATGTCTCGCCCATCGAGCTACGCAAGCAGGTCGGCATGGTCTTTCAGAAGTATAACCCGTTCCCCAAAAGCATCTACGATAACGTCGCATACGGGCTCCGCATCCAAGGCATCAAAAAGAAGAGCGTGCTCGATGAATCCGTCGAACGCAGTTTACATGGCGCAGCCCTCTGGGACGAAGTCAAAGACCGACTCAAAGACTCCGCCCTAGGCCTCTCAGGTGGACAGCAACAACGCCTCTGCATAGCACGCACCATTGCCGTGCGCCCCAAAGTCATCCTCATGGACGAGCCCTGCTCCGCGCTTGACCCGATCGCCACGGCAAAAGTCGAGGAACTCATGCTCGAACTCCGCAAGGACTTCACCATTGTCATCGTGACGCACTCCATGCAACAGGCTAGCCGCATCTCCGACCGCACCGCCTTCTTCTACATCGGGGAGCTCATCGAATACGACAACACGGCTAATATTTTCACCAACCCAAGCGTCAAACAAACCGAAGACTACATTTCCGGTCGGTTTGGCTAACTCCATCGATCACCAAACTAAAACACTATCCCATCTCATACCATGCAAACCGGAGCCCATATACTCAGCACCTTCAACACGGCCCTTGATGAACTCAAACAAACGACGCTCACCATGGCGGCGGGAACCCAGCGTAATTTACAAAATGCGATCAGTGGGCTCATGCAACGTGACAAGCAACTCTGCAACCAAGCCATTGCCGATGACGAAGACGAGGATCAACTTGAAATCCTCATCGACAACCTCGGCATGCAAATCATCATCCGTTTCCGACCTGTCGCCAGTGATTTGCGCATGGTCATCGGCACGATGAAAACGGCCACCAATCTTGAACGGATTTCAGATCAAGCGGTTAGCATTGCCAAAAGAGGACGCAAGATTGTCAAAAACACGGAAGTCCCCGAGATTGAACGGGTTGAGGGGCTTTACCAACTTGTCGCCAACATGCTTGCCGACTCAATCACCGCCTACAGCGACGGAAACCCCGAGCTCGCCCTCACCGTGGTCGAACGCGAACGTCTCCTCAAGAAAACCCACAAAACGACCTCTCGATTTTTCTCGGAACAACTGGAAAATGAGACCTCCCATTACCGTGATTACCTCGACCTTGTGTTTATCTGCCGCTGGTTAGAGCGTGTCGGCAACCTTTCTACCAATATTGCCGAGGATGTCATCTTCGAAGAGACATCCGCCGATATCAGGCACGGAGGTGAAATCCCCCCTGAACTCACCGAGTCATAACCCACCCACCTGCCCGTGGATAAAAGGGTCGAATCCATCTGAGAGCCCGCCTACTTCCCTGCACTCAAGTCATTCCCCATCAGATCTTTATCGACCACGGCATTGGGGAGTGTCATCCGCCCTGGCCCAATCTTACGCCCCGGGTAGATACATGTGTTGACACCTGTGCGCACACCATCACCCACCACGGCACCAAACTTAATCCTTTCGGTATCGACCAATCGACCGCCCACATAGGATCGATGGTTCGTGCCGTCGTGTCGGTAGTTGGCAATGATCGTTCCCGCCCCCAAGTGCACGTGTGACCCGATCACCGAGTCACCCACATAACTCAGGTGCTTGATGTTCGTGTTGGGGTAAATCACCGAGTTTTTCACTTCCACGGCATTCCCTATCTTGCAGTGATCACCGATAGACGTTTCACCTCGGATATAGGCGTTAGGACCAATACGACAATCCTTACCGATGATCACATTGCCTTCAATGTAAACTCCAGGAAGAATCACCGAGCCCCTGCCTAAGTGCAAATTCCCATCGACCTGAGCCAGCGGACTGATCTCGCCTGCAATCTCAGAGCTATCAATCAGCGTAAGAACTTCCTCGTTCAATTTGAGAAGATCCCATGGATACTGAATCCGAAAACAGTCGGCCTGTGTTACCATGTCCTCAACACACTCCTCAGCCGTGTCCGCCCCCTTCCACGCCACGAGGTCGCCCCGACTATCCCGAAGACATGTCGCGGTGCTTGATCGGGCCAATAAACACAACGCTCCGACCTCAACCCAATGATCCACTGGAAGATGCACCGTGCACTCGGTCGCCTTTTCATTGGGCACCATATCAAAACCGACCTGCGTCAATTCCGTTGTGATCAATTCCTTGAGTTGATGATTCGCAACAAGACAATCGCCGAGACGCCTCCTGTGTGTGATCGGGGCACATTTTTTTACATCTACCGGGTCGTGAAGGGTCGCCTGCATAATTTTTAATTAACGTTCATTCCCATCTAAAACGTTCGTTCACCTTTTGAAAAGACCTAAAGAAATAAAACTGCACGCAAGGGGGGCCCCAGCATGCGTTGCCGTCACTGACCGTCATCCACTATCATCCACCACCGATACATTCCTCGCGACTACGAGGATAACACGTAAGCAATGTGGGGAGTGTAAAGGGCGGGTTCGAGCAAAAAGGAATCGTGCCCTTTGTCCGAGTGCACGGTGATATGCATGGTATCCACCCCGCTCGCCTCCAGCCCCGCAACAATTTTTGCCTGTTCCTCTGGGTAGAAACAAAAATCGGAATCAATGCTGAACACAAGAAATTGATGATTATGCTCCGCACACCGAGCAAAGAGGTCTCCGACGTTATCAACACCCGCCTCGACACACGCATCGTAACGTGACCACATATCAATGATCCGCAGGTAGGTATTCGCATCGAACCGTTTTACAAATTTTTTCCCCTGATGCAGCATGTAGCTCTGGAAGGTATCCTGCACCTGGTACCAAGCCAGCGTTTCATTGTCTTGTCGCACTTCCTGGCGGGCACGCTGCTCGATGGCATCGAGGTGCACAAAGGTCTTGTGAGAAATCATCCTCGCCAGAGCCAAACCGTAATCAGGGTGCGGCCCGTCATAGTAGTCACCTCCATTAAAATATGGGTCATTCTCAATCGCCAAAATCTGCTCAAAAAGAATCAATCGATTCAACACCGTGGTTTTCATCCCACTGGCAATCGGGATGACCGTGCGCACTCGATCAGGGTGCAGCGTGGCAAAGGTGAGCGTGACAAGCCCCCCCACCGACGGCCCAATCGCCGCCCGCAACACATCAATCCCAAACGCATCAATCAACCTCACCTGCATCTCTACCTGATCCGCGACCGAAAGCTTAGGAAACGTTGCCCCATACGCGGCGCCTGTTTCTGGGTTGATCGACTTCGGGCCCGTGCTCCCATAACATCCGCCGAGGTAGTTCGCGCTGATGATAAAAAACCGGTCCGTATCCAGTGCCTTGCCTGGCCCGATAAAGGCATCCCACCACCCTTGATGCAGCTCCTCCTTCCATAAGCCTCCTGCCTCAGGGAGCTCTGGGTTATAGCCTTGGGCGTGGTGCGATCCCGACAGGGCGTGCGACAGAAGGATCGCATTTGATTTATCCTCATTGAGTGTGCCCCATGTCTCATAAGCCACCTGCACCTCTGGCAATACCTCACCACACTTGAGGAGAAACGGGTCACCTTCGAGCTTCACGATCTCTGTCTTTACAGGCAGAGGATGGATGTTTGCTTCGTTGGACATGAGCGCAATAGCGAGTGGTAGAGAAAGATAGCGAAAGGTATTACGAGACGGGAAATATCGGCCACACGGACAGCATGCTCTACCGATCGGCATCAAACAACTCCGTTTTTTACAATGAAAAAAAATGCATCCGCTGTGCCGTCCATGGAGTTGAGGCCACGTTCCCGTTACTCAACAGGTTGGGGACATCCTCCAAACCTCTGTCTTCCTAAAAAGGCATGACATCAGCTCGTAGGGGCCGCCCCCATATATAGTACATCGGTTCGGGCGAACTACCATTAGCGGTCGAACACAGCAGACTCAAAAAAACTACCGGCCACACCCGAAACTTGCAACAGGATTTTGTCGCATCCCGTGAACTATAATTCAAATTGTTTGTTGACAGCTGGGTAATCCACGCTTGCACAACACCCCCAATCTCGCCCACCTTGCCGACATGCAGTTCCCCTCTACCCGAGCCCGTGTGCACACCTTAAAAAATGGTCTCACCGTCATCCTTGATACCGACCCCTCCGCCCCCGTCATCAGCACTCAGGCATGGGTGGAAACAGGCAGTATTCATGAGGGAAACCTGCTCGGCGCTGGGCTCTCCCACCTCCTCGAGCACATGGTGTTTAAAGGCACCGAGAGCTACGATGGCAAAGAAATCTCAGACACCGTTCAGTCAGCTGGCGGCGAGTGGAATGCCTACACCACCTTCGATCGCACCGTTTATTACATCGATGGCCCAGCCGAAAGTGCCCAAACCTTCCTTAAGGTGCTCACCGAGATGGTGTTTAAACCCACCTTCCCCGTCGACGAATTTGAAAAAGAGAAAGATGTCATCCGACGCGAGATCGACATGGGGCTCGACGACCCCGACGACCGCAATGGTCGGCTGCTTTACACCACCGCCTACGCCAGCGACCCGCGCCGCCAACCCGTGATTGGCCACCTCGAGTTATTCAACCAACTCACCCATGATGACATGGTGAGCTACCACCGTGATCGCTACACCACCGAGAACACCTTCCTGAGCATCTCCGGAGACTTCATCCTCTCCGATATGCTCGATTTCCTCGAGAACATCACCTCGAACACACCACGCAGCTTCACCCGACCCGCTCCCGTGCTCGCTGAGCCAGCACAACTCGGCAGCCGACTCCGCAGGGAAACGTTTGCCATCCCCGCCAGCAAACTCACCTTGGCATGGCAAATCCCCAGCCTCGACCACCCCGATGCCTCACCACTCGATTTACTCGCCACCATCATCGGCGCCGGACGCTCAAGCCGACTCTATCAAAATATCCGCGAGAAATCAGGACTCTGTCACCACATCGGCGCATGGAGCAGCATCTCCCCCGAACTTCCTAGCATGTTTGCCGTCGCTGCCATTGTCGATCACGATAAACGTGACGCCCTGCAAGATGCCATCCTCGATGAGATCAACCAACTCGCCACCAGTGACTTCAGCAAGGAAATCCACAAGGCAACACGGATGGCGCTGGTCAGCCAGTTCCGCACCCTGACCACCGCCTCAGGACGGGCGTCCGACCTCGCCTCAAACTGGCATGAAACTCGCAATCTCGATTTCACCCGTGATTACATCCACCAACTCTCACAGGTAAGCCCCGATGACCTCCAACGCGTCGCCCGCACCTACCTCGTCCCCAGCGCCCTCACCCTGACCTCACTCGACCCAGAAGACAGTGAGGAAAATGCGGACACCACCACCAGCGCCCCGCCCAGAGGCGCCATGCAGTCGCGCGTCCTCGACAACGGACTCACTCTCATCACCCAGAAAGACACACGCCTACCCACCGTCTCGATCACGGTCGCCACACTCACCGGCCTGCCTACAGAATCGACGGAGAACTCAGGCATCAACAGCCTGCTCGCCAAGCTCATGACCAAGGGCACTCAGACACGCAGTGCCGAACAAATTGCCACCACCATGGACACCATGGGTGCGAGCTTCAGCATCAGCTGCGGCAACAACACCACCCTCACATCCGCCTCGTGCCTGCAGCCAGACATTGAGGATACACTCACCATCATCGCCGATCTCATACAAAACCCGACCCTTCCCCAGGATGCTCTCGAGCGTGAACGCGACGCCATGATCAGCGCACTCCAGGAACAAGCCGAGGACCCGATGTCCGTTGCCTTCCGCCACCTTCGCCCGTCACTTTTTGGCCAAAATGGATACGGACTGAATAGCGCGGGCACAGAAAAATCCCTGATTGCCCTGCGCCGCGATGACCTCACCGCCCACCATCAAAAATACTTCACCGCCAAAAATTCCGTCATGGCCGTCTTTGGCGATATCGACCCCGATGCCATCGCCGAGCTCGTGCAACAATCCTTTGCCGACCTCCCCGAAGGTGAACGCACCCAGACCACCCCGCAGGAAATCGTCGATCCCACTAACCACGAACTCCACCTCGATAAACAACAAGCCGTGCTCACCGTCGGATTCATCGGTGCCAGTGCATCAGACGACGATAACTACGCCCTCGAACTCATCAACGATTACTGCACTGACATGGCCGGCCCGTTGTTCACCAAAATCAGAGAAGACCTCGGACTGGCTTATTACGTTTCCGCCACCCAGTTCCACGGCGTCAATACCGGCATGTTTGCTTTTTACCTCGGCACCTCACCCGACCAGCTTCACACCGCGCAGACGGTCCTCCTCGATGAAATCCACACCATCGCCGAAAACGGAATCCCCGAGGACAACCTGGAAAGTGTCAAAACCACCTGGCTCGCATCCCACGCACTCGCCAACCAGAAAATAGGCGCACTCGCCCGACTCAGTGCCATCGATTCCCTGCTCGGCTTTGAGCCCGACCACCATCTCCACGCCCCCGATCACATCCGCGCACTCAGCGCCAGCGACATCCGTGCCGCCGCTCAAAAATACTTCGGCACCCGCAAACCCGTCATCGTCACCGTCAACCCCGACGCCTAACCCACCCACCTCAACTTCCCACACCCACACCATGTCTGATACTCCCCAAGCTGATACCCGCTTCAACGAATTTGTCTACCTCCAGGCCCAGAATGCCGGACTCTTCCTCGGCCAACTGGAAAACCCAACCACCGGCGAAACCAGCGTCAACCTGAAGGCCGCCGCCACCGTGCTCGACTCCCTCGAAATGCTCGCCGTCAAATCACGTGGCAACCTCACCCCCGATGAAGCTTCCCTCTTAGAAAAAGCCCTACTCAACATCCGCGCCCTCTACGCCAACGTCGAGGACCTTGGCTAACACATCACTTTGCCCTCTGCCACTCGCCCTCCATCTCGTCGAGGGTCGACGCATCCAATGCCATTCCACGGGCTTGAAGTGCGGCGTCCATGGCGGCGAAGCGGGTTTCGAATTTGACGTTGGTGGACTCGAGCAGCATCTCGGGGTCGAGCTTATGGCGGCGCGCGAGGTTCACGACGGAGAACAGCAGGTCGCCGAGCTCCTCGCTGAGTTTCTCTCGGTCGCCCGACTTGAGTTCCTCCTCCACTTCTTCCAGCTCCTCGCGGATTTTATCGGTGACGCCATCGTCATCGGGCCAATCGAAGCCGACCTTGGCGGCTTTTTTCTGAAGCTTGGCAGCACGCAGCATCGCGGGTAGACCCTTGCCGATGTTGTGCAGATAAGGCTCATCTTCGTCACCTTTTTCCTGCCGTTTGATGTCGTCCCACTGGTTGAGCACACCCTCCGTGTCTGAGACCTTACTCTCACCATAGACATGCGGGTGCCTTCTTACCAGCTTATCACTCACACCACGGGCGACATCATCCAAATTATACCTCCCCGCCTCCTCGGCGAGTTCGCTATGAAAAACAACCTGCAGCAGGATATCGCCGAGCTCCTCCTTGAGGTGATCCCAGTCGGCCCGCTTGATGGTATCCACCGTCTCGTAGGTTTCCTCGATCAAATTCGGCAGCAGGCTTTCATGGGACTGCTCGGCATCCCATGGGCAACCACCGGGGGCACGCAATCGGTGCATGATGGCGCGCAACCGGGTGAGCTGAAGCCCATCATCAGGGCACTCGATCATTTCTGGGTCAGTCATCATAGGGGAAAAAGGTAAGATGCCCGTGGTCTATCCGCCAGCCGTGCGTCGCAGAACCTCCTTTTCGGCTTCGGTGAGGCTTTGCACACCCTCCTCATTGACCTTATCGAGGATCCGGTCAATCTCGCTATCATCCATATTGATGTGGATACGCGGGCGGATCTTTTGTTCGCGCACGATTTGGGCATCGATGGTCCGACGTTTTTTGACACCTTGGGTGGCCTCGGATACAAACGAGATCAGCCATGGGTTTTTCATCAGGATAAACCCGAGGATTGCCCCGCCCAGGTGCCCCGCCTCACCACCCGCGTTATTCCCATTGGTGAGGATCATGTAGGAGCTGAAAACCAATGCCCCAATCGCAAATGCCCGCATACTCATGGGAATAAAAAAGAAGAGCAGCACTCTGAGCTGGGGGGCAATGAGGGCGACACACACGAGGATCCCAAAAATACCTGCCGAGGCGCCCACCAAGGGGATCGAGGACGCAGGAAAAAACTCCCCACCCCCTAGCGGAATCGGATCCGTGCCAAACCATCCAGCATAAAACAACAGCATGTAGAGCAAGGCACCCGCCACACCCGTCGCCAGATAATACACGAGAAACCTCCGACTCCCCCACCAATGCTCGACAAAATGACCAAAGAAAAACAAGCCAATCATGTTGGCCAGCAGGTGATTCCCATTGGCATGCAAAAATTGAAAGGTCAGCAACCGCCAGAGCTGAAACTGCTCCAAGCCAAGCCTGACACTAAAATGCCCCCAGTCCGCAAGCCTTCCTCCGATCATCATATCGAGCACAAACACCGCGATGTTGGAGATCAATAACCACTTCACCACCGGGCAACCCGCTAATCTCGACGGCTGAGACGGCATATCCCCCGACATATTTCCAGGCATGGCTCCTCGCATTTGATTCATTGGCATGGTGTGGTCATTTCGATCGACTCATCCCGTCGATGCCGAAGCCATAACACGGGATCCCAAGCCCCGCAAGGCGCACACCCAGCTTTCTTTGGCTAAGCTCCCCCACTCGACACCCCCTGAGTGGCTATTCCCCTACTTGATTCTTGCTACTCACGCCGTGCTTCGGCATCATCCTCGCATGCTCGGCAGCACTTCACTCAGACCCATTATCTGGCCCATCGTGCTGTCCGTATTAGGAGTCGTGGCCTGCGCGTGGATGATCCCGAGGGAAATCACCGCCGTCGACGAGCATATCCTCGGGTTTCCCGATACGGATATCGCCGGCCATCGGCTACGCCCATGGCTCATTGGCCTACTCTGCATGTTACCCTCCATCGCCGCTTGGCTCTACCGGTTCTCCGGCAGCCTCGACCGCTACATGTCCCGGCAGTTCCTATCCGCCTTTGGCCTCTGCATGGGGGCTCTGATGGCGGTATTGCTGCTTACCGACCTGCAAAACAACATCTCCGACTTCAATAAAGCGGAGAACACGATGGCGGTGCTGGGCAGCTACTATGGCATCCATATCCCTGCCATGATCATCTTTATCCTGCCATACGTCCTGCTCCTTTCCCTGCTCTACTGCCTTGGAAAAATGTCACGTCACCAGGAGATTGTTGCCATGATCCAGACGGGCCGTGGTGTATTCAGAATTGTGATGCCACTGCTCGTCACGGGCACCTTTTGTTCCACCGCCTGCCTGATCTTTAACTACCACTGGGGGCCATGGTCCGAGGGACATAAAGACCTCATCGTCGATAAAGCGAAAGGGGGGGATGCCGACCGCGCACGCTCCGTGCTTTACCGCGATTCCAACTCGAAGCGTGTCTGGCTCGTTGGCTCCTTCCCGTTCCAATTTGAAAAAACCGGGGAGATCCACAACGTCACCGTCCGCTCATTCAACGACGGCGGACACCCGACGACTAAACTGGAAGCCAAGAAAGCCGTGTGGTCGCGTGAAAACAAAAACTGGACGTTCTCCGGCGTGCATATCCTCGACCTCCAATCGCTGCCCGTGCCTCTCAAAATAAAAACCCCCGAGACCATCAGCCGTGATTGGCAAGAGACACCATGGCAGATTGTTAAACCTGGCCTCGACCAAAGCCACCTCGGTATCCCAGAGCTCAACAGCTGGCTCGCTGCCAACCAAGGCATCGAGTGGGCCAACCACCTCCCCTACCTGACCCAGTGGCACTACCGACTCGCCCAACCCGTGATCTGCCTGATCACCATCCTGCTGGCCGCCCCGCTGGGTATTGTCTTTAGCCGGCGTGGTGTCGGTGGTGGCGTATCCGTCGCTCTGTTCCTCTGTGCGGGCATGCTCTTTTCCTCCAGCTTCTTCCTCACCTTTGGTGAAGCCGGCCACTTACCGCCGGCCTTAGCGGCTTGGAGCACGAATATCCTGTTTGCCCTCATCGCGCTCTACCTCTTCAACCGTCGCATCGCAGGACGCCCGATCTACGAAAGCCTGAAAAAACTCCTCCCCAGCGGAGATTGAGCCCGATCAAGGGCCGCAGCAGACGATCAGCCCCGCCCTGATTTTTTTCAAGCTTTCATGCTTGACCATCGGCCTGCTCCCCCCTAGCTTCCGCGTCCCGTCGTCGGTTCAACCCAACTCGGCTGGTGAAATAGCGTATCCCACGCCCCCAAATCATCCCATTTACACATTTAATCATTTTATGAGAGGTATCGAAATCCAAAAAGGTGAGCCCGTCGACCGCGCCCTCAAGCGCCTCAAGACGATGCTCGATAGCGAAGGTATTCTTGAAGAAATGCGCCGTCGTCGTGCATTCGAGACCGTCACCCAACGCCAACAGCGCAAAGACCGTTCGGCCGTCAAACGCCACGCCATCCGCTGGCGTTTTCAACGCAATAAGCCTGCCGAAGAGCCCAAACCTTAATCGGCGGCCTCATTCGTCAGCCTGACTGTCAGCCCTGCTGATCGCATGGCCACGCGTCGTTCAACACAAGACACCCTCACGAGGGTGTCTTTTTAGATAACGGCAAACAACTTTCCGCCATTTTTCTATTGTCAATTCAGCGATCCGGCACTAAACCCCTCCCGCACCCGCAACCAAACGAGGTGACGGCTCCATAGCTCAGTTGGTAGAGCAGCGGATTGAAAATCCGCGTGTCCTTGGTTCGAATCCGAGTGGAGCCACCATTTTTCAAAAGCCCCCATCCTTGCACAAGGGATGGGGGTTTCTTTTTAGTGCGGGTTTCTTTTTCGAGAACCGCTAACGAGAATAAGAACGCGCTAGCCTCACTGCAGATTGCTTACCAAGCGATGCCACGTCCACCTTTTAGAAAAAAGGACAAGGGTTACCTCTGTATTCACAAGAAACAGCTAAAAAACGATCTGATTAGAAGCCCAGCCTACAGCGTCTTCACCTTCGCAAACACAGCCTGTTTCCCCTCCGCGAGAATCTTTCCGTCTTTATCGATCAACATGTAATAGGGCACGAAATTCTTAGCATACTTCTGCAAACCCGAATCTCGGTGCCTCGACGGCAAAATGTGCGGCCACGTGAATTTCTCCTTTTTTGCCCACACCAATGCCGCGGCAGGTGTGCGGTCACGGCTGAAGTGGATGAACTCGACATTCTCTTTCGGGACAATCTCCTGCTTGTATGACTTCACTAACTGTGGAGCCGTTCTGCGACAAGGTCCTCACCAACTGCCCGAGTAATACACCACGTAATAATCAGGTGCCGATGTCATGACGTAGTCGACAAATTCACCGTCATCGAGTTTGGAAAGCACTCCCTCCTTGAGTTTCGATCCAATCATTTGCGCGTCCAGCAAATCTGTCGAATCCGTCGTAAGCTTCGAATTTTTCGCCTCGGCCTGTTCTTTGACCCACGCCTGATCAGATTCGGATAATTTATTGATCCTGAATGTGACGTCACGAAACCCCTTGGTGACGGTGACTTGACCCGTGTCTGCATGATAGCGCACAAAATCCCCGCTAAACGTGCTGACACCATCGGCACTCGTCCAAGTTCGGGCATCGAGCGGGCTCAGGGCAAAAACGCCCGCAGCCAACAACCATGAGGTGAGTTTCATTTTCATCATTAATAATTAGTATGGATCCTGTGAACATAACGTCCGCAAGCCCAGCATTTATTCAAAAATGTGCCTCTTATTTGATCACCCCACTTATTGGGGGCCGCGCGCTGAGTTCTGTCACTTAGTTAATCTTGCGCAGATGCCGGCGCCGGCGCCGCAAACGGAAGCAGGCTTGGCGCCTAGCGTCGATCGCGGACGGTAAAGATAGTGGGCAAGGTGCTGCGGGCGTTTTTGATCACGAAACCATAGCTTTTACTTGTGGCGTCATGCCACCATGACTTACGCATGACAGCTTTGGTTGCTTCAGATTTAGGAAGTTGGTAACCAAAAGAAGCTTTGTAATACCCGCTGGTTTCGGACGGTGGTTTGCTTACGATGCGGGACTCCGGTTCAATGACTAAGTTCTGATTCCCCAGCGATGCATGAATGGTATTCTTGGTTTGGTTCAGCCACAGTGTTTCACCGGCTTTCAGCTGCTGATCGCCGATATCAATGATAACCATCTTGAGAGGGATATTCGCATTTCCTGGGTCATTCAAAATGAGCAGCAAGAGATCCGTGGTGTCTGATGAAATTTCTGCACTGGCAGTTTCTTGAGGGAACGTTTCCCCTTGGTTCACCTGATTAAGTGTCAGCTTCAGAGTGATTTCGCCACCAGGCAACTGATAAATGGGGGAAAGCGTTTTGCGTAGCGGTTGGATTTTTTCCGAATTTTGTCCATTGAATAGATACAATTCTAAGTCTTTTATCTTGAGCTGTTCGGGGAATAGAACTCTGTATGTGCGCCCCTGCGCGTTTTGAGCCAAGGCCGATGCTCCAAGAACAAGCAGTAAGATGAGAATGTGGATTTTCATTGAATAGACACCTAATTCGTTAGACTAAAGATCTGTTTTAGGTTTTGCCCATCTACGATCGCGGAATGTGTAGATCTTTGGCATGCGAGCTCCTGTATCAATGATAAAACCAATGTTTTTACTGTATTCATCAAACCACCATGATTTCTTCATGATGGGTAAGTATTGTGAGCCGCCGTCCTCTTTGTAAACAAATTGTGCCAAATAGTAACCGCTTTTTGTCAGTGGTGGTTTGCTAATCGCGCGCTTTTTGGCTTTGATCGCCATCTTTGCCTTGCCGAGCTTGGCTGCCAGATCTCGTTCTGAGAAATTAAACCACATAGTCTCCCCGATTTTGAGTATCTCATTATCGATATTGACTGGTTGGATGCGAATCGGCAGGACTTTATTTTTGGGGTCGCTAAAAATAAAAAAATACAGGTCGTTCTGTGATGCGGGAATGGTTACGGTTGGGGCTCCTTCAGGAAATGCTTCAGGGTCATTAACAGCTTCTGAAGTCATCCCAATGGTGATCTTGCCCAATGGCAGCTCGATCACTTGCGAAAAATTAAGACTAGGAAGGAGCACCTTGTGGGACATTTCACCATCGAAGATGTAAGCCTCAGAGGGTGCACCGTTGGGTCGCTCAGGAAAGATGATCCGGCATGTCCGTGTTTTCTTTTGCTCTTGTGCGAGGGAGGGCAGGTGCGCAATGAGCAGGCACGCAGCGACTAGATACTTCATCATGGGGGTCGTCATATTAAACTTCTTTGGAGTTAAGCCAGCGGAATGAGATCAAAATGTATTTGCGCCCGAATAATTGGTTGGTTGGGCTTATTGGAGCATCAATGGAGTCGGGGGAATCCGAAGAGTCCGCGAAGTCACGGGTCCTTCTTACCACTGCTTCACACCATGCACGGGCGACAATTTTACCAGCTGAGTCTTTTGCATCACCATAAGCGCGAATGGTGAATGTATCATCGCGTGCAGATAGAACAGGGGCAATGGGTCGCAAGACATCCGCTTGGCGGATCCAACCAGGAAGTCCGTGAGTGTCAACTCCATCACTGGCCTCGTCGAAGCTGTAACCTGCATCGCTGATTCTTTGATCGGCTGCGTCCATGGTTTCGCTGGATCTGTTTTCTAGAGCTTTATTTGGGTTATCGCTTAATTTGTTCAAAGCGGTCTGCAGAGCTCCTGCCAATGCCAGTTCATCATCGCTGTCATTGAGTTGCCGGTTCAAGAACTCAGATAGAGACAGGAATGGTCCACGCTTCTGAATTTGATCGACCAATTGCACAGCGAGGTCATCGAGTTGATCGTTGGTGAGTGTTCGGAAGCCCGTGTATTCCGAGCCATCGGGAAAGGATGCTCCTAAGCCTGTGGCCGAGCCTGCGTTGACGTCTGGCGCGATGGTGTGACGAGAAACAACATAATCATGTTCGGTGGAATCAAGATCAATACCGTTCGCGGCATGATATGCGACTTGCTGTTTGCGTGCATGGCCCAATAAAGCTCGCCATGCTTTGATTGAGGTCGAGTTGATATTGAACATGCCATCGACTTCAAAACGTGAGGCGACCTTCAACCAGCCGTCACCATCAGGACTGTTGATGACTTCATCAATTCTATCTGAGGCTTGCGATGAGGACAGGTCGGCATCCTGCGTGATTGGTCGGTAGTTGCGATTCGCGAGAGGCTCATTACCTTCGAGGTAGTCCCGATAAACGGTCTCAATGTTTTTGGCAATGGAGCTACCAAACGATGTTGGTCTTGGAGCGATGGAGCTAAAGAACCAATCGTCAAACAGTAGGTGGTTAGCGCAGTAGGCATCGTCGTGTTGGAGGTTCTCAGCGAGATCACTCGATAATGGATCATCTGGTAATATACCTGCTTGTTGGATAAGGGGAGTGGCGTCGCTGTTGCCGATCAAGTTGTATTGGTAGGGTGGCATCGGATTTTTGCCACGCATGTCCCAGCTTTGTAATTCTACGAGCGATGCCATCGGTCTCATCGGCACTTCTGCCATAACGAGTCGTGATAGCCCTTCTCCAGACTGGAAGCCTGAGACGATGTAACCTTCAGTCCCTACTTCGGGGGACAAATTGCTATTCAAAGACATGGAGCTGTAGGACATATCATAGGCTCCATGCGCAGGGTGGAAATGATCTTCCTTTTCAGGGATTGAGAAGTTGTTCATTACGAATGGACTGCTTTGCAGGACCCCTTTCGTTGGGCGGTCATTGGCATTTCCGTAACCAGCACCAATGGTTAAACGTGGCCCAAATGAAATCGAGAAGATGTTCGTCCAGGGTGGGTTGCCTCCTCCAGCCACCAGGTCTGAGACAGGGTATTGAACTTCGTCAAGATCATCAGAGGGCCAATATTTATTAGCCCAATCCATCCCTGGATTTGCAACCATATTACTGCGCATATAGCCCGCACCTTTGGGGACACCGCCATTGTTGATGTCAGCTAGACTCCGTGGCCAATTGGATGTTCCAATTGAGAAGTAGGTTCCAGCCCCGGCTTTGGTGGTGAGAGCATCACTGTAGACTTTCGTGTATCTATCAGCCTTTAAGGAAAACCTTACTAAGTCGCCCACATGTAATTGATCGCTTGAGCGCCCTTTTACTTTATGCAAGTTTTTCCATGTATAGCCATTCTGTGGATTGATAGAGCCAGGGTCGTGCACAGCTAGGCCAAAATCATCACCCGCTGCGTATCCCTCTTTGAGTCGGCAACCTCCACTCCACTGCCCATCACGGTTGAAGGCTGGGCTATATACCTTCACCTCGCCTGGTTTCAAATCGAACTCTAGCGGGAGCCATGCCGTTACGGCGCGTATTCCCAAGTATTGTGCGGTGCCATAACTAGTGTAATTTGCATACCCTAGAGCTACATTCTGTGGGATGGTATAATCCCATTCATTTTGACCTGTTTGATGCTTCCCGTCAAGAGTGCCTGGATTCCCCCCATTGAAAAGCTTATACTTGAAGCCGCTGGCTGGGGGCACAGTGCCATTGATAATCCCTAGTGTTATGGGCAATGACCTTTGGGTTCCTATCCCAAAGTCTGCATTTCTGCTGGGGGCATTATTGCTGGTCGTATAGGGACCTGACAAAGTCTTGCTGATTTCCACATTGTGTGGATTCCATAGCGTGATGATTGGTACTACTCTCAGGTTGATCCGGTGATAAAGTGATGGGTTGGAGATGTTTGGGTTTGGATCGCGAATGGCATTGGCTTGGACAACCATCTGTATACGTGCGACCACTGGATTGATCTCTACGCCATGATAGTATTTGTAATAATGATTATTTGATACGCCGGCGCCATTATGACGTTGGAAGAGCGTACCCCAACCGAAAGGCGCGCGGCCGATTTTTGTTCCAGCGTCGTAGGTGATGGTTCTATAATAGGTAGCGAAATTTACGAGTGACTGCCATGAGCCGCAGGCGGAGTGATAAGTAAACGGACGTTTAGTAGCTCCAATTTGGCTGTAGCCGCTCCATGGATATAGACCCGATTGATCGGGATCATAGTTGTTGGTGGATGGTTTTGGGACGGCTGTCGTGTTTCCTGCAGCGGTGGATAACCGGAACAGGGGCAATCTGCCGCCAGAGTAACTGGTGTAAATATCGTCCCACTTTTCGGTGAGAATAGACATATCCTTACGCCAGCCGCCAGTGGCCACATTGGTGAGGAGGCCCACAGCACTGGATGAATAGTCATGGAAGTAGTGTTGGGTGGTTTCCGAATCGTCAGAATCAATCAGGGCAATCGTATTGCGGCTCATCAATTTGTTCAGCGGCTTTGCATCTGATGCGTCTGGCGAGAAGGACTCTGGATCATCCAGTAAGCTGTCGAGCCCAAGGCCTGCCACATCTGGAATAGCGTGAGACCTTGCGTGGTCCGCCCAGCCAGCGTCGTCATTGCTACGAGGTTTGTAGGGCTGCATCAGGCGGGCCTTTTGGTTTTCTCCAGATACCCACCATGCTAAACGACCCGAGCCATCATCCAACTCAATGGGTGTTAAATGCACTTGCTGGGTAGAATCCTTACCCAGCGATCCCTCGGAAAGCAATTTCACGCTATCGTCATTCTCCTGCGGCAATGAGTAGGCGAGGCTACTTGGATCAGTTGGAGCTTCGCCGGCCTGCGCACCTGAAACCAACCACGTCAAAAATCGACCATCACCACTTGAGGAAGGTTGTTGTTTGATCGCATAATCTGGCTTGACCGGCCGTCCGTCAGAATCGTGATTCATTCCCTCCCAGCTCTTCCACACCCCAAGAAGTGGTGGGCTCGCTTCATCGACCACCGTGGAAGAGGCCGTGATGCGCGTGTCTTGCCCAGTATGCTTTTGTAATTCACCGATCGCGAGCATCAGCGCCATGCGTGCATTCGCCTGAGCTTCGGCCATTGCCTTACCGCTCTGGCCCGATCGCAGCTCGATGGTGCTCAGGCTCAACATCGCGAGGGCAATCATGACCAGTA
>JABDRB010000031.1 GCA_013041925.1 Akkermansiaceae bacterium | reverse complement strand
GTCCCATTCCGAACCCGGAAGTGAAACATCGTTGCGCCGATGGTAGTGGGGCGATAGGCCCTGTGAGAGTAGGTCGTTGCCAGGTCTATGCCCGGCTTTTTCTTAACGGAAAAAGCCGGGCTTTTTTCTTTTTACTCTGTTGGTTTTGTTTGGAATAATACCAGCACGCTGTGACGGGGTTAAAAAATAAGACAATTTTTCAACGAAAAGGCGTTTATTAGGTTATACCGCAAGCTGGATGCTTAGGGGTGACCATTAACCCCTCACAGGGGCTTCCGTTGCTCCATTTTATCAATCTCGTTAATCTTCTCAATTACTACTTATGAAAACTACGTTTCCTACTCCATCGTCGACTCGAATTTGCAAACCGACCTATTTTAGCCAGTCAGGTTTCACCCTACTTGAAATGGTGATTGTGCTTGGGATCATTGCGATGATCATGGGGGGGGCGATTTTTACCATGCAGAAAATATCTGACAGTGGTGCGATTACGGTGGTGGATGGTGATTTTTCATCGATCAATAATGGCCTGCAATCCTATAAAACCAATGCGGGTCATTATCCAGCAGAGCAGCAAGGTCTGAAGGCCCTAGTTGAGAAACCCAGCTCAGCTCCTCGCCCTCGTCGCTGGACTCAGATCATGGATAAGGTTCCCAAGGATCCATGGGACAACGAATACATTTACAAGTACCCCGGATCGAAGGACCGCTCTCGCCCTGAATTAATCAGTTTGGGTAAAGACGGACTTGAGGGGACGGAAGACGATATGTCGAGTCAGGATGAATAGAGCCATGCGCCATAGTAGGGGAAGGCAATCGGGCGGGTTTACGCTTTTGGAGGTTGTCTTTGTCCTGGGTATGCTTGCGATACTGGTTACATGGTTGACATTAACGATATCGACGGTCGAGACCGAGCAGCGGCTGCGTGAGGCGTCGGGGGAGATCGAGTCATTGGCTCGTCGCGCCCGTAATATTGCGGTTCGGCAGCAGCGCGCTTATCAGCTGACGATCAGCGATGGATCCATTTCCATTGGCCCTCAGTTTATGTTGGCAGATGTCGAGCAGGATGACGCGTTGGGTTTTGATGATGATGAGGCTCCGCGTGAAGACTTTGAGGATATCACAGCCAGTGAGGCCACGGATTCCGAGGTTACTTATGAAATCCGCCGCTGGCGTTCTGACGTCTGGGAGTTAATCGAAGGTGAAAAAAGGGTGGTGGTCACGCTTGACCCCATCGGGTTGGTCGAACCTATTGCAATCCGCTGCAGTGTGGGGAAAAGCTGGTTGATTCAGGGCTTGCACCCGCTTACCGCCAGCGTGAGGAATGAGGAAATGAGTATCGAAGACGAATAAGGATGAAGTCGCCAGGTCATAGTCATCAGTTATCTGCCGGGAGAAAACTCCGAGCGGGCTATCGGTCGCTCCGCGCGGGCTATCGGTCGCTCCGCGCGGGCTATGTGATGATGGAAATTGTGATTGCCTTGGGGCTTTTTTCGGCGGTGGCTGTATCCTTGGTGAAGGCGTTACACATGACGAGCCTGACGGCGTCGACGATTCAGAATGAAATGCAGATTGAGCGGATTCTGAGGAGTGCGATGACGGATGCGATCAGCACTCCGAACCTCGAGGAAGGTCGTGAGACGGTTGATCTTACCGAGATTACAGGCGATGAGATGTCCTTTTTTACTGGTCAGGTCGAAACGATTGTTGAGCCGATGGAGCTTGAAAATGAAGACGGCCAACTGCTTCAGAAGATGTTCCGGATTGAGGTGATTTTTTATTGGCAGGTGGATGGTGAGTGGCGGCAACAGAGTGCAGAAACTTGGCGATATGCCAATCTCTACCAACCCTGATTTTGAACAAAGTGATGAAAAACAATCGATGCCATCAACGCAGGACGTGCCGCAGGGGATTTACCCTGTTGGAGGTGGTGGTTGCACTCGGGTTGATGGGGATGCTCGTGGGGATGATTTTTCGTGTTGCCAGCTCCTCGATGCAACTGAGCCGAACGGTCGTGGACACACAGAGTGCGACCATGGAGCAAAATGCTTTTTTTAATCTGCTGAAGAATCACTTTGAGCAAATCCCTGGGAATGCGGTGCTCAGGTTGGTAAGCGATGATTCGAGCATGGGAGCGACATCCCGCACCTTGTTTACGTTGACGTTTCAGAATGTGCCGATGTCCTTTCATTGGGGTGAGACGCCGATGACGGCGGAGGCGATCGAGTTGGCAACGGTCGAGCAGAGGGACGGGTTTGTCGATGTCATCCTGCGGTTTTATGACGAAAAAATCCTCGAGGACTCAGAATCCATGGGGAACGATGACATTGAACCCGTCGCTGAGATCACGCTCATTGAAGATCTTTGGATGTGTGATTGTGAGGTGGTGGATGGCAGGACACTTGAATACCTCACCGACTGGGATAACAACGGCCAATTGCCTTTGCAGGTGAAGTTTTACTGTCGATTCCAGCCCACCTCCGATATCGTGCAGCAGACATTCTGGGTGGTGCCGAAGCAAAACCCGGAAGTTGTTTTCAGGCAGATCATGCAGCAAAACCCAGCGGGGCCACAGGGCACAGGAGTAAAAGTCCCCGCCCCCGAGACGATCACCATAGGGAAAGAATGATGAAGTCGATGAAATACCATGCAGATTCAACAACGGCAAAGGGCAGTGCTCTGATCGCCGTGTTCTGGATTATGGCGGTGTTGTCGCTTGCCGTTTTTGCCGCGGTGAGGGTGGTTTATCACGATGCCGATGTGGCCTCCTCCCAGATCAATGGTTTTGAAGCGCTGCAAGTCGCAGAAAGGGGGATTGCGGTTGCGGTGAACCCCGCGATCCAAAAAATGGACCCGCTGCTGGATTGGGAGGATCAAGAAAGGGATATTGCCTATCGAGCACGCATCCAATCAGAAGCCGCGAGGTTCAATATCAACGTGATTTTGATGCGAAAGGATAAGCCGCTGCTGACAGACATTTTTACCGACTGGGGGATGGAGCTGCTTGATGCTCAGACCTTGGTGGATAATCTCACTGACTGGGTGGATGCCGGTGATCTGATCGAGCTCAATGGCGCGGAGGTGGATTGGTATGAGGATCAGGGGCGACCGAATCATCCTTTTAATCGCCCCTTTTACCATCTTGATGAAATGCGGCTCGTCAAGGACATGGAACTTCTCGAAGCGTTAAAGCCCAACTGGAAAAACTGGTTTACCATCTGGAGCGGTGGCAAGCTGGATGTCAATGAAGCCAAGGCCGCACTGATTGCTGCCGCGGCGGAGGTGTCTATTGACGATGCTCAGAATGTGGTTGATTATGTGCTTGGCCCCGATCGCTTGCGTGATACCGAGGATGATCAGCGGTTTCAGAGTTTGACGGAAGCACTCAGCCTGCTAGGAGTTTCTGAGTTCCAGCTGCCGATGGTGACGCCGAGGCTTACGGTTGAAGACACAACGACGCGTATTGTCAGTGACGGACGCGCCGGGACGGTCAAACGACGGATCACGCTCATTCTCAAAAGCCGCACAGGCCAGCCCGCCATCCTCGAACGCAAGGAGGAGGTGATCCCTTAAATGATTTTATTTTACATTTCCTGATATTTAATCTCCAATCACTCACTTCTAATTATTTTGAGCAGTAAAACAGAAAGCACAATTCTTCTTCCCGGATCGACGGGCTGGGAGGTATGGCAGGGTGGGCGCGATCATGGGTTTCGCGCAAGTCTTGAAAAGGGCCCGCTGCAGGCATCGGACTTGGAGGGAATCCCGTCGGGTCGACTTATCATGGGCTTTCCCGTGCGCGAGGCACTCGCCGTGCCTTTTAAGGTGCAGACGGATGATGCGGCGATGTTTGATGACTTGGCCGCGATGCATCTCGAGAAATCGGGTATCCGCCCTGAGATGGATGCGGGTCGGCTGACCGATGTTTTTCCAGCAGGGGGGGAAGCTGGGCATGCGGACCTTCTCAGCGTGGTTCTTTCTGCGCCAGGTGACGGGAGTATGCCGCTGCGTGCGCCGAGTGAGTTTGATATTTCGGCGCGGTTTTTTCCGATGGATGCCAATGGGGTGACCCTCTGGCTTGAGCTGGGTCGTTGGGTTTTTGCCATCACGCATGACGGTCACTTGACCTATTTTCAATCGCTTTCCGGGAACCAGTTTGGATTTGATCTGATCCGTGATATTCGTCTTGCGCTTACTCAGCTCAGTCTGCAGGGGGTGAACCTGCAAATGGATCAAGCGGTGGTTTGGACCACGGGGCAGGATTCAGACCCCAGTGAGGATGAAATCCAAACCTTTGCTCAGGAATTGGGCGTTGAGGTTTCGGCTAAAGCCAAGCCGTGCCCTGTGCTGCCCGAGCCGATGAGTCGACTCGTTCCCGCCGATGTCCGCGCTGAGCAGCGGATGAAGGCTGAGAGACAAAAACGAACCCTCGTGATCGCTGCAGGTCTCATGGCCTATTTCGCGATCGTGGCCTACTTTGGTTATAATTATTACCAACTTGACGCCAAACTCAAAAAACAGGAAGCCAAGTTGGAAAATATACGAATGGAGCACTCGGGTATCGGGCTTTTCAATGCCGATTGGGATCAGCTGGCTCCCGTGGTGGATAGTCAGCATTGGCCGTTGCAGTTATTGGCGCGCAGTGCCAAGGCCATTCCTGCAGGTCAGGATTTGCGATTTAAAGTGTTTGAGGCGAGTCGAGAACGTATTATCATCCGTGGAGAGACAGCGGATTTGAAGCTTGCCAGTCAGTATGCAGAAAAAATACGCCGCACACTTTCTGATTACGAGTGGTCGCTGCCACCCGCCGCGTCTGATGCCAAAACCAATCGCTGGAAATTTAACTACGAAGGAATTTTGAAGGGAGAAAAAGAAGAATGAACGATCGCGAAAAGAAACTGATTTTTATTCTTTTGGGGGCAGCTTTTATCATTGTGAATATTTTTCTGTTTACGTCGTACAATGCGGCTAAACAGCAAAAGGAGGCGATGTTGACGAAAGGTGCCAAGGCATTAAAAAAGATGGAGCGCGAGCTGGATGAGGCAGAATCACAGCGCCCCGATCAAGAATGGCTGCTCGAGAACCCACCAGTGGTCGGAACCCATGGAGGCGTGGGTGCAGAGCTTGCTACATACACCGAAAAAAGTGCATTGAACAACGGGGTGACCCTGAAGAAACGCCCCAGCCCCCAACGTGAGGATACCGAAGAAGTCGGTGCCTACCGGAGTGCGAGGGTCAAAGTCCTAGGGAATGCCTCCGACAGGGAGCTTTACCTCTGGCTGACGGACCTTCAGGCCCCCCAGCAAAGTCGGTCCATCACCCAGCTTCGGATATCCCCTCAGCGTGATGATCCTGCGCGCGTTGATTGTGAACTGGAGGTCACACAATGGTTTACTCCCGAGATTGAGGAGGCATCTGTCACGACCGATTAAATGCTTAGCCACCTCAAACAGACAAGAACCCGCCATACTGGCGTTTTTATACGTATAAACACCCTATTTCTCATGATGCGATTGACTCGATTCCCTCTCAGCCTGTTGGCCTTGTTGGCCATGACAGGCCTCATGGGTATGGTGTCGGCGAAACCTCCCCAGAAGCCGAACATGGGGCAATTCACGGGGCTCATTAGCCAATCACCGTTTACCATTAAGCCGAAAGCAGCGACCCAAAAGGTGGACTCGCCACTCGAGCGCGACTGGATGCTCGGTAGTATCCGCCCGAGTGGGAGGCAGTCTGGATCGGCTGATGAAAGGTATCTCGTGACGATCATTAACAAAAAAAACCGGAAAGAGCGCATCCGGTTTATTCCCGGGTTTTCTGCGGGTGGGTTTCAACTTCTCGATGTCGAACAGGATACGGAATCGAACGAAAATTCACGTGTCTCGATTGGCAAAGGAAGTCAAAAGGCGTGGATCACCTACGATGATAAACTCATCAAAGTTCGCCCATCAACGACCGCCAAAGCTCCGACGAAGAAACCCACCAACGCGGGAAGACGTATTTCCCCTCCCATTCCGGGACGTAGCACAACCAGGGGGAATAAAAAGCCATCCCCCCGTGTTCGGCATGTCCCCAGAACCAACCGTTAAGCGCATCATTTTCTTATCCTTCAGTTAAAGCTCACACGTATGAAAGTATTCATTCCCGTTCTCATCTCGCTAGGTTTAGGCGTCTCGACGCACGCTCAGAACCCTTCCAAGCCCGTTCAGCCAAACATACCTCGTGTGGTCAAGCCACCCGTGCCTAGCAGCTCTCCTTCCAAGCCTTCGGCGCCACCTAGGGCCGTTCCATGGGGAGGTAAGGTTCAGCCCGCGATTCCTGGGGGTCGAGCGGGTGTTGTCCCGCCACCTGTCCCCATGGGCCGCGCAGCCGAGTTGAATGTGGGTCTCGATAGGATGGCCGCTGCTGCTGGGCAGGTGATCGACGGCAGTAACTGGGATGATCAGGACGTCGCAGATGAATATACGAAATATACAGGTAAGCGAGTGCTGCTGAGTTCAGCCACACAGGCATTGGAGATCAGGTTTTACCAGCGCGGACCGCTGACCAACCGACAGGCGGCCAATCTATTAGTCAAGGTGCTTGATATGGAGGGATTTGTCTTTGTCCCCAGTGGAGCCAATGAGGTGAAGCTGCTACCCAAGGCCCAAGGCACGGGATCAAATGGTCCTGCTGAACTTGAGGGGATTATTGACGACCCGAATGACATTCCTCAAGGAGACGCCTATATTTCCTACTTTATGAAACTCGGCTTCATTAAGCCAGAGGAGGCAGTGCGCACCTTTACTCAGAGTTTGCACGGCCTCGGGCCTGGAGCAAAAATTGCGCCCGTGCCCAACGCGTCCGCGGTGCTGATTACGGGTAAGGCAGCCTTTATCCGTAAGTTGATCAATCAGAAACGCTACATCGACGTAGCGGCCGGCAATGTTGATACCACTTGGGTGCAGTTGAAATACGCCGACTCCGAGGAGTTGGCTACCACGCTGAATGAAATCATGAATTCTCAGCAGCAGAGCAACACAACAGCGGGTGTGACCACCGGAGCTTCTGGGAGGACTACGGGCAATCGACCATCGGTTCCTGGTGTTAAGGTTCCTGCAGCATCAACGGCGACGTCGGCTGGGGAGGATATCCCCGTCCAGATCGTGGCAAGCCCACGGCTGAATAAAATTTTTATCATGGGGCGCCCCGTAGATATTATTTTTGTAGAAGGGCTCGCCCGTGAGTTCGATGCTCCGCCTAATAATAATAATTTTTTCAAACGGAAGCTACGGTTTATGATTGCGAGCGATTTCCTCGATGTCGCGGCCAAAGCGTTGGAGGCTGTGGGCGGCTCTGGAAAGTCATCCCAAAGTGGCTCGTCCCGGAGTTCAAACCGACAGACGAGTTCAAACCAAAATCGGAACCAGTCGAGCCGCAATGTCGGAAGTTCACGGCAAGGCGGAGGAGCGTCGAGCGGTGCCGAATCCGTGCAAGAATTTAACGTCAGTGATGTGCCTGAGTCGATTGTGATTGGTAAGACGCTCATCGTGGCGGATAACCTCAATAACAGCATTTTGGTGCAAGGTCCTCCTGAAAGCCTGCGCGTTGTTTCCGAGCTGATTGATAAGCTTGATGGTCGACCTCAGCAGGTGATGATCTCGACGGTCTTTGGTGAGATCGAGTTACTTGACGGGAAGGATGTGGGGGTAAGTATTGGCCGGGTTTCTGGCGATACCCCTGACCCTCGCCGAGCTGGTGGTGGGGGTATTAACACGGGTATCGGTGGCTTGTTGGCTGGGTCTGAAGTGGATCTTGCCGCCTTGAACACGGCAGGAACCGGACTGAACGTCTACGGAACTATCAAAAATCTTACAGGCCGACTGAATGCGTTGAAAACCAATAGTAATTTCAAACTACTTTCTCGTCCGACGGTATATACCGCGAACAACCGCAAGGCCGTGATTACTTCGGGATCAAGGATTGCGGTGCCAACCAATACCTTCAACAGTGGAACAACGGGGACGAGCACAAATATTGAATATCGAGAAGTTGTGTTACGTTTCGAGGTGGTGCCATTGATCAACTCAGAGGACGAGGTTACCCTCAGGATTTCCTTGGTGAATGACACCGTCGGAGCGGAGCAAGAGGTCGGGGAATTAATCGTTCCAACGATAGGGACAAAAACGATTTCCACGACAGTGACCGTCCCCAATAATTCTACGGTGGTTCTCGGCGGGCTAGTGACGGAAACAGTCACCGATAGTCAAACGGGGGTTCCGGTGTTAAGCCAAATTCCAGGAGTGGGTCGATTGTTCCGGAGGAATAAAAAAGATATGATCCGTAAGGAGTTAATTATCTTTATCCAACCCAAGATTGTCGGGGGGGAAGTGAGCCAGCGTGAAGCTCAATCCGATATGGAGGGACGTTATGATGTCGCGCCATCAACACGTGATTTCGCCGACGGTGTGCTCCCAGGTAAGGTTGACCCATCGAGCAAAAAGCCGAACTCCAAGGGCCATATCCCCAAGGCCAGCAAGCGTCCGTCACTCCGTTACCCGACGAGAAGATAGTTCTCATCCACGGAGAAAATCCACGGGGGGGAAGTGCCTGTTTGAATTTTATGCAACGCGTAGCTGTCATCAATGTCGTTGGGCTCACTCAAGGGCTCATCGGTGATCATACCCCCGCGATACAAGCCTTCGCGAAGTCCGCGACAGTGCAATCGTTTCCCCCAGCATTTCCTGCGGTAACCTGCACGGCGCAGTCGAGCTACCTCACAGGTAAAGATCCAGCTGGCCACGGTATCGTTGGCAATGGCTGGTATGATCGTGAGTCCGCGGAAGTCAAATTTTGGAAACAGAGCAATCATGTTGTCCATGGCGAGAAAATTTGGGACCACCTTCGTCGTCAGCACCCTGGCTTTACCTGTGCCAAGATGTTTTGGTGGTATAACATGTATTCGTCGGCCGACTGGTCGGTGACGCCACGGCCGATGTATCCAGCGGATGGTCGAAAAGTATTTGATGTGCACACACAGCCGATGGACTTGCGTGAGCAGATGAAGTCGGACTTAGGGGATTTCCCCTTTCCTTCTTTTTGGGGGCCGGCCGCCGGTATCGCGTCGTCACGTTGGATTGCCGACTCAGCGAAGTGGATTGAAGACAAGGAGCAGCCGACGCTGAACCTTGTCTACCTGCCTCACCTCGATTACTGCTTGCAGCAATACGGGCCAGACGCTCCTGAAGTAGCCCCAGAGCTGCGTGCCATCGATGCCGTCGTGGGTGATTTGATCGACTTCTACCAGTCGCGTGACATCGAGGTGGTGTTATTATCCGAATACGGAATTTCTCAAGTCAGCCGGAGTATTCACCTCAATCGTGAGTTTCGTAAACGTGGATGGATTCAAGTGAAGGATGAGCTGGGATTAGAGACGCTGGACTGCGGTGGTTGCCAGGCCTTTGCGGTAGCCGACCACCAGGTCGCGCACGTCTATGTAAACGACCCGTCAATCAGCGAGGAGGTCCTTGCTTTGTTGCAAGAGATGGATGGGGTGGAGGAGGTGAGGATGTCTGCTGATATTTGGGCGGCTTCTGAGGTTCGCGAGGGTCAGCACGATCACATCGCTACCCAGCGGGCAGGGGACTTCATCGCGATCGCCGAGGCGGATGCTTGGTTTACTTATTATTACTGGGAGGACGATGCCAAGGCACCAGATTTTGCCCGCTGTGTGGATATTCACCGCAAGCCAGGTTACGACCCTGTGGAGCTATTTCTCGATCCCTCGATTTCATTTCCTCAACCTAAAATAGCCGCATTTTTACTGAAGAAAAAATTAGGTTTTCGGGCGCTGCTAGATGTGATTCCACTGGACGCCGACCTCGTCAAAGGTTCGCACGGACGCGATCGGGTTCCTCCATCCGAGCAGCCGGTATTGATCACACGATCCGAGAATCAAGTTGCCTGCGCCGAAGATGTTTTTGGTGTCATTGCCTCAATTGTGGGGGGGGAGTAAGTGCGAGGTTATTTGATAAATGACAGACAAATCACTCTGGATGTGGCATTATAAAAATAGATGGCGAGTCATTCACAAAATCAGGCCGATCAAAAACAGGCTGCGCAATACGCTTCATCATGGAAGGGATGGCTCAGGGAGCACAGCTCGCGCTTGTATGTGTATGCGCGCCAGCGATGTTCCTGCCGTGAGGATGCCGAAGATATGATTCAGGATGCCTTAATCAGGCTCTGGCGCTATCAGCAAGAACGTAACCATGTTCCGCCAGACCTGCCACTGGCCTATTCGGTGCTTCGTTTCGTTGCCATGGATCATGGTAAAAAACAGGGCCGAAAAAAACGCAAGGAGGAGGCGGTTGTTTTCCTGCATGACCGCGATGACCACTGGTTGGACACCAGCGCGGAGGACGATGAGGATGCTGAAATGCTGCGTCAATCGGTCGATGATCTTGGTGAAAAACTTCGTGAAGTCGTCACCTTGAAAATCTGGGGCGGGCTTACATTTAATCAGATCGCCGAAAGCATGGCCATCTCACCAAACACCGCGGCATCGAGATATCGTTATGCTTTGGAGCAGCTCGGCCGCAAACTCGAGACCCTTAAACGCGAACGCCATGGATAAATATCAATCTATCGAGGAGAAACTCAGCCGGTTGATCCCTCCCTCCGTCAGCGATGACGGTCAGGTAATGCTGGGGAAGACCATTGACGAACTAGCAGGCCTCGAGCCGTGTATCGAGTCGTCTTCAGATCGTGATGGTGCGACGATTTCCTCTTCATCGTGGGTGCAGGGGTGGTCGTGGAAAGCGTTGGCCGCGGCGGCAGCGGTGGCTCTGCTCGTCGTGCCCAGTGTGATGTTACAGAATCGCGATGATGCCTCACCCGCCCTCGCTGTATCCGATCTAGCAGGTGGTTCCTTGGTTTCCGCCAGGGAGGTCATTCTGAAGTCGTCAAACAGGATACTAGGGCAAGAAGAGGATGGGTTGATCATTCCTCACGACGGGAGAGCTCCCCATTACCGCTATCGCTATCACGTCACCGACGAGGAGCAAATACGCGATGCGCAGACCGGCACCATCGTCACATTGAGCCAACCACGGCAGGAGGTCGTCACCATTCCCGTCACCCAATTCTAATCGTTTACGGATGTATTTTTTTCCAGTCATACAAAAAAGATCATGTGGCAAGGCGCTTGCGGCTTGGATCGGGTGTGTATCAATGAGCCTAGCGCAGACGGGTGAGGCACCTCCCGAGGATGGGGCCCCCCCCGCATTACCCGTTCCTGGAGTCGTTGCTGCTTCTGAAGCAGGTGGACAAGTCAGGCTGGGGATCTCGGTATCCAAACCGAGCAAGGCGGTTTACGCCCAGCTTCCCAAGTTGCCGCGCGGGAGTGGTTTTTTGCTCTCGACGGTTCATTCAGGTGGAGCTGCTGATCTCGCGGGTCTTAAGCCGATGGATGTTCTTTGGAAGCTTGGCGATCAGATCCTGATCAACGAGAGTCAGATGATGGTTCTGCTTTCCCTACACCGCCCAGGTGATAAGGTGACGGTCAGCTACTTTCATTCGGGGAAGGAAAAGGAGGCCACTCTGCAGCTTCAGGGCGGGCGAACGCATCCTCCGCACCCCGAAGCCCTTGCGATGGCTCAGCCATTTCCTGGCGCCTTGGCTATGCCTCCACTTCCGATGCGAGTCATCAGTTATGAAGATCGCTCGGCGTCGATAAGTGATAATACAGGGACAGCAACGTTGACTTTCCGCGAAGGGAAGCCGTGGCTGCATGTGGAATCGCCCCGTGGTGAAGAAACGTTCAACGGTTATGTGGCTGAGGCCTCGGATCTGGCTCGTGTGCCGGTGTCTTGGCGTGGTCGCTTGCCTATTTTACAGCGATCTTTGAAAGAATCTGTCCACCTGCGGCGCCTGCCCCGTGTGCGTCGGGTTCCGACCCCCAAACAGCGTTTTGCAGGAGGTTCTGCAGGGGATCGGTAACATAAATAAACCTTGATTTGAGAGAATGAGAGAATAGAGTTGCACTTTGTCTCTAGTTTTCCCATGATGCAGCCATGCATCCAGACGTAGCGAAGCTTGTCGAGGCGGGAAGAATCCCGCAAGCCGTCGGGGAGAGATTATCAGAGATAGCTCCAGGGAATTTTTGCACTCATAAAAATTGGGGTGCAGGAAAAGTTAAAAGTTGGGATTTGCCGAGAGGCAAGGTGGTCATCGACTTTGAAAGGCAATCCAAACAGGAAATGGCACTTCAGTTTGCTATTCAAAAGACGGATTGGCTGGACTCGGATCATTTTAGTGCCCGTAAGCTCGATAATATCGATGAGCTACGTGCGCTTGTCGATAGCGATCCAGCCGAGTTGGTGAAGCGCACCCTTGAAAGCCATGGTGGGAGCATGATGCTCGACCAGCTTGACCGCGAACTTAGCGGAAGTGTGGTGCCAGAAGAGGGGTATAAAAAGTGGTGGGAGCGTGCAAAGAAAGCACTGCGTGAAAGCCATATTTTTTCTGTCCCCAGCAAACGGACCGATCCTCTTGTGCTTCGCTGTGATTCACAGAGTCCTGCCGAAATGTTGGTGAACGATTTTACTGATTCAAGGGATCCCAAGGTAAAGGTGAAAGCCCTTGAAAACGTGCGTAAGAACCTCGCCGTTTTTGATGAAGACGAATCGCAGATTAAATCTCTCGTCGATGATATCAATGCCTTTTGTCTCAAGGGACGTAAGTTGCACCTGAGTCTCGTGCTTGAGTTTCTTGTCGCTCGGGATGAGATCATTCACTATTTCGATAGCTTGTCGCTGGCCGACAACGATCTTCGATTGGCCGATGTCATCACAACTGAGCAAGAGCGCTTGATTGAAAGCCTCAAAGGGCGCTCAGCGGCCACGCAGCGCAGTATTTTCCACAGCTTCCCTGACGCCTTTGGTGAATCATGGTTAGCCGAAATGTTGAAAATCTTTGATGGCGTAGGTTCTCGAGGAGTCACTGAGATTGCCCGTTACCTCCTTGAAAATGGTGGTGGCGAGGAGTTCAGAACGCATTTAAAACATTCCATCGCTAACCGCAGCCTTGGGCCTGACGCCCTCATCTGGATTTGTCGTGAGCGCGAGAAGGCGGCCGCCGATGTATTTAGTTTCGAGACAGGCAACTCTATTATTAACCTGCTTGACCGCGATCACGTTGCAGATGGCCCCAGTAAAAGTGCTCGGCTCCGCACGCTGCTGACGAGTGATAAGACACTCATTAGCGATCTTCTTGCCAAGGCGGAAGAGGCAGAAGCCCGTCAGTTTGGCCGAAAGCTTTACCAAAGCCCCGTCTTTACCGATCTTGACCGGAAGTCACTCATGGCACGTGTGATTAAGGCACGCCCCGAGACACAGGATCTCGTCTCTGGTGAGTTTGAGAGAAAGGTGGAAGGTGTTGTTTCTTCTCGTGAGAGTATCGAACGCCGCCAAGCCGACCTTGATAACCTCGTCAAAGTGCGCATTCCTGAGAATGTTAAGGAGGTCGCCGTCGCTCGCTCTTATGGAGACCTGCGTGAGAACTTTGAATACAAAGCGGCCAAGCAGATGCAGGCCATGCTCGCCAATCAAAGGTTCCAACTTGAAAAAGATCTCGCGCATGTGCAAGCCACAGACTTTACGTCTGCAGATACTTCGAAGGTCAACATAGGAACGATTGTGACGCTGGCAGGTGATTCGGATTCCGAAGTGCAATACACCGTTCTCGGCGCGTGGGATTCCATCCCTGAAAAAAATGTTGTTTCTTATCTTTCTGATATCGGAGCGACTCTTTTAGGCAGCAAGCTTGGAGATCAACTTGAAGTGCGCGATATGGAGACCGAGCAAAACCGATCCCTGACGGTGAAAAAAATCGAGTCTTATGCCTAAGGGATGCTTGTGGGTCGGCTTGAATCATATTTCTCACGACCTCACCCATTCCTCGATACTTGTCCTTTTCCGAATGAATAAATTTCCTAACTAACAAAACTAATGTCAAATACGACCATTACCAACATTATTGGCCGCGAGATCATTGATTCCCGCGGTAATCCGACTGTAGAAGTTGATATCACCCTCGAGGGTGGCGCCTTTGGGCGTGCAGCTGTTCCTTCCGGTGCATCCACCGGTGAGCATGAGGCGTGTGAACTCCGTGACGAAGATCCTAACCGCTATCTCGGTAAGGGTGTTTTGAAAGCCGTGAATAACGTCAACGAACAAATCGCTCCAGCCTTGATCGGTCAGGACGCGACCGATCAAACGTTTATTGATAAAACAATGATCGAGCTCGACGGCACACCGAATAAGAGAAACCTTGGGGCGAATGCCGTTCTGGGAGTTTCTCTCGCAGTGGCACGCGCCGCAGCGGCCGCAGCCGGACTCCCCCTCTACCGCTACCTCGGCGGTCCTAACTCTAAGGTTCTGCCTGTGCCGATGATGAATATCATCAACGGAGGATCCCACTCGGATGCGCCTATCGCATTCCAAGAGTTTATGATTCGCCCAGTAGGTGCACCTTCTTTTAAGGAGGCCATCCGTATGGGTGCCGAGGTTTTCCATAACCTTAAAAAAGTTCTCCACGATCGTGGACTCAGCACTGCCGTCGGCGACGAGGGTGGCTTTGCTCCTACCTTTGAAGGAACCGAGGACGCACTTGATACCGTTTGCCTCGCTGTTGAAAAAGCTGGTTACGTGGTGGGCAAAGACATCACGTTTGCGCTCGACTGTGCTTCATCTGAGTTCTTCGAAAATGGTGTCTATGACTACACGAAGTTCGAGGGCGAAGGCGGTGCCAAGCGTAACTCCGAAGAGCAGGCTGCTTATCTGGCAGAACTCTGTGAGAAGTATCCTATCGACTCCATCGAGGACGGTTGTGATGAAAATGACTGGGATGGCTGGAAAGTTCTTACCGACAAGATTGGCGATAAAGTCCAACTCGTTGGCGACGATCTTTTTGTCACGAACGTTGATTTCCTTCAGAAGGGAATCGATCTCGGTGTAGGCAACTCCATCCTGATCAAGGTGAACCAAATCGGCACCCTGACCGAAACCCTCGACGCCATCGAGCTTGGCAAGGTCAACGGATACAACTCCGTGATCTCGCACCGTTCTGGTGAGACCGAGGACAGCACGATCGCACACATCGCTGTGGCGACCAATGCGGGTCAGATCAAGACCGGTTCCATGAGCCGCTCAGACAGGATTGCCAAATACAACCAGCTCCTCCGTATTGAGGAGGTGCTCTGTGAGGAAGCCGTTTACGGTAACTAATCGAGCAAGGTAGAAGAGGTTAAACCCTCTTGGTCCTCTTTCAAACCTCCATCCTCAAGCAGGGTGGGGGTTTTTTGTGGATGGTGGTGGCGACCCGTATGGAGTGACCCTTTTTTCTTAAGAAGGCGCCCTCCACAAAAATTACTTTTCCTTGGTGAACAAGGGAAATGTCGCGCCGAGATTGAGCTGCTTAGGTGGGACTAAATCAAAGGGTCCTTCATGCGGTGGCCGCAATCGACTCGCCAAGCTCACTGCGGTCACCACCACAATCGTGTCATCGTCGGCTTGTTCGATTTTTCCAACATGCAGCAGTGAGGCAAATTGGGGGGTGATACCGAGCTCAAGCATGTCACCTTGATGAAACCCTTTGTGGGATTCGGGGTAGGGGGTTGGGAAAATGATTTCCGCAATGACCGGGTATGGCGTGGCATCGCTGTATTCATTGGGCTGAGTGAATGCACGCAGCTGCAGAGCAAAGCCATCGCTGATGATGTCGTCTTGGGTGAGTTGGCGTGATCCTGTAACTTGATAGTCACCTGTCAGGTAGGTGCAAAAGGTGCTTTCCCGGAAATCGGTCAGGTAGCTGTGAAGTAAACTCCGATTGATGATCTCGAGCTCGTCTGAGTTGAAGGCAAGATGACTTTTGCGCAGGGTGGGGGCCGAACTGGCTGGGTGCTTGGGTGCCGTTTGTGAGGTGTATGCCTTGTGCTCAGGAAGTCGACCGAGCTTGCGCATCATCTCATAATTTCGCGGGACTTCAGGATGATTAAAAATAGAGATACAGAGCGACCAGCAAAGCACGGAGAAGCAGGATGCAAGTAGGATGGCGAGCAACCACCAGAAGTAGGGTGGCCTGCGGTTGGCCAGACGCTCCATGAATGTGGGTTGTAAGTCTCGAGCCATAATGGATAGTGATGAAATGGATAATGGATCGTGAGTAATGGACAATGAAAAAATCCGAGGATGTGAAAAACTACTGTTGGCTAATGAGCGCGATGCCACCTAGACTGCACCCGCCACGGGCACAGGTCCTTACGCAGCTTTCATCTTTAAACACACCTCACCGACGCATCATCACCCCCACTCGACCCCAACCATGTCACGTATCCAAATTCTCGATGACATCCTCGCTAGCCAAGTCGCGGCGGGTGAAGTCGTCGAGCGCCCAGCCAGTGTGGTGAAGGAGTTGGTGGAAAATAGCTTAGATGCTGGGGCGAAACACGTCACCGTGGAAATTCAGCGTGGTGGTGCCGCTTTGATCCGCGTTACCGACGATGCTTGTGGCATGAGTCGCGAGGAGGCCATGCTTTCCCTCGAACGTCACGCCACCAGCAAGCTGCATAGTAGCGACCAGCTGGCGTCGATCATGACACTTGGTTTTCGAGGTGAGGCCGTGCCGAGTATTGCCAGCGTGGGGCGTTTTAGGATGGCGACCCGAGAACGTGGCTGCGTGGAAGGGACGGAAATTTTTGTTGATGGTGGGAAACTCAAGGATGTCCGCGATGCGGGGGTGCCAGAGGGCACCTGTGTCGAGCTGAAACAATTGTTCTTTAACGTTCCCGCTAGGCGTAAATTTCTGCGGGCGGAAACGACCGAGGCCGCCCATGTCGAGCATCAATTGCGGTTGCACGCGCTGGCCGCCCCCGAGGTGCGTTTTACCTTTGTTAAAGACGGCCGCCATGTGTTTGATCTCGCTGGAACGCACGACTGGCGAGTGCGGATTTCTGGGCTCGCTGGTGCGGAATCGGCATCTCAATTGATTGAGGTGGCAGAGTATCAAGGGCGCGGGATGACGGTGCGCGGATACCTTTTACCATCTGAATTTGCCCGGAAGGGAAGACGGCAGCAGTTTGTGTTTCTCAATGGTCGGCCGATTGAAGACCCCGCGGTCTCGCGTGCCTTGCGCGATGGTTACCGTGGTGCCATCGGCGATGGCGTTCATCCCGCCGCTTGGCTATGGTTGCAGATGGACCCCACTTTGGTGGATGTCAATGTGCACCCGGCTAAACGTGAAGTGCGGTTCCATCGACCCCACGAGGTGAGCCGGTGCGTCGCGGAAGCGGTGGAGGCAGCATTAAAACCTCAACCCGTGGACCTGCCATCGCCGTCCGTCGTAACCCCCTCCTTCCCATCACCCGGGGATGCCGAGCCCGACTCCCCACCTCGGAAGATGGAGTCAGCAGCCAAGCCCGACCCCGCCACCCCGCATGGTTCCCAAGTGGGACCCGCGCCTCAGGTGAGCCCAGCGCAGTTCCCACATCGAGCAGAGCGACAGGAGGAGCTTACCGACACTTCGGGTGCCTCGTTGATCAAGCAGCCGGATTTTAAACTCATCGGCCCGCTGCACGATCGATACATTGTCCTTGAGGGCGACGAAGGTGTGGTCTTGCTCGATCCCGTGGCGGCGCGTGAGCGCGTTGTGTATGAGGATCTTCTCCAAGGGGTGAAAAAAAACGGTGGGGGCGGGATAGAATCCCAAGGGTTACTGGTTCCTGAATTATTGGAATTAGAGGCCCTCGATGCGGAGTTGGTGATTCGGCACGCGGCGCACTTTCTCGAGGCCGGAATGACGGTTGAGGCATTTGGCGGAAGCACGGTGAAGGTGAGTAGTTTTCCGTTCTTTTTAAAGGTGTCCGATGTCCGGAGATTCTTGCTGGATCTGGTCGATGAACTGAGCGCCACCGTCGGCACACGACGTGGTAAGGCGATGGCATTTGAGGTCTTTGCGGCAAGCATCGCACGTCGTGCTGGCAAAGGTGAACCGTGCCGTATCGATCATGCTGACGAGCTGCTGGCTGCCATGTTTGCCTGCGATCTTCCCTACTGCTCACCCGATGGTCGACCTACCCTGATTCATATTTCTCTGAACGAACTCGACCGTAAATTTGGCAAGTGATACGCCCTAGATACGCAAGAGCCATGGCCTAGGGTGGTTTAAAGGTGCCCGTGACCACAGTCGATGAGGGCGGATTTGAGTGAACTGACTGGAATAGAGGGGGTTATCGTAATTTTTGTTTTGGAACAAATTGCGGTATTCTTCTTGCTAAATCAAGGTATTTGGATAACTTCCCGCCTCAGATTTTCTTTCGTCCTGCGGGTTGGTGCCCCATAACCGCAGGATTGAATGGGGCGACGCCGCTGTGCATCACCACCTGCTGAACGCCAAGTGACGCAACGTGAAACACAACGGTAATACGGAAAGAAATTAACCAAGGAACCTAACCTTAACTACAAACAAACACAAATGACTGCTACAGCAGAACTGGAAACTTTGATTGATTCAAAGTTCCGCATATTCGAAGAAGGATCCGTTGTCAACGGAACCATTATCGCTATCAAACCCCAAGTTGTCCTCGTCGACATCGGATACAAATCCGAGGGGGCCATCCCAACCGCCGAATTCGAAGACGAAGAAATCGAAGAAGGTGACGAAGTTGAAGTGCTTCTCATGAAGCTCGAAAACGACGAGGGAATGGTCGTGCTTTCCAAAGAGAAAGCCGCACATCGCAAAAACTGGGAAAAAATCGTTGCCGTTTTCCACGAAGGTGGACTCGTCAAAGGCAAGATCAAGAGCGCGGTCAAAGGCGGCCTCATGGTCAACGTCGGTGTCGAAGCTTTCCTTCCCGGATCACAGGTCGACATCATCCCACCGAAAGATCTCAACGAGTATATCGGCAAGGTTTATGAATTTAAAATCGTCAAGGTCAACGATGACCGTAAGAACATCGTGCTTTCTCGCCGTGAGGTGATCGAAAGCGAGCGTGCCGAACAGCGCCAGAACTTCCTCCAGTCCGTCAAGGTGGGCGATAAGGTGGAAGGTCAGGTCAAGAATATCACCGACTTCGGTGCATTCGTCGATCTGCAAGGTATGGACGGACTGCTTCACGTCACCGACATGAGCTGGGGACGTATCAGTCACCCATCCGCACTGCTTCACATCGGTCAGATGCTCGAGGTGCTTATCCTCGACGTCGATCGCGATAAGGAGCGTGTTTCACTCGGTCTCAAACAAATGGAGGACAATCCATGGGAAGACATCGAAGCGCGTTACGCCATTGGCACCGAAGTCAAAGGCAAGGTCACCAAGCTTCTTCCTTACGGTGCATTCATCGAGATGGAAGCAGGCGTCGAAGGCCTCGTCCACGTTTCCGAACTTTCTTGGGTCAAGCGGATCAACCGTCCTAGCGACGTGTTGGAACTCGACCAAGAAATCGTGGCTGTCGTTCTCGGCATCAGCATCGAGGAGCAGAAGATCTCACTCGGTGTCCGCCAGCTCGAAGCGAACCCATGGGACGAGCTCGAAGCCAAGTATCCTATCGGGGCAACCGTCAAAGGCGAGGTGCGCAACCTCACTCCTTACGGCGCGTTCCTTGGAATGGAGGAAGGCATCGACGGGATGATCCACGTGTCCGACCTCTCATGGACACGCAAGATCAACCACCCAAGCGAGGTGATCAAGAAGGGCGACGAAGTCGAAGCCACCGTCCTCAGCATCGACAAGGAAAACCAGCGTGTTTCCTTGGGGATCAAGCAGCTTGACGGTGATCCATGGGCAGAAATCGAAAACAGCTTCAAGGTCGGTGATCTCGTTAAGGGAGCCGTTGCCAAGATTGCCAGCTTTGGTGCCTTTGTTAACCTCGAGAACGACATCGATGGTCTCATCCATATCTCGCAACTCAGCGAGGATCATGTGGAAAAGGTCAAGGACGTCATCAAGGTCGGCGACGAAATCGAAGCCCGCGTTATCAAGGTGGACAAAGTCGAGCGTCGTATTGGTCTTTCGATCAAGGCGGTCAACTACGATCCCGAGCAGCTTAAGAAAGAGTCTGCCAGCTTCGAGACACTTCGTCCAAGTGGCGACCTCGTTGGCCTCGAGCACGCCTTCAACCTCGCGTCCTCAGGGTCATCCGAGGAGTGGAGCCCCGGCTCAGAAGAGAAGTAATCGACTTCTCGTTCTTGTAAATTGTTTCATCATCACGCCGTCGGGAGATCACTCCCGGCGGCGTTTTTTTTCCTCCGCTAGCCCGCATCCATCACCCGTCTCGGGGCGGCGGCTTGTTGATGCCCTCCCTGACTGCGTTGCCCTGACTGCGTTGCCGATGAAATCGGCTTGAGCGGGGTGTTGCGGGTGCCCATATCCTGTCGAGGCGAGGTGGCCTCAATGTGACACGTGTCAAGAGTCGCGTTTGTCCTGCGTGTTTCTTTTAACGCAGCACAAGTCGGGCGGCGTAGGCACCGTCGCTGTGGTCGCGGAATGGCAGCGCCTGATGCTGGCTCTCCAGTTTCCACTCAGGATGATCTGCCACAAATGAAGCGATGAGATCTTGGTTTTCATCGGGCTCGAGCGAGCAGGTCGAGTAGACAATCCGCCCAGTGGGCTTGATGCATGCTTTCGCATGGGTGAGGATTTTTGATTGGATTTCTGTGAGTGCGCTGATATCCGCAGGACGCAGTCTCCAACGCGCGTCAAGCCTGCGACGCATGACACCTGTGTTGGAGCAGGGGACATCGAGCAGGATGGCATCAAAGGCTCCATGCCAGGCATTGGGCGCCGGTTGTGTCCAGTTGTGGCACTGCACTGTGGCGATATCAATCCCGAGATGGCGGAGGTTTTCCTCGAGGCGCGGAAGGCGTTTTTCATTGCTATCCGTGCACTGGATCTGACCAGAGTTTTTCATGGCAGCAGCGATCAGGGCCGTTTTCCCACCGGGTGCTGCGCAGGCATCGAGGATGGATTCACCGGGTTCGGGTGCGAGGAGGTCTACGCAGTGGCGGGTTGCGGGGTCTTGTATGTAGATCAACCCGTGTTTGATCCACTCACCGGGTGGTGGCCCTTGAAGTTCAAAGTATCCGTCGAGTCCATCGACGGGTGTCGCATTTTCATAAGTGGAAACCGTTGCAAACGCATCAGGCTTGAGTGGGTTCACGCGGGCGATGGTTTTTGCCGGTTGGTTGTTCCATTGAAGTAGCGCAAGGGCGTCCTTTTTGCCAAAAATCTTCCGCCAACGACTCCAAAGCCAGTCGGGGTGTGAGTAGCGTTCCGGCGCTGGTAATTCATCGGCACGCTCGACGAGTCGATCGCGACGCTCGATGGCTTGGCGTAAGACCGCATTAATCAGGCCTCGGACGGATATTTTACCACAGTTGACGGTTTCATTCACCGCCGCATGGTCGGCAATCCCGAGCAGGAGAAGCTGACTGATGCCCACCCTGAGGATGTCACGTGTTTCATGATCAAGCTTGCCTTTACGGAGTTTAGAAATCCAAAAATCGAGCAGGCGCCGGTTGCGTAACACGGAGGAAACAATCGACTGGAGCAAAGCTCGATCCTGTCGACTCAATCCATTTTTCGCCGATTGGCGCTCGATCAAGGAGTCCATATAGATGTGACCCTTCGACCATGCCCTGAGGGATGATACGGCGGCGCGGCGGACGTTGGTTGCTTGTGATGCCATGGCGGCGCCACCCTAGTCGGTTTTTTGAAATACGAAATGCTAAATTGAAAATTCTAGCCCGTATCGCAAGCACCCAGCCCCAGCCCATTTCAACGACAATGTCGTCAGGGCGGGCATAAGCAAGCCGTCGCCCTGAGACGGGTGATGGATGCGGGCTAGGCTGGGATGGTTCCGGCCATCGACGCCCGAGTTAATCGTCGGTCAGATCGCTGCTCAGAGGAGTTTGCTGGGGTCGACCGAATCCATGCCGTGCGCCTCACCTACGGGGCCACATGTCAGTTGCCCCTTTATGCAATTGATCCCGCTGATGAGTTCGGGTCGGTCAGCACATGCCTGCGAGACTCCCTGATCGGCAATCATGGTGGTCCATCGCTGGGTGCAGTTATTGAGCGCTTGAGTCGCCGTGCGCGCGTAGGCGCCGGGCATGTTGGCAACACAGTAATGCAGCACGCCTTCCTCAACATAGGTCGGGTCATCATGGGTCGTCGGCCGTGTGGTTTCAGCGCAGCCACCCTGATCCACGGCGATATCAACAAAGACGCTGCCCGGCTGCATCATACGTAACATTTCCCGGGTGATGAGCTTGGGTGCCTTAGCTCCAGGCACCAACACGGCACCAATGACGAGATCCACCCGCGGTAGGAGGTCCGCCAGATTCGCCTCGTTGGAAAACACAGTGTGTGCCCCCTCCATCGTAATATCAAGGAAACGCATCCGGTCGAAATCCACCTCAAGGATACTTACATCCGCGCCGATGCCCGTGGCCACTCGCGCGGCATTGACACCCGCCGTGCCACCACCAATCACTAACACCCGACCTGGAGCCACGCCAGGAACGCCACCCAGTAGGGTGCCGCGACCTCCTCGGTGTTTCGCCAAGTGGTAGCTGCCGACAATCGATGACATCCGCCCCGCAATTTCACTCATCGGTTCCAGCAGGGGAAGTCGACCATTCACCTCGATGGTTTCGTAGGCAATGGCCGTGCAGCCTGAATTGACCAGCGTTTCGGTCAGAGTTTGGTCGGCCGCGAGGTGGAGGTAGGTAAAGAGTGTGTGCTGCTCATTGAGCATCGCCACCTCGCTCGCCTGTGGCTCCTTCACCTTGACGATCAGCTCGGCCTCCGCAAAGACCGCCTCAGCGGAATCGACGATTTCTGCGCCAACTGCAACATAAAGATCGTCTGGGTAGCTTGCACCAACGCCTGCACCCTTTTGGACTAAAACGCGATGGCCACGCCGAGTCAATTCTCCTACGGATGATGGAATCATGGAGACGCGGTGTTCCTGCACTTTGATTTCTGATGGGATACCAATGATCATGACGCAAAACTATGGTGTCGCTCCACATTATCCAGCGCATTTCCTGCGCAATTCTTGCAAAATAACTTGCATAATGCATCGAAATAGAAATAGTGGCGCCGCATCCGACCCCGATCGGATGAAGTTGCCGATAGTTTCATCGATCAACAACAAATAACGCCGGTTTAGCTCAGTTGGTAGAGCAACTGATTTGTAATCAGTAGGTCAACGGTTCGAATCCGTTAACCGGCTCCATT
>JABDRB010000012.1 GCA_013041925.1 Akkermansiaceae bacterium | reverse complement strand
GCCGATGTGTTGACCTACGTGCGCACGTCATTTGGTAACCAAGCGGCAGCCGTCAGTGTCGAAGAGGCGGCTCAATTCCGCGCCAAGTGGAAGGACGAAAAATTACCAGTCACGCGAGCCAAGCTGGAAGAACTCAGTAAGCCTGCTGAGTGATTTAGGTGTTTTATTCTTTAAGAAAAAAAATGCGGAACGGGTGACCGTTCCGCATTTTTGATTGAGTGTGGACGGCTGTGGCTTAGCTGGCAGCCCTTGAAGCGGGAAGTGATGCCACCTCATCTCGATATTGGCTGGGAGAACCGCCGTGGAATTTTGCAAAACACCGGTTGAACTGGGAGAGCGATTGGAAACCAACCATAAACGCGACTTCTGAGATACGTGCGTTGGGTTTGAGGAGTTCTTTTTTCGCCCAGAGGATGCGTGCGTAGTTGACGTATTCGGTAAGGGTCATGCCGGTGGCCAGTTTGAACTGGCGGCAGAAGTGGGACTCGCTCATGCCTGCGACCCGAGCGGCCTGAGGAAGGGAGATGGACTCATCGAGTTCTGAGTGAATGTAGGCGCGCGCCTTGCTGATGGAGACGGGTTCTTCCTCGTTGGCAGCGATGGCGAGTTTTTCGGCTTTGGCGGAAAGTTCGCGTGCGAAGTGGTCGAGCAGAGTGATCATGCTCTGGTAGCGTTCGGGGCTAACGACGGTGGTCTCGAGGTAGGCTTTGTGAAGGACTTCGATTTGCTGATCGGTGAAGTTTTTCTGATCGAGCTCATGGATGGCGGCTTCAAACCCCTCTTCTGTCGGAGTTTTCTGGAATACTTGCCCTGTTTTTAGATACCCGACAACCATGGTTCCTGCGTAGACGGGGATGGATGTGGCACTTAGTCCCGCAAAGCAATCGCAGGAGGTTGGCCCCTTGATGGCGGACTTGTGCATCAGGTCGCGGTTGACTTTGACACATGCCTTGCAGGCTGTTTGACAGAGGTTGAGCTGTTCACAGAAGGGGCTCTGATTGGCACGATGTTCGGTCAGGCTCCATGAATTGGGATCGGCTTCGACGAGACGCATCGGCAAGCCGGTGGCGGATCGGAAGGCTATTTCATACTCGCTGAAGGACTTGCTCTCAAGAAGGCGCTGATAGATGGCCTCAGATAGGTGGTGAATTCTTTCTCCGCTCATTGTTGAGCCGGATTGTAGCGTAAATGAACTCACTTGGCAAATAGTTCGTTTGCTCGATTATTTGTCGGGATTTTCAGGGCAACGAGCGAGAGTGAGACGAGGGAGCTCAAAGGCATGAGGATGGCGGCAATCAGTGGATTCATCAGGCCTGCAAGGCATACGGCTACTGCGATGAGGTTATAAGCGAGGCTGAAGGCAAAGACGGTGCGCACGGCTCTGGCATGTTTTTGGGCAAGTTTGAACATGGTGGGGATGAAGTGGAGACCGCTCGATAGGAAATAGAAGTCGGCCTTGGCCTCAAGCAGACCCCGCCCAGCTACGGCACCTGTGATGGCTGCTGCGTCGAAGGCTAATGAGTCATTGGCTCCATCACCGAGGAAGAGGCTGTGATTGGGATCGATTTGGCGGACGAGGGCGGCCTTATCATCTGGGCTCAACCCTGAATGCACGTGATCAGGTTGGATGTTTAGCAGGTGAGCGATGTGGTTGACCCGATCATTGTGGTCGCCGCTGAGTATATGGGGGTTGAGGTGGTGGAGTTGCTGCAGTGTTTCTGCGGCTTCGGGGCGCAGGGCTTCTTGAAATTGAAAGTGGGTGACGAGTTGGCCGTCACATCGGAGTTCACAGCCGGCATGGGTTGCTTGGACCGGATCAGAGGTCACCCCGTCCCATCCACATTTCCCGAGCGACCAGATCGTTCCGCTGGAGGTCGTCATCGATGTCCCTAACCCAGGAAGTTCATGAACCTTGATGCGTGTCTCGGAGTCGGTTTGCGTGATGAGTCTTTGCCCCCGGAGTCCGAGTGAACGCATCACGGAGCGGCTGAGTGGATGTCTGGAATGCGCGCAGAGGTGGGCGAGGAATGCCGTCGTTGCATCATCGAACTCGTCAAGCTGCTTAGCATCGACCAGCTCAGGGAGATCCATGGTGAGGGTGCCTGTTTTATCGAAAAAGAGGGTTTTGATCTGACGGATCCGACTCCAGAACGCGGGTTTGCGGATGAACACACCGAGCGTGCGCATTCGGCCAGATGCTAATTCATCGGCGAGAGGCAGGGCGACGCCGAGTGCGCACGGGCATGAGATGACAAAGACGGAGATGGTGACCTGTGCCGCGGTAGCCAGTGATGCACCAGAAAGGCTCCATGCCAGTCCTCCGCCGATGCCGAGAAGAAAGACGGCGGTGAGGTAGTAGCGCAGGATTTTCTCCATGAGGGGCGAGCGTGATGTTTGCTCGCTGGCTTGGAGTAATTTGGCGAGCAGGGAGTTTTTCCAATCTTCTTCTGCGGTGAGGTGGGTAGCGAGGTTCTCTTGTCCTTGGCTTAAATTGATGGCACCTGCGGGGATGAGCATGCCTGGGCTTCGGTGGACGGGATCAGGTTCACCATTGATCCACTCCAGCGAAAAATCGGCACTCCCTTGTGCGAGGACGGACGAGACGGGGGTGGTTTGTCCAGCTGGTAGCAGGTAGTGGTCGCCACACTGGATGGCGTCAATTTCCATGGATTCGCCGCTGTGGGCATTTTTGACATTAAGGGGAACGGGTGTTTGTTCGAGTAAACGATTGCGGTTGCGTTCAAGGGCGGCAGTTTGAATCCATCGACCGCCGAGCATGAGAAAGATGAAGATGGCGACAAAGTCGAAATACATGAGGCTATCATAATGCCAAATCCATCCTGCGAGGGACCCGATGTATGCGAGTGAGACGCCGAGGGCGATCGGGGTATCCATGTGGAGGATTTTCGCCCGCAGGCCGAAATAGGCGCGTTTGATAAACCAAGATCCCCCGACCAACATCGCCAGCGTGGCAGAGAGTAAGGTGATGAGGTCGAAGATGCCAGCGAAGGCAAAGTCGTCGGGCATGCCGAGGTAGCGGGGTAATGAGAACACCATGGCATTCAGGGCAAAGGCGCCGCAGATGCCGAGGCGTGACCCGAGTTGGCGGAATTCCCCGGTGTGTTTGCTGCCTGATTTTGCCGAACCAAGAAGGTAGCCGAATCGTTGTAAATCTTGGGCAAAGGCGAGTGGGTCGTGGTGACCGCGTGACCAAGTCAGGTGGATGCTGCCAGATGTCGGGATGATATCGCAGCGGATGGCTCCATCGCAGCGGAGGAAAAGTTTTTCAACGAGCCAGACGCAGCCGATGCAGGAAATGCCTTGCAGGCTCCCTTCGAACTCCGTGGTAACGGCATCGGGTGAATCCGCTTCGTATTTAGCGATCGATTCCTCCAACCATGAGAAATCGTATTGCTGAAATGGTTGATCGCGAAGTGGGGTAGAGTTTTCCCCACGTTTGAGGTCATAAAATTTTTCCAACCCTTGATCGTGGATGAGTTGGTAGACAAATTCGCAACCCGTGCAGCAGAACCCTGAATCCTTCTGAGAGGGTTCGAGGGGGGTTTCACAATGAATGCATTGATCTGGCACGGTGAAGAGCTAATCGGCGAGGCCGTGGGTGGGAAGAAAAAAATCGGGAGTGTCTGGCTAGGCCAAGACACTCCCGAACAATCTCGATATGAGATAAAGTGGTGACTTAGAAGGTGAGCACCAAGTCGAGGGTGATTCGGCTATCCATGAGGTTTTCGTCCTCGTCGGTGAGGGGAAGCTCATAGGCAAGACCCAGATCTGCATTGTCGCTGAGTTTGTAACGGACACCTACGGCTGCGGTGACGATGTTTCCGTTGTCACTTCCGTTGGCGGCGCCGAGGTTAAAGAGGTCGCCCCCTTCAAAGGATACGGCAGCAGGAACGATACCTCCGGCTTGGTTGTTGAATGCTGCGTTGCCAGCACCTTCAGAGAGCACTCCATACCAGTTGACTTCAGCCAAACCGTAGAGGCGTTCGGTGATGTTGTATCCCACATGTGCGCTGGCGAATCCTGTGGTTGACTCGGCATCGTTGTCGAATGGGATGTAAGCACCGAGAGCACCTGCGAACTGCCAGTCGTTGCTGAGTTTGAGGGCGGCTACACTGAGGTTGGCGCCACCTTTGCCATTGCCTTGAAATACCTCGCCGTCGCCGGTAGGAAGTTCGATAGTGAGTGTTCCGCTGACGGCAAGTTGCTCGACGGGATCAAGGATGAAGGCGTATTTAACACCAGCGGCGAGATCTGCGAAACCGCCACTTTTGCTTAAGTTGTTGTCTGGGTTGAAGTCGACGTAGCCGTCTTTGGTGGCCACGATGGACAGGCGGTCATTGAGCGCGTATTCAAACTGGATGGCGTAGGCATTGACGTCGCCACCGACTGGGATACTTCCTCCGCCGTTTGCGAGGGAAAGTTGTGATGGTAGCTTATGGTGCATGTAGATGGCGTGAACGCCCGTGCGAGGAAGTGCGAGATCGAAAAGGGTTGGGTTGGAAATCGGACGACGGGCGGCATCAAAGCCCGCAGGGGCAGATGGGCAGCAGGATTTCTCGGAAGCGGGTCCAGCGAAAATAGATGAGGTCGCTGCGGCGGCGCACACGGTGGTGGCAATTAGTTTTTTGTTCATAGTATGTGTCTGTTCGTTTTCGTTGGCATGAAGGATCCTTTGTTGGAGCGTCATGCAAGATTTGAATAACACGAGTAAACTGCCTAGAATCATTGGCGAGGTCAATCTGTTACTTCCCAATCAATGTGCATATTGCGCTTTGTGGTGTGCATTATCTGCTCTGTGTGGTGAGTAAGTCTCTCGTCGGGTGGGGGTGTATTTGCAGGTGTCCGCAACTGCGGAAGCAAACATGGGAGGCTTAGCTGCATCATCCGTATGGGGGATTGGGTTTCGCTTCGGGCGATCGTTGATCGCTCGGGTTACTCTCGGCGGGGCTAGGATCTGGCACGAGCAGCGGAGTGGGGTCGAAGAGTAGTCGTTTAGCGATAAACAGGGCGGCGATGATGGCGAGACTTCGCTGGATCAGGGCGATGTATTTTGGGCCGAGCTTGAGTTGTAATTTTTGCATGCCGAGCTGGGTCGCCCAGAGAAGAGGCACGGTGCCTAGGCCGAAGGCGAGAGCAAACTCGGCACCTTTAACCGTAGATCCGGTTGCGAGGCAGACAGCAAAAAAAATGTAGAGCGGGGCGCAGGGGAGGAGTGGCGTCGCGAGTCCCATCACCAGCGCGCCGCGTGTGGCTGATATTTTGAGGGCACGGAAACGGAGTCGAGCCATCCAGCGGTTGAGGAATGCAGGGCGAGGGATTTTTTTTTCTAGGCCTAAGGCGATGGCGATGAAAACCCCTACCAAAATCCATGGGAGAAAACTCATGGATGAGTGGTGGAAAAATTCTAGAGGCTTGGCGCCGACGGTTCCCAGCATGGCACCGATGGTGGTGTAAGAAATGAGTCGCCCGCCGTGGTAGAAAACCGCCGCGCCATAGCGGCTCGACTCGTCTTTTTTAAGGGCCGTGAGTGAGCAGGCGATGGGTCCACACATCCCCGCACAGTGGATGCTGGTAAGGGCACCTGCAAAAAAGGCAAGGGCGGGTGTGTTGATGGTTTCAATCATCGTTTCTATTTTCTGCTGGTGTGGCGGCTTCTTCCTGTTGTTTCTTGAGCAGAGCCTCGGACTCCTCAGCCGAACGTTTGTTGCCTGAATGATTTTTTGCCAGCATGATAAACGTGACCCATCCACCGATGATCACGAGATAAAAAAGGGCAATGAGAATCCAGGGGCGTTTTTTGGGCAGTTCAATCATAGCGATGTGTGATCAGGGTTGATCTGTGTGTGTGGGGGTGTCTCTCGCCTCTTTTTCAGCGGCATCTTTCGCCATGCGCACATTTTTTCGATAAAGTTTCGGGCTCGGTCCTGCAAAGCTTATTGTGTTTTTAACGGTCATGCCATCGTTGCGTGATTTGACAACGATGGTGAAGTTGAACGAACCCTCGTATTTTTCAGCGGGTGCGATGACAACTAAATTGTAGGTTTTTTTCTCCTTGGCCGTGAGGGTGATGCCGTTGGTGGTTCCGCTCATGGATATCCATTCCGGGGCGTCTTGGAGTGAGATGTCGAAGGTGGAGCTGACGTTACGTTTATTCGACAGATGCACTTGATAAATGTTGCGCACACCGGTGTTGTCCTTTTGGTAAGGTGAGCCCGTCATTTTATTGATTTGGGCATTAAACGGTCGGGCCTTTTTGTAAACGGTCACCGCAAATACGGTGGTGCCGAGCAGCATCAGGGCGAGGTAAGCAAAGAAGCGAGGGCGGATGATTTTCGAGGAGATGCCATTCAAGGCATTGTGAGAACTGTATCGGACTAACCCTTTGGGGCGGTCGATTTTGACCATGATTTCATCGCAAGCATCGATGCAGGCCGCGCAGCCAATACACTCGAGTTGGAGTCCGTCTCTGATGTCGATACCGGTCGGGCATACGTTGATACACCGGCGGCAATCGATACAATCACCGTTGTTGGGATCGCTCGCCTTTCCGCGTGGATCACCCCGTTTTTCATCGTAGCCGATGACCATGGTGTTGTCATCAGAGAGGGCCGACTGGATTCGGCCGTAGGGGCACATGACCACGCAGAATTGTTCCCGAAACCAAGCAAAACAGAAGTAGAGGGTGGCGGTGAGGAATGCGATGGCACCGAAGGAGACGGTGTGGGTTCTAGGGCCATCCTGAATAAACCCATAGAGGCCTTTGAGCGAAACAAAGTAGGAAATGAAGATGTGCGCGATCAGTGTTGAGCAGAGGATGAATAGACCATGCTTGAGCATGCGCTTGAGGATTTTACTCCCCGTGAGAGGCGCAGCATCGAGTTTTTTTCGGGCTGGAGCATCACCCTCGATAGCTCGTTCAATGGCGCGGTAGATGTGATCGAGAAAAACCGTGTAGGGGCAAGTCCAGCCACACCAGATTCGACCTAAGAGAGAGGTGACAAAAAACAGGATGAAACCTAATCCTGATATGAAGAAGAACAATACCCAGAGGTCTTGCACATCAAGGCTGATGCCAAAGAGGTGAAACTCCCGATTCGCGGTATCCAAAAAAACCGCTGGGTTGCCGTTGATGGGGATCCACGGTAATGTCGCGTAGACGACAATGAGGATGAACCCAATAATTCGACGAGCTGTGGTAAACTTCCCAGACACATTGGCTGGGTGAAGTTTGAAGTGGGACCCGTCTTGATTGATGGTGGTGACGGAGTCTAGGTTTGGATTTTTGTTTTCGGCCATGGGTCCCGTGGGGTCAATGGCACAGGGTTGGGCGGTCTGATCAGCCTGCGCGTTTATCTACTTTGTTTTGTCGACATGCGGAGCCTTGCTGGCAACGTAGGCGACGACCTTAGCCGATTTTTCAGGGCCAAGAACATCCTTCCATGCTTGCATTTTTTGACCATTAAAACCCTTTGCGTCAGAGGGGCTACCATTTAACACGAGATGAAATAGATCCATCGGCTTGCCGCCGTATTCCCAATGCTCATCAATGAGAGATCGGCCAATGACGCCCCCGTTAAGCCCGGGCGAGTGACAGGCGATGCAGTATTGTTCGTAAACAGCTTTGCCCTCATCGGTGATGGATTGATTGGTGCTCCACTCAAGCAGGACGGTATCGTCGAGTTTGTCCATCATGGCGACAAGTTCTTGTTTCTTTTTGCCTTCGATGGCGGCCATTTTAGCATCAATGTTTTGCGTCGGCGTTTGCATGGAATCGGTGCTGTAATAGACTACCCAGTATCCGACGAAGAATACGATTGCAATGTAGAAGGTGAATAGCCACCAGTTGGGGAGTTTTTGGTCGAACTCCTGGATTCCGTCGAATACGTGATCGCGGAGGACGGGTCCGTCTTTGACTGAGGGTTTCGGGGTGGTTGTGTTGGGATCTTGGCTCATTGTCTAGTGGGTGTGGGATGTTTCAGAATCGCCTTCGAGAGGCAGGTTGGCGACATGGTCGTCGTCACGACGAACACGCCATGCCCTGAACATGATTAGAAAAAAAACAGAGAAGGTGATGAAAAAGGCAACGCCTGCTTGCAAGGCGGCACCTTCATCGGTAACGATTTCTTTGAACATGATGTTGGGGGGGGAGGGGTTGGTTTACTCCGACTCAGCGTGTTTGTTGTCTGGGTTGGTAAGGCTGGGTGCTGTTACGTCCTTGTTCTCAACGTTCTCATAGGCACCGAGTTTTTGCAAATAGGCGATGAGGGCGACAATTTGTCGCTCGGCGAGCGCAGAGGCGATGGCGGCTTCATCATCCATGTCTTCCAAGTCTTTGGGCAGCACAACCTCATTGGCCACGAGGCCACGGGCAATACCGAGCGCCTGAAGTTTGGCATTATCTTCGATGACGTCCTCGGTCATGGCCTCATAAGGGACGCCAAGTTTGCTGAGCACTGCAATTTTTCCTGGCAAGGCCTTGATGTCCGTTTTCTTATCGATCATCCAATGGTAGCTAGGCATGATTGATCCGGGGTTCATCCTTGGGTCGACCATGTGGTTGTAGTGCCAGACATCGGATCTGACTCTACCCTCGCGGGCAAGATCGGGTCCTGTGCGCTTGGATCCCCACTGGAATGGTCGGTTATAGATGGATTCACCGATACGGGAGTAACCACCATCGAGCTTATTATTGTCCTTGTCCGTGAGTTCTGATTTTCCATAGCGGAGGATGTCGCCTTCCAGCATACGGATCATTTGTGAGTGACAGTTGTAGCAGCCTTCGGTGATGTAGAGGTCACGGCCGGCTAGTTCCAGAGGTGTGTAGAGGATCTGTCTGCGATCGTCCATGTATTCACCCTTCTGGGCAATCACGGTGGGGATGATTTGCACCGCACCACCGAGAGCTGCGGCGATAAAGACCAAGACGGTGAAGGGGACCCAGTTTTTTTCAAGCGAGTCGTAGAGTTCAGCCCACCGACCTGGGTTGCGGGTAAAGATCCAGATGGCTTGAACTGATAGGCCACAGGCGATGATCAGGGCACCAATGTCCATCCCGTCGGGCAGGAAGAGCCAGAGGATGACAAAAATGATCACCCAGAAACTGTAAGTCACTGGGTCGTTGCGGAAGATTAGACCCAACCCGCGTGCGCTATCCTGCTCGGGAGATGCATCAGCGGGAACCTCAGCAGAAGCTTCCACCGGTGAGCTCATCCGGATGGTCTTGAAGATGTTGATGGCAAGCATGATGAAGCCCGCGAGGTAGAGAAGACCACCAAAGCCGCGGAACAGAAGCATGACATGCTTGGCTTGAGTCACGGTGACAAAATCGTGCCTGAGGGTGGTTCCTGCTTCGTTGGTGGCACTGAGCATCAGGCCTTCCATGATTCCGGAGACCCACATGGATGCGACATAGAGGAGGATACCTACGGTGCCGATCCAGAAGTGCATGTTCGCCCAGCTTTCACGCCAGAGGACGCTGCCGCCATCGGTGCCTTTGTTGTTTTTCCAGAGTCTTGGGGCCATCCAGTAGAACATGCCTGCAGCCATGAAGCCATTCCATCCGAGCGTTCCAGAGTGGACGTGGCCGATGGTCCAATCGGTGTAGTGGGAAAGTTGGTTGATCGCCTTGATCGACATGAGGGGCCCCTCGAAAGTGGCCATGCCGTAGAAGGTGACACCTGCGGCGAAGAATTTGATCACGGGGTCGGTGCGGAGTTTATCCCAAGCACCACGCAGGGTGAGTAAGCCGTTGAGCATGCCGCCCCATGAGGGGGCCCAGAGCATGAGGGAGAAGAGCATGCCGAGCGTTTGTAGCCAGTTGGGAAGTGCCGTGTTGAGGAGGTGGTGAGGTCCGGCCCAGATGTAAATGAAAACCAGCGCCCAGAAGTGGATGATGGACAGGCGGTAAGAATAAACCGGGCGTCCGGCAGCCTTTGGCATGAAGTAATACATGATGCCGAGGATCGGGGTAGTCAGGAAGAATGCGACCGCGTTGTGGCCATACCACCACTGGACGAGGGCGTCTTGGACACCTGCAAAGACGGGGTAGGAGTGGGTCAGGCTCGTGGGGAATGAGAGGTGGTTGACGATGTAGAGCATCGCCACGGTAATGATGGTGGCGATGTAGAACCAGATGGCGACGTAGAGGTTGGGTTCACGACGTTTCGCCAGCGTCCAGAAGAAGTTGATGGCAAAGACGACCCAGATGAGAGCGACGGCAATATTGATGGGCCAGATGAGTTCGGCGTATTCCTTACCTCGGGTTAGGCCTGCGGGAAGCGTGATGGCGGCGGCAACAATGATGAGTTGCCAGCCCCAGAAGTGGAGGCCGGAGAGAAAGTCTGATGCGGTGCGGCACTTGCAAAGGCGCTGGGTCGAGTAGTAGACGCCTGCAAACATCATGTTGCCCACGAAGGCAAAGATGGCGGCATTGGTATGCAGCGGGCGCAGTCGGCCGAAGGTCAGGAAGCTGACGCCCTCTGACTTAAAGGCGCCAAAGGTAATATATTCGAGGAACTTGCCGTTCATTTGCCAGAAATTCAATTGAAAGGCGGCAATCACCCCGACAAGCATTCCGACGAGGCCGAAAATGATGGAGGCGATCATAAACCGTCGCACTGTTTTGTCGTCATAGACAATGGTCGTGGTGGCTGCGTTGGTGGATGTGTTCATGGATTTAGTTGGGTGTTCTTGTGTTAAATTTTAGAAGGGTCTTCCGTGGGGGATGGGGCGGGTGCGTCATCTTCAAGAGGCATGAGCGCTTGGTGCTCGATCCCACGTTTGTGCGGTTTCCTCAGTTCGCCAATGAAGCAGACGATAAAGATCGCAGCAAGGCAGACACTGATGAGGATGGTGAGAGCGAGGACGTTCATGGTGAGTAGCTGTGGCAACTGCAATCCTGCGAAAGATATCAGGGATTGGCGGTTATGCTTCGCGTATTCTCTATATCGCTGTGCCGATTATGGTGCAGCTTGGGTTGAGAGGGAGCTGGGGTCGATGTGTTGCAGAAGATCAGTGAGGTCCGGACGTGTTAAAATTTCTGCTACCGATTGAGCGGCAAAAAGATCGCGATGTTTTCCTGATGTAGCGTATTGTTTGATGTTTTCCTGGTAGGCAAGTTCGAGGAACTCGGTGTGGTTAAAGACTGGGTTCAGTGTCGCGTCCGTGAGGAGTTTTTTTCTCGTCTCTGGGTGGTGATACATCACCAGAATTTGACAGAGCAAAAGTTGATCGGGGGCGTAGAACGGGTCGGTTTGTTGGTGCCATTGGCCGATGGTGCTTGCATCGAGCGAGTGCTTGGCCTGAACCAGCCATGGTGTGCTGTCGGCGCTCGCGTCGTTGGCATCGTCATTTTTTAAGCATTGGAGTTCGGTTTGGCGTATTTCGGCGATTGACCCGCTGTAGCGGATGCCGGTGAATGCCAGCCAGATGAGGGTAAGCCCAGAGCAAAGGCTGAGCAGGGCGGCGGGAAGGCCAAATCCAATGCGTTTTCCTGTGTTGGATTGGTTGAAGGGAGAAACCAAGAAATGGAGTAAGTAACGGCAGATGAAAAAGACGGCGAGGCCGGTGATGCAGGCAATGATTTTTGGTATCCACGGGCCTGGGCGGTCCATCCACAGGTCGGTGAGTGCGTGGGCATGTTCATGCCCCCAGAACGCCGTGTAACCTGCTATTCCGAGGCAAACCATTGCGAGGACCGTGCGTATCAGCCCCTTGACAAAGCCAATGACGGCAAAGGCAATGATGATGATGGCGATGATGCCCCCAGTGGTGCCTAAGTCTTGGACTTGCATGGATCAAGGGGGGGAGTAATGGACCTTCAATGTGAGCCGCATTGCGCGGTGTGGCGCAGGGCGTGGTCGCAGAGGACAAGGGCGGTCATGGCTTCGACGATCGGGACCGCGCGCGGGAGGACGCAGGCGTCGTGTCGTCCACGTCCTTTGAGAGCGGTCTCCTCATGCTTGTTGCTGACGGTTTTCTGCTCGGTCATGATGGTCGCGGTCGGTTTAAATGCGGTGCGGAAGCCAATATTTTCGCCGTTGGAAATGCCACCTTGGACACCGCCTGAATGGTTGGTGATGGTGCGCACGGTATCGCCTTCCATGTAGAAGGGGTCGTTGTGTTCCGTTCCTGTAAGTTGGGTTCCCGCAAAGCCGGATCCGATTTCGAACCCTTTGGTTGCGGGGATGCTCAACATGGCTTGGGCGAGGCTGGCCTCGAGTTTGTCAAAGACGGGGTTACCAAGGCCGGTTGGCGCATTTCTGATGACGCATTCGACAACACCTCCGACAGAGTTTCCGGCGGCCCGCATCTCCTTAATGAGATCGGTCATTGGGCCGACGGCATGGGGGTCGCCCGTGCGGACGATGTTGGATTCGATGGTTTCCGATGTGACGGTGGATGCGTCAACCGTCGCCTCGATCCCCTTGACGGATTGCACCCAGGCGAGGATTTCAAGCTCTGGGAAGAGCTTGGCTAAGATTTTTTTGGCGACGGAGGCTGCGGCGACGCGGCCGATGGTTTCGCGTGCGGAGGCGCGTCCTCCACCGTGCCATGCGCGGGTGCCGTATTTCGTGTCGTAGGTGAAGTCAGCGTGTGACGGACGGTATTTATCCTTCATTTCCGTGTAGGACGACGGACGCTGGTCCTTGTTTCTGACAAGAAGAGCGATGGGGGTGCCGAGCGTCTGACCCTCGAAAACGCCTGACAGGATCTCGCAGGTGTCGCTTTCTTGCCGGGGGGTGACGATCTCGCTTTGGCCGGGGCGACGGCGGTCAAGGTCGTGCTGAATATCATCTTCAGACAAGGGGATGCAGGGTGGGCAGCCGTCGATGACGACACCGACGCCACCGCCGTGGGATTCACCCCAGGTGGAAATACGGAAGAGTTGGCCGAAGCTGTTGGACATAGATAAAAAGGAATCTGGCAGGTTGGAAAATTTTATCAATGCGCGATTACGATGGGGGGGTAAAAATTTGGGGCGATCAAAGAAGTATGATCGGGCAACGTTTTTCCACTGGTGGGGTCTGTCATAATTGTGAATAGTCCAGCCATGTTCTGCATGAAGTTGATGAGGATGGCACTTGGGGGGATGTTTATCCTTTCCCCGATGTCCTATGGGCAAGTCGAGACGCAGGCTGATCCTCCCGTTAATCCAACCGTCAATCCAGCATTTAGCTTGGATCAGGTGATTGCTGATCGGGTCTCCAAGATGGAGCCCCCCGAAAGCCGGCCTCGAATAAGTGGGGTGAAAATGGAGATATCCTCACCGTCGAAAAAAGCGCGTGAGCATGTGATGACGGGATTTGGCTTGGTGCATGCCCAGTGGGACTTTGAGGCGTATCGGCATTTTTGTTCAGCGCTGAGTGAGGATGCGGACTGTTTGATGGCGTATTGTGGGGTGACGCTTGCACTTGCCAAGCCGTATAACGAGTATGCGAAGTATCGCATGGTGGCGGTGAACCGAATGCTGGATTTGTTGGATGCGGATGACGCGGGTGTGAAGGCGGGCAAGGTGGAGCGATTTTCGGCGGCGGAGAAGGAGTTTGTTTTGGCGACGGCCACACTTGTGTCGGCCAGTCCACGTGCTGCGGGCATGATGTTTCAGAAGTTGGGCGAAAAATCCCCCCATCTTGTTCAAGCGCGGCTTTTGTCGATTTTTCTGACCCGTGGTGGATATGATGTTTTAGGGATGCCGACGCCTGAGCAAAAAATGGCCATGAAAAAAACTCGGGAGATGTTACGTGAGTATCCCGAAAACCCGATGGTGCACGGATTTTGGTTGTCCATCAATGCCGAGGCACCAGCATCATCCTCGTATATCAAAAAAGAGATTCTTCCCTATGCACGCTATCTGGCTAAAATGTGTCCGAGTGTGCCATCATGGCATCATATGCTGGGGCATTATGAGTGGCGGGTTGGTAATTATCTGTTGGCAGAGAGGGCTTTTACCAAGGCGTCGGTTCTTTACGGTGCGTGGATGGTGAAGGAGGATGCCGGGGTGAATGATTGTGAAGGGTATATCCGGTCGATGTGTTATCTGGCGAATACCCACTATCAACGAGGTGATTTTGATGCTGCCATGTATGTGGCCAAGGAAATCAGCGCCATCAAGCTCGACCCAGACCGCCCGACCTCACCAGGGAACCAGATTTTACTCTGGCGGGCATCCACGCTCCCAGCCCGTCTGTATATGGCTCGTGGCGCTGACGGCGATATGGATCGGGCATTGAAGTCGTTTCCGAGTAAAGAATCGCTGAAGCACTACGTCGCTCATGCTCAGCACCCGACATTGGCAGGAGTCTATATCGAGGCCCTCAGCGCCTACTTGGGCTGCCGTAAAGCGATGGATGACAAGGCGATGGACGCCGCGGGGCAACTGCACAAAAAAATGTTTCGGAGGTATATCGTTGCCTTGGCTAAGGTGGCTCAAGGTGCGCGACGATCGCCTGACTATGCACATTATTTAAATGCGGGGAGCAGTCTTGCGATTTACGATATGGAATTAGCTGGGCTCGTTGCGATGAATGGTGAGAAGGATATGCGCATGACCGCGACGAACTGGTTTCGGTCGGCCCGTGACAAGCAAGGGCGCCCCTCAATGATGATGCCGCCCCTTGTCCTCTCCCCGATGGAGAATCGGCTCGCTGAGTATTACGTGAAAGTAGGCAAACCTCAGGATGCCCTAGCTGCCTATTCGGCTGGGGAGAAACGTTACCCCAACAATATCCCGTCGATGTTGGGGATGAAACATTGCCTTGAGAAGTTGGGCAGAAACGAGGCTGCGGGTGTGGTGCAAAAGCAGATCGAAATGGTGAAAAATCTGAAGTAGCAAAAGGCTTTGTTTTTTACTGGATCTCAGCAAGCTTTTCTCTGCTGATGCCTCGCAGTTCCATGGCTCGGATGATCGTTGATTCGATCAGGTTATTAGGGCAAGAAGCACCCGCGGTCACACCAATGACGGCGGGTTTGTCCTGCAGGAGTAAACCTGGGTAATCGCTCTTGATCTCTTCTTTATGCTCCAGATCGTAGTGCATGATGTGTTCAAGAGACTCGATACACTGGGCGTTGCGGATGAAAAACGTGGGTAAGTTCTCTTGTCCGATTTCAGCGAGATGGGTTGTGTTTGAGCTGTTGTAACCACCGACGACGAGCAGGATATCCATCGGCTTTTGGTTGGAGGTATCCAGCATGGTGAACAGGGCATTTTGGCGCTCTTGGGTCGCTCCGCAGATGGTGTCGAATACGTGGTAGTTGGCTTGGTCACCATCGCGCTCCATCACCGCCTCACGGATTTTTTCCTGAAGGTTTTCCGTTTCGCTTTGCAGCATCGTCGTTTGGTTGGCCACGCCGACCCGTTGGAGGTGAAGGTCGGGGTCAAAACCCTCCGAGTAGGCTCCGTCGAATTGCTTCATAAAGCTATCGCGGTCGCCCTGCCCACGGATGTAGTCGCAGACGTCATGGGCGTCCTGAAGGGTGAGGATGATGAGGTAATGGCCGTTTTTGGCTGTTCCGAGAGCTCTTGATGCCGTGGCCCGAGTTTCCTCGTGGTCGGCCTTGCCGTGGATGATCGAAGTGACCTCATTTTTAGCGTAGTCGCGCACGCGTCGCCAGACTTTCATGACATCGCCACAGGTGGTATCGATGACGTGGCAGCCGATCTCGCCGAGCCGGTCCATAAAGCTTGTGGGTGCGCCGAATGCGGGAACGATGACCACATCCTCTACCGTAAGCTGGTCGTAATCCTCATTCATTTTCCGCCAAGGGAGTGAAACGATCCCCATGTCACGCAGTTGGTTGTTGACCTCTGGGTTGTGGATGATTTCACCAATCAGGTAGATCCGCTGATCAGGAAACACCTTGCGGGTGGCGTATGCGAGGTCGATGGCGCGCTCGACACCATAGCAGAAACCAAATTGCTTGGCCAAGCGGATGGTGGTATTGTCGATGGTGATTTCGCCTCCGTGCGAACGAAGTTTTTCGACGATGGATGACCGGTAATGTTGTTCGACCTCGGATTGGACGAGCTCCATCACATCGGGACGGCGAACGTTGACGCGTTTTTTCTTCTGCGGGTTTGGCTTGGATGTTGAATCACTCATGGTCGACCGGAACTAAGTCTAAAAACCGTCAAATGGCACGCTCTATTTTTGTTGATTGCGCTTGAAGGGGAGAGACAGGATAAAGAAAAAGAGGCCGGCGATGGCGATTAGGCAAGCGATATACCCTGGCCAGCCTGGCATGATATCAAGCAAGCTGGCTCCGGCAGGCTTTCTCATCAGAAACCCGAAGTTTGTTCCAAGCGCAAGGTTGACGGCAAAGGCGGCCCCAGCATACACGAGGATCCAGACCCATACCGTGAGTGCGGCGCCTGAGCGCGGCCTCCACCCGAGCCCGAGAGGCAAGACCAGCGCGGTCACGACGATGACCCCGTGTTGACTGAAAAAGGACAAAAACACGGGGTTGGGGAAATCGTAGGCAAGGTTCGGTGTGATGAGTCCCTGCATGGTGCCTGCCAGCCCCCAGAAATAGGAAAGCTCGCAGAGCAGTGGGTGCCGTGTGATCAGGGCGAAGCCGCAAAGGATGGCCGCAATGTCACAGAGGTGGAATGGGATGACCGCATCCATGGTCGGCACGAGTCCCGTCGTTTCCCAAGCCATCAGATTGATTGGGTAGGCGGCAAAACAGCAGAATGTGAGTAGGGTGAGCGCTGATTTGGCACGGGCCGAATCTTGGTTCTTCCTGCATCGGAGGATGATCAGAGATGCGATGGCTGAGATCGAAATTAACACCCCAACGTGTCCTATTCCATAGAGTTCAAATGCGGCAGGCATGATTTTTTTTAAGGTAAATTGACCTGTGAGGAAACTGAAAACTTGAAAGATGTTATAGCACGCGGTTCAATGACATCCCATGCGAGGTAATATTCAAAGTACAATGATCCGTGCTTCGGCAGGCAGTGGTAAAACGTGGCAACTGGCGAACCGGTTTCTTGCCCTGATGGTGTTGGGCGTCGCTCCAGAGAAAATTATTGCGCTGACGTTCACCAAGAAGGCAGCGGGCGAGTTTACAGGGCGGATTATGACCCGTCTGGCCGCTGGCGCGTCCGATGATCAGGGCGCTAAGGCATTATCCGACGAACTCCGGAAAGTCATCTGCGGGACGGATTCGGTGCCCGCACTTGTGACCGGACCATCGCTCGATCTGCCGATCATGGACGCCGCCTTTTTTCAAGGTAAACTGGAAGAGCTGATCGCGTCTCTGGATCGTTTGGCGATGTCCACGCTCGATAGCTACTTCGTCAGGATTGTCAGGAACTTTGCGCTTGAATTGGGTCTGAGTGGTTTTGATTTGATGGAGGACGCGGCAATCTCCGCGGAACGAATGAGCGTGATGACCCGCATTTTTTCCAATCAACAAACGCGCAAGTCGGAGCGTGAGGCATTTCTTCAAGCCTTTAAACAAGCGACATGGGGCGAGGAGGAAAATAGGTTGTGCAAGACGTTGGAAGACTTTGTCAAAGCACATCAGAACCGCTGGTTGATGGCACCAGAGGCCGAACGATGGGGTGGGGAGAGTCTGCTTTGGCCCCGTGGTTGTCCCTACCCGAATGTAGATATCAGGAAGTCTGCCAAGAAATTACGTGATTTATTAGGTCCTGCGGTTTCTCCACATAAGAGGTATATGGACGGATGGATCACGGTTTGTGATATACTTGAGGACTACGTGCCAGGTACGCCAGTTAAAGTGAATACGCAGCTGAAGCGCGCGATTCCTCAGTGGAGTGAATACGCCGACGGTGGCTTGGTTGACGAAAAAAACAAATATGAGATATCCCTCGAGATCGGTGCGGCCATGACCGAACTCATCGGTGCCTACCTCAAATCTGAAATCGAGATTCGGATGCGCCGCACCCAAGGGCTTCATGCTATTATTAATACCTATGAAAAGAGCTACCACGATCAGGTGCGGAGTCGGGGGCGGCTTTGTTTTTCCGATCTCACTCTGCTCTTGGCGGGTGAGGGGGCGATGAAGATCTGGGAAGAGGAATCGCGTCACTTGATCGATTACCGACTCGACGCCCGCTATGATCACTGGATGTTAGATGAGTTTCAAGACACCAGCCAACCGCAGTGGAAGGCCGTGGGCAATCTTGTTGATGAAATCATGCAGGACACGGGTGGTGAGAGGTCGGTTTTTGTCGTCGGCGACGGTAAACAAAGCATCTACGGGTGGCGTGGCGGCGAGCCGAAACTTTTTGATGACCTGAAAAAGAAATACGGTGAACGTCTTGCTGACTGGGACATGGACCTCTCGTTTCGATCATCGCAGAGGGTGTTGGATCTTGTGAACACTGTCTGTGATTTATCCAGTGACCGCTTGCGCGTGATATTTCCAGATGAAGCGGTCGACCGCTGGGTTTATCACACCCACGAAGCCGCGAAGGAGAAACAAGGTCACGCCATGGTTCTCGAAACGCAGATCGATCTCAAGGAGTCGTCGGCCGATGAAAAAACGGCCGCGCGTTATGACTGCATGAAGTCGCTGATAGAAAAGGTTGATCCTCTGAATCAGGGGCTAACCTGCGCCATTCTGGTGAGTAAAAATTCTCAGGTCGCCGAGGTGGTTGAGTATTTACGCAGCGAACTCCCAGATACCCCTGTGGCATCGGAGTCGGAAACGGTGATTTCGGACGGCCCAGAAGGCGCGGCGATGCTTGATTTTTTCAGGTGGCTGCGTAATCCTGCGCATCATTTCGGTCGACTCCATATCGAGTTTTCACCCCTGCATCAGATCATTGTGGATCTCAGCGCCACGGATGATGCGGAGAGGCAATGGCGCTGGCTTACCGAGCAGGTGAGCCGGAGTGGTGTCGAGTCCTTGGTTGTCCGCCTTATCACAGCACTGCGTGAGCAGGTGGTCATTTCAGCCTACGGTGAATCACGGCTCCATGAGATTCTCGCGGCCGCCCATGATTTTTCCGTCCAAGGAGGAAGTCTCAACGAGTGGGTTCTTTTTCTTGAGTCCAGGGTGCTCCGTGAGACGACCCGCGAGGGGATGATTCAGGTCATGACCGTGCATAAATGCAAAGGCCTCGGCTTTGATGTCGTGATCCTCCCTGAACTCGGGAGTCGCCACAAATTCACCGATACCCGTCGGCTCGATGCCTTGGAGAAAAAAGGCGATCTTGGTGCCACCACGTATATTATTAAAAAGCCAGCCAATGAAATTTGTGAAGCTGACAATGGGCTCAAATCGATGATGGATAGCTGGCAGGCGAATCAATGTTATGAACGATTCTGCAATCTTTACGTAGCGCTGACGCGTGCCGTGCATGCCACCTATTGTATCATTGATCCTGTTGACGATAAGTGGATGTGTAAGCCGAAGTATGACGATTGGATACGGGAGGCGACGGCACGGTCGGTTGAATCCGATGTGACTCTCGCGGGCGAAAACTACGGCGTGCTCTACGAGTCGGGCGAGTGGATAGAGAGGCAAGAAGAAAAGTTGGATATCAGACGGGTGGAGGGGCAGGTGGACCAAGTAGTCGAAGGGTTGAAGCTCCAGCCGGGGAAGCCGCGCATGGGGAGAAAAGTGGCGAGTGGTGCCAAGAAATACCAAGCCGGCACGCTGCTTAATCACGGAAAAGGAATGCGCTTTGGTAATATCGTTCACCAGCACTTTGAGGAAATCTCGTGGCTTGACGCGTTACCTGAGCTCGATGATCAAGCTGCAGCGGAGTTGGTTCGGGATTGCCTCAAGGCAGAATCGATCCGTCCTCACTTTGAACGCCCGGCTTCTGATCCCGGCGATTTTCAGCTTCTCAGTGAGCAGCCTTTTGAAACGCAGCACGAAGGGCTCTGGGTCAGCGGGATCATTGACCGTGCGGTCATCTTTTACAAAAACGGAAAACCCACGCAGGTGACGATCATTGATTTTAAAACCGATCAAGGAGTGGACGCATCTTCCTTGCGCAAAAAATACGCCGAACAGCTGAATGTTTACCGCCAAGCGGTGGTTGAGATCACCGGCGTTGCTTCCGAAAATGTCCGCTGCCTGCTGCTATCAACCGCCCTCAAGGAGATGGTGGAGGTTTGATCTTATCTCCATCATTCCCCAATCACAAACCCTTGGCCGGGTGAGACATGAGTATGTTCAGTGTCTGATGAGATACGCACGTTCATGGTCGATTCAAAACCGTTGATCGTGTTTTGATCAACGGTGACGTTGTCGCAATAGTGGAGGTCGATAGCGGGGGGCTTGGTGTCAATGGTTGGGTAGTCTTTGCTGAGCTCAAAGGTGTTTCCCGTGATGTTTAGACCATCCACCGAGCGGGCGAAGATGAACTGTCCGTTAAAGCTTTTGACGGTATTGCCTGTGAAATGGATGTTCCGGTGATAGCGTCCCTCACCCATCCGCTGACCTTTCCTGATCATGGGTGAGGCGTAGAGGGCATACCCACGGCTTCCACCAGCATAGCCGATGTTGTTGAATACATTGTTCCTGATCGTTACGTCTTGCACGGCACCCGACTCATACCAGTAATGGTTATCCCCCTCGATGAGGATACCTTTCATGTGTGAGGAAAAATAGTTATTCTCCAAGAGGACTTTACCCTTGGTCGTGATCAGCACACTGCGGGCGCGGTTTTCCTTGATGGTGTTATTCCGCATGGTGAAGTTAGCGTTCCACGACAAGTTCTCTAATGACATCGGAACGTTAGGGAGATTTTTCGGGGTTGAGCTGAGTGTGATGATAATCCGTTGCTCGTTGATTTTTTTGACGGCTTTGACGGTGGTCTTGGCAAATGGAAGGATGGTTTCACGCGATAACATCGCCACCTTATCGCCCGCCTCGGCAAAGGTCAGCCCCCATTGCTGAGGATGACTGATGGCACAGAGAAACTGGTTGTTTCCCAGATTTTTCTCCACCCGGACATAGGCACCGTGGACGTTTGAACTGTCATCAAGCATGTGTTCCAGGAGGCAGTTTTCGATAAGGATGTCACCTTTGCATCCGATGAAATGGGTGGCATCAGCTCGGGCTGAGACAAGTCGGCCGCTACCCTTGCGCGTGGTGACATTAAAGTTGTTTAGGTGGATGTTTTCTGTCCGCTCAGCAATGATCCCCATACCTCCTGCTGCGTAGATCTGCACATTTTCTATCACGACGTCCTTACTGTGTGTCACATCGATGGCGGGGCAAAGTCGACTTGTTGGCTCCACGCCGTAGACGATCATGTATGTGCCTACCGGCGGCGGTGTGCTGATCTGGCTTTCGATTTTCACCCGGTTTTTCCCAGCGGCGGTGGCTTTGATCTTCGAGTTGGGATGGATGTAATACTTGCGTGTATCATGGATGGGTGCGCCTGTCTTAGGGTCAAACACGATATTCGCGCCAAACGGGTCCTCCCAATTGTAGTGTTTAAAATACAAGCGGTCATCTTTTATCACGTAGGGGTATTTTTCGGGGTCGATCTCGACGATGAACGATCGGTCGTCGGTATTGCGCTCGACAATTTTAAGTTCACTTTGGAACGGACGCTTCCAATCGATCGAAAAGTTTTTCAAGGTGGCTCCATCGACACGATTCAGCACGAATGGGCTCACTCGGCCGTGAAAGATAAAATCGGAGCCGCCGCCGTCGATGGTCAGCTTCTGGTTGCCGGCCAAGGAAAAGATTATCCGCTTCAGGCTGTTGTCGTGATTGGAAACCGCACGGTATTGATCAGAAGCATTTTCAGGATAGAAATCGTAGGTTCCCTTGGGGAATACCAGTGTGATATTTTTTTCCCCATCAATATGATGGATCAAGCGCGTCAGGGCCAGAGTGGCATCTTGACCCGGAATGACCCCGTGGTCTGCAACATGGATGGTTTTGGCTTCGGCTGTGTGAATGACCATGGCGCAGACGAAACCTGTGCTTAGTCGTTTGATGGGTAACGGAATCATTTCGGTTTTTTGTTGGTGCGCGGGCTGATATACGGTGCTTAGTCTCTTGAGAGCTCCGGGATGCCGCGATTGATGAGCTCGGTATCGACGAGGTCGGAGGCGGTGGCGTCGAGGAAGATCGTTTTTGGCGGGCCGTGGGCGAACTCGATGGTGTGGAGTCCATCAGGGCCGGCGGCTTGAAATGCTTTGATCAGTGACGGGATGTCCGCAATGGGCTGACCATTCACTTTGTTGACGATGAAGTTGCGTAGCCGTTCGTATCCAGTCGTAGCTGGCGTCGGGATGGTGGCACTGAGAAAGACCAGTTTGTTGCGTCCCTCCTCGTAGTCTTCCGGTGATGAAATGACATCGAGTAGGTTGAGTGGGGCCTTGCTTTCCCAGTCCTTACCAAATGCCTTGAGGTAGGTGGCGGTGAGTTCTTGAAAAATAAACCCACCTTTGACGAGGTAGCGGGGTGCTTGGTCAAACGTATGGGATGCAATCAAGCGTTTCCCTGGTCGGGCTAGCGTGGCGGTGATTTTTTTCTCATCGCCATTACGGAGGACCGTCAGGTTGATAGAATCGCCGACCTTGTGGGTGCCGCGGATGAGGTGACTCCAGAAAAGTTTGCCGTAGTTGGCGTCCGAGTAGTAACCGCGTCGGCCGATGTCTTTGTTGTCAATTTGGATGATCACATCACCTTTTTCAATGCCTGCTTTTTCCGCTGCGCTATTTTTGCGGATGCGGGTGACGTAGAGGCCGCCGACATCGTCGGAGAGTTTCAGCCATGTCCGAAAATTGGGATCGACCGTGCTGCTGATGGCAATGCCCAGCGAGGGGAATCCTTCGTATTTTTTGTCGGCGGTGTCAGCGAGGAATGCTGCGATGATTTCTGGCGCCATGACGTCGATGATCTGATCCTTGGCACTGTAACTGGTGAGTAATCCCAGCAGTTGGTTGTTGCGGATGACGGGCAGGGTGAAGCTGCTGGTCGAGCTTTGCATGGAACCTTTGACCTCATAGGTGAGGAAGTAGTGACCTTGGGCGAAGCTGGACACGATATCGACACCCTGAATCGTGGCGCGTGTGACCAAGGGCATGCCATTTTCTTCCAGCTGCCAAACGCTGACCTCGTCGCCAATTTTGGCGGGGCTGCCTAGCGTGAGTGGTTTCAATCCTTTGAAAAACCCTTGGGTGTCGCCGTTGTCAGGCTCGAGTAGGGCGAGGTTCGCTTCATAGTCGATGGCGATAACTTTGGCGGGGATCCTGCGTGTACTATCGGCATTTTCAAGCTCGATGTATGTCACATTGGTTGCCATCTCGGCCGTGGTCAGCACGCGGTTGTCGCTGAGCAGAGCGCCGAGAGCGCGCCGTTTTTTAGGTGCCGATTTGTCCCATGGTTGGGCGGCGCTCCATGTCTGCAGGGTTGAGTTGATGCGGACGACTGATGTCTGGACCGAGCGAGGGGGGTGGAACACGACGGTGGAGTCATCAGCGGAGGCATCCTTGTTGATGGTGCAGGATTTTTTATCACAGCAGCTTGCGACAGCAAAGAGGGTGATGATGAAAGTGAGGAATTTCATTGTTCTGAAAGTTGGGGTGTTGGGGGTTATTGATCGAGGTGTGATGGGGTGCTGATGCCGTAGTTGGTCTGGGTGCGTTGGCTGGCTTCGGCGGCTTGGTCACCAGGGATAACGATCGGGCGTTCGATGCCTTCGCATTGGATGATAAAGAACTCGGGAGTGTCTTTGGGGTGAAGCAGGGCGTGGGCTTGTTCCAATGAGGTTACTTTCTCGCCATTGATGGACTTGACGGCGGTTCCAACGTGACCGCTGACGTGTGTATTCACTGGGTCTGCGAGGACGCGTGTGAGTATGACGATGTCTTTCCGGTGTTTAAAAATGGCTTCATCAACGTAGTGGGTGAAGAGGCGGCGGACGCGGGTGTTGGTGAAGCTGTGGGCCGCGTAGAGGTTACGATCGAGGGGTTGTAAGACGAGGCCCGCGAAGGTGGTGAAGCGTGGTTTGACTCCATATTGGGCGGCATACATACGGCTTGGTGGGAAGGGTTTTAGGGTGCACGACACGCTGAGGGGCTTCCCTGCACGGATGATGTTGAGTTGGATGGAATCTCCCGAGAATTTGCGTTCCACGATTTCGTTCATATTCACCTTTTCGCCATCGATGAGGATGTTGCCGGCTGCATCGACCGCGTTGCCATTGATGGCGGTGAGGATGTCATTGTTTTTGAGCACGCCATCGCACGGGCCATCGGGAGTTACGGAGGCGACGAGCACGCCTGGGGAGTTTTGATCCAAGCCAAATTTTTTCCGCATGGCGGGGTTGAACATGGGAAACGAGTTGATACCGAGGTCAACGTATTGGTCGTAGTGGCCGTCCTCGATGTCTTTGAGGAAGCGTTTGACGACGGGGGTGGGGATCATGTAGCCGGTATTGTCGGCTGAGCGCAGTCCTTGGAAGGCGACGCCCGCTACCTTGCCATTTTGAAGAACGGGTCCCCCTGAGTTTCCTGGGTTAATGGCGGCATCGATTTGGACAACAAGGTGTTGATCGGAGCGCGAGTGGCTGTAGGTATTAAAGTCGATCCGGGAAACAACTCCCCGGGTGACGGAAATGCGATTTCCTCCGACGGGGTAACCAATCACACGGACCTGACTTTCAAGTTTGGGGACATTTCCGATTTGGAGTGGTGTGAGGCCCAGAAACGGCATGAAGTTTTCGACTTCGAGTAAGGCGAGGTCACAATCGTGGGCGATATGGACGATTTTGGCGGGGTGTTTGCGCGGGGAACCGTGAACCGTGATCAACAGTCGGCGGGCATTGGAGACAACGTGCGCATTGGTGAGAAATCGATTATGCCCAATCAGAAACCCCGTGCCGATGCCGCCGCTGAACCGTCCCGCTTTCCAGGGCTCTCGGTAGTCGGGGACTTGTGTGGCAGCCTCAATGCGAATAATCGACCCGTAATTGTTCTGTGTCAGAGCGGAAGTTTGAGCTGGAAGTGGCGCGAGTGGATTTTTCTGCTGTGCTGTGGCTGCGGTGAGCGGGGCAAGCAGCGCCAGCGCGGCGTAAAATGGCGGCTTAATCATGCGGGGAAACTAGGGGGGATTGTGGGGGTTGAAAACTGGAAAATGTGGATTGGTGAAGTTTTTGTGATTCGGTATTCAATTTTGACGATCTGGTGGATAGTTTCGGACATGCCCAAGCATCCTGAGGCCGAATCATGCGCTGACCCATCGCCTTTATCCGTTGACCTCGGGTGTCTTTGTGTTGCGTCTCCCGTGGATTTTGCGGAGGCTTGTTTTTCTGTTCCTGCCGTTCGGGCGTTGGCGAGTTTTCGGCCGCAGTCGGCGATACACGTCCTCTGTCCGGAGTCGCAGCAGGCGATCTGGCAGTCGGTCGAGGCATTGGATAGGGTGATAGTCTACCCAGACAAGGCATCGGCACGGCAAATTGCCTCAATGCTCAAGTTGGAGGATGTCGCTGGAGAATGCGCTATTTCTTGGGAGTCCGGGGAGGCCGCAAAAGCCTTGGCTCGTGTCGGGGTCGTGCAGCGGCTTGGTTATCCTGCGGCGGGGCTTCAGAAATACCTGACGGACACGGTCGAGGTGGTTCGTAAGCCTGAGCCGATTGTGCATCGGGTCAGGCATTATTTGAATTTTGTCAAGAAGCTGGGTGGGGATGTGTTGGTGAAGAGTCATTTTCAGACGCCACCCTTGCTTGCTGCGCCTGAGGTGATGCGTATCGCGTTATCGCCTGATTCTGAGTATGGACTGTCATACCGGTGGCCGTTGGAAAGGATGAAACAGGTCGTCGAGACAATCAATACACGGTATGACGAGGTCGAGTGGGTTATTTTAGGCATGGGTGGCCACGGCAAACCGAAACGTGATGATGCCTGCGCTGAGCTTGAGACGATGCTCGGGGCTGATGTGAAAAATCACGCGCAAGATTGGGGTAGGGAGAAAATAATGCATGCCTTGCGATCTTGCAGTGCGTTGTTGGCATGTGACGGTGAGTTGCCGCATCTGGCGGCGCATGTCGGGTTGCCAGCGGCGGTTATTTTTGGCCCTAATGAACCAGCGTGGAAACGTCCGTTAGGAAAGCAGAGTCGGGTGGTGCGTGAGCACGTGGCGTGCAGCCCGTGTTATCTTTCCCCGTGTCCTATCGACCACCGCTGCCAGAATGACGTGACGGTCGTGAGTGTTGTCGCTGCGCTGGAAGATGCGCTTTCTGACAGGCACGCAGGATCTTAGTCGTCTGACGGGTTTCCGCTACTAATCGTCTAATTGGATACGGGGAAACACGGGCTTGGGTTTGCCGATTTCGTGATCTGCGGGGATGAGGCCCCACTGGAGGTCGGCGAGTTTTTTGTCAGCAAGATCGGGTAAACGAAGTTGGTGTTGGATCTTGGTGCAGGCTTCAGGCGTGACTGGTGTGAGCAGCACGCTGAGTTGTGCGCAGCTTTCTACCATGTGATAGAGGATGGCGGCGAGGCGTGGGCGTTGTTCCTCGTCCTTAGCGAGCTCCCACGGTTTATTGCGTTCGGCGAAACCGTTGCAGAAGCTGACGTGCTGATTGATGGCGGCCAGTGCCGATGAGGTATCGTAACGGTCCATTGATTCGCGGTAATTGGCGATGGTTTGGGTGAGCGACTGGCGCAGTGCGGTGCAATCGTCGTCATCGAATGCGCTCGCCTCCATGATGCTGCTGAGTGACCGTTTACTCATGTTGAGTGCGCGGTTGCAGAGGTTGCCGAGGTCGTTGGCGAGTTCGGTGTTGTAGATCGAGACAAGTCGATCGGCATCAAAGTTGGAGTCCTTGCCGGTGATGATATCGCGAACCATATAATACCGCAGGGCCTCGGGGCCAAACTGTTCAGCTAAGGCACTGGGGCAGATGACATTGCCGATGGACTTGGACATTTTTTCACCTTTGATATTCCACCATCCGTGCACGAGGAGTGAGGGCATTTGGGCATCGGTGAAGCCGATGGCATGAAGCATGCACGGCCAGTAGATGGAATGGGACGGGACGAGGATGTCTTTTCCGAGAATGTGGATATTGGCAGGCCAGAGTTTTTCGAACTCGGGAAGGTTACTGCCATCCTCAGCGAGGTATCCGGCAAATGAGATATAGTTGATCAGGGCGTCAAACCAGACGTAGGTGACGTAGTCGGAGTCAAAGGGAAGCTCGATCCCCCAGCGTAGGCGGGTCTTTGGGCGGGAGATACAGAGGTCGGTATCGGCGGCTCGGTCGATGGCATTGAGCACCTCGGCTTTGCGGAATGATGGGATAACAAAGTCATCATTGGCCTCGACGTATTGGCGCAACCAGGCGGCGTGTTCGCTGAGTTTGAAGTAGTAGTTTTCCTCGTCGCGCTCCTCGACTTCACCCCATTCGGGGCCGAAGTTTCCATCTTCGCCACGTTCTTTATCCGTGAGGAACTGTTCTTGGCGGACGGAGTAGTATCCTTTGTATTGTTTTTTGTAGATCTGGCCCTCGGTGTGAAGTCGGGTCAGGATTTTTTGGACGCAGGCTTTGTGTCGGTCGTCCACCGTTTCCGCCCATCCATCGTATTGGACGTCGAGCTTTTCCCAGAGTTTGATGAACTTTTTGGTATTGCGCTGGGCGAAGGTGGCGGGGTTGACATTCTCTTTTTCTGCGGTCTGCTGGACTTTTTGACCATGCTGGTCAACGCCTGTGAGGTAGTAAACCTCGTCGCCGCAGAGCCGGCGGTAACGTGCAATGACATCGGCGAGAACTTTTTCGTATGCGTGGCCGATGTGAGGTGCGCCATTGGTGTAATCGATGGCGGTGGTGAGATAGAACATGTCAGGTTGCGGGGGAGGGTGAGGGGTGCTGAAGTTATTCTTCCTCGGTGGCGGCGCCTTTAACCCCAGCATTCTGATACTGGTGGTTGATCCAATTTAAGAATGTCAGCATCATCAGGTCGCTTTTTGTCGCTTTCAGAGTGTTGTCGATTCTGTTTTTGTTTTCCTCGGTGTCTTCGAGTTCACGTTGATCGACGTAAATGAAGAGAGAACGGTCGTTTTCATCGATGGGCTCGGATACGTCTCCTGGATTGAGACCGCTGGCAGTGCGGTGCAAAACTTGGTAGCTAGGCTCGTCCTTAGGGGCCGTGCCCGTGGCAGAAAAGGGGCCAATCTGGACGGGCACCAGACTTTTTTCCTTGGCGGCTTCATCAAAGGTCTTACCTGATTCCATGATGGCGACAATGGCGTCCCGTGCTTCTTTGGTGGCTACTTTCACTTTTCTGTCCGCATTTTCGGCAATGAGTTGGGCGCGTGCTTTATTGCGAGCCGTGGCGTAGTCCAAAAGCACGGGGGTGATGGTTTCTTCGAGGGTGAAGATGAGCCAGCCATCATCACCAACGGGGAGGGGGTCGGAGATGAGATCGTAGGGGTCAGTCGACTGGCGTGTTGAGAAGATCAACTGCGACAGGGTGCGGCCACGGTTGACATTGCCGCGCAGGGTGAGGTCAGCCAATTCTTTGGGCAGGTTATGGCTGTCGAAGAGTTTAGTTTCGACTAGGCTGTGGTTTCGCTTGGTGAGTATGGCGGCGAGGTCGAGCGGTTTTTTGTCGTTGAAATTATCGTCAATTTCTTGGGCGATTTCATCGATTTCTCTTCTGAGTGCACGGGATGCCTTGAGTCGGGCTTCTTCTTTGACCGCTTTGGCGTCGGCTTCTTTTTTGGCTTTTTCCGCGGCATCCTTGGCTGCGACTGCTGGGTCGGTGGATGCCGGAGTGGCAGCATCGGCGGATTTGTTGTCTTCTTTCTTTTCCTCTTCTGGGATATCGAGCAGGAGGTAATGGATACGCCGTTTTTCCTCGGTTTGATACGCATCTTGGTGCGCTTCCCAGTAGGCTTTGATTTCTTCCTCGGTAGGGTTTTCCTTTTCGACAAAGTCATCACGGTTGAAGACGATGCGTGCTAGGGTGACCGTCTGTGCCTGTGCTTCGAGTTGATCGCGGACGCCGGATCGTGGCGGGATCAGGCCGCCTCCAACGATGTTGATCAATTGATTCAGGCAGAGGCTTTCGCGGACGATTTCGCGCAGGTATTTCTCGGTCATGCCGAGTTTCCCCAGACGTTTTTCGACGAAGGTCGAGTAGGCGCCGGCATCGTATTTCCCGCCAGGGGCAAAGCGTTGGGATGTTTTGAGTGTCTCGGTGATTTCTTCCTCGCTGGCGTAGATGCCCATTTCATCCATGGCACGTTGGAGGATGATGCGGTTGGCGACGAAGCGGTTAAAGTCTTGTGTGGTCAGGTTTCTGCCCATGGTGACGTAGTAGTTCGGGTATCCGTATCGCATGAGCTGCATAGCTTGTTGCAGTTGTCGGATGTCGGGAACCATGAGGAAGTTAACGTAGTTGTGCAGACCGGCATCGGATGCGAGTTGCAGGGTGGCGTCACCCATTCGGCGGTATTCCTGTTGGTCGAGCACGCGGTCGTAGACCTCGAGCACGGTCGGTCCGCTGCCGCCGCCACGGCTAGATGTGCCGTTGTTCATGGTGAATAAAAATCCTGCGCCAAGCAGGACGAAGACGACCGCCATCAGGACGGTGTATTTACGCATATTTTCGATCATGGCAGATAAAAGAGTGAGGTTGATGTCCTTAGATGCGGACAGGCGCGGGAACTTAGTGAGAGATTGCCCATGTAGCAATACTAAAGCCTAAAATTTACGGGCAAATCAGGAGTTTGACTCAGAGCTGGCTCGATGGGGGATGCGAGATTAAGGGTGATTTGACCTCATGCATGGCCATAGGGGCGGGTGGACAACCCCTCGGGATGTAAAAAAATACCGATGTCGACGGAGAAACACTTGTTTTTTCGGCTCGGCTTCGCTTCATTTCCCGAGATGAAAATTCTTGTTGTTGGAAAAGGTGGGCGTGAACACGCATTGATTACGGCATTGAAGGAGTCTCCCGTGGAGACTGAAGTTTATTGTTTTCCGGGTAGTGATGCCATTGCCCCTATGGCCGCGAGTGTGGATGTGGACGGATTGCATAGTCTGATTGATTGGATGAGCACCCATGCCATTGACCTTTGTATCGCGGGCGAAGAAAGTTACCTGGTCAAGGACGAGGGGCTTGCGAATCTTTGTGAACGTGTCGGGATTCCTTGTTGGGGGCCACACAAGCAATCGGCTCAACTGGAGGCGAGTAAGGAGTTTGCCAAGGAGTTCATGTTACGTCACAGCATCCCAACGGGTGCCGCCACGGGTTGCGCCGACATCGATGAAGCACGTGCGGCGATCCATGGCAATTACCCGACGGTTCTCAAGTTTGATGGTCTGGCAGCAGGTAAGGGCGTGGCGGTGTGTGCCGATGAGGCGAGTGCCGAGGCGTTCCTTAATGAGGTGCTGGTCGAGCGGAAGTTTGGCGCGGGGCGGCTTTTGGTCGAGGAATGCTTGGTCGGACCAGAGGTGTCAATTTTTGCCGCCGTGTGTGATGATGAGTATCAGATCTTCACTCCAGCTCGTGATTATAAACGGATTGGTAATAATGATGAAGGCCCGAACACTGGTGGGATGGGTGCTGTGGCAAGTCGGCAGCTCATTGATGCCGAGACGCTCAAGCTCATTGAAAAAACAATTGTTCGCCCTACAGTTGACGGATTGGTTAAGGATGGTCTGCCATACCGTGGTTATCTTTACTTTGGATTGATGATGACGTCTGACGGGCCGAAGATTATCGAGTATAATTGCCGATTTGGTGACCCTGAGTGTCAGGCGGTTATGCCCTTGGTTCAGGGGGATATTGCAAGCTATTGTCTTGCTGCAGCAAAGGGTGAATTGAAATCAGACCTTCTCAGCTTTGATGAAGGCTGGAGCGTTTGCCTGATCCTAGCGAGTGCCGGATACCCTGCCAGTTCACGCAGTGGCGATGTCATTTCCGGCTTGGATCATGTTGATGATGCTCGCGTCTACCATGCAGGGACCATGCGTAATGCCGATGGCCAGTGGGAAACAAATGGCGGGCGCGTTTTAGCCGTGGTTTCAGGCGGTGATGACCGCCTCAGTGCAGTGGATGCTGCTTATGCCGAGCTTGATAAAATTCATTTTGATGGTGCCCAGAAACGCACGGACATTGGCCGGATGAACTTTTAGTGACTGTTTGACAGGGGCCTCGTGGGGGCGGGCGATGGCTAAGTCGGCGGCTTAGGCTTTAAGGTTTTTTATGGCATTCTGGACGATGGTCTCGACATCGCTGGATGTCATTGCGGTTGGTTGGGCGGGAGTTGCGCTGGAATACGTTGGCTGGGTGTGGAAGTCTGGGATGTTGCAGGATGTGGCGAGATCGCCAAAGCCACAATCGCTGAGCAGGCAGGAGATTTTTGAAGTGATCGCAGCGAGGTCTTTTTCTTCGCTTGGGGCGTTGGGAAAGCGGACCCCACCAGGGGTGAATCCTCGGGCTTCGTAGCCGAGGCGGAATCCTGTTGGGAAATTGGCAGCGGTAAGCATGGTTTGGAAAAGCTCAAGCAGTTTATACTGGAAATCCTTGGCCTGCGACCAGTTACCGTTCACGCAGTCGTTGTACATTTTCATGATGACCTCGGGAGCGACGCCTGCGGTGGAGAGTGTGCCTCCGTCGCCACCCATCATCATGGCAGGGATAAAGAGCTCCTCCCAGCCGACAAGCACGCTGAAGTCAGGGCGCTGCGATTTGATTGAGTTGATGACGTGGAGGAAGCGGCACATGTCGGCGCTGCTGTCCTTGGTGCCGATGATCCGTGGGCATTCGAGTGCCAGACGGGTGAGCACGGGGAGGCTGATTTCAGAGGCAAATGCTGGGATGTTGTAGATGACGATGTCGATCGGTGAGCGTGCGGCGAGGTCCCGGAAATAGGCTTCGATGCTTTCCTGACTGGGCTTGAAGTAGTAGGGGCCGGTGATGGAAACAGCGCGGCACCCGAGGTCGGCGCAGTGGTGGCACATTTCCAAGACAAGGTCGGTGTTAGGTTCTGCGGCGCCTGCGAGGATGGGGATGCGTCCATCTACTTCGTCGGCAATGATGCGGATGATTTCCTTGCGTTCATCGAAGCTAAGGCGGATGAACTCACCCATGCTACCATTTGGGTAGATGCCGGAAACCCCTTGATCGATGAGCCATGAGACGATGCGTCGTAGTTCAGCTTCGTTCAGTGAGCCGTCATCGTGATAGGGTGTTATATTGGGAACGAAGATTCCTTTGATTGGGGCATGCATGGTAGATGGGCGAGTGATGTGTTATTCATTGGGTTTTGAGGCCCATGAGCGAACTATTATTGTGGGGTGGGACGAAAGATAACCGTGTTTCCTTTGCGTGTGGAAAGCAAGTGTTTTAGGCGGGGGAACTCCCTGTGCCGATGAGTGGTGATCACTTGAGAAAGAAGATCTCCTTGGTGTCGGCCCAAATACCTTTGGCTTGGGGGAGTGGGCTTTGACATGGGTCCGTTTCCTTCCACCAGCGCTGGATTTCTGGATCGCAGGCCAATCTTTTCATGTCGGCGTCAAAATCCTTACCCGTGTATTCCAAGTAGGCGATGAGCTGTGTTTTTCCTTTGATGTCGATCTCGTGGATGGAGTAATTCTGAATGTGGGAATCCTTGAGCTGCTTGGTGACGCTCGGCCACGGGTCGGCGTGGAGTTTCCGGTAGTAGTCGGCTTTTTCAGGTTTGAGTCCGGTGACCCAGCAGTAGCGTTTAGGTTCATGGTTGAGGCTGGCGCAGTTTGACAGGACCAGCGTGCAGAGGATGGTGGTGAGGATGTATTTGATCATGGTGGTTGGGGTGATTAGTGGAAGATGAAATAGAGCACGACCATGATCACGATGAGCAGGCCTGAAAGGAATTTGTAGTTACCGATACCGTTCCAGCCGGGTTGGCGGATGGGGTCGAGTGGTGAGTCCCAGCAGAGTTGGGCGCTGGATTCGGGTACTGAGTGTTTGGTTATAAGTGTGAGTGTAATCTGGATGACTACACAGAAAACGAAGAGGTAGAAGGCCATCATCATAAAGCTTCCGGTGATGTGGTCCGAGATATCAAGCGCGTAACATGTAATGCCGGCCAAAGCACCGATAATCATGGTCCATTGTGCTGAAAAGGCATTGGCGCGTTTCCAGAAAACGCCGAGAAGGAAGACGCAGGTAACGGGGGCTGCAATGTGGGCGATGATGTTACTCAGGGCATTAAAGATGCTGGGTGCTTTAATCAGGAATGGTACGAGTGAGATGGCGAGGACGAGAGCGATGCCCGCGGCAATGCGACCGATGGTAACGAGTTGGTGGTCTGGAGTTTCGGGTTTAAAGCGTTTGAAGAGGTCGTAGGCGGCAAGTGTTGAGATCGAGTTGAGGGCGCCTGAAACGGTGGACATGAGGGCGGCGATCAGGGCGGCGATGATGACTCCTTTTAAACCAACGGGGAGAAGCTGGGTGATCATGGCGGTGTAGACGCCTTTGGTCTCGTAGACTGGTTTGCCGAGTTCCTTGGCAGCGGCAAGGGTGGGGGCGTCCAGCAAGTTTTTGTCTTTGGCGGCTTTTAGGTCGATCGTTAGGTGGCGTTGCTTGAGATGGTTAAGCACGCCTTCGTCTCTGAGTCTTTGATAGGTCGGTTGATCGATTTTAAATTTGTCCTGAGCGTAAGCAATGCGAACATCGACGAGATCAGGTTTGATATTCTGGCTCATGTCGAGCTTGTCCGTTTTAAAGAGAGTGAAGGCGAGAAGCCCCGGCAGAACAAAGATAAATACGGGGATGATTTTGACGATGCCGGCAAAGAGTGGGCCGACCCGTGCATGGTTTTCATCTTTGGCACCGAGGACGCGTTGGACGATAGTTTGGTCGGCGCACCAATACCAAATGCCGAGCACGGGGTAGCCGAGTAGGATGGCAAACCATGGCAGGCCGTCGGGGTCATCGGCTGATCGTAACATCGACAACCTGTGGGATTCTGTTTCCCCGAGTTCGTTGGTTTGGTGCAGAACCTCGGTCATGGCGTCCCAGCCACCCATTTTTTGATAGGCGATGTATGAGATGATGGAGGCACCGATAAGGAGGACGATGGTTTCGATTGTTTCCGTTAGGACGACGGCGAGTAGTCCTCCGACGATGGTGTAGACGGCTGTCAGGGCGGCGATTGAGATGATGGCAACATAGATATTGACGTTAAAAATGTCATGCAGAACGATGCCACCGGTGAGGAATGAGAAGCCGATGTGCACGATGACGGCCGAGACGAGGGAAAAGACGGCAAGCATGTCTCGGCAGGTCCGGTTGTATCGTTTTTCCAGAAAGTCGGGCAGGGTAGCGACTTTGGATTTGATATAAAATGGGGCGAAAAACAATGAGAGGAGGATGAGGGTGAAGGCGGCCATCCATTCGAAGTTACCGTTGAGTAGGCCCGTATCGAACCCAGACTGGGCGAGTGATACGAGGTGGACACAGGAGATATTGGTGGCAAAGAGGGCGAGGCCGATCATCGGCCATTTCAAGGTGCCGCCAGCGAGAAAGTAGTCGCGGCTTTCGCTGCCACCAGCTTTTGCCTTTTTCTTTTTCATGACGGTGCCGGCATAGAGTCCGATGCCGACGATGCCGATGAGGTAGGCGATGATGATAACGACATCAATGGTGTCGATTTTTCCAGAATTTACCATGGTGGCGAGCAATGGGAGAGGCGTCATGACAGATAATAGAGAGTAGACTTAAATTGCGTTATTTGATGGTGATACGCGGGTCATTTTCAAGGGCGGCGTCCTGCAGATGGATGGCGGGAAGATCTCCTGGTCCCTGAGTGATGGTGGCGGCAGTGAGTTTGCCCTTTTTCCAAGTGATGTCAATATGGTGGCCGCCGCGGGCGCGAAGTCCCTTGATGGTGCCGTTGGGCCAAGCTTGAGGCAGGGCGGGGAGGAGGTGGATGAACCCGCCGTGTGATTGGAGTAACATCTCGGCCACGCCAGCGGTGGCGCCGAGGTTGGCTTCGATTTGGAAGGTTTGGCGTTCAATACCGAAGATGCTGTTGAAGCCGTTATTCATCGTCTGGGTGCGTAACATTTCGCGCAGATGGTAGTGGGCGGTGTTGCCGTCGCGGAGGCGAGCGTAGATGTTGATGGCCCATGCGCGTGACCAGCCTGTGCCGACGGATCCATTTTTCTCGCGGGTGTCGATGGAATTTTTTGTGGCTTTCAGAAGTTGGGGTGTTTTTTCATGGGTAATGCTGGTACCTGGGTGAAACCCGTAGAGGTGGCTGAGGTGGCGGTGGCCGATTTCGGCCTCGGGCCGAGGTCTGTCCCACTCGAGCAGTCGACCGTCTGGGCCGATGTGCTGGCCTGTATCAAGCTTTAGCAGGGCGGATGTGATTTCCTTGGTGAGGGTGTCGTTGATACCGAGCACCTTGGCTGCGGCTAGCGTGTTGGTGAGGACCTCGGTGATGATTTGTTGACCCATGGCGGCTTTGGCGCAGGCGGAGACGTATTGTTGGTTGTCGTCGAGGAATCCATTTTCGGGGGATGATTCTGGGTAGGAGATGAGTTTTCCGTCTTTTTCAACGAGCCAGTCGAGGTAGAACCGCGCTTGTCCTGAGAGGAGTGGGTAGCCGATTTCTTTCAGGAAGTGGGTGTCCCGTGTGAAGTCGTAATGGTCCCAGACGTGTTGGCACATCCATCCGCCACCGTGGATCCATCCACCCCATTTGGTGCGCGCGGATTTCATAACCGTCTGGGCAAAGAGCTCGGATGCGTGGTGGGCGACCCAACCGCGCATGCCGTATTGTTTTTTGGCTGTGACGGAACCATTTTTTGCGAGCTGTTGCATCCAAGTGAAGACGGGTTGGTGGGTGTCGCTGAGGTTGGTGACCTCGGCCGGCCAGTAATTCATCTGGAGGTTGATGTTGAGGTGGTAGTCGTTATTCCACGGGGCCTGAATGTGTTCGTTCCAGAGTCCTTGTAGGTTGGCGGGGTTGCCATTGGTGCGTGAGCAGGCGATGAGGAGGTAGCGGCCGTAGTGGAAGATCAGGGCGTCGAGGCCTAGATCGTCGCTTTTATTTCTTAATTGTGCAAATCGTTGGTCGGTCGGGAGTTTGGCGAGTTCAGGGGACGATGGAAGGTCGAGACGGCACCGGTTGTAGAGTGCGGCATGGTCTTGGGTGTGGCGGCTACGCAGGGTGTTAAATTTTTCAGGGAGCGTAGCGCTGTCGGTAGAGTTAGGGGTGATGTTGATTTTGCGTCCTCCGAAGTCAGTGGCGGCGGTGAGTTTGAGATAGACGGCTTTGGCTCCTTTGACTTGTAGGTGGTCGTTGGAGGTATTGATGGTTCCACCATCGGATACGGCGTCGAGGTTGGCAGCGAAATGCACGCCTTTCATTCCTTTGATTGGCTTGGTCTGCAGCTTTGCATTTACCTGGGTGACTTGGCCGGTCATGGTGAGGGAGTGGACCTCGCCGTGGGTGTTAGTTTTGACGTGGTGTGTGGTTGTCCCTTGATCGAGGGGGCGGTCGAGGCGGATATCGAAGTGCAAATTTTCCGTCCCCTTTGCGGTGAGTTTGATCAAGAGTGCCTCGTCTGGGTTTGAGCAGAAGACTTCTTGGGTGAAGGTGGTATTGCCCCGCTTCCAGGTGGTCGTTGAGATGCCGGTTTTTAAATCAAGCTGGCGACGGTAACCGGTGGCTGGTTGACGGGTGTTTTTCCAATGGATGTGGAGGTCGCCGAGTGTTTGGTGGGAGCGTCGGACTCCGCCGCGTGAGAAGCGCTTGACGATTTCCTGATCCGCTTTGGCATGTTGATTGTCATCGATGAGTTGGCGTATTTCGGCGAGGTCGGTGGGTGTGCCGATGGCGAGTTTGATATCTTTGAGTTCACCGGCCCACATCGAGTCCTCGTTGAGTTGGATACGTTCATTGTTGGGGTCGCCAAAAACCATGGCACCCATCCGGCCGTTGCCGACAGGGAGGGCTTCGTTCCAATTGGCGGCGGCTTGTTGATACCAGAGCAGGTGTTCGGCCTGAAGGGGTGACAAAATCAGGCAGGAGGATGACAGGATAAGGGCGGATCGGATCATGAGATACGGAGCAGAGGAGCTATAATAAATCGGATGACATCCCGGGTTCTTGCGGTGTTTGGTAGACTCCGTTTTCAACGAGACACGGGTGGACGAAGTGTTTTTTAAGATGGGGGATGTGTTCGAGGAGGAGGGCCTCGTGTCCGAGGGCGATGTGATTAAAAAGGACGAGATGTTGGTGGATCTGGCCCATGTCACCTACGTGCGGAACGATGGGGATGTTACGATTTTTTGCCATCAGGGAAACAGCTAAAAACTCGCTGATACCAGCGACGCGGACGGCGTCGACTTGGCAGAAGCCGTGCGCATGAGCTTGGAAGTAGTTTTTGAAGATGATGCGGTTGGGGACGTGTTCACCAGCGGCAACCTTGGTGTGCGGGGCGTAGGCTTTCGCAAGGGTGGCGTGACCCAGGATGTCATCCGGGTGGGTCGGCTCCTCGATCCAAAAGAGGTCGCAATCTCGTGAGCGTTCACCAAATTCCAGCGCGCGGGGCATGGACCATTGCTGGTTGGCATCGACCATGAGTGTGGCCGCGTCGCCAGCCCCTGATCGTACGATTTCCGTGCGGCGCAGGTCGCAATCCATGTCGGGAGAGCCTACCTTGAGTTTCATGGCTGTAAACCCAGCATCAACCGATTTACGGACGTTTTCCTTGATTTCATCATCGGAGTAATTGAACCAGCCGATCGACGTGTCGTAACCGGGGTATCCCGTTTTTAGGATCGGCTCACGAGCACAACGTGTGGCTTGATGGTCGGTAAGAATGGCGAGCGCTTGTTCCTGGGTGAGTTCGTCCTCGAGGTAGGTGAGGTCGATGGTGTTGAGCAGAGCTTCGGGGGGCAGGTCGAGTAAGAGTTTCCAGAGAGGGACGCCACGGGATTTTGCCCAGAGGTCCCAGCAGGCGTTGGTGACGGATGCTATGGCGAGGTGGGCGAGGCCTTTGTGCGGCCCAAGCCAGCGGAATTGTTGTTCGTTGGCGAGTTGGTTTTGGAAGGTTCCGAAGTGGGCCATCAGGTCCTCGATATCGCGCCCTCTGAGGTGACGTGCGAGGAATTCTGCCCCACGGCAGACGAGATCGTTGCCTTCACCGAGAGTGAAGGCGAGGCCGGTGCCGGTGTGGCCGGAGTCGTCTTTGAGTAAGGTGGTGGCATAGGAATAGGTGGGGTCGCGATGGATGGCATCGGAGCCAGCTTGGGTGCCGATATCGTATCGGGCATCGCGCAAGTTGATGGATTGGATCATGGGGAAATAGGGGGAGAAGGAAACGAGCTCTACGTGAGTTGGAGGGGGTGGTGCTGTGACGAGTGGCTTTGCCTACTTGATCCTGAGGGTTTAGTCCTGACGCTTGGTGTTAGCGATGTGACGGTAGCCAATTTCAGCGCCGCCGCTGACGTGGAGGATATGGCCTGTGATGAAGCGGGCCATGGTTGAGAGAAGAAAGACGCAGGGGTCTGCGATGGCATCACCATCAGGGCAGTCGCCCAGCGGGTGGATGTCATTGAGGTATTGTTTGATGGATGAACTCTCTGGTTGCTCTTGGCTCCATTTTCTGAGCATGGGCGTCCAAGTGCCGGCGGGGCAGACGGCATTGACGCGGATGCCGTGGGGGGCGTAGTCAAGTGCCATGGATTTAGTCAAGGTATTGACGCCCCCTTTGGTGCCGGTGTAAGCGGCGTGGTTTTCCTGGCCAATGACACCGACGAGTGATGAGGTATTGAGAATGCACCCCTTGGATTGTTTGAGTGCTTCGAAGCCGTGGCGGGTGGTAAGGTAGATGCTTTTGAGATTGGTATCCATCAGCTTCTCCCATTCATCGGGGGACGTTTCATGGAGTGGTTTCGCAGGGGTTCCGATACCGGCATTGTTGTGAATGGCATCGAGTTTGCCAAAGTGGCTGATGACTTTCGTCAGAGCGTTGGCGACCTCGGCATCGCTGGAGACATCACAGGGGAGGCCTAGGTGGATGGGGCCGAGTTTGTCGAGGGCACTGACCACCTTGGCTTTGGTGCGAGCTAGGATGGCGACCTTGGCGCCTTCTTTGGCGTAGGCTTTAGCGCACTCCCAACCAATCCCTTCTGATCCGCCAGTAACAAGAATAACGTTGTCGTGCAGTAACATGGGATAACCTGTATGATAGCTGGCGTTGAGTAGCAATCCCCAAAGAAATGGGGTCGTGTGATCAATTTCCAGTGAGCGAGTTCACGGGGGAACCTTGTCTAGGATAATGGATAACGAGGGGGGAGTTACCCGATGGGGTCCAACTCGGGTGACGGCGGAACGACTTGGGCTGCACGTGGTGCTCCCTCGAGGATTCTTGCCCCTTGGCTTGGCCTGGAGGTGAAGATCTCGGGAGTGATTCCGGTGCGGGTTTTGTATTGCTGGTGCAGGGTGGCGATGATGGCGTCTGCGTTTGATGATTCACAAAGCGTTACTGTTGATCCTCCAAAGCCGCCACCGGTCATGCGGGAGCCGATGACGCCGCCGCCCTTGCCGATGGATTTGGCGATGTCTACCATGATGTCGAGCTCCTCGCAGGAGACGTTGAAGTCGTCTCGTAGAGAATCATGGGATGCATACATGTAGCTCCCGAGCGCATCAAATGCCTGGGCTTCGAGGGCCATGACAGCGTCTTTGACACGTTGGATTTCGCTGACGACGTGACGGGATCGACGGAAAATGACGTCGCCCATTTCCTCCTTAGCGGCTTCGACATCATCCATGCTGACGTCGCGCCAGGTTTCTTTGCCGATGATTTTTAATCCGTCTTCTGTGTTTTGTCGGCGCGAAGCGTAACCACCATCGGAGAGTTCATGTGAGACGCAGGTGTTGGCGACAATGACGGTGAGGTCGGGGTTTTCGAAGGGGACGAGATGAGGTTCGCTGATTTGGCAATCAATGAGGACCAAGTGGTTTTCTTCGCCAAAGGCGGAAGCAAACTGATCCATGATGCCGCAGGGGACGTGGGCGTAGTGGTGTTCGGCTTTTTGCGAGAGCAGTGCTTTTTCTTTGGTTCCGAGCGTTTTTTTCGTGAGTTCTTCAAGCAATGTGGCGACAGCGAGTTCAAAGGCGGCTGATGATGAGAGACCACCGCCGGCGGGCACATTGGATGTGATGTAGGCGTCGAAGCCTGTGAGGGAGCATCCCGTTTCCTCGCGGAAGTATTGCATGACGCCACGTGGGTAGTTGGCCCACTTTGGGGAGGATTCGAGGATGTCGCCTGTGAGGTCAATTTCCACGATCTCGTCACCTTGATCTGATGCAAAGCGGGCAATGGAAGTATCGTTGGGCGCCGCGGCAATGACGATGTTCTGGGCGAGAGCGAAGGGGAGGACAAAGCCGTCGCAGTAATCGATGTGTTCACCAATCAGGTTGACGCGGCCTGGCGCTGCGGCGACGATGCTGGAATCGTTTTCGAAAGTGACTTTAAATCCGACTTTGGCTTTGTGGGTGAGTGCGTTGATGTCCATGGGAAAATAGGGGGGTTGAGGAAATGGGGGGGGATTGTGCCTCAGTGGAGGCGGAGGGAGAAAAATGGCCCCAACGTGTGTTGAGGCCATGATTGAGTCAGAGGCCCGCTGTTCCTCAGTTTACCAGAATATATAGTAGAGGGCAACGGTGAAGACACATACGGCGACACCCACGATTCGGGCTCCCTTTGAGCCTTCGAGGCAAATTTCCTTGTTCACGGGAAGTTCAACGGGCTTGGGCATCGGCTTAACGATGGTGATGATGATACCGATAATCAGGACGATGAAGAAGCAGATGGCCATGCGGTCAAGGAAGGCGATTTCATTGGAATACCACCAGCCGTTGTTGGCAAGCCATGGGCCGAGAACCCACTTGAAGGCGGCGTAGGCGACAATGTTGGTGACGATGCCGACGACACCGAACCAGCGTGGGGTGCGTGGTGAGAAGAATCCAAAGATAAAGACGGCGAGGATACCTGGGGAAATGAACCCTTGGAACTCTTGAATGTACTTGAAGATGCTTTCGAAGTTATCGAGCTTCGGTGCGACCATGGCTGCGAGTAGCACGAAGATGACAACGAAGCCTCGACCAATTTTGACGAGTTTGTGGGAATCTGTTTCTCCCGAAAACTTAGCGTAGAGGTCCATCGTGGCGATGGTGGATGCGGAGTTCAACATGGATGCCAGTGAGCTGATGACGGCGCCACAGAGCGCGGCAAGCACGAACCATGAGATCAGCGGGTGGGGTTTGATCAGGTTTCTGACGAGCACAGGGAAGGCGGCATCGTAGTCGTATCCTGCCAGGTTGGCACCCACCGAGAGTTTGTCATTGTTCTCGATCGCGTGGTTGGAGAGGTAGTTGATTTTGTCCGTGTCTGTGACTGCGGGAGCATCGGTGACGCCATTCTCTTTGCGTTTGGCCACGATGGCTTCGGTCGCTTGAGCGGGGGTCATGTTTGCCAGTTGGCTGTTGGTGGCGAGGATGCCGGCAACGAGATCTGGTTGACGGCCGGTAAAGGAGGCGTCGACGACAATGGTTTGGTTGGACTGCAGTTGTTCCAGCGCTTTGGCATTTTTCTCAGCGGCTGACTCGTGAAGGTCGCCTGAGAACAGGTTGAAGGCGAGGATGCCGGGGATAACCACAATGAAGGGGATGATCAGTTTGAGCATGGCCGCAAACACGATACCTTTTTGGCCTTCAGCCAACGATTTCGATCCGAGTGTGCGTTGCACAATGTATTGGTTGAGTCCCCAGTAGAAAAAGTTCGGGATCCAGAGGCCGATGAGCAAGGCGGTCCACGGAATGTCGGTGTCTTCCTTGGGGCGGATCATGTGTAACTTTCCGCCAGACCCATTCGGGCCATTGGCGGCTTCAGCTTCACCGCGGACGCCATCGTTGAGGAGCTTGATGCGTTCCCAAGCTGATGCGCCTTCGAGATCGGCTACGGTGGCTTCGGAGTTTTCAACCTTGGTTTTGATGAGCTCGTCCGCGGGCATATCGGTGATCGTTTGGAAGGCGAACCACATGACGACGGCACCACCGAGAATAAGGGCAGCACCCCAGATGAGGTCGGTCCAGGCGCAAGCTTTGAGACCGCCGATAAAGACATAGACGGCGGCAAAGGCAGCGATCAGCCAGCACATGGCGGTCAGGTTGTTGATGACGGGGACGTCATGGTAGTATTCGGAGACAAACTTGGCACCTGAGAAGATAACGGAGGATGTGGTGACAAAGACCAGAGTGACAATGGCGGGGATGGCCATGGCGAGACGAGCAACGCCATCGAAGCGGTATTGAAGGAATTCAGGGATCGTGTAGAGGCCGGCTTTGAGGAATTTTGGCAGGAACCAGAAGGCGACCACGACGAGGGTGACGGCGGCAATCCATTCGTAGGATGCGATGGACATTCCCAGCCAGTTTGCGGCGGAGCCGGACATGCCGACAAATTGTTCTGTGGAGATATTCGCGGCGATGAGTGAGAATCCGACCAGCCACCAGGTCAGTCCGCGGCCTGCGAGGAAGTAATTGGCGGCGCCTTTTTTATGATCGGCATCATCACCGTCCTTGGATTTCCAGATTCCGAGTCCAATGACTCCTACGACGGCGATAATAAACAGTGTGACTTCCAGTGCGGTATTCATAGAGATGGGTGAGGTGGGTGGTGAGATGGTTGTAAAAGGTCAGGTGATCGGGTGTTTGAATGGGTGGATACTCGGAAAGTGGGTGGTGATAAAGAAGAAAAAGTCCTGTTTAGCTGAGCCTCATGATGAGGTCATGGCGGTAGGTTTCACCAGGGTGCAGGATGGTGGATGGGAAATGCGGATGGTTGGGTGCATCGGGGAACCCTTGAGTTTCAAGGCAAAGGCCGGAGCGGCGCGGGAAGGAGTGGCCGTTGTGCCCACGGGTGGTGCCATCGAGAAAATTGCCGGTGTAGAACTGGACGCCAGGTTGATTGGTGAGGACTTCGAGGGTGCGGCCGCTGCCTGGGTGGTGGACGATGGCGGCGGTGTGCGCGGTGGTGTTGCCATCGTGATGGTCACGCAGCATCCAGCAGTGGTCGTAGCCGGCACCGAGTTGGAGTGGTTCGTAGTCGGCGTCGATGTTTTTTCCAATACGTTGGGGGCGGGTGAAATCCATTGGGGTGTCGGATACGGACCTGATTTCACCGGTCGGGATCATCCCAGGGGTGGTTGGCAGGAAGTAGTCGGCGTGGATTTGAATGTGGTGGTCGGTGATCTCGGTGTCGGGCTGGCCACTGAGGTTCCAGTAGGTGTGGTTGATGAGGTTGACTGGAGTGGCTTTATCGGTGGTGGCGGTGGCGTGCCAGCTGAGTTCGTTTTCATCGTTGAGCCAGTAGGTGACGGTGACATCGAGATTGCCAGGGTATCCTTCGTCGCCGTCGGGAGACGTATGGGTGAGTCTGACGCCTTGGCGATTTTCCTCGGTGATGGGGGCGCCGTGCCAGACCTGGGTGTGAAATCCGCCTGGGCCGCCATGGAGGTGGCAGGGGATGCCGCCGGGGTCGTTATTGGTGGCGAGCGTGAATGAGGTGTCACCGAGAGAAAACTGTCCATGGGCGATGCGGTTGCCGTAGCGGCCACAGGTGGCACCGAGGTAGGGCGCATTATGGGTCCAGCCCTCGAAGGTATCGTGGCCGAGGGTGAGTTCGGTGCGGTGACCTTGCTCGTCGGGCATGGTGACGCTGATGAGATGGGCACCTAATTCGCTGATTTGTGCCTGCATGCCACGGGCATTGACGAGGGTGAAAAGCCGGACATTTTGTCCGTTCATTTGTCCGTGGATATCGCTGGTGGGTGTTGGCATTGCTAGTTAAGTCGCTTTTTAGCGAAATGATCGGTCGATGAAAGCAAAAAAATCACCGGAGTGCTTCGAGTTGGCGTGTTGGTTGGGGCTGTGAAGAGAGGGTAAAAAACTTTAAAAATCGTGGTTGCAATTATGTGGTCTAGCTGTTTCATTTTGCACGTCTTCAGTGCGCGCGTGGCGGAATTGGTAGACGCGCATGATTCAGGTTCATGTGTCCTCACGGACGTGGAGGTTCGATTCCTCTCGCGCGCACCACTAAGACCATTGATTTACCATTGATTTGAGGCCGATTAATCGGGTCTTCACCAAAGTTTGGGGACGAGGCATTTTTTTTGTAAGATCCGTGTGGTTTGGACGTAGGGTAAGCCAATGATAAAACAGAAAAAGGGGAAACCATATCGATGGTTGGTGGTGCTGTTGCTGCCGTTGTTCGTTCAAGGGTGTCAGGAAAAGGTCAGCGGTGATGGTAAGCGGGGCGATGCCCCACCATCGGCTTGGTCCGCTGAGTTGGTGACAAGGTTATCTGGCTTTGATGTGCCAGAATGCGCGGTCTACGATGCAGGAAGCGATAGTGTGTGGGTGTCCAACATTGAGAGTGGACCGGACGCATACTGGAGTGATGATGGAAACTCCTACCTCTCAAAATTAGGCAGTGATCATAAGCTGGAAAAATTGAGGTGGCTTGATAGTTCTGAGATGGCACCGATGCATGCGGCGAAGGGGATGTGTATCCTTGATGGGCATCTCTATTTTACGGATAATACACGATTAATGCGTTGTGATCTTGCCACTGGGCAGGGCTTGGTGCAGGTGGTTGATGGTTTTGAAAAAGCCAATGATTTGGCGACAGACGGTCAGCATGTTTGGTTGTCTGATACGGGTGCGGGTAAGGTTTATTGTATCGGCACTGATGGCGCCAAGCGTGAAGTTCCGGCGCCTGCCAGTGTGAATGGTCTGACCTTTGATAAGGGGCGACTTTATGCCGTGAGCTGGGACTTGCATGACCTTTATGAACTGGACGCCGAGGGGGAGAATGAACCTGTTGCCTTTGGTTTGGCGGATCATTTCACTCACCTCGACAGCATCGAAGTGCTTGCCGATGGTTCATTTCTTGTTTCTGATTTTAAAGGAAACAAAATCAGCACGGTGAGCGCGGATCGCCAAGTGGTGAAGACGTTGATTGATATCACGTCGCCAGCGGACGTTGGTTTCGATCGGGTAAAGGGGCTACTCTATATCCCCTCGTTCATGGAAGGGGAGGTGTCCGTGTATAAACTTCGATACGAAGAACGATGAGCCTGGGCGCATCTGATTTTTTCTGAAAATAGGCTGGTTGTCTTAGAGGGAGAGCACGTATTCGATGAGATCATCAAATTCTTGATCTTTGAGGCGTCTCGCTGCGCCAGCGTGGTTGCCTTTTTTTAGCATGTCCATCAGCGTGGCTGCTCGTCCATCGTGGAGGTAGGGGCCTGTTCTCCAGACCTCACGTAAGGTAGGGGTGTCCCACGTGGATGTGCGGTCAGCGGGGCCCGCATTATTCATATTGTGCATTTTCATGTCGGTGAAATACGGGCCGTTGTGACATCTGATGCAAGTGCCTGAGTTTTCGAAGATTTTTTTACCACGTTTTGCGGCTTGGCTGAGATTGCCATCGACGAGATACGGGCTGGGTTCGGGTTGAAGTTTTTTGAGATAGGTATCGATCGCCTTGAGTTGGGATTCCTTGAGCTGGGCAAACTGAATGTGGGTAACGCCAGCTCTGACAGAGATCTCAGCATTGGCGCGGCAGCCGGTGATGGTGGTGGGCGGGGTGGCGTGTGAAAAGAGCAGGCTTTTAACATTTTTCGGGTTGCCGATCCCGTCGTTGAGGATGTCCCAGTTGAGGCCATCAACGCGGCCGGCATCGGGGTGGCAGGCGTTGCATGACTGCCACTTTTGAAAGCAGTGGCTGGCATCGTTAAAGAGAATTTCTCCCTCGCGCTCCTCACTGATTTTAAGTGCGGGTGTCATCTCCAGATGGCGGGACGGGTAGGCATCGTGGCTAAGATCAATATGCACGAGGTCGTCACTGAAATACTGCGCGACATAGACGCCTGATGCATCAGCGAGAATCGGGCGCGGGCCATTGCCGTCGAGTGGGATACGTTTTCGGATATCCGACATGATGGAGAGGTCGTAGGCGAGTTCGCTGCGGTTTTTTTTGGCGGCAATTTTTTGCATCAGGGCGGGGGCATTGATCACGCTGAGCTCGTGCGTGCCGGAGTGGGCGACATAGATGTGTTGTTGGTCGGCGGACATATCCACACCCCATGACCCGGGGGCACCTTGGCTGATGTCATCAAGCAGCACGGTGGCATAGAGTGACGTGGATTGGGTGTCGATGATGGTCAGTGCACTGGTATTGATCCAGCCGCGGTCGAGTTGAGTGGTGGGGACGAGGAAGCGGGCGAGGGTGTGGGTGACCAGCAGGTGTTTACCATCAGGGGAGATTTTGAGGCTGCGGAGTGCGTTACTGCCGTTGGAGAGTTCGATGTGTTGGGTGACCTTGGTGGTTGCGGTATCGATCACACTGATTTTGGCGGCGGTGTATTTGACATTGCTCGGTCCTTCTGGGAGGAGATTGGCGACATAGAGAGTGCTTCCGTCTTTGCTTAGGGCGGCGGCGGTGGGGAGCCTTAGCACCGGGACGCGGGTGATTTCCTTAAAATGTTTGAGATCCACCACGGAGATGGAGTTCATAAAGTAGTTGCAGATGTAGGCACGGTGGTTTTGGTGATCGATGACGGGAGCGCATGCACCTTGGCCGACTTTGGTTCGACGTATGACCTTGCCTGTGGTCGTGTTTACCTCCAGCAGTTCGCCTCGATGGTGTGAGGAAGTCGCGAGGATGTTCTCACCGTAGATGGCGAGTCCGGTAATGTTTCCCGGTAAGGGGAAGCGCTGGCGGATTTGTAAACGGTCGGTATCGACAGCGGCGATGCTGGAGCCCGTGAGCTCGGCGACATAGAGTGTTTGACGATCGGGAGACAGCGCAAGATCGATGGGGGACCGAGGTGGGGTTGCCGCGCTGAAATCCGACAGAAGAATGACCGCGGCGAGGGCGCACGTAGCCTTGGTTAAAAAAAATGCCATTTTTCGATAGGGTGATTCATGGGCGGTCATCAATGACCGAGGAATGGGAGTTGGCAGGATATGCCGATCTACTCCTCGAGAATAACTCGGAATCCAACGTTGTAAACTTTTTGCCACGTGGGGAAGCCGAGGCGGAAGCCTGATGCTGCACGGTGGGGGCGGTCGCGCCATGAACCACCACGGATGGTTTTTTTTCCTTGGCTGTAATCCGAGCTAGTCCACTCGGCGACGTTGCCGTGCATGTCGTGAAGCCCCCATGGGTTGGGTTCATAGTTGCCGACCTTGGAAAGATGTAGCACTCCGTCATCGACGCTGGCAACTTTAGGGATGAAATCGAGTGATGGAGGTGGGTTTTTGATAGGTTTGGGGTTTACTCCCTTGACCGCCATTTTTTTCATATTGACGTCAGATAGGTTGGCGTGTGTGGCGAAGTTGTCATCCAGTTTGCCGTAATTGAGTGGGGTGGCTGAGCCTGCACGGCACGCCCACTCCCACTGGTGTTCATCGGGGAGTTTGACTATGCGATTCACCTTTTGACCAAGCCAACGGCAAAAATCTTGGCAATCATTCCAGGTCACGCGAATGACGGGGAATGCGGGGTTGTTCATGTAATAACCGCGGTCCACTTGATCCTTGTAGTGCATGTCATAGACGCCGTTTTTGTAGTCGGGCTGAAATCGGCGGTATTGATCGAGAGAGACCTCAGTAATTCCCATCCAGTAAGGTTTTTTGATCACGATTTTTTTCTTTTCGCCATTGATGAACTCGCCTGCAGGGATGTAGGTGAACTTCATGGTGGTGCCATTGCCGAGATCAAGCGTGATAGGTTGTTTGCCGTGTTGCATGCTCTTGGCTTTGTCGGAGTCGATCGGCCAATGGGGTGATGTTTCGGCAGCTGGTGGCGGGGTGGTGGATGTTGTTGGTGCTTGGTAGGTTTTGCGTTCCGTGTAGGGGTGGTTGATTTTTTCGGGGTCGATATCCAAGCCCGCGTAGAGTTTTCTCATTTCGGCCCGCCGACTGAGCATATGTTTAGCACGTGCATTACCGCGGGTTGCCTCGGTCCAACTTCCATGGAGTGGGACATTCATGTCGATCCATGTGATGAGTTTCTCTTGGGATACGGGGTCTAGTTTGACGTGGTGATGTCCTATTTCGAGGAGTTGAATGAGCTCACTGGTATTGGCGTGGAATTCTAGCGGTGTAAGGAGGTGGTAGTCGCCTTCGGGGCCGTTGCGGCGAATATACGGATGCAGTGAGCTATAGGATTTCGACATGTCTTGGAAGTCGGGACGACCATCTTTTTTTGCGAGTTCACTGGTGTGGCAGTCGGCGCAGTATTGATCGAGTAGGGGTTGGATTTCACGATGAAAGCTAAAGCCGCGTATGGGTCCACCAAGCCATGGGGTGAGCTGTTGGGGGGGCATTTGGGATGCTATGGTGGGGCGACTGACGGGTGACATGCTTTGGGGTTCGTGGCAGCCAACGCAGGAAACGACCTCGCCGGGCATAGCCGTGGTCCATGAACGCATCATCTGGAGGGATTGTCCTTCGGCGTCCAGTGGTGCGAAAGCGATGGGTGTGTTGGCGGGTGCTTTAAAAATGACGGAGCCATCCTCGTTGATGGGCACGGTGCCGAGCACGGTGCGGACGTCCCATGGTCCTTCCATGCCGATGGCGTAGTGACCACCTTTTTTACGAGGTGCGTATTCGTATTTATAGACCTTGAGGGATTTGACGGTGCCCTTGGGCACACCTTTGAGGCCTGGTCCTGCGTAGATGTTTTGGATGTAAAAGGTGGCGTCTTTCTCGTCTAGGCGGACGACATCGGGTTTGACAGGGGGGCGTTGAGTGGTGCGCAGCGGGATGGCCTCAACGAAGGAATGGTTGTTTGCCACCTTGATGGGGACGATGTTATCGAAGGTGTCGACGAGGTAGATGCCGTAGTTTTTTTTATTGAGGCTCATCGATACGATGAAGTGTTTATCGCTGATCGGGTAAGGGTGGAGAAAGAGGGGGAAGGAGTTGTTAACGAGGCGATCTTTGATGACGGGCTTGACTTCCTTGCCTGCACCGGGGATACGCTGAAGGACCCCGCTTGCTTCGTGTCGACCTTTGTTGTTATCAAAAAGAATCAGCTCTCCAGCGCGTGCAATCCCGTGGTGACCGGTGACAATGGTGATGAATTTGTTGGAACTCCCAGGGAGGGGGCGGGCGTAAAACATGGAATTGGGCCAGTAGGAATTACTGCCGTAGAATTCCTTTTGGTTGGTGCCATCTGGATTCATGTGCATGAGGATCCGGCTGAAATAGTGGGATGAGTCGGTGTATTCCCATCGAAGAAAAAGAAGCTTTCCATTTGGCAGCACGGTAGGGCACCAGTTGTTTTCTTGGTCAAAGCAGAGACGGCGAATTTTTTGTGTTTGAGGGTCGAGGAGGTGAAGGTTGGCAACGCTGTCTCTGCCACCGACGCAAGGGACACCTTGAAAACCTGCCGTAGAAGAGAAGACGATACGGTCGTCGGGAAGGTAACAGGGGTCCATGCAGTCGATATCTGCAATTTGAGGGGTGATCTGGTGTGTTTTTTTACTCTGAAGATCCATCTCAAACACAGCCCATGCTCCATTTTCTGCTATGGAAGAATACATGATTTTTCCGGCATCGTAATGGAGTTCGAGGTCGCCGACGAATTTCGTATTTTCCGGTTGATAGACGGTTTCGATGAATCCGTCTTTGAGTGTGAGAGTGGCGATTTGGTTTTGGTGTCCAGTTTGAGGTATACTGGAGTTGCATTGCCAGTTGGCGGGTAGCCATCTTTTGCCACCCCTGCGTTCGACGATGAGGAGTTTTTTGAAATCGAGGGCAGGGTTTGCCATCAGTGCCTTTTTACGAAGTGCGGCAAGATCGTTTTTTTCGCTAACGTGTTTGAGTTGTTCGAGGTATTGGGCCCCTTGGGGGTAGCTTGCTCCGTGCGTGTCAATCAGGTCTTGAATCGCGAGACGAAGGCCATCTTTGGTGCCGTAGTTCAGCTCCTTGGCAGATGTGGTTGCAGTCAGTATGGTCAGTGTGAAGACACTGAGAAGGACGGAAAGCCTAGGGGGGCGATTCATCGTTGAAATGCAATGATACATATCAGGTATACGGGCAGCATGGGAGCTGCAGTGCGCGTAACCTACTTGATAATAAGCCTATTATGAGATGAGGTTACTCTGAGATGCTTTTAGAAAACGCGTGGAAGATGGATGCCATGGAACTGGCTCCAGCATCGAGGTGGCCGATGACTCGATCGCCGAGGTTACGGGCACGGCCGAATTTAGCGATCATGTCCTTAGTGCTGGCGGAGCCATCGGCGGCGGCTTCGGCAGCTTTTTGGAACATCGGTTTGAGTCCGCTGGACTGATTTTTCTGCAGGGCGGTGACGGCAGGGATGAGGGCGTCCATCATAGTTTTATCGCCGATGTCAGCCTTGGTTTGTTGCTGGACATTGGCGAGGCCTGCGGAAAACATGGTGGACACCTCGGCGGGTGTAAGTTCGTCATTTTCTACGCCATCGCTCATGCCGAGGAGGAGGGCCCCGATCAGGGTGCTGGTTGACCCGCAGGATTCCATCATGGCGGCGAAGCCCATGTCATTGAGAGCCTGCTTAAGTTGGGTTCCTTGTTGGGCACTGTTGTTGATGGCGGACATGGCTTGACAAATAGCGGTGCCGTGGTCGCCGTCACCTGTGGCCGCATCAAGGGCGGAGAGGTCGTCCTTGATGGCTGTCACAGCGCTGAGAGCCGCCGCGAACATTTCCTGCACGGTGCTGAGGTTGATTTTTTCTGTCATGGTTTGTCAGGCGTTAGCGGGAAACCCAATAGGGGGCGTTGGACGGTGCTTGGAGGTAGCCGATATGATCTGGGTCGAGTTTGCAGAGGATCATCTGGAAGCCTCCCATCTCCTGAACGGTGAGCAGGTTGTCAATGAGTCCTGGGGCAACCTTGATTCCTTGCGTTTCGAGGATTTGGTATGCCTTGCGATACACGATGTTCATCTCCATCAGGGTGGACGAACCCACACCATTGATGATGAGCTGCACGGTATCACCAGATGAGGCACTGGTGGCCTCGATCAACGGGGTGACCATTCTTTCCGCTGTGTCGTCAGCGCTAAGCATTTTCGAGATGCCGCCGCCGGCCTCTCCGTGTTGGCCCATGCCGATTTCCATTTCATCCTCGGCGAGACTGGAGATTGCCTGTCCTGTTTGTGGGTGGGTGCAGTTGGTGACCGCGACCGCGAGTGTGGCCATCTGGTCGCCAAAGCGGCTTGCTAGTTCGTAGACATCGTCCAACGACTTGCCTTGCTCGGCGGCCGCGCCTGCGACCTTGTAAAGGGGGATGCAGCCAGCGAGTCCACGCTTATCTTCGATGGGGGTGTCGATTCCGGCGCTGATGTCCTCGTGGGTCAAAAGCATCTTCACCTTGATTCCGGCGCGCTCGGCGAGTTGCATAGCCATGTTGGCACTCATCACGTCTCCTGCGTGGTTCAGAACCACGAGGAGGATACCTGCATCACGTTTAAACATTTGCAGGGCTTCGAAGACTTTAGGGGCTCCGGGTGCGGCAAAGATATCACCCACGATACTGGCATCGAGCATGCCATCGCCGACGAAGCCGGAGACGGCGGGTTCGTGACCAGCGCCGCCCATACTGATGATCGCCACTTGATCTTCTGGTTTTGCATGGGCTCGGACGACAATTTTTTCGCTGACGAGCTGAACCTTGTCTGAATAGGCGAGGCAGTATCCTTCGAGGAGTTCCGTTGTGAGATCCTCTGGCTTGTTGATTAGTTTTTTCATGATCATGATATTCTCCTTCGTTTTGTGATTAGATTTCTTGCATGAACTCGACAGGTGCTCCGTCATTGAGGATAAACCCGACGAGGAGTCCGTCCATAGGTGAAAAGGGTTCGACCAGGGTTTCTCCGGTGGCCATGAACTTCTCTAAATCGTCTACCTTGTAGGCGACGTGGGCGGTTGTTTTGAGCGGTTCTGGAAGTGGTGAGTCGTTTTCGAAGCGGAGCCATTCGATGCTGTTGTCGTTTTCGTTGAAATCAGTGACGTAGAGTTTGGCGTCTTCGAGGTAGATTTCGTTTTCGCGGGCGACGGTTGTTGGGATGCCGATGTGGCTAAATTCTTTCATAGGTTGATGAGGTTAAAATTTCACGTTAGGGTTTGAAAACCGGAGTGCATCGTTATCGTGGAATGTGGCAAACTCGGTGACGATGGCGCCTTCGGGGCCTGCCATGATGAAATGTTTAGCTTCGTCTTTATTCAGTGTATCCGTGCCTCCCTGAGGGACGAGGATGGCGGAGTTGCAAGTGGCACTTTCGCGTTGAGATTGGGGGATCTCAATACCTTTTGGGAAACCCTTGGGTTGGTCCTGAACACTGAAGGAATAGATGGATCCATGACGAACAAGCCACGATTCGCGTTTGGGGGGGCAGGTTTGGCAGTTGACGTGGGAATGCTCCACGATCATTTGCCCGGGGAGGAGGAAAATCTCATGGCCTAAGTATCCGCCACCCTCGTGGTTTTCATTGACCCAGAAAACGCCCCCCATACCAGCATGCGTGAAATCGCCGAGCCCAAAGTCAATGGCCCATAGTTGTTCGCCCTTGAAGCTTTCTAAGATGGGGTAGCCAAAGCGTTTCATGAGGTCGAGGTAGGCTTGTTTGCCTTGGCTTGCGTCGAACTCGTTGCCTTTATAAAAGTCCTTGTTGGTGTGCATCGTTGGTTGTTGGTTTGTTGAATTTTGATTGATAGAAGGGGCTCCGTGGATGAACGATGTGCCACATGATGCCAAGGCACCCGCTACAAAAGCTCTTCTGCTAAAGGTAGGATTGGGTAATTGATTCATAAGATAATCTCGTTAAGTTGGAATCGATATTGAGTGATCTCCCTATACCCCTAATGGGTCGACCTGTGAAGTTAAAATCTATATAAAAAACGTAGTTTTATATATAGAACTTAAAAATGTGAAAAGTTTCTATCAGTTTGGTGCATGATCGCGGGTGGCTTTTAGGTAGGAGATGGGATCGAGCTGAGTGCTTTGTGTCCCATACGGAGGGAGATGATATCAGCATACCTCCGGATAGTGGCGCCGAGTTCGTCAAAGCGCTGCGCCGGTAAGCGGTCGGATGGTCCTGTGGTCCAGATGGCGGCGATGGGGTAACCGAACTGATCGAAGACGGGGGCTGCGACACAGTGGGCACCGTGGATTTGCTCGGCGCGGTCGAAAGCGAAGCCTGACTGTTTCACCGATTGAAGTTCCTTGGCGTAGGCGCGTCGACTGGTGATGGTATTTTCGTTATAACGTTTAAACGTGGCGGATTGGATGATCGGGTCACGTTCTCGCTCTGGGAGGTAGGCGAGGATCACCTTGCAGGGGGCGGCGCAGTGGATGGGCATCCGTGCTCCGGAATCGATCGTAAATTTAAAGGGATGGGAGCCGAGGATTTGTTCGATAACGACGCCTTCGTTTTCGACGATGGTGCCGATGAAGATGGACTCCTTGATTTCATCACGGCAGGCGCGCATGACATCCATGGAGTGTTCGATAAAGCGGGTGTCACCTAGGCTGCGGCAGCCCATGAGGAGGAGTTTTTTGCTGAGTCGGAACCGTTTGGTTTCATCACGAACCAGGAAGTGATGATGGAGAAGGGTCATGGTGATGCGGAACACACTGTTTTTTGAGAAGCCAAGATCCTCGGTGAGTTCGGCGGCGGATCGTCCCTGAGGGTGATCCAAGAGGTGTTCCATGAGGATCAGCGCACGCTCTAGATTAGGAACTTTATAGCGGCTGTCTTTGAATGTTTCGTGATCGGCCATCATCTCTAAGGTGCTCGGGGCGTGGGCAGGCAATGCAAAATTAGCTTGTGGGTCAAGGTGTGTCAATAGCTCGGGTCAACAAGGGGATGAGGTTCGACCTGCGTGTGTGAACGATTGTATCTGCTGCTATCGTGGCGGGCATCGATGGTCATATTTTACATGCTGTCGTCCATGGAGGTGATCCGACTTTGGTGCTGAGTTTCACGTTTGACTTCAGCCGATGAAACGATTAATGAGGGGGCGTCTATGAAATTTACCATCAAATCCATCAGTCCGATATTTGGGTATTCGTTGATTGCCCTTCTTTCTCTGGTATATGTATTACCTTCTGCAGCATTTGAGCAGAGGTTGTTTTACAGCGCTAAGGATAAGAGTAAATCGTTTGAAGCCAAGCTGCTCGATTATGATCCTATCAAAAAGGTGGTGCGTGTGACGCTGAAGAGTGGCAAAACGACGAGTTTTGCTTTGAGTCTTCTTTCTGAAGAAGATCAGGAATACGTCCGGTCCCATGCGGTTATTTTAGCGGTGGGTCGTGATGTTAAGCTATCTTTGAAAGAGATTAAAGGTGAGGTGGAGCACTCCAAGGATGGGCTTATTCGGAGAAGCGCCACTCCAAGAAGCTATGAAGTCAGCGTCTACAATCGGTCGGATCAAATAATCGAAGATTTTGAGGTGCGTTATAGCTTTTATTATTGTGTGGGAAGCAGCAGTGTAAATGGTCCAAAGCACTCACCGCAGGTTCAGAAAGGGACATTGCTTTACCCCAAACTTTTCGGGAAATACACTGAGACGCGTACTACCAGCGAAGTCGTGATGATTCGCGAAAATAAAAAAAGGGTAGATCCTCCGGCAAGAAGTGGCGGTCGCGGTGGCGGTGGATGATGTAGCTACGATTACCTTGACGGTCGTCAAGGTTATGAAGTTGCGATCCTCTGTTCTTCTGAGGGCTTTTCACCAGGATATTATAGAGTGGATCACGTGATCGGCCTGGTTGCTGAGGTTTTGATTGAGGGCAACGTCGTTAAGACGATAGCCAGCAGCCCCTTTGTGTTGAAGAAGCACAGAGAGGGAAAGATTAAATAATCGATATTCCAAGGCGTGTGGGTAGCTCACGCGCAACGAAAAAACCCGTATCCTTGAGGATACGGGTTTTTTCGTTGATGTGGTCTCTGGTGGTGTATTACGCGGCATCGGCGCGTTTTTTACGCAAGATGGGAGGTTTTTTGCCCACGACGACCATGCGGTTGATGGTAACGGATTCGATGTCGTCACGCCCTGGGATTTCATACATCACATTGAGCATGATTTTTTCGAAAATAGCACGCAGGGCGCGGGCACCGGTGCCACGTTGGAGGGCCTCTTCAGCAAGCGCTTGGAGTCCATCTTTGGTGACCTTGAGTTTGACCCCACTCATGGCAAGCAACTTGGAATACTGCTTGATCAGGGCATTTTTGGGTTCGGTGAGCACTTTGATCAGCTCCTTGGTGGTGAGTTCGCGCAGTGAGGAGATGATGGGGAGTCGACCGATGAATTCTGGGATGAGTCCGAAGTGCAGGAGGTCCTCGGGTTCGGCTTTCTGAAAGATGTCTTCAGCGGCGAGCTTGGCTTCTGTGTCATCTTCCTCGCCTTCGTGGAAACCGAGCACGTGTTTGCCGAGTCTTCGGCTGATGATATCACTGATGCCGACAAAGGCGCCACCGCAGACAAATAGGATTTTCTCGGTATTGACCTGGATGTATTCCTGCTGAGGGTGTTTGCGACCTCCTTGCGGCGGGACGTTACAGACGGTGCCCTCGAGAATTTTGAGTAAAGCTTGTTGCACACCCTCGCCGGAAACATCACGGGTGATGGATACGTTTTGAGTGGTGCGACCGATTTTATCGATTTCATCCACATAGATGATGCCACGTTCGGCGCGCTCGACATCAAAGTCGGCTGCTTGGAGGAGGCGCAGGATAATATTTTCCACATCGTCGCCGACGTAGCCCGCCTCGGTGAGGGTGGTGGCGTCAACGATGGTGAAGGGGACGTCGAGGACACTTGCAAGGGTGCGAGCCAGCAGGGTTTTACCTGATCCTGTGGGTCCGAGCATGAGGATATTGGATTTTTCGATATCCACATCGGAAAACTCGGGTGAGGGGTTGAGTTGATCCTGTCGGAGGCGCATGTAGTGGTTGTAAACGGCGACCGAGAGCACTTTTTTGGCATGCTCCTGACCGATGACAAACTCATTGAGTTTTTCGGTCAGTTTGGCGGGGGTTGGGACATCGCCGTGGTTGATGTGTGTGTCGGCGATGGATTCTTTGCCTTGGCCGAGCTCTTTTTCCATGATGGATGAGCAGACTTCGATACATTCGTTACAGATGTAGACGGCGGGGCCAGCAATGAGTTTTTTGACCTCCGAGTGGCTTTTGCCACAGAAGGAACACATAGTGAGGTTGGATGTGCGTGCCATGAATAGGAGTGGTGATGATGGGGGGGAGTAAGAGGCGCTGATGAGGCGCGGATGAGGCGTTTAATGAGACGGGCGGAGAAAGACACTAGAGTATCTCCATCGCCCTGACAATAGCCTAAAATGCTCTTATTGTCCTATTTCTTTGCATCCTTGCCGTTTTTATCACCATTGTCATCGGTGAGTTCTTTACGGCTTTGCAGGACTTTATCGACCAGTCCGTAGGCGGCGGATTCCTCTGCCGACATGTAATTATCTCGGTCCGCATCTTTTTCCACCTGCTTTTCACTTTTGCCGGTGTGTTTGGCGAGGATGGTGTTGAGGCGTTTTTTGAGTGTGAACATGAAGCCGATCGTTCGTTCGACATCGGCTGCGGTGCCTTGGGCTCCACCGGAAACCTGGTGGATCATGACGTGGGAATTGGGCAGGCAGAACCGCTTGCCTTGAGTTCCTGCGGTTAAGAGAACAGCCCCCATGGATGCGGCGATGCCGATGCAGTAGGTGTTGACGTCACAGGTGAGGAACTGCATGGTGTCGTAGATCGCCAAGCCTGCGGTAACCGATCCTCCAGGTGAGTTGATGTAGATGTGGATGTCTTTCTTGGGGTCCTGCATCTGGAGGAAAAGCATCTGAGCAATCACGGAGTTGGCAACGCCATCGTCGATGCCGGTTCCGATGAAAATGATCCGGTCCTTGAGCAAGCGTGAGTAGATGTCGAAGGCACGTTCGCCACGGCCATCGGATTCGATGACGGTGGGGATGTAGTAATTGTTCTTGGGTGTAGAATCCATGTGGAATGGGGAGTTGATAGTTGTTGATGGGTAGACCCGTGGTGGGGGTTATGCCTCGGTGGTTTCGGGCTCGACCTCCTCGACTTTCGCGTTGTCGACCAAGAAGTCAATCGCCTTCCCGATAAGGATGGAATTGCCGAGGTTGGAGATGCGTCCGGAGCGTTGTAACTCCTTAGCGAGCGCCTTGGGGGATTTTTTCTGTTGTTGAGCCATGGCGGCGATACGCTGGGAGAGCTCGGTGTCGCTGACTTCGATTTTTTCTACTTGGGCGATTTCCTGAAGAATGAAGTTGGTTTTCAGGTTGTTGCGCGCCTGAATTTGGGCGTTGGCGATGATTTCGGCTTGCTGGGAGGCAATTTCCTCATCGCTGAGGCCGGCTTGGGCGCCGCGAGCGACCATGTCATCGGCGCTGCCTTGCGCTTCAGCCGTCACTAATTCTTCTGGAAGTGGGAAGTCGACTTTGCTCAGGAGGCTCTCGACGATTTGGTTCACCTTACTTTCGTCGATTTGCTGGCCTTTTTGCTGTGTGATTTGCTCGGAGATAAGCTCTTTGAGGTCGTCGACGGTTTTATCTTTTCCGAACTGAAGTGTATCGGCGACAAATTCATCATTGAGTTCGGGAAGGTCTTGCTCTTTCACCCCTTTGATGGTGACGGAGAAATCAATATCTTTTCCACGGAGGTCTTCGATGGGGAAGTCATCACCGACGGAGCAGGTCACCTCACGCTTGTCACCGGTAGATGCGCCTTCAAGTTGTTTGCTGAAGCCTGGAAGGAAAGCGTCGTCCTTGATTTGCACCCAGTAGTCTTCTTTGCCGCCGAGGATGCCGGCAGGTTTTCCTATGGCTTCTTCGAGGGGTTTGCCGTCGAGGCTGGATGTGAAATCGATGACGGCGATGTCATCGGACTGCAGGGGACGGTCATCGATGTCTTTGTAATCGGCGTAGCGCTCGAGCACACCATCGATTTCACGCTGAAGCTCATCGTCGGTGGCGTTGGCTGAGGGCACCTTGACGTCGATCCCTTTGTATTCGGGGAGTTCGAAGCTTGGGGCGAGAATGATGGGCATGACAAAGCTGAAAGCTCCGTCATCGGCGTGGGTGAGGGACTCGGGGTTTTTGAAGTGGAGCACTTTCAAGTCTTCGTCCTTTTTCACGGCTTCGCTGCATGCGGCGTTGACGAGACGGGATTCGAGTTCCTCCTTGATGTCGCGGGCAAAGCGCTTCTCGATGACTGAGGTGGGCGTTTTCCCGGGACGGAAACCTGGAATTTTAGCTTGGGAGCTGTAGGCTTTGACGATGTTTTTGCGTTCGTTCTGGACGTGGTCGGCAGGGAATTCTGCGCGAAGCGTTGCGGTGCATTCGGGTTGTTTATCAACAGTGATGTTCATGATGGATGGGTGGTAAAAATGGTTTGGATTTCTCCTTTGGGGGCGGCAAGCTAGTGGTGAGAGGGCTCTGAGTCAAGAACCATGACGGGGATATGTGACAGAGCGGGTGGGGGGCACGAAGTTCGGGCGCGGTGGCGGGGTGCGGGAGGGGGGGCTTGGCTCGGCATTTGACGGGGGGCTAGTGTGGTGGGAATGAGGTCAAGTTTTTGCATTTCTGGATGGAAAATAGGGTCGTTTTTTGTAAGGATGATTGATGATGTGATGAAAAATAGACTCATACATGTGCGTGGTTTTTTGTTTTTAGGCGGTTGCTTGCTTATTTTGGCGGGTTGCGCGCCTTTGTCGATTGTTCCGTGGGAGGCTTCGCTGATCAAAGCTGGTGACGACCAGGGTGACCTTTTGCAACAATCTCGGCGCTGGGTGACGGAGGTCGGACGAGTTCAAGCGCGTGATCGCTTAATCAAAGCATTGTCGACACAAGATGAGATGAGTGGGTTTCTCGAGTCTCGTATCATGGTGACGAATGCGGACAAAACAAGGGTCTACCCAGGGTCGGTCGCGACCATTCCTAGGGCGGAAAGGAGTAGGATTGGGGTTTATTTTGTTTTGGGTTTCAATCAGGGTAAGGGACGCTCGGCGCCCATCATTCGCAGGGCTGTTGAGCGCATGTGTGCGCTTGGGTTTCGTGCTCGCTTTATCGATGTGGACTCACGAAAAACCGCACAGGAGGATTCGCTGTTGGTTGCCCAAACGCTGCGCGACGAGTTGCCCCGTGTCGACAAGGCGGTTTTATTAGGTTTTTCGCGTGGGTCTGCCGATATTGTGCACTTCTGGCATGGGCCAGCGCATCACATTCCGCCCCGAGAATTAACAAAAATTAAAATATGGGCGAATTTTGCTGGAGTCATGCGCGGCTCTGAAGTCGCCCGTTGGGGGGCGGTCGGTAAAAATCCGCTTGCATGGGTATTCCGGTCCTACATCAACTGGAGGGAGCGAAAGCCGAAGATGTCACCCCTCGACCTCGCCTCCATTGGCTATGATCATTGGGCATACCCCGGAAATGGGTTTCCGGAGTCGGTGAGGAAAAAGATTCAGGTGATCAATTTTGTGATCATTCCAGATGGGTCTGACGGTTGGTCAGTGCTCGATCCTCATTTTAACTACATCGCTCGCCACGCAGCGGCGGAGGGGCAGCAATGGGGGCGGGTCATGGGGCCATGTGATGGTCTTGTGGAATCGGCTGCCTCCATTCTGCCTCCTCGCACGGGGATCAAACAATGGATTGTGCGCGTCAAGGGTTCCCATTTGATGCTTGGTGGGCGTTATCTCAATGGTCGACCCGTGGCTTCGAAATATTTTCAGGAGAGCGATGCCCGATTAGAGTCAGGTGCGCAGATGATGGACGATTTTTTGCGAGCGGTTCCGAAGTCACTGTTGAAGTGAAAATGCGGGTAGCGGCTTGACGCGGAATGGGGGAAAGGGGGGGGGAGAGCTTAATCGGGGAGTGCTTCATCGAAGCTGTTGATTGCTGACATGACCTGTTGATGCACCTCCGAGATGCTGCCATGGGTATCGATGACGCGGACAAAGTCTTCGTCCTTGAGGCTGAGAAAGAGATCGCGGCAGAACTGGAGTGATTCGCGTTGTTCAAACTCGTTCGCCTCACCGTCACGGACGCCAACTCGAGCCAAAGCATCGTCCACGCAGAGATCGAGAATCAGGAGGATATCTGGCTGGGGAGCAAACACTTCATTTTCCTTACGGATGCTTGCCGGATCGATCCCCCGTGCCCCCTGATATGCCATGCTTGAGAAATAATAACGGTCGAGAACAACCGTGCCGCCTCGTTGAATGGTGGGGAGGATGAGTTGCTCGACGTGTTGACGCCGATCTTTGAGGAAGTAATCGAGTTCCTCCTTGATAGTGAGTCGACCCGATGTGGCGCTTTCACGGAGTTTACGCCCCCACGGGCCGTTGGTGGGTTCAAAGCTTTGCACGACCTCGTGACCGTCCTTGCGCAAGGCTTCTGCGAGCATTGATGCTTGGGTGGATTTGCCGGTGCCGTCGATCCCTTCGATGACGATGAGTTTTCCTTGAGAATGAGTCACTTGATCATGGGGGTTAAAGACGATGCCATGCATCGATTCCGCCAACGACATTGTGGGTGTTGGTGAATCCTTGTTGAAAGAGAAATTCGACAGCTCGGGCGCTGCGCATGCCTGATTTACAGAGGATCAGAATCTCGGTATCGACGCCCATGGTTTTGAGTTCGTCGAGCATCGACGGGAAAGTGGCAAGCGGCACGAGGCGAGCGGTATCGATGTTGGCCACCTCGTGTTCCCATGTTTCACGGACATCGATGAGGATGCCACCGAAGCCGGTGTTGAGTTTTTCTTGAAGTTGCTCGACGGAGATTTCTCCGGGCCCCGTGGGTGTTGTGACTTGGCATTCGGGAGTGCCGCAGAATGCCTGGTAATCGATTAATTGTGTGACACTTGGGTTTTCCCCACAAAGGGGGCATTCGGGGTCGCGGCGGAGTTGGAACTCACGGAAGGCGGTGGACAGGGCGTCGTAGTGAATGAGTCGACCTAATGGTGGGGTGCCCGCGCCGAGTATGAGTTTAATGGCTTCCATGGCTTGCAGGCTCCCTAAGATGCCGGGAAGCACCCCTAAAACACCTGCCTCAGCGCAGCTTGGCACAGAGCCTGGGTCGGGTGGTTCGGGGAGCATGCACCGGTAGCACGGACCGCCGAGATGTGGGGCAAAGACGCTGAGTTGCCCTTCGAAACGGAAAATGGACGCGTAGATGTTCGGTTTTTTTAAGAAGAAAGCGACATCGTTGCTGAGGTAGCGGGTGGGGAAATTATCGGTGCCGTCGATGATGATATCGTAGTCGGCTGCAATCGTTAGGGCGTTTTCTGAGGTGAAGTGACAGGCGTGTTTTTCTACTTTGACGTGCGGGTTGATCTCATTGATCCTAGCCTCTGCACTATCGAGTTTACTGATGCCAAGTGTCGATTGTCCATGCAGGATTTGTCGTTGCAGATTGGAGAGTTCGACGACGTCGGGATCGACAATACCGATGCGGCCGATGCCAGCAGCGGCGAGGTAAAGGGATGAGGGGGACCCGAGTCCGCCTGCTCCGATGCAGAGGACGGAGCTATTTTTCAAGCGTTCCTGCCCCTCAAGTCCCACTTGAGAAAGAGAGAAATGGCGGGCGTAGCGGGCTTTTTCTTCCGTGCTGAGCATGCGGGTAGTTATCAGTTAATCAGTAATTGTTAATCGAAAAATGTGTGTCGCGGTTCACTATGTGTCGCGTGCATCCATGGGGTTCGTTAACTGTTGAGTTTTTGTTCGTGGGAAGGGCTGGGGTTTTTGCCGTGGTCGAGAGCCTTTCGGTAGAGTTCCATGGCGTCCTTTTTACGCTTTTGCTGGAGGTAGAGAACGGAGAGGTTATAGTAGGCATTGGCATCGGTGGGCTCAAGTTGGATGGCCGTCAGAAAATGTTCTTCAGCTTGTTGGTAACGCCTTCCTGCACCCGCAAGGTTTCCAAGATAGAGATGAGCCCGAGCATTACCTGGTTTGATGTCGAGAGTTCTCTGGAATGCGTTGCGTGCGCTGTCGATATCGTTATTTTTATACTGGCTCAGACCCAGCATGTAGTGGGCATAGCTGCTGTTTTCTCGCATGGTGATCGCTTCGTTAAAGATGTCGATGGCCGCGCGGTAGTTCTTGGTTTTTAGCTCGACGACGCCGCGGTTACAGAGGGTGGGGAAGTGGCCAGGGAAGCGTTCGTCCATATCCAGAAGGATTTGGCGTGCTGCTTCATAGCGGCCTTTTTCGAAGGCCCGTTTCATTAAGGGCGTGTAGATGTAGATTTCCTTTTGCAGGGCATCACCGTGGGCGCGGGCGTGGGCGGGTGAAACACGATCGGGGTTTCTGAACTCACTATCAGGGCTACGGACGGAGACGAGCCTTTTTTCCTCATCGGTAAGCTCCACTTTCGTGCTGCGGATGTCCTTGATCGCGGTGGCCATGCCGGCGATAGTTCGCTTAGATTTTCGGTAGGTTTCCCAGAGTATTTTTTCGCCCATCCGGCGGCGTTCCTGAGCGGCAATGAGTCGCTTGACGGTACCTTTGAGGATTTCAATCTCCTCCATGTTTTCATCTTGCGCTGGGTTTGCACGGGCTACCTCGAGGGCTAATTTGGCATCGAGCAGTTGGCTTTCGAGCGATTGGATCATGCGGCCATGATCCGCTTGGTCTTGTTGGTATCGCATGATGCGGGTTTTAGCGATGGCGAGATCACTTTTGGCATTGAGCAGGTCGTCCTTGGTCGCGTTGTGACTCGTTTCAACAAATTTGAGTCGATCCATGGAGGTTTTAAGTTCTCGACCTAGGCGCATGTTCTCGGTGATGAGGTTTTGCACGCCCTTGGAATCGCTTTTTTTGAGGATGTTGGCAAGGGCATCACGTTCGATCCTGAGGGTATCACGCTCTTGGGTAAGCTCCTTGATGGTGCTTTGTGATTGGTCCAGTTGGCGTTGCATTTGAGCGACTCGGTCATTGGCTGCACCGAGGTCTTGACGTGTTCTCTTCAGGAGGGATGTGACCGTTTGGAGTTCCTTGCGTAGCTCGCGAATCACGCGGTTGTTGATACCGCGCTCGTCCTGCATGTCCTTCTCGATTTTCTCGGCACGTCGCTGGGCGAGGTCGGCTTCGGACCGATGTTTTTCGGCCATTCCCTTCGCTTCAACTAGCTTGCGTTGAGATTCTTTAACGGCGCGGGCGGTAATGGCGAGTTCCTGTTCGCGGGTGTTTTTCTCGCGGGTGAGTCGGTCCATATCTTGCTGCAGAGGTGCGCGCGCAAGAATATCCTGCATGGTGTGAATTTCGTGGTTTTTCTTGGCAATGAGGTCGATGAGACGCTGCTGTTCCGCCCGGTTTTCCTGAGTGAATTTGGTGGTCGCTTGGGCTCGTTTGAGAGCGTCACGCAGGGATTTGTTATCACGTTCAAGTTGGAGCAGGATCCCGCGGTTATTGCGTTCAAGTTGTTGCAGTGTGCGGTTGTCCCGTTCGAGCTTCTGCAGTCGACGCTGGAGGGTGGGGTCGGTGGCGGCGATTGTGGGTTTGAGTGGCACGGGCCGAGGTGTCGCTGGCTTGATTTGAGGCTGTTTGACCTGACCAGTGCCGAGGAGGCGGCTTGAGGGGTGGATTTTCGGGTTAGCGCCTCCCTCCACAAGATCCTGGGTTTTTACATTTTTCCCGGCCAACTCTGCCGCGACTTTGGGTTCGATGTTTTTGATCGAGGTATGGGTGCTTTTGATCCGGTTTTTGACGAGGTTGGGTTTCCAATTTTTGTGGAACCGGTCGAGCGCGTCGTAGTATTTTGCTGCTTGGCGGTATTTCTGCCACGACTCGCTGAATTGGGAGTTTTTTTCGAGTTTCTCTGCTTTTTGTATCTCCAACCATGCTTGGAAAAAGATATCAGCTGGGTCGAGAGTTCGTGGGTCCTGCTGTGCCTGGACAGGTGTCTCAAAGCATCCAAAGAGCAAGGAAATCAAGAGGAAACAGGACATGCTACCCCGGATCAATAGGTGGTGTGGGTTGCTCATTGGCCCGAAAACTTAGTCAATTGAAGGTCATCTGGCAAACGCTAATATGGGTGAGGTCTGACAAGAATGGCTATGGTTCTATTGTCTTTCCTCGCCTCAGCTGTATCCATGGCACTAGGTATCGATACGTCTTGCTAATATCGCCTTCACTCGCTACGTAGGGGGCGCAATGAAAGTAATTATGATTTATGGTAGTGCCAATGATATGCCCTTCATGGAGCCTGCCCGCGTTTATTTGAAGGAAAATGAAGTGAGCTATGATGAGACTGTTCTCTCAGCTCACCGCAATCTCAGCGAGTTGATTGAGTATTTGGCCAAGCTTGAGGAGTCAGGTGAAAAGGCTGTGATTTTAGCCATCGCCGGACTGGCGGCAGCTCTTCCTGGAGTCGTGGTGATGAAGACATCACTGCCTGTCATTGGCGTGCCCGTCCCTGGTGGCCCGCTGAATGGGATCGATGCGTTACTTTCCATTAGTCAACTCCCTGGTGGCGTGCCGGCTACGACGGTGGGGCTTCACAGTAAAGCGCCTATGAATGCCGCTATGGCAGCCCATCGTATTATCAAGCTAGCGCAAGCTTAATGGGATGAGTAGCGATTCATTATGTCCAATACATTGACAGAGGCGGACATCGCCCAAGGGGTTGAAAAACTGACCCGTTCCATCCATGAGGCGAATCTTGACCAGAATTATGTGCTGGTCGGTCTTCGTAGTCGGGGGGACGAAGTAGCCGAGCGCATTTTAGTGGCGTTGGCCGCAGTGGGTATCAACGTGCCTATGGGGGTGCTTGATATCTCACTCTACCGCGATGATCTGGCTCATCTGAACTCGAATCCGAAGCTGGAGGGAAGTGATTTGCCCTTTGCTGTCGATGGGGCGAATGTGATCTTGGTCGACGATGTTTTATTTACAGGTCGGACGGTTCGGGCGGCAATCGATGCCCTCATGGACTATGGTCGACCAGCAAAAATCGAATTGGCCGTATTGATCGACCGCGGGCATCGTGAGCTTCCATTTTCCCCGAATTATGTAGGAATCGAGCTTGAGACCAAGCGGCTTGATTATGTTGATGTAAAGCTGAAAGAGACGGACGGCATGGATTTGGTGGAGGTGACAGAAAATAGAGATTGATGGCAGGCATTCCGGATCAAAAACGCAGCTCCGACGATCTTGATCAGATTCGTAGGCGCAATGCATTTGCCGTCCGACCACCTGTGCAGGAGATCAAAACCCAAGCGTTGCATCCGGTATGGCTTACTCTTTGCTATCTGTTGTGTTTGACCGGGGTAGGACTAGGTGTCACTCAAATCTTCATCCCAGCATTGGCATGTGCCGCATCGGCTCAGATCATTAACTTATTCATTTATTTCAAAAAACCCCGCTCCCGTCATCACGCAGCGATCATAGCGATTATATCATTGCTTGTGCTGGTCTTCGGGACCGTGTATTACCTCGAGCAGTTCGAGAAGACAGCCCATGACGCGCAAGGACCTATTAGATATTGAATCTCTCAGTCGGCGAGAAATCGAGCATTTGCTTGATCAAGCCGGACCGTTCAAGGAATTGTTCACCCGATCGGTGAAGAAGGTCCCGGCTCTTAAAGGGAAGTCGGTGCTTACTCTGTTTTACGAACCCAGCACGCGCACGCTGTCATCCTTTGAAGTCGCGGCCAAACGACTGTCCGCAGACGTCACTAATTTTGATGTGCCGCACTCGTCTGTGGTTAAAGGTGAATCCGTCCGCGATACCATTGCCACCCTCCAAGCGATGCGCACCGACTACATCATTGTGCGCAATAAAATGGCGGGCTTGCCGCTGGTGATTGCACGCGAAACCAAAGCTTGTGTCATCAACGCGGGAGACGGAGCCCACGCCCACCCCACCCAAGCGCTGCTTGATGGGTTTACCTTCCGTGAAGTTTTCCCGAAGCCCGAAGGAAAGAAGATACTCATTGTGGGTGATATTTTACACAGTCGGGTAGCTCGATCCACCTCAACCTTGATGCGTAAGCTTGGCGTGGAGGTTGCTTGGTTAGGGCCTGGCTCCCTGGTTCCTAAATACGGTCCTGAGGATATCAGGCGTTTTACCAACTTTGATGAAGCAATGCAATGGGCACCGGACAGTATTTACCTGCTACGTGTGCAGATGGAGCGGCAAGATGCGCCGTATTTTCCGAGTCTCAGGGAATATACGAAACTTTATGGGGTGACCCGCGAACGTTTCAAGCGTATTGCAGATCAAGGCATCTACATCATGCACCCCGGCCCAGTAAACCGAGGAGTCGAGCTTTGTGATGACGTCATGAATTATAGCCGCTGCCTGATCGATCAACAGGTTGAAAATGGGATCGCCGCGCGGATGGCGGTGCTCTACTGGCTGAAGCCAGACGAGAATTCCCCCTCATAAAATTGAAGATAACTAGTAAGCCATCATGCCATCACTACTCATAAAAAATGCCAACATCGCCAGCGAGGAAAACGATAACCTGATCACTGCGGATGTGTTGGTGGAAAATGGTATCATTACGAAAATAGCACAGGGTATCGCGGTTCCCGATGATGCCCGTGTTGTTGAAGCATCGGGTAAGGTGTTAGCTCCCTCCATGTTTGATACCCACATTCACATGCGTGAGCCGGGTCAGGAGGCCAAGGAAACGATCAAGTCGGGAACGGAGGCTGCGATTAATGGGGGTGTTACCGGCGTGGTATTAATGCCAAACACCTCTCCGGCAATCGACTCCGCCGCGATGGTTCGTATGGTTTACGATATTGCCAAACGCGACTCTCGTATACCTGTTTACACATCAGGCTGCATCACCAAAGGCCGCGAAGGAAAGGAACTTGCTGGGATTGATGGGATGTTGGGGCTGGGTGTGAAAATGCTAACAGACGATGGTGATGCGGTGCCTGACATGTCACTGCTGAAACGAGCCATGGAATATGCCTCGGAATTTGACTGCTTTTTTGCCAGCCACTGTGAGGTGCTTGAGTTATCTGGCCCTCGGGCACTGAATGAAGGAGTGGTAAGCCATCGACTGGGTATCCAAGGAACGCCCGCATGTAGCGAAGAGATTTGCATGGATCGGGACATCCGACTTGCTCACGCCACCGGTGCCCGACTTCACATTCAGCACGTCTCCAGCAAGATGGGTATGGAAACCATTCGCTGGTGGAAACAAATGGGAGCGAAGGTGACGGCTGAGGTGTCCCCACACCACCTGCTTTTTAATGAGGAGGACATCGGTAACTACGATACCCATTATAAGATGAATCCACCACTGCGCACCGCAGAGGATAATGCAGCTTTATTAGAGGGATTGAAAGAGGGAGTGTTTGATATCATAGCCACCGATCATGCCCCGCATACGCCATTCGAAAAAGAACAAGATTTCGTCAGCGCCCCGAATGGGATTACGGGGCTTGAAACGGCACTGGTTTCTCTGTTTCACCACTATTTGAAAAAGGGCGAATTCGGCTGGGGTTTGTTAATTAACCGATACTCTGCCGAACCCCGCCGGATGATGGGGCTTGAACCCGTGCCTATCGTCGAAGGTGGTCCAGCCGAATTCATCCTCTTTGATCCTGAGGGTGAAACAACGTTCAGCGCGGAGTATATGCAATCGATGAGTCAGAACACGCCCTTCCTTGATCAAACCTTGGATGGCAGTATCGACCTCGTTGTCCTAGGGGATGATGTTCTGCTGGATCGCTAGGTATTTCGTGTTGGCTTGTCCGACGGTTCACCTTAAAGTTTGTTACTGATCCATACACACCCGTAGGGGGGTAAGTCGATCGAGGTGTCTTTGTTGGAATAACAGGTTCCGCTCAGGAGGTCATGCCATACTTCCGTGGCGATCAGATTGAGTTCCACAATCGGGATCGTCTGTGGGCTAGATGAGATGTTGTGGAGGGCAAAAATCGACTGGTTACGGTCGGTGCTTTCCCTCCAGAATGCAAAGATCTGATTGCCGAAGTGAAGTGTATACTGAGTGGCATTCGGGTGGAATGCCTCCTGCTTTCGGCGGATCGCAATAATGCGTTTCATTTCCTCAAAAACTTTTTGGTGATGAAGCTCTTTATTGGAAAGCGCTGCATCAAGTTCCTGCGCGTCCCACTTGTGCCGGTTAATCGAGCGGGCCTGTCCTGTCTCTGCCATTCCTTGATGATCATTTTCCGTGCCCAAAAGGCTGTGGATGTAGATAGCTGGGAGGCCCTCGAGCGCTAGAATGATCGTATGGGCACAGAGAAAGCGCTGCGCCTGCCATTCATCTTTCCCCCCAGTAATGGTGCCTGCCATAGCGCTGTAGAGCGATATGTTGGCTTCGTAGGGCTTGACCTCCCCATCGGGTGCGCTCCGCATGGAGATCTCGCCACCGAATGTGCGTAATGTGGTCACGAGTGACTCTTGTTCCTCTTCAGAGAGCAACCCTTCAGCGGGGCGTAGGCCAATGCCATCATGGGAGGCGATGAAGTTAAGGTAGGCTCGGCCATGGCGGGCCGGAGGCATCGACATAATCCATTTGTTGAGGTGCTTGCAGTTGCCGCTCAGTAAGGCATGAAGCATGAGTGGAGGTAATGAGAAATTGTAGATGAGGTGTGCCTCGTTGTCATTACCGAAGTAGCTGAGGTTTTCTTTGTTAGGGACGTTGGTCTCCGTGATGATAATGGCACTGGGGTCGAGGTTCTCGATCACGAGACGAAGTAGTTTGATGATTTCGTGCGTTTGGGGTCGATGGACGCAGTTTGTCCCGTCTTCTTTCCAGAGGAATGCCACGGCATCAAGGCGGAAGATGGAAATTCCCTTTTCAATATAGAGCCTGATGATGCGAATAATATCGAGCAACACCTCAGGGTTGCTGTAGTCGAGATCCACTTGGTCGTGGCTAAATGTGCACCAGACTTCCTTTTCGCCACTTACCGTCTGCAGCTTGTGAAGGAGTGGAGAGCTGCGAGGCCTGATGACCTTGCTGAGGTCGTTGAATCGCTTGCCGTCTATGAAGTAGCCTTTACCTGGTGACTTGTCTTCGCAGTAATTCTTGAACCATGTGGATTCTCTTGAGCAATGGTTGAGGACGAGGTCGGCCATGATCCTGAAGTCGGATTGAAACGCCTGAACGTCTTCCCAGGTTCCATATTCAGGATGGACCTCGGTGTAGTCGATGATCGAGAAGCCATCGTCCGAGCTATACGGGCAGAATGGGAGAATGTGGATGTTGTTGATGTGATGCTTCAGCTTGGACTTAAAGAACTTGTGAGTCGTTACCAATGGTCGTTCGCCTTTGCATTTGATGGAATCCGCATAGGTAATCGCAATCACATCCTCTTGGTTCCACTTGTTGGGGATGTTGTTGGAGATGATGGCTTTGCCGGTTAACGAGGCGGCGTCAAAGATGTCATCGGTGATGTGGTGGGTTTTTTCACCGTAAATGGACTGCACATGTTGATCAATACGTTGGCGAAGGTGAACTACCTTGGGGTGTTGTTCTGGGGCATAGGATGATGATTTCCCATGTTCTTGTTGGTCTTTTTCTACGGCTTCGACGAGCATTTCCATGATGTTGGGGACGGCGGAGATGACGCGTTTCCAACTCGGCATGAATGGGGCGTCCATTGCTTGTTTGGGGTCGAGAAATTCATGGCCTGCCTGCATGATGTTTTCAGCAAAGACCTCGACGGCCGAACCTTCCGTGTGGATGTCGTAATCAAGGCCGTTGATCGTTGCATCATTGTGATAGCTATCGATGAGGTCGAGAGCAATGCGGTAGTAGGCGGCTTTGATCGTTCTGATTCGTTCCGTGGTGAAGACCTCACCTTGAGTCGCCATTTTACGATAAAGTGATTTTGCGATGTCGGAGCTCATTTTGGAAAGTCCACGTGATTTATCGCTGAGTGAGAGGTCTTGATGTTTGTGGTCGTAGTTTTCGGCGATATCGACCTGACATACCTGATTGGTGGCGTAGTTGCGGTGGATTTCCGACAGGATCCCCATTTCGAGCCCCCAATCCGAGGGGATACGGATATCTGCGATCACGTCACGCGTCAGTGAAAATTCACCGGCGAGTGGGTAGCGGAAACTGTCGAGATAATCGAGATAGGTGTTTGGTCCGCACACTTTACTTAAGGCGCGCAAGAGGGGGGTGACCAGCAGTCGGCAAGCCCTTCCGTTGAGGGCGTTGTTTGCAATGCGTGCGTAGTAACCTTTACAGAATTTATAGCTGAATGCCGGATTGGCTACTGGGTAGAGTAGATGCGCGAGCATGGATCGATCGTAGGTAAGGATATCACAATCGTGGATCGCTACGGTTTTGGCTTTATGGGATGCCAGGATGTAGCCAAACATATACCAGACATTGCGTCCTTTTCCGAGTTCTTTGGGCGCGAGTCCTTTTTCTCGGAGTAGACGGTCGATTTTTTGTAAACGAGGTCCATCATTCCAGAGTATGTTAGGTTGTTGAGGGAGTCGGTCAAAAAACTTGAGAGCATGCTGGAATTCTTCTTTATTCGCTCGATCAAGTCCCACAACAATTTGATCGAGGTAAGGGACCTGGGCGAGGTGGTCGAGGATGTTCGGTAGTGCTGCTCCCTCGAGTTCGGAGAAAAGTGAGGGCAGGATAAGGGCCATCGGTTTCTCCTTACGGAATTCCATCAGCTCCTCCTCGAGTTTTTCGAGGGATCTTTGATGAAGTTGATGAAGCGTTGTTACGATGCCGTGTTGGTGGAAGTCTCCCATGATGGATTGGTGGTTAAGATGAAGTGTGGTGGCTGAGTATTTCGAGAATTGAATCATTCCATCCACGGGATGCGGGGTGTTCCGCGTGGATGACTTGGGGGGCTGTTGGGTCGTTGATACGTGGACCGTCAGAGTGGGGTATGACAACGGCAATGTCTGAAGCATTGAGCATATCTCTGTCGTTAGCGCTGTCGCCAAGGGCGACGGTTACCCACTGCGTGTTGGGAGTTGAGTCGCGATAGATGTCTCTGACGTAGCGTAACCCATCCGCTTTATCCGTGGTTCCCATCAAGTGAATGAACTGGCCCCCGCGTAATGCACGCCCCCCGAAGGACTCAATGCTCCGTTTAAAAATATCCCAATTTATCTCGGAGTCATTCCAAAGGATGGGCTCTGTGACGTAGCGGTCGGCTGAAAGTTTTGCGTTTTCGAGGCTGAGTCCGGTATGTTGAGATATTTCCTCTGCGGACCAGTCGGCAAAACCTGCAAACTTGTAGGCGTGTTGTATTCTTAGGGCATGACTATGCTCGAGAATGCGATGACGCGAAAGCCCGAGGATTTGGGTGAGGTATTCTCCGTGGGGCTTGAATTTCTCAGTGTTGATGGGCAAGTCGAGGTCTTTAGGGATTGCAATGTGTCCACCATTTTCAGCAATGATCGGTGTGTGGATGTCGAGTTCACGTGCAAGGGGGACCAGTTCAGCCAGAGTTTTGCTTGAGTTGAGAATGATGGGGAACCCACGGTCTTTGAGTGCATGGATAGCAGGGCGCGCGTTATGAAAGCTGTAATCTTCGGTGAGCAGAGTCGCATCAAGATCGGTAACGATCAGGAGTTTTTTGGATTCGATCATAGTCCGGCGGTTCTTTTGACTTGGTGATTCTGGTTGAGTTCGATGATTATGTCGGCTCGCCCTGGCATTTCTGAGAACATCCATCGAGTTAGGCGTTCGTAGTGCATGATGAAACGAGCGAGTTGCTGGTCGGTCATTATTTTGCTTGGGGGATCAGCCTTTTTTATTCGTTGGCGCAATTTTTGTTCCTGCTGACCGCGCCAGTGATAAACGCACTCGAAATCGGGTGCTTTTAACATCACAAGCTTATCGATCAGAGAAAAAAGTTCTGTGTAGTCTTGTTGAAGTTGCTGGTTCACAAATGTTCGCCATTGAGTATGTTGGTCTTCCTTTTGTTCGAGGGTGTTCACGGGGGAGGCGAGTTGCGCAGGGGGTTCAGCTTGGGCTCCTACGCACCATCCCTCGAATATCAAGACATCCACCGATTGATCGAGCTGTTGCCAGTATTCAACGGGTTTGCGGTCGTCTGTTACCTTGTCAAAGGACGGGAGGGTGGCGGGGAAATGGCCATCCTTGATCGACTTGATCACAGACAGACCCAGCTCGATATCGTGGGTTCCAGGAACTCCACGTGTGGCAAGAAGCGGGTGGATGGATTTTGCAAGCTCGGCTCGATGTTCGTGTGTGTGATAGATGTCATCGATCGAAAGCACGGCTGATGTCAGATGATGTTGGTGTTCGAGAGCCTTGGCGAGAACGAGAGAGAGTGTCGATTTTCCTGTCCCCTGAGCTCCGTTGATGCCGAGGATTAGAGGTTGTCGGTTCATCTCAGTCCTCCATGCCGCAACCTGAGCGGCTACGGGGATGAAGTAACGCGTGGCAAGATCTTCAAAAAAGGAAGGCAGGCTTTCTTGTTCGATGATGTCGCGTAGCCAGTTTGGTGATGGATGATCTGGAGGTGACAGGGGCATAAGCGAGTGCGTATTTTATTCTCTTGAGTATGACTAGCACGCACAATGCCATGATGGATGAATCAAACTCCGCTGGTGTCCAGCAGCAGTACGATTTCGCCCTTAGCTGGATGTTGCTTAAAGTATTCCCAGAGTGTTGATGCTGAACCTCTATGGTAGGTTTCAAATTTCTTACTCAGTTCTCGCGCAACACAGACTGGGAGCTCTGGGTTGATGCTGGTGAGAATTTCCAAGGTTGAGGCAATACGGTGGGGAGATTCGAAAAAGAGGGATGTCTTATTGGATGCAATGGCGGCTTCCAAGGCCTTGCGCCGTTTTCCTTTTTTGACCGAGAGGAAACCGTCAAAGCTGAAGGAGTGGCAGGGGAAGCCTGAGCCGGCGAGCGCCGTGAGAACGGCAGAAGGCCCAGGTAGGACGGTGTAGGGGACTTCGTTCTCGAGGCAAGCTTGGATCAAACGATAGCCGGGGTCAGAAATGAGTGGCATGCCAGCATCCGAGATGACCGCGATTTCAACACCTTCCTGAGCCTTGGCAATGAGCTCGGGGAGTCGGCGAGCTTCATTGTGGTCGTGCAAGGAAATGAGCGGCTTGTCGATCTCGTAGTGCTTCAGCAGTGGTCGGGAATGACGGGTGTCCTCGCAGGCGATGATGTCAGCCTCACGCAGGACATCGAGCGCGCGCAGGGTGATGTCTGCACGGTTGCCGATGGGCGTGGGGACAAATTGGATCACAGCTGACGGGTGTCGGGGTGATGAGGATAAACTAGAATCCGTCGGCGATGCGTGTGGTCATAGACTCACAGGCACGGCGGAGAGCATCGGGGAGTGCATTGGTTCGCGCGATGTGGAGGTTACCACGGGCAAAGAACCGCGTGGTTCCTTTGGACGTGCCTCTTTCAAGGACGCGTGATGGGTCGAGCGCATCCCTCAAGACCCAGGTGATGATGATTTCCATGCCCAATTCTTCTGAGCGTAGGCTGTCGCGTCGTGATGAACTGACCTGACGGTAATGGACGCTTGCGACGCGGGCTTCGAGGACCGCATCGGAAGTGTCAGCCGAGGCAACTCGGTAGGTGCCATCGCGTGTGATGGCGTCAACTGCGCTGTTGGTCGCCAAGGACTCAGCCCTGATTAATAGGGTGTCGTTGGCAAACAATGGCACATGGATGCTTTGAACGTGTGCGAGGTGAGCTGGCTTCGCTCCACCCAGCTTGTATCCGGCGCAGGAAACGAGGAATAGGGAGAGGATGAGAGTGTATTTAAGCATGACTCGTGTGGGTGGATTATCGGCCTTGATGGGGGATGGAAAGAGCTGCCAAACCTGTCATTTATCCGCCAAGCTCGGTGATGCGTTGTTTCGCCTGATTGTGGAGTGCTCCGCTTTTTGACATACGAAGCACTTCGCGATAATAGAAGATGGCAGATTGGGTTTTGCCCTTTTTCTGATAAAACTCAGCGGTGTCATAGCTGCGTTGGATGTCCTGCCCAGATAGCATGGCGAGTCGTTTGCGGGCATCGGCAGCGCGCCGGTGCATCGGAAAGCGCTGGATAAGATCGGTGAAGATGTGGCGAGCTCGGTTCACATTGGCTTTGTTTTGATTGCCTCGCTCAGATTTGAGGATGAGGATCTGGCCCGTCTGATACAGAGATTCAGGCGCATGCGAGCTGGTTGCGTAATCGGTGCTGATCTTCTGATACGCGGCAATGGATTTCTCCGCATACCCTTCCTGTTGCCAGATTCGACCGATGGCAAATTGGGCTTTGGAGGCACTGACGGCACGCGGAGCATTCTCGCGGACTTGGATGAGCATTTTCTCCGTTTTTTCAGGACTGATACGTGTCTTCATGCCGAGGAAGTTGTTTTTGATGATTCCATTGGCGGCTGAGTGCGCGACGGTTTCTTGGCGTTGAATGGCCGTAGCGTATCGATGACTACCGGGGTGTTGGGAAATCAACCCTTGGTATGCCTCGAACGCCTTGAGGAGATTGCCCTCTTGATCATACAGCCTTGCCAGAGAAAATCGGGCTTCACCCGATGCATCGGTGTATGGGTAGCTTTTGATGATGTCTTTGTAAGCCGAAACGGCTTTGCGGGTTTTCCCAGCACTCTGGTAGGCGCGGGCTTGACCCAGTTCGGTATTGGCTGCTGTCACGCCGATGGGCGCGGATGACCCCGACGAGATGGGCAGGGCGCCTGATTGAGGACCACAAGAAGCCAAAAGGCTAAGGCTGATGCCACCGAGGGCAAGCTGGAGGAATGCTTTCTTTCGCATAAGGCGATGCTAGGCAGCGCATTGGGGGTTTGCCAAGAAGAACTCATGGAAAAATGACGTTCGGTAAACGTTTGTATGACGATTAGTGATACTAAATTTTGACTCGTCCGACTTTTTCACTATGGTATGCACTCAACAATTAACTCCTAAAAAACACCAATATTTCAAAAAGTTATGGACACCTTAATTAAAAAAAGATATATACAAAATGCTATGAAACATAAATCGATGAAAGCGTTGAAGTATTCCCTTGTCTCTGGAGGGCTGGCACTCTTGGTGTCGTCTTGCACATCGAACCTTGCCAGTCCGGTCTCATCGGCGACGGTTTCCTCTAGCTCATCCTCTTCTTCTGCTCCGTCATCACGTGAACGTGTTATCGCGGAACGTGTCTTTAATCTGGTTAACAGCGAGCGTTCCCGAGCAGGCAAGCGTGCCATGCGTGGGCATCGCGGGCTCAATACCCTGGCGCAGAAACACAGTAATTATATGGGGGCATCCTCTCAGTCTGCCAACCATTTTGGATCCGAGAATCGGGCCCAGTATGCCTACCTTAAGTATAATATCGAAAACCTCAGCGAAATGACCTACGCCGCACCTGCGGGAACGAGGGATCCAGCTTTAGCTGCCGTGACAGCATGGAAAAGCAGCGCATCGCATCGCAAGCATATGCTTCAGACGTGGGATTTAACCGGTATTGGTGTGCGTGTGGCTCCAGGAGGTCCGACCTTGGTCACCATGTGCGTCGGAGCACAACTCACAGGAGTTCCTCGCTCGGTGCAGCCGATCGGCTGGTAAGCCGACGACCCGGACCTTTCGGCTCCCTTTTTCGCTGGTCAAATGGTTTTCGGCTAAGCACGTTTTGGGCGTGCTTAGCATGGAATACGAATTAGCGATGCAAGACGACGGATTTCGTTGGGTTGCGGGAATTGACGAGGCGGGGCGAGGCCCCCTTGCTGGGCCTGTTTCAGCCTCTGCGGTTATCCTTCCGGATGGTTTTTCCCATGAGTTTTTAAACGATTCGAAGAAGCTGACGGAAAAGCGTCGCGAAAAGCTTTACGAAGAGCTCACGGCATCGGATGACCTGGTTTGGTCGCTTGCCTATGCGGATGCTGAGGAGGTGGATACGATTAATATCCTCAATGCTACGCACAAGGCGATGGCGCGCGCCGCTGAGTCCCTTACGCTGAGGCCTGATTTTTGTCTGATTGATGGCTTACCTGTCCCGGCTTTCCCCATAGCGTCGAAAGGGATCGTCAAAGGCGACGGGAAAAGCCTCTCGATTGCAGCGGCAAGTATTATCGCGAAGGTGTCGCGTGACCGGCTCATGCTGGCGTATGCGGAAAAATACCCTGAATACGGTTTTGAACGCCATAAAGGTTATGGGACCAAGCTGCATCTTGAGGCACTGCGTGAACATGGTCCATGCCCGATCCACCGACGGAGTTTTGCACCTGTCGCCAGAGTGTGCGACTAAACCAGCATAGGTAAGCGAGCGTAGACTCGGCATGTAGGATGTCTGGCGGGGGAAGCCTAGCTGAGTGGCTAGGAAGGTTTTTTTTTCATGAATGCTTCAAAGTAGGGGGGGATCTCTGTTTTGAAGGTCATGGTTTCTTTTGAAAAGGGGTGTGTGATGGTCATCGAGGCGGCGTGGAGTGTCAGGCGTTTAATGCCCTTTTCACCGGGGCCGTATTTTTTGTCACCCACGACCGGGTGGCCTGCATCGGCGAGGTGGACGCGGATTTGATGTTTTCTGCCGGTGAGTAACTCGATTTGAAGGAGGCTGTGATGCTGCGATTCTTTGACGACTCGATAAGCGGTTTTTGACAACTTTCCCTTTTTTTTATCCTTGGTTGAATACATTTTGTGCACGCCATTTTCCGCCAGGTAGGATGTGATCACGCCCTCTTTCTGAGTGAGCTGTCCGTGGACGACGGCGTAGTAGGTTTTTTGGAAATGGGCCCACTCATCTTGCAGGTGGCGTTGCGCATCGGCGTGTTTGGCAAAAACAAGGACGCCGGACGTCTCTCGGTCAAGGCGGTGAACGATAAAGACTCGGTTTCTCGATTTGGCGACACCTTTGCGGACGTAGTCGTTGAGGTAGGCGTAAGCGGTTTTATCGCGCTCACGGTCGTTACTCATCGTCAGCAGCGCGCTCGGCTTCTCGATGACAAGGATATCGTGGTCCTCGTAGAGAAGCGTCAGACTCCTCGGATGGTATTTTTTCGGAGTCGGTTTAAATTTTTTAGCGCGTTTTTTCATGGTGTGCAGCTCGGGCGTCGGTGGAGGTTTAGCTTAGCCAGCGGAGATCAGCGAGCCAAATAGTGGGTAAGGTGAGGGAAATCGCGGGCGGTAATCCTGTCGGATACAGGTTTAGGATGACGCATTTCAAACTTGCCCGAATGCGCGGGTCGGATGATGGTGCGTTTATGCAATTTTCTAATGTAACGGCTGAGGCGAAAGCAAATGTTTATTTTGACGGTAAAGTAGTGTCCCATGGTATCACCTTGGAGGACGGGACAACCAAGAGCTTTGGTTTGATCTTTCCTGGAAGTTACCACTTTGGCACGGAAAAGGCAGAACGGATGGATGTCACTGATGGTCAATGTGCCGTGACTCTGGACGGTTGTGATGGCAGCGACCGCTTTACGGCGGGTGAGCACTTTGATGTTCCTGCCAACTCGGGCTTCACCATTGATGTCGGTGAGGGAATTTGCCAATACGTTTGTTCTTACCTCGAGTCATGAACGTAAGCAGGGGCTACTTCGTGAGCACCCATGCGTATTCTTGGGCAATCTGATCTTCGATCGGGATCTGCAAGGAATCTGGGAGCACTCCCCAGGTGTAGGTTTCAATCTCAAAGTGGCTGCAGAAATCAGGGTGCTTTTTGAGGTAATCAAGGGCATCGACCGCGTGGCTCTGAGTCGATCGCAATGGTGCCTCGGGCTGGGCGTAGAGTGGAATATGGAAGTGCACACGTGCTTGGCTCGTGGGGTCAAGCTCGAGGTCTGATGATTCTCGCTGGGAAAAAAAGTCGGGGAGGTCTTTGTAGCGGGTGATGTTTCCTTGGTGGTTACGGGTGATGACTTGGTGCAGGTAGGTGGGTTCGTCAAAGGCCCGGATGGCCGCGACCGCGTCGGACGATGCGGGGTCGAACTCGAGGGCCGATGAAAGGTGAACTTTCGAGATCCTTAACCCTGCTGCGCGCAGGGCATCCAGCGATGCGTGGCAGCTGTCGAATTCGAGTGCAAAGTGGCAGGTGTCGTAGTTGATGCCGATACGTCGTTTGACAAGTTCGGGGTCATCGACGTTGGCGAGCAAGCGGCCGAAAAACCCGAGTGTTTCCTCGGTGTTTTCGAAGTGGCCCAATGGCTCGGGTTCCAAACCGAGATGGAGGTCGCAGTTGTGTGCAAGCGATAGTTTTTCGATGTCTATGGCGCAGGCTTCGAGGTTTTTGAAGATGGCCACCTCATCGGCCTGAAACTCCTTGAATGAGCCGGGTAGGGTGGATACCGAGCCATCGAGCCCATCCGGAACGAGCTGGGCCATGATGGTAAAGAGGTCATGGGTGTATTTCAGTCGGTCCGCGGATGTCCAATCGGGTTGGTAGACTTTTTCCTTCACACGGGTGCCATGGAACGACCCGTAGGGAAATCCATTGATGGTGAAGATGTAGCAGTTTTCCTCATCCAGCCACTGTTGGAATGCTTCTAGGTGATCGTTTTGGAGGAGCTCCTCGGCGGCAATGGCTGAGAGCCGTAGGCCGATCGCGTAGCCCGAGTCGGTGGCATGAGGGGACGCGGCTGCGACCTTATCCCGGACGACGAGGGTGTGCGCTTTGAGCGCCTGCCATGTTTCCTCCCACGTCTCGGCGGGGTGAATATTGGTGCAGTAGGCAAGGTGTCCGTCGTTGAGTTTCAAGGTGTGATGGCAGGTTGATGGTTAACGTGCCTCGACGTGGCGTATATCGAGGACTTTTACGATGTTCGCGTAGGGGTCAGAAAAAAAGAGAACCGCTTGTCGGCCGAGAAGTTTGACCTCGATCATGCGGCCGCGGGGGTCGGGCTGGCGGTAGTCGCCGACGGTTTGCGGGTTGGCCTCGAGCTGATTGATAAAGCGGATCACGTGCTCATGGTTGGCGAGCTTGCGCAAGGAGTCGGACGCGTGGCTGTGGAGGTAGACGAGTGTGTTATTCATCCTTGAGGGAATTTTTACATGGCTCCCATGGCTCCCAGTTTTTGGGGTCGGAGTCATCGATGCGTTGGTGCAGTGCGGGCATGATGAGTTGGTTGCGCTTGAGTCGTTCCATAAGCAGCATGCTGGCAAGGTGGTCTTGATCAGCAGGTGGCAGCTGGCGGATGCTGGTTTTCAGAGATTCGAGGTCCATGGCGACAGGTCAAAGGTTGAAATGCTTCGACTGACTGAGGAATTTCACCGGATTGTCGTAAATCACTTTCTGGATGGTGTCCTTTGAATACGCCCGTTTTTTCATTTCAATGGTGCACTTGGCCACGGCGAGCGGGTCAGAGACACCCCAGTCGCATGCTGAGTTCATCCAGATGTTTTCCATACCGAAGTTTTCCAAGATATCGACGGCGCGTGGCAGGCTACACTTGGATTCGGGGTAGAGTGTCATTCCGGCCCAAAATCCTGAGTCGAGCACGAGCCCAGCGGTATGTTCTTCAACATGGTCAATGATGACGCGGCCAGGGTCGACGTTGGCATTGTTGAGTGCGTCAATAATGAGCCGAGTCCCCTTGAGTTTGTCTTCGAGGTGGGGTGTGTGGATGAGGATCGGGAGGTCGTGTTTTTTGGCGAGATCGACGTGTTCCTCAAAGATTTTGAGTTCGCTGACCGTGTTTTTATTGAGCCCGATCTCACCGATGCCGAGCACGTTGGCTTGATCGATAAACTCGGGGATGATCGCCATCACCTCGCGGGCAAATCCTGCGTCTTCCGCCTCCTTCGGGTTGATGCAGAGCCAGCAGTAGTGGTCGATTCCGAACTTCGCCGCGCGCTTCGGTTCGTAGTCGGTGAGCTGCCGGTAGTAGTCGTAGAACCCTTGGGCGGAAGTGCGGTCGAAGCCAGCCCAGAAGGCGGGTTCACAGATGACCTCGCAGCCGGCTAAGGCCATCGCTTGGTAGTCGTCGGTGGTGCGACTCACCATGTGGGCGTGTGGTTCGATGTATTTCATGTTTGTGGCAAGTGGTGGAGTCAATCTGTCCTCAATGGGAAGTCAATTGGATGATCGAGATCGGATTTTGAGTGACCCTTATCGTATCGCTAAGCGCTCGATCTTCATGGGGGTTTACGGGCTCGGGTTGACGGCTCCAAAGGCACCTTGGATGGTGGCTTTCGGGATGGGTTCGGTGGTGTGGTCTGAGAGGGATTCGAGCACGGCTTGAGCCCGTGGGACGTCGCCTGGCTTAAGCATGGCCTCGAGCGCATGATGAAACCCGTCATAGCGAAAATCGGGATTTCCCTCGTGTCGGTCGACCCGATCGAGGAAGGCAGCGATGTCGATGAGCTTGTGACGAGCGTCCATGAAATAGAGGTCGAGGATGTCTTGCTTGCTGGGCATAGCCGCAAGATAAACCTGAAACTTCAAAAACCAACTCCAAATTCAGTTTCCAAATGAGAATTTCTAAGGTAGAGCACATGCATGAGCGACAGTGCACAAGCAGCCGACCAGCGTGATTTAGGCGTCCAGCCACTTGACCGGATGATGGACGAGTGGGGGATTAGTAATCACGATATGGTTGAGGTATCAACAGAACAGCTGACCCACAAGCAAGTGCAGAGGGCTCGCATCGGCAGGCGGTTGACGTTAAAAATGATGCAGAAGGTGACCCGTGCTTTGAATATTACCATCTGGTATCGATTAAACGATGAGGAGAAAGAGGCTTTTGATGAGTATTTTCACAAACGCCTGTTTAATTACGCCAAGGGTTTTGATGCCGATTGGACAGATCCCAACATCGAGATCAGGCAGGGGGTGACTGAGCGGAGGAATGCCTAAGAGTGCGGCGGTAATGCGGCAAGCCCTTGTCGGGGAGTCACACCACGCCAGCCGATTTCAGGGGGACGACGGAATTTTTAGAGCATGAAAGTTGAATTTCTGATCATCGGCCAAGGGCTTGCTGGAAGCACATTGGCCGTGGAGTTATTAAGGCGCGGGAAATCGGTTTTAGTGGTCGACCGTCAGGATGCGGGGTCTTCATCGCGGGTTGCGGCGGGTTTGGTCACCCCTTTAACTGGAAAGGGGCTCAACCCAGGGTGGCGACAGGATGAATACCTGACGAGGGCCGACGCGTATTACCGTGGATTGGAAAAGGAGAGTGGGAGAAAATTTTACCATCAAACACCTGTGGTGAGGTTGTTTGGGACGGAGAAGGAACACAAAAAATGGCAGGGAAAGGGGGCATCACACAACCGATGGGCACATGACATAGAGCGCATTGAAGGGGCCATTAAGGTGGATCATGGGGGGATAGAAATGCCGGATGGTGCGTGGTTGGATACACTTGTTTTTCTGCAAGCGGTGAAGGATCTATTGCTGGATGCGGGTGCCTGGCGGGAGGGGCATTTTTCACAAGATGACGTTGTCCTTGAAGGCGGTCAGGTCGGGTGGCAGGATGTCACGGCCGATCAATTAATCCTGTGTCAGGGGGCGTATGGGCTGAATGGTGTGGAAAATGAGGGGGGGTGGTTTCGGGACGTGCCCCACCGCAGTGCCAAGGGTGAGATCCTCAGTCTTTGGGTCGGTGGACTCGATGAAACAAAACGCTACCACTGCCATGGCTGGTTGGCGCCACGCGGCGGCGGCATGTGGAAGGCCGGAGCGAATTACGATTGGGAAAATTTGAACTCCACCCCGACCGAGGCAGGAAAAGCGGAAGTGCTCGAAAAATTGAGAACCTGGTTGGACGAGGACGCTGTGCCGATGGAGGTCATTGAACACGAGGCGGGGGTTCGACCGATCATCCGGAATAGCCGACCCGTGATCGGTTTTCACCCTGAGATGCCGAATGTGGGTTTCTTTAACGGGCTCGGATCAAAAGGCAGCCTCATGGCGCCCGCTGTGGCAGATTCTTTTGCGGCATTCCTTTGTGGCGAGTGCGAGCTGGATGATGAGCTGGCTTTGAAATTCTAATATCATCCTGCGAAACAGATGAGACTTAGATCATTTGCTTTGAGCGTTTAGTTCAGTGCGTAGGTAGCTGTTTCTGAATGACGAATAAATCCTTCTGCACTTTTCCAGAGGGCTTTTATCGTTGTTGTCATTTCAAGAAACACGCCTCAGGGAAGATTGGCAAAGCATCAACAAAATTTAGTTTTTACGGGTTCCAAGAAGTAGGCCAATTACTCTTCGTCTACCGGAGGTGATTTCATGCGCTGCATGAAAATTGCGATATTTCCGCCATATTTTTTAGTTCTAGGATGGTACTTTTTGAAGGTGATCGCTGACAGCTTAACCTTGCCTCCTGCAAACTCGGGCCACCAATCTTTAGGGATCACTTTACCAATGGGCCTCTCACCTTCACGACGATCTACCCCTTGTTTGATCTCATTGAACAACTTCCCATTCACATAAAGTCGATATCCTCCACCTGAGCCAACATGAGATACCCCACCATGAATGAGACGATACCGATACCCATCTTCAAACGGCGGGAATTCGAAGTCTCCCTGAATCAGTAAGACATCATTTTTCCACAATGTTTGCATCGGTTTGCTGCAACCACAAAATGACAACTCGCAGCCACCGCGCTTCGTCATGATATCCGCAAAATTCTCAAGCTTGCCATCAGCCGCACCAAACGGAGCAAGGCCTTGCTTCCAGCCAGCTGCTTTAGGGTCAAAGTTCGCTTCATACCACTTGCCCATTCCCTCAGGAAACGTCACATCGCGATATCGGCCAAGTCGGTCATTAGGTTTCATCCACTTTTCAGCTGGATCAAAGCTATGGTAATGCCATTTCATTTCACGGAATTCAGGGCCGTGAGAATTCCAGCTGTAATCTTGAACACCGACCTTTTGATAAAGGGAAAGCAATCCGGGCATTTTTACACTCTTCGCATCCTTCGTTCTACTTTCACTAGCAGCTTCGCTCAGTAGTTGTTTGCGGTTTTTGGCGATATATTGTGGGATTAGATTTCCACCCACCGCGTCATCAACAATCTTCTTCAGCTCAGGGCTTAAGCGTTTAGGGTCCGCCTTGAGAAAAACTTCTTTAAACGGCAAGTCGATATCTGGCGACTGCTCTTTACCAATCGCATAGATGGTGTCGTAGCCACCAGGTAATGCTGCGATCGATAAAATGATGGCATCGCGAGTCATGGGATTCACGGTATTCACCACACGATCTAGTCCATGCTCGTAGTCGACATAATTCAAATAAGCCTCCTTGAAGCTTTTACGCGCAAGCTCTTGCACCTCAGGCTTCGCCTCACGGAGATACTCGGGGAGATCACCCCAGCGCAGCGCTCCCGTCACATTATATCGATAATTACGTCGCAGCATTTTGCCTATCGCCGGTAAGATTTTACGATAGCAACGATCGTCAGTAACCACCGGCGACAGCGCAACCAATGCGCCCTTGCGGAACCACCATTCTTCATGAGTCAAAAACGAAACCAACAGGTCGACCTGGCCTACAATCCAATCTTTCGGAGCCTTGCCCAACAGCTCGATCGCCCCATCTTTCACATACCATGACTCATCAGGATCTTGAATCATGATCACTAGGTGATCAAAGACCTCACGGGTGAGCAATTCTTTGGGGTTTCTATCAATCCCTTCGACTGCCGCACGGCGAACCCGCGCATCTTTGCTCGCCAAAAACTCTTTTAACAAACCCACCCCATGGATCGCAATCGAGGCGCTCGCAGCTGATCGGATCACGTAGTCAGGATGATGCATGTAACGTCGCACGGTAGCAATATCGAGATCTTCCTTCAGCATACGTAGCATCGGCATGCCCGTGTTCTCTGCAAATGTTTCGTTGGCGATTTCATACATCTCACCGCCGTTAGTAACGGCCGATGTAATCAGCTCAAACTCATCATCTTCGGCCGTGCCCCATGGTCTTTTTGGTAATACATAAGGCTTCGAATACTTCGAACGTGGCGCTCCGGTAAGGCGCAATGTTTTCCTTGGAACAGTAAAGGTCATTGCATACGCAGAACCCCACGGCTCTTCATCATAACGTTGCCCACCAACAATTCCAAATGAGCCATTGTAACGACGTGATAATTCATAATGCCACCGACGGTTGTCCATGAACTCACGATAATGGTTAGGCAACCTTTCATTCACCAAGCCCATCGCTGCACTACGCCAAATTTCACCAATACCACCACCGGTGTGACCTTGAAGCATGTATGAGGTACTGTAGAAACTGAATTGAGCTGAGGTATCGCGAGCTCGCGCGTAGATCGAATTTTCTCCCTCAGGGGTAAGGTTAGCAGCAGCGGCCATTGAGAATGCCAACTTACCATTTTTCCCATTGTCCGTGAATCCCTTCTCAGGGCGACCTTGGCCATATGGAACAAGGCCACGGCCGGCATAGCGATAGAACCGCTCAATTACCCGTAGCAAGGTGTCTTCAGGCACGTCAGCACCACATTCTTTAGCCATACACAGGTAAGCAACGCACAAGGTGCCCGCTGCATTCAAGTGTCCGCCACCGCCGCCGTAACTCAACGCAGCCGTGCTGCCACGGCCTGCCCATCCTCCAAAGTTCTCCAGTGCAACTAATTTATCTGCCATCTTTTGAATCGCTGGCAGCACCTTTTGATCACCGGTTTTAAGATAATACTCACACAGGGCCAATCCACCGTATCCAATATGCCATGGGTAAGACCAACCACCATCGTGAGAACGCGCCCACTGAGTGACGTATTCAAGGTCGGAGTCATCACCCGTCGACAATAGGAATAACATTCCAATATCAGCAAACCCCTTCGTGGTTTTCGGGTGCTTCAAATATCCCGCCATGTTGCGGACAATTCGATCTGACTTCGGACAATCGAGCGGCCACGTTTTGCTATACTTACCGAGTGGCTCCAGCTGAACAACAACTTGCTGTGATTTGCCGCCTGGATGATCCGCCACCTGCATCACCCATTTACCATCGTCAGCCTCCGCCTCGGTGATCCAATTGCCCAACTGGATGCGAGGATCAATGTCATGAAGCTTTTGGCCGTTAATGGTCTCAATGATCTGTCCAGCTTTGAGCTTACCCGTTGCTGCCGCCGGCGATCCAGGCTCAATTTTCTTGATTCTCAACGTGAATGCCGGCTGGATAAAATCCACGCTCATTCCCACAGGCCCAAGGCGCGTCAAATGAGTCAACTGCTTGTCTGTTGCTGGGCGCTTTGAAAACTCACCGAATGGAGCCTTGTAATACGGCGATTCATCGGCGTGCCCCCGTTGGCCGTTCATGCACGTAGCAACGATGACCGCAGAGAGGAATGTCGAGTGAATAGTAGACCGGTTATTGAGCAATTTGCTCAGGCATATGAATGATTTCATAAATTCATATACGCGAGAAAGCACGGAAACTTCCACCGAATTGTCACATTATTTGACTATTGATAAAGGGATAGATCTGCATGTGATCTTGGGACAGACATAGTATATAATCTTCCCGTCCACCGACCATCGAGATCGAAATCATGGAGCCCATCGAGTGACTCTGACCATCCGACAATGAATGGATTGCCGGCGCTCCGCTCTGGCCATGCCAGCCTGAAAGAGCCTCCTCCGGATCTTGTTTTCATCATTGGCCGCTGTGCGCCGATTCAGTGTCGATGTGTTGAGAATCGATGGCTCCGAGTTGCGACTTCGCCCTCTAGACCACCCTCTTTTCCCCTTCCATATCTATGGGCTCAAATAAAAATGCTAGACATGTTGACTGACGGCTAAGAATTTGCTTTTTAGATAAGGTGTTCGGAGAGGCTTTCATGGGGTGATAAGGGGGGGCACGTTGAGTTCGGGGTAGTAGACGACGATGCCTTGTTTGACTGGGGGCGGGTCGAATGGGTCGGGAAGGTTCCATGTCTGCTGGCGCTCTACCATTATAACAAACGACGCCGGATACATATACCTGCCATCGACCAAGCCACCCTGTCCGCTGGGTTTCTCCCCACTTTCACCCCAGAGGTTGCCGTGATCTTGAGCACACCTTTGTCGTTGGTATAAAGAGAAAAGCCATCGCTTGGCTTCGGGGGATGGATCGGAACCAATCACGCATCGGCTTTTCTCTCTTACTATCACCCTGCGCAGGTTTCCACCATTGGCCGACAGCAACGTTATCGGAATCCTTCGCCCAGAGGTCATCGGTGCCAAATGGTGTCGGGTTGTAATAAGCTGGATCTAGATTAGTCTCTTCAGCCGCATGGGTGAGAACGGACGATAAAACGAATCCTACAAATAATGTGAGAACGATCTCTCTGCATTATTTTTTGTACATAACGTGGTTGGTCTATAGGTTATTCACTGCTGGTTGAACAGCCTATGTCCCACTCTGCAGACCTTTTATGCATAACGATTCATTTCTACGATAGCTATTGATTCATCGACTGAGCAGCGGCTTCCTAATCAGCATTGATTAATGAGAATCCACTTGGCATGGCATGTAAAGATACTAGAGTAATGTCCTTAAAGCATCTTTTCAGTGAGTGGCACGCAATCAGGTAGTTTTTCGACTGCCTATGGACTTCTTCTTCGGGCGTCCCATAGCACCAACCCCTCATTGAGACTGAGTAATAAGCATTCAGCCCCCTCTTTCCCCATGCCAGTTTCTCTGAAAAACGCACCCCAAAAGCAAATTTCTAGCAGCAATCTACCGTGCTTATTATTTTGTCTAATTCTTCTGAGCGGCTTGCTGCACGCCACTCCCAATCGCAATGTCAAAGTTTATGAAAAAGTTCTCGGCACGAATGCCGAAAGCTATGCTGTCATTCGTAAACATAGCGACAATATGGGAAGCCACTACAGTGATCACTGTAAGTTTTGGCTGGATGAATATTCAAAAAAAGATGGCCCAGGCGCAAAACCTAAAACAACCTTTCTTCTAAATCAGAACCATGACCTAGGAGCTAGTGACGGCAAGGCCAGCACCACGACAGAGCTTCCAGAGAACCCAACGCCATCCTTGTCAGTTATCTTGAGCCGCTACTCACTGATGGGGACGAAAATCTGGTCTCAAGAGCAAATCAAGGAGCTTGATATTGATCATAAAACCGGACGAGTCGCTTACAGATCCCAATGCCTGTTCGAGGCTGGCCTCGTTCTTAAACAACGCTTCCCCGATTCGCACGCCGGTTACGGGTTCAGCTTATTATCGGTGGCAGAAGACTCCAATACGATGCTGCTTACGATTTCTAAAGGAATGGATGAAGATAGTGAAGAGCGCGTGATTTGTGTTTCACCCAGTGTCACTCAAAATGTGCGAGCACTCAAAAAACTCGGTCCAATCTATCTCTCCGCTGGCACGTTCAAGTCCACCAAAGAAGCGCTAGATTACAAACGAACTTTGGATGAGAAAAAAAAGGCTCCGAAATCCGAGTGGATGGTATGGTCTGTCTCCCGTGCTGCCACTGGGAAGCTCGATTATTCCGTCGTACTGATCAATTCGAATCAGTTCATCGCCAATAGCCGTATTCCCAGACTAAAGCAGGTAGAGGGAGCTCTATTAGTTCCTATCGCAAGCGAAAATTTCCATGAGTTGATTGTTGATGAAACCCCATGAATGCATAGTTAGGAACCTGATAATAATATGAAATCACGAGTAATTATTCCGTTAGCTTCCCTGTTGATCATCGGACTGCTCCAGGCAGAGGATTTAGGTGCGCGCACCAAGATCGAGGAGAGTTTCTTGGGTTCCGATTCAAAATCCTACGCACTTTTGAGGACGGAAACGAAATCAACACATTCTGGAGAAAAGATCAGCACCCGCACGTGGCTGGATGAGTACACGAAAAAACAGGTCATCCTGTACAAGAACTCTGCCAATAAAACAGACGAGGCACGGATCATGCATGGCAACTATGCCAGCAAGTTGATCCGATCTGTTCTTTTGCTGGATGTTACACATGGCCAACCAAAAACCGAGGACCCCGATTCCGAAAAAGAAGCAACAGCAGGGGCCGCCATTCATAAACACGAAACTGCCCTTGCCCTTTCCGAGCTCCTTCTGCGCTACCCGCATCGAAATCTAAAATCATGGCCGACCAAGCACTTCGCGCAGCTCAGATATTCTGATGCCAGTTTCTTCGTCAGCTACAAGAGTCAAACGATGGTTAACGGCTCAATAATGAGGCAACGCATGGGGGGAGTAAGAATGGGTGATGCTAGTGCAAAGATCTTAATAGGATCGCGAACGATTGATCAAGTCGCTGAAGACGAGAACTCCGCCTATGTGACCATCACCGCAACGACTGCAAAGCGAGTTCAAACCCGAATTTTCTGCATGGTTCCTTCACTAACAAAGAACCTCCATGCCCTATGGTCTAGGGAGCCCCTCTATCTGACAACCGGCTGGATTCACACGAAGGAAGATGCCTTGCAAACAGCCAAAGAGGTCCGCAGGAAGTTGGATGGGGAAAAGGAATGGGCCACGACCGGCATCGAGCTGTGGACCTTAAACAGCACGAGTTATAGCCGGGCCTTCTTTTGTGTCGCCATTCCCGGCTCTATGGAGCTCATCAAAAAGCGTCGAGTCAGAGCACTTTCAGAGTCGCTTGGCATTCAGCTTGTCCCAACGGGAAGTAGCTCATTTTCAGTCCTCATTGAAAAATTTCCTTGAAGGGATAGACTAATGAATTGAAATGGTATCCCTACCAAGCTGCGATCAACTCAGTTTTCTCCGTGGGTTGACCTCCCATTTACTACTCAAAATCCCCCTCTACTTGCCGTGTCTCCATGATCTTCAGCACGTCGAAGGAGTTGTTGGCAACGTAAAGTAATTGCCGCGGGCTGGGTTCGTGAAGCGCCCAGTTGCTGCGGTGATTGATTTGGATTTCTTGCAGCTTTGTTTGAGCAGTGTATAGAAGGCCGAACCTTTTACAGAAATCCCCATGAATACTCAGGAAATCCAGCAATACATCGCCGCCGCAATCAGCTCAACATTTGCAGACTTCACCTCGGAATCGGGGGGGGGATGACCAGCGAGGAAGTGGACGGTCGACTACTGCTAGGGATTTGCTTTTCAAGTAATGTGTTCGGAGAGGCTTTCATGGGGTGATAAGGGGGGGGGACGACAGATGAAGAGGATAACCCTGGTCTCGATGAATACCCATTCGACTATGACAAGGCTCGCAAAATATTTGAGCGGGCTCGTTCGATGAAATCGATCCACGGGCACCGCCGCAAGGAACACGGGAAAGCTCGTACTACGCGCGAGTTTAAAATGGATGATGAGCAGAGTGATAGATAATTGCCAGGGATTTGCTTTTTGCGGGGTTTCCCTGAGGACGTTGTTGAGGGAAAAGCGGGGGGTTAATTCGCCATTCTGTGCCCTGTCCCATCTACGTAAAAGTCACCAATATCGTTGCGGGCGGTCTTGGCTAAATCCATTAAGCGGCTCACCACAGCTGGATTGGATCCGGATACATCTTTCTTTTCACCAATATCGGCTTCTAGATCGTAAAGTTCTGCAGCGATAATATTTTTATCATCATACTTGATGTGTAGTTTCCACTTTCCCTCACGCACTGATCTCATGGTAGTAGTTTTATAGAAGAAATATGCTTTATGGGGAGAAGTCACTCCTTCTTTCATGCGTAGAAGGGGTTCAATATTTTTTCCGTCAATGACCCTGTCAGCGGGCATGGTGGCTCCGGCAAGTTTTGCGAAGGTGGGCATAAGATCCATACTAGTTGCTATCTCATGATTGACAGTCCCAGGCGGGATTATTCCGGGACATCTAGCAACAAAACAGACCCGATGGCCGCCTTCATACGCTCCCATTTTACTGCCTCTCAAGGGGTAGCTTGAGCCGGCATTTTCACTCTTGCCCCAGTGCCCGTTGTCACTGAAGAAGACAACAATCGTATTTTCGTCAATTTCCCATTTTTTCAGAGAATCAAGCAACTGCCCCGTGTACCAATCGATCTCATTAATAACGTCCCCATAAAGCCCGCGCTCGGTGCTGCCTTTAAACTGCTTGGAAGCATCTATCTTCTTGTGAGGCATCGTATGAGCCAGCCACATAAAAAATGGTTCATCCTTATGCTCGCCAATCCATTTGATAGCTCTGGTCGTGAAATCTCGGGTCACATGGGCCATGTCATCATAGGTCCCCAGTGATTTTTCATTTTCATATAAGGGAAAAGTGCCGTTGTCATTGCTGTAGCGGGCACCCCACCAGTAATCAAACCCTTGATCAACCGGTTTATATCCCTTGTGGATTCCCAGATGCCATTTGCCGATCATCCCCGTCGCGTATCCCGCCTTCTTCAGGACCTCAGCGATCGTAATTTCCGGTGGATGGAGATCCACCCCTCCCGTTCCATTGAAGAGACCACCGAACTTACCTTTGCCATTATTTTTAGTTGCGACACGGGCAGCATAGGAGCCCGTCATCAACTGCACCCGCGATGGGCCACAGTAGGTCTGGGCATAAAAATTACTGAACTTCACACCCTCTTCAGCCATTCGGTCAATGCGGGGGGTTGGAATAGGAATCCTGTCCTTTTCAAGCCATCCATCCTTAGGTGCGGTACCGGAACTAAAGGCTCCCAAGTCAGAGTATCCCTGATCATCGGTGAGGATAATCACAAAGTTGGGCTGTTTGTAGATCTTTATCTCTCCCAAGGATGCAGTGGAACTAGGTGATTTGAGGATACGTCTAGGCCGATTCGGGCAATTAATATTCACAATATAAGGAGCCGCCGTCTCGGAGACAGACTCTTTACTTGTTATTACGAATTCACCTGCCGCATTCGATAATGTTGTTAGTTTAGTTCCTTCCAAGGAGACAATGCAGTCGATAACAGGAACTCCGCCTCGTCCAACAATTTTACCGCTAATAGCAACCGCTGGGTCGTTTGCAAAACATAGCGCAGGTAATATTAAAATTAAAAGGAAGATTTTCATGCTGTATTAGTTGGTTGACTGAACGGCATACGAAAATGCCCTGACTTAAAAATCGAGTCAAGGCTTGTGACGGATAGAATCACTGCTGCTGCTAGAAATTTGCTTTTTAGGTAAGGTGTTCGGAGAGGCTTTCATGGGTTGATAAGGGATTTACCCTACAGCTCGGGGCTCTCGGAACACGACAATCTTGCCCAAACGCGCTAGCGCCTAGGGCGCTTCCTCAATCAGAACCCGTGCGAAGCGAGCGGGTTGGCTATTGGGTAGCGATGCAGGAGAGACTACCTTGACCACTTCGTAGTTCGTGTCATCGGATGAGTCGGTCACAAAGGTCGGCGTGTCGGCACTGTCATAGAAGGTGGTCAGGTCACTGCTGAACTGAGGTGTGTAGGTCAGACTACCAGACGTGCCATGATCGTCTCTGCGCACGAACACTAATTCGAATTCATCACCACTCACAGGTCTGGCGATGGGCACGCCGTTGACCGTGCCGTTCGGGACAAGAGGAACCGCATCCCAGAGGGTGGGATCTGTGCCGAAGGCGAACTCAAGAAGATTATTCATGGTGTCGCCTTCTGGATTGTCGGTGAGAGCCGACTGTCCCCCGACGCTGAAGCCGTCGATCCATGTTTCAAACAGGGTTGGCGGGGTCATGACCAATTGGAAGTTGTCGAGCCGGGAAAAGCCGGACGAGGTGGTTTCAATCGCAGCAAATAGCACCTTGCCGGCGTGAGTGGCGGTGGCGGTATAGAGCGCGTCCTGCGATTCGGGCTCATAGCTATCGTTCGTGCTGCGAGTGCCCGAGGAATGTGTTGCGAGATTGGTACGGGTACCGGAGATGGTGTCGTCGGAAGTGACGAAAAGGGAAACCGTCACCTGATCGCTGCCGTCGACCCAGTTCCAATCATCCTTCCACACGTAGCTGATGTCGTAGGCATGGCCTTCGACAATCGTGTATCCGGTATCCACTCCGAACCCGCGACCGGCCGTAAGGGTTGCATTTTGACTGCCATCAAAAGTGACGTCATCCTTGGTCGCAACCTGTGATTGCGCTCCCTTGGTGTTGTGCCAGACAGCGGTTGAACTGTAGGTCACCGATGCTCCGGGGTTTGCATTGAAATTGCCGTTGCGGACAGTTCCGCCCACCAGTATCACGGGCACGGTGCTGGAAGCCACGGTGAAATTCCAAGTGGTGTCGTCGGTGATGCCAGAAAAGCTGTTTCCCACCAGATCATCGAGGGCGGTCGCCGCGATGCGGACCGCATAGGTTTTTCCAGGAAGGAGATCGCCCGTCGGGTTGATGGTCAGTTGCTGGAAATCAATCGACACCTGAGATCCATCGGTGATGTCGATGGTGCTTTGGGTGGAATCCGTCAGGTTTTTGATCGTGATCAGACCAGATCCGGCGACAATGCTTTCATCGAAGGTCAGGACGAGGTCGCTGCTGGCCACCACTCCCGTGGTCCCATCCGCAGGGCTCTGTGAGGTGACTACTGGTCCGGTGGTGTCGGCTGGATGCTTCCACACCCGCACGTAGTCGACATAGGCGCTCGTCAGAAGGCCGTTGGGTTCACTTAGGAAGGTTCCGATGTCGCCAAAACTAGCACCACAGGAAAGCCAGAGCCACTCTTGGACTCGAGGCACCCAAACACCAGTGTAGGTGGTTTTTAGAACCCCGTCGTAATAGATTTTCATATAGTCGGCGGTCCATTCCATGCCGAAGACGTGGTGTCCGGTGTGCAAACTAGGAGTCGAATACTGCTTGGTGCTGGCGTTTTTGCCCGCCCCGTAACCGTCGATGTGCACCACCGCCTTGGTGTAGTCTCCGGTCCAAGCGGATTCGAAGATGTCCACTTCGGCTCCATCCGCTGCGCTATCATCATCGGGAGGGCTGCCGGCCATGTTGGCGCTCTGCAGCCAAAAGGCCGTGTGGGTGTCCTTGCTGGTATCCGCAATCTTGATGCGTGCCTCAAAGTAGCCGTAGGTCGGCTCGTACTTGCCATCACTGCTGACCGAGCCGCAGTACATGGTGTTGGAGTCATGCTTCACTACGTCCAGCTTGAGGCTGCCGGCTCCATCTAATGACACGTTTTCACTCTTCCACCACCAATCATCGATTCCCCGGTCGGTGCGCGCAGCTCGGCTACTTGAACTAACGTCGACGCCCCACTTGGTGGCATCCAAGGTGGCACCGCTAAATTCGTCACTGAAATCGAGAATCCAACCCGTTCCACCGCTTACTGGCATCACTCCACCGGGTGTGTTGGTGTCGATCAAGGGGCTGGCTTGAGCGCTCAACGAGAAAGCATAAATTGCAACAAGCAGGCGTAGACTGCTAGGGATTTGCTTTTTGGGTAAGGTGTTCGGAGGGACTTTCATGGGGTGCTAAGGGGGTCGCGGGGGAAAAGAGGGGCTATTGAATTAAGAATAGTGAATTTTGAATGGTTCATGAAGACTCTGGACGGCGTGATTATCAGTAAAACTGAGGAAAACTTATATAAATGAACGATTTGCCAGAAAATAAACCACGTCTTAATTCATTAACGCCTTAATTCATTAAATTTGAACGTAGCACAGCCATTCGCGATGCCAAGATGTTTTTAGGCAGCGATTCTTGGTGGACATTTACCGCTTTAATCAAGCGTCTTCAAGAACCAGAGTGCGGCCGTCGCCGAGAGGGATCTCGGCGGGCTCAGCCGACGGGCTTCGGCTCCGTCTAAAACGCCTACAAGCCTTCGACGTTTTTCAATATCGAAGGCTGGCGGCGGTGGGCGAGTAGATGGATGACTCCTTCCCCAAGTCCGTAGAGGTAAATAAAAATGCCAGGCCTGTTGTGGCGGGATGGTCCGTTTATCCTGTTGGGGTGAGTTCATAAAGACCTCTGGATTCTATGAGGCTGACGGGATGTAGGGGTTGATGGGTATTGATGGCGGAGGGGGGGGGGAGGAGATGGGTGGGGAATGAGCTTGCAGGCATGGGTCAGCACTGGCAGCGTTGCTTTGGTTGGTTTGCCTGTTTTTACAGGATGGTCTGAAGTGGGATCGGTCGCCAGCCACTACAATAATGGGCCATTTCGATGGGATGGTTGTAAACCTGACTAAAAAAAGGAGATGTCATGAAACAAGAGATCGTAGAAGGGAGCTTATTGGAGACGGCGCATGCGTTGATTGATGCGGTGGTTCACGAAGGTGATGTGGTGGTTGATGCAACCGTGGGAAATGGACACGATACCTTGTTTCTGGCAAACTGTGTGGGGGTTGGTGGGCGAGTGATTGGTTTTGACCTTCAGCAGGATGCGATCGATTCCGCAAGCCGACACATGTCGGAGTCCGGAATCGGGTCGGGTGTCTATGACTTGCATTTGCTGGGTCACGAGCTGATGGCGGCTCATCTTCCCATGGGCGTTGCGGCAGTGATGTTTAACCTTGGCTACCTGCCTGGGGGTGACAAAGGCGTGATTACACAGGTTTCAACGACCTTGCAGGCATTGGACTCAGCCCTTCACCATCTCCGTGGTGGCGGCGTGTTGAGTGTGATGTGTTATCCAGGGCATCTAGGTGGCGATGCGGAAGCGCAGGCTGTGGCGGGGTGGTTTGATCGGGTTGCGCAGTCGGTAGACTCGGCGACTTGTTATCAGCGGCGGGGAGCACGCGAGACGACCCCTTTTCTTCTTGTGGCGCAAAAATCCTAACGGGTTTATGCTCGGGGGTTAAAGCGAACAATAAAATCGGCCAGCACCTGATGAGGCGCTGGCCGATGGTTGAGTGGAGAGATGGGATCGATTAGTGCAATTTTCCTTCGATACGTGTCGCTTGTTTGATGGTAATCCTGAAGGGTTTGAGTGTCTCTTCGATGAGGGCTTGGTCGAGATCACCTGCATGGGCGAGGTGGAGGGTGATGCTGCGGGTGACGTAGGCAGCGGTGACGTCATCGAGTTTTTCTAAGGCCACACGGACCTTATCACCGGTAGTGGCTCATCCGGTGCCTGCGACGGCGAGGACGTAACCTGCCTTGGGCACGGGTATGTCTGATTGGCTGAAGGAGGTGACACGGAGGCCTTTTGCTTCGAGTGCCTTCGTGGTTTTCGTTTGATCCAGTGATTGGCCGTCCTGCATGAAAACGGTGGCACGAAGCCCTGAGAAAAGGATTTTTTGGATGCCTTTTAGGGAATTGAGAGCCGAACTGGCTCTCGCTGGGATGCCTCATCCCGCGCCGCTAACGAGCACTTCATAAACGGAAGTTGTTGACGGTGCCGGTTTTTCAACGGCGGGTGGGGTGGACGTATTGTCCGCCTGGACCGGTAATGCTGCGAGACCAAACGCGGCCAGAGCTGAGCTGAGTAAGATAGATTTCATGATTCGGTTAAGGGTAAGTTTAGGTTAAGAGAACCATTACCAATACGCTGAAAATCATCCATTGCAAGTCGGGATGTCAGATTAGCGCGTCAAAATTGTGTTTGTGCGCTGGATTGCTGGCGGATCCTACTAGCCCACGGGGCGTGAGAGGTCGGTCTCGCAGGCATCAGTCCACGGCGCGTATTCTTCTGGGATAGGCGCTTGGAAAGTCATCCGTTCACCTGTGCGTGGATGATCGATGACGAGCTGCCATGCGTGCAGCATGAGTCGACCAGTTTGCACGGATTGTCGGGCGGGTTTTGCGTAGATCGGGTCAGCGAGAATGGGGGTGCCGATATGGAGCATATGCACACGGATCTGGTGTGTGCGCCCGGTGTGCAGGTCACAGAGGATGAGGCAAGTGCCGTTGTCGGCGTGATGGAGCACCTTGTAGTCGGTGATGGCGGTCTTGCCGCTGCCGGGGTTGACTACGGCCATTTTGAGGCGATTGACTGGATGTCTACCAATGTGGGTGAAAATGCTGTCTTCGTCTTGGTTGGGGTTTCCTTGGACGACGGTGAGGTAGCGCTTTTCGTTGGTTCGATCATGAAACTGAGTGGTCAGCGACTGATGTGCGTTGTCGTTTTTGGCAACAATGATGCAGCCTGAGGTGTCCTTATCGAGTCGGTGTACAATCCCGGGCCTTTCCACGCCGCCGATCCCGGAGAGTTGGCCTTTGCAGTGGAAAAGCAGGGCGTTGACCAAGGTTCCCTCGGCATTGCCTGCGGCTGGGTGGACCACCATACCGTGTGCTTTGTTGATCACGATAATGTCGTTATCCTCGTAGATGACCTCCAGCGGGATGTCCTCTGGTTGAGCCTCGGCAGGTTCGGGTTCGGGGATGACCACGGATATGACATCGCCACTGCTGACCTGTTGTTTTGCTTTGGTTTTAGTATCATTGAGGAGGATGTCACCGGATTTGATTAGTGCCTGGATACGCGAGCGTGACAGCTCGGGTAATCGGGTGACCAAGAACTGGTCGATCCGTTGGGGTTTGATACAATCCACATCAATCTTCACGCGGGTGATAGTGCAGGGTGGGAGGGATAAGTCAACGCGGCTCGATGAGATGTGGAATTTAGGGTTTAGAAATGCTCGATTCGGGGCTAGGATACGGCCGTGATCCCATTGACGTTGTTACAAAAGCGAGCGATCCTCTCCGCGGTGGCGGCGGTGGCGGTGCATGTTTTTGTTTTGGGTTTCTGGGTTCTTTTGATCATCTTGGACCTGCCTTTATGGGCGGTTGCATCGGCTGAAAATGAGCCCGTGGTGCCGGAGCCTGAGGTGATGGTGGTGATGCGGCCGTTTATTTCAGATCCGGCACCACCGCCTGCCATTGCGCAGGCGATGCCCGAGCTGAGCCAACCTGAACCGGTGCCCAAGCAGGATGAGCCGAAGCCACCCGCTGTCGAGGAAGCACCTGCGTTGCCGATTCAGGAACCGCGGGAAACGATGCCCATGCAGGATCGTCGGTTTGCCCGGACGTCACCTGATCAGGAAGGCAAGCCAGACGCCCCGACAGAGATTTTGGGTGAGCGAGATACGCGGGCTGCCTCAGAACTTGAACCCACACCAGAGGCGGCGGCCAACACGCTATCTCAGGACGGAGCCGCCCCGCTTTTTCCTGGGCATGTGGAAACGGTTGATCGAACCTATGAGGATGGGTCGGTTGGCATGGATGCAACGGGGGAGGAAACCGAGACGCCTCAGGATACTAGTGCCGCGCGGAAAAACGACTCGTTGATGGATGATCAAACCCAAGTGGAGTCGACCAAGCCAGATGCATCAGCATCGGCCCGGCCTAGGAATCAACACCTTAAGGAGGGGCGATTGTTGCCTCATACGGATGTTGGCGACGGCAAGGGGGTGATTGAAGACAAACCGGACGCAGAAACCTTGCCCAAGCCGAAACCGAATCAAGGGGCATCCGAGAGTGACGCTCAGGGGGAGGAGATCGAACAAACGCCACCGAAACAAGGTGGTTTCGAAGGGTTCTCCCGTAAAATCAAGGTGACGGGGTCGATTTCACGCAGTGGCAAAAGCGCACTCAATGTCAAAAACTCCCCCTTGGGACGTTACCAGGCGTTGGTCAGTAAGGCCGTGGAACTGCAGTGGCGCAGGAACTGTGAGCAGCATCGCGACCACATTGTGCCTGGGGTGATATCACTCAGGTTCTACGTCGATCAACACGGGGGGATCTCCGGGATCAAATTCCAAGAAGTGGTCGGCGGGAATTACATCGAGCAAGGATTCACCCAACGTGCTATCCGACAGGCAAAGCTGCCTAAGATGTCGAAGTCTGTGCTCAAGGAGCTGAAAGGCGATCCTCTCGAGTTGATGTATAACTTTTATTTTTAACCTCGAAATCATTTCACGCTGGATCAATCGTGGTCAAGTGTGCATTTCCCTTGCAGCCCATCATTTCCATCCTTACTGAATATTTCCCATGCCATTTTTTATGAACACGTCCAAGACAGCGGCCTGGGAGGTCGTGTGGAATTTTATTATCCATGGCGGATGGTTTATGGTGCCCATTCTGCTCTGCTCATTGATAGCGGTGGCGGTGGTCGTTTTTAAACTGATGACGCTGGGCAAGGCACTCATTATTCCATCGCGTTTGGCCCATGAGCTGGAAATGATCGAAGAACAGCTGGAAAAGGGACAACTGAAGACGCTTCAGTCGGATGTGACCGCAGGTGAGACGGCCTTGGATCGTCTCTGTGCCGTAGCATTTCACAATGCAGGAAAATCGCAGGGTGAGGTCCAGGAGGCGGTGCAGTCGGCCGCCCGCGAGGAGATTGTAAAAATGCACACAGGCATGCCCGCGTTGGAGGTGGTGATTACGATTGCGCCGTTGCTGGGGTTGCTGGGCACGGCGAGTGGCTTGGTGTTGGTCTTTGCTAACGTCGGGCAAGGGGCGGATGCGGCACGGGTCGGGCAGGGGATTGCGATGGCTCTCAACACGACGGTAGCCGGCTTAGCTGTCGCGGTGCCCACGGTGATTGCGCACAGTCATTTTAATCGGAAAATCGAAACGATGGCCGCACGTCTGGAGGTCCTCATGGGTAAGGTGACATCAGCGTGCCACCAACACGTCTATTTAAAGAACCGATAGCCCGACTCTTAGCCTTTAATTAACGTGGAATTTCACCGTCCAAGCCGAAAGATCCCCACGGTGCCGATCATTCCCTTGATCGACATTTTGGCGATTTTGTTGATCTACTTCGCGGTCGAGTATGATCCCAAGGTTAAACGAAACGTGCTGAATATCGAGCTTGCCTTGGCACAGGACTCGGCGACAGTAGAGGTAAATGACCCCGCTGCCGTGCTTGCGATTGCTTCGGACGGTAGTGTCACGCTCGACGCGACTCGGATTCACGAGGGGATGTTGGTGGAATACCTCAAAGTTTTCCGCGAAAAGTTCCCTACCCGCCGTTTGGAGCTGGAGCCCGACAAGGGGATCCCACTCGAGCGATTTATCCAGATTCAGAATGCGCTGATTCAGGCGGGTATGAACCCACGGGATGTGCCATCGCGTGTGAAGCTGCCTGGATCTCAACTCAACAACGAATGAACTTATGATTCTTAAAATCACCCAATACGGAAACCCCGTCCTGCGCGTCAAATGCCGTGCCATCGAAGATGTCAACGAGGATGTCATGCAGCTTGCCGATGATATGATCGAAACCATGGTGGACGCGAATGGTGTGGGGCTCGCAGCCCCTCAGGTAGGCAAAGAAGTCCGCATGGCCGTGGTGGATGTCTCCCACGACCCGGACTGTGTTTCTTTTCTCAGAGTCAATGGCGAGGATGTTGACATGAAGGACATCATGCCGCTGGTCTTTATCAACCCACAACTTGAGCTTGAGGGGGCACGCGAAAGTGAGAGCGAAGGTTGCCTCAGTATTCACGACATCCAAGCCAATGTAAGGCGCCCCAGCATGGTTAAGGCGACGTTGACTCAACTCGATGGCAGCGTGATGGAGCTGGAGTCCGACGGATTACTTGCACGTGCGCTTCAACACGAAGTCGACCACCTCAATGGTATTTTGTTTGTTGACCGTATCAGCCCAGCGGCCAAGGTGAGCATCAAGCGCAAGCTCAGACGGCTCGGCGTTAAATAGCTCATCTCACCTGATTGATTCCTGACTACCCGATAATTGAAGTGCCTGACCATTCCCCAGAAAACTACCAAGAGATCGACGGTTTGAGCGTGCGTGTGGATGATGTCATCTACATGCCGAGCCTTGATGCGCCGCATGATAAACCGCACCCGTTTGTTTACTTCATCACGGTCGTGAATGAGTCCTCGGAGAAGGTGAGAATTATGGGGCGAAAGTGGGTGGTGCGCGAGGAGGGGGGGGAGTTTACCGTCGTGGAGGGTGATGGCGTGGTTGGCCAAACCCCTGTGATCGATCCCGGAGCCGATTTTTCCTATAACAGCTACCACGTGACGGCTATGGCCGCCGAGGTCAACGGCTCATTTTTTGGAACGACAGCGACGGGTCAAAAAGTCCGCATCCGGATTCCTGGTTTCAAGTTAGAAGTTCCCGACTGGGCTTAAGAGGTGGTGTTCGTGGTGTTGCCACGATGTTAGGCGGGGGGCTTTGAGAGAAAGGCCTCGGCTTGCTCGATGTCCTCAGGGTAAGTAATTTTAGGGTTGGGGGTCGGGTTGCTGACAAGATGGGTGTGGTGACCAATAAGCTCCATGGCGGAGACCTCATCGGTGACACGTTCGCCATGGCGTTGAACAACTCGATACGCCTCCATTAACAAGTTGGCCTTGAAGATTTGTGGTGTCTCCATGAGCCAGAGGTTGTCACGGCTCACGGACTCGGTGACCTGTCCCTCTGCGTTGGCTCGTTTGACGGTTTCCGTGACGGGTCGGGCGGATGCCGCGCCGTTGTGTTGCTTGGCCGAGAGGAGGACGCGCATGATTTGCTCACTTGAAATAAGGGGTCGGGCGCCATCGTGAACCGCCACGTAATCGGTGCCGTCCGCTAATAATGCCAGACCCGCCGCAACCGAGTCATGCCGGTCGGCACCACCATCGACACGATGCATGTCAGGATGGGGGAAATCGAGGTTAAGCGCCTCGAAGCGATCTTTGGGGCAGACGACGATGATTTGGGTGATGGCCTCGCATCGGGTGAATGCCCGGATGCTATGTTCGAGCACCGGTTGGCCGACCAGAGGTGCCAAGAGTTTATCGAACCCCATACGGCGACTTGATCCCGCGGCAACGATGATGGCAGCAAATTTCATCCGGTGATTGGTTGCGATGGCTCGAGCGAGGAAACGATCAAGACAGTCGCTTCATGACCTCCTGCGACAATTTTTTACCATCGGCTCGGCCGCCGGTTTTTTGCTGGAGGATCTTCATGACCTGTCCCATGTCCTTTTTACTTGCTGCGCCAGCTTCCGCGATGGCGGAGTCCACGGCAGCCACGATTTCCTCATCGGTGAGTGGGGTAGGGAGGTAGGTTTCTAGGATGATGATCTCCTGCTTCTCGTTCTCAGCGAGTTCCGCGCGGTTGGCTTTTTCAAATTGTTCGATGGAATCTTGCCGCTGCTTGATCTGTTTGCGGATGATGTTGATCACCTCATTTTCTGGAAGCTCGGTGCCGGCGCCTGCCTTGTCGATGGCGGCATTGGTGATGGCGGATTTAAGGGCGCGCAGGGTGTTGAGAACCACCTTGTTGCGTTCGCGCATGGCGGTTTTCATATGGTCGGTGATGGTGTCGCTCAGTGAGTTCATGGTGTGGGATAGGTTGGGTATGTATAATGGGTGAGAATGATGGATGACGTGAGTCGTTTAGCTTTTTTTAAAAGACATCGAGGATCAGCAGCGGCGGATGGTCCAGCTTGTCGCCGACCTGACGGTCGAGTAAATCTTGGTAGAGCGGAGCCTCTGGTGAGACGGTGGTAAGGTCGTAGCCTTCATACTCGATGCTGATGCCGCCGGCACACGGGGTCAGCAGGTAATAATGAAAAATGCCTTCGTGCTCGGTTTCGACTAAATCGCCGGGGCCTATCGATCCGCCTGAGGGATGGTCGGCTAAGATGAGCGACTCAAAAACATGGACTGATCGCTCAAGCTTCTGACATTGCTCGGCCTGCGCATCTGCTAAGTAAGAAGCTTCCAGCCCACGGGTGTCGTATTTCCCCTCTGCCTTCGCCTCATCGCCTGTGGATGCCTCGTGGGTGGCCTTAGCGGCCTCCTTCATGGTGGCCAGCTGTTGATTGAGGTGGGCGGCGATTTGCCGGACGATTTCCTTTTTACTCATCCAGAGAAACGAGTGATGATTTAGATGAGGTCCTCTGCGGTGACGGATGTCTGCTCTCGGCAGCCGAGCCAGACGGCTTGGTCAACGACCCGTGATGCCTCGGGATCAAAGCGATAGCCGTGGCAGTTCGGGCAAATATGGGTGCCTGAGCCTACGATGGAGTCGCAGCCTTCGCAGACCTTGTAGTTACCGGGGTTGTTGGCAATCTCTTTGGCTTTTTCAATACGGGACTGTTGCTGTGGGGTGGATGTCATCGTTGTAATGAAAAATAATTCGGGATGGGGGCTTGTCCACTAAAAAGTAGCGATGCAGCTGGATGGGGGCGTGATACCTAGGACGAGATACGAGATACAAAAAAGCGGCCCCGTTTGACGGAGCCGCTTCTTAAAAACTTGAAAAAGTGAATTCAACCGACGCTCCGGTTTGTTTTTGATTAGCCTTTGACGTGTTTGTTTGTCTTGCTCTTGAGGTTAGAGGCTTTGTTTTTGTGGATGATGTTGTTCTTTGCACAGATGTCCACGGCTGAGCTGAACTCGGAGAATGATTTCTGAGCGGCTTCTTTGTCACCTGCTTCAGCGGCTACGAGTGTCTTCTTACGAAGTGACTTCATGCGGCTGGTGAGGGTTTTGTTGTGTGCGGTGCGGGTCGCGGCTTGGCGGACACGCTTGAGAGCTGATTTAGAATTGGCCATGGGTTGACTGAGTTGAGAGTGGTGCGTTACGCGGGAGTTCTGTTTCGGGGCGGTGAAACTACTCGGTTACGCTATGCTGTCAAGCTTGATGGTCAGGAAAATGTGACGTTTTTCCATAATCCGATTAATCCACGGTCGATATCGCCTATTGGGACGTGATTTTCCGTGATTGAGCGCATGCTGCTCGGCATCTTACTCCGACCGAGGGGTGGCTGAAACGTCGGGATTAATTACCAGCGGCGGGAAGGTAGCTTTCGTTTCTGGCGGCATAATCTCTGCCTGCGTTGGTGTGCATCAGTGACCTGCGGATGATGTTGACTCCAGATCCGATGGCCAGTTGGCGGTAGAGGTCGATGATGTCACGTGATTTCATACGGATGCAGCCGTAGCTGGCAGGATGGCCGATGTTGCGCTCCTCGGGTGTGCCGTGGATGTAGATGTAACGTGCGTAGGTGTTGCGGTTTCTGGATTGTTTCCCACGTAACCAGATGATCCGGCTAACGATCGGGTCGCGTCCGGGAGCATTGACCTTGATGACCTCACCGGTGCGGCGTCGGCTTTTGAATACGGCACCCGACGGCGCGCCCGAACCAATTTTCCGAGCTACTTCCATTCGACCGAGAGGTGTGTGTAGACTCCCTCTCCGGCTGCCGAGACCGAATTTTGACGTGGAAACGCCGTAGGTTTTCACGGGGGCTCCGTTGTGAACAAGGAGCATTTTCTGATCCTTGACGCTGATAATGACGCCGTTGCGCGGATCACCTTGGCCGCAGCTCGTTAAGCACAGCACCGCAGCAATGGCCGCGATCCAGAACAAGCCATAGCTAGGCACGTGTATCATGGGTGCCCGATGAGTGATGTTCATGATGGTTGTCATCACCCCGCATCCTACAAAAAATCAGAATGCTGGACAAGTTTCTACTTGGCTTCTGCTTGGGTTTTTACTTTTTCTCCTCTTTTGCTGTGGCACGGGAGGTGAAAACAGCGGGGAGCTGCTGGCCGAGCGAGCTGAGCGATGTGTAGAAAAATCCGACAGGGAATGGCATCAAGAGCACGGCGGCTACCCAGTTGCCTCCAAGAGCATTATCGACCACCACCACGGTGAAAAACAGGCCGAAGGCGAGCTCAACAAAGGGAGTAAGTGACTTGATCGCCTTGTAGCGGCTTTTTTTCCAAGAGGCTTTCTTTTCCTCCTTGTTGCCATTGATTCCGTATTTGGGCGTGCGCACGAAGCCCGTTTCGTGGTTGAAGAGGGCTTCGAGAACCGCTTTGGCATTGTTTACCGACATGCCGATGCCGAGAGCGAGCAGGAGAGGGAGGTAGAGGATGTCTTTAAGCCAGGTGCCAGGTCGGAGCGCCTTTTGACTCGTGATGTAGAACATCGCAACCGAGACACTACCAAAGAAGAAGATCGGAAAGTTGAGCAAATGCTCGGAAATCCCATTGTCGGCAAACCAGGTCACGCCACTGTGCTGCTTCGGCCAGATTAGGAAAAGCAGGGCAAAAAGGGCAAGGTAAGCAAAGTTCGAGGTCAGGTGTGCCGTGGCTTCCAGCTTGCAGTAGAGTGGAGCCTTACTTTTCCAGATATCGATGAGGCATTTCTTGCAGACTTGGATCGACCCTTTGGTCCAGCGGTGTTGCTGGCTCTTGAATCCTTCCATATCGACAGGAAGCTCAGCGGGGGTGGTGACATCATTGAGGAAGATAAATTTCCATCCTTTGAGTTGGGCACGGTAGCTGAGGTCCATATCCTCCGTCAGGGTGTCGTGCTCCCATCCGCCTGCGTCGGCGATACAGGATTTACGCCAGATGCCGGCGGTGCCATTGAAGGTAAAAAATCGACCACTGCGGTTCCGGGCGGTCTGTTCGAGTTCCAAGTGGCCATCGAGGAACATTGCCTGCACGCGTGTCAGGGCATTGAATGTCCGGTTGATGTGTTCCCAGCGGGTTTGGATCATACCGATCTTATCGTCGGTGAAGTAGTGGATGATTTTTTTGAGGACATCTGGGGTGGGGACAAAATCAGAGTCGAGAATGAAGAGATACTCGCCTTTTGCTGATTCGGTGCCGTTTTCGAGTGCGCCAGCCTTGTAGCCGGTGCGGTCTGTGCGGTGCACATGCATGGCGTCAAACCCTCGATCGATGAGTTTTGTGACTTCCTGTTGGCAGATCGCCGTGGTCTCGTCAGTCGAGTCATCCAGCACTTGAATCTGCAGTTTGTCCTTCGGGTAGTCGAGGTTGGAAACGGAGTCGAGCAGGCGCTCCATGACATGCATTTCATTGAAACAAGGAAGTTGCACCGTGACGAGCGGGAGTTCTTCAAATTGGGATTTCGGCTCAGGTCGCTTGCGGGAGTGCTTCAAATAGAGCGTGACAATCATCAAGCGGTGAAATCCGTAGCCGGACAGACAGATGAGGACGATAAAGTAGAGTATGTACCAAAGCCATTCCATGATCGTAGTGGGTATGAGGGGTGGGTGGGGGGAAAGCGGATCTTGTCCGTTGGGAGAGAGGAACGCGAAATAGTCAGAAACCTAAAGGGTTGTCAAGGCTCGATCTTGGCATGAGGTGCTAGAGATCAATTCGTCTGTGTCAGAGGTTGGATGGACTTCACCATCAGCACTGGTGAAGGCGGCGTTCACGGGTTGGACTTTCCATGCGATCAGAAAGTGAACAGTTATTTGGCGAGAAAACGCAAGAATTGGCAAGAATGAGAAAGGCGTGTTTTGACCTCCATTTTCGCTAGGTGTGTTCTCAATGCCTTTGAAATCGAGGATTTAAGGGGGGGTGGCGGAGAGGGAAGGAATCGAACCAACCAATGACCGTTATAGCCATTCAACGGTTTTGAAAACCGCGGCGGCCACCAGGCACGCTTCACTCTCCATGATCGAGAAAGTGTCGACAAACTAGCGATGCACTTGGTTTTGTCAATGTGAAGGATCGGAGAAATGATGCATGGGAAACCAGCGTCGCGCATCAAACAGGAATGCAAAATGATTGCTTGCAAGGATGGAGTCTTCGGTAGAGAAGAATCACGGACCGATTACTGAAACCACTACCGTTAACCCATGACTCTTCGCGAACTGATCCCGTCGACCTTTCTTATGTTCTCCCTATATTCTGGTGCCGCCATGGTGCCGGTTGATCTACGTTGCGATGGCATGGGTGATTCTCCAACAGTGTGTGCGACGCCCCAGCTCACATGGCATATCAAGGCCGATGCATCCGATGCCCGAGGCCAAGTCCCATCGGCGTGGCAAATCCTCGTGGCAAGCAGCGAAGACACGCTGGCGATGGGGCAGGGAGACATCTGGGACTCCGGTAAGGTGCCAGCCAAAAGATCACCCGGTATGCGTTACTCAGGCCAAAAGCTGACGGCGGGTCAGCGCTGCCATTGGAAAGTTCGTGCCTGGGACGCCGCCGGGAAGGTGTCGGTATGGAGTCAACCAGCGGCATGGGAAGTTGCGCCGCAATCACCGGCTGATTGGCATGGTGCGCGTTGGATTGACGACGGACGGGAGAATGCGACGTTGGATGTTGATCTTTACAAGCCGGATCCGGCCCCCTTGATGCGCCGCGATTTTGAGGTGATCAAGCCGGTGGTGCGGGCCCGACTGCATGTGGCTGGGCTCGGCTGGTATGTGCCCAGTCTGAACGGGAGTCGCGTAGGTGACCATGTCCTCGACCCGCCGTGGACCGCCTTTGATAAGCGTATTTTATTTAGCACGCATGATGTCACCCAGCAACTGGTATCAGGAAAGAATTGCCTTGGTTTTGCCTTGGGGAATGGCTGGTATAACCCGCTCCCATTGAGGATGTGGGGGCATCGTAATATCCGCGCATCCTTGACCACGGGGCGTCCTCGGGTGATCGCCTATCTGGTGGTTGATCATCCCGATAACACCAGCACCATGGTCGTTACAGGTTCGGGTTGGAAAACCACACCCAGTGAGGTGATCTCTAACAGTGTTTATCTTGGAGAGGTGCGTGATGCTCGACGAGCGATACCGGGTTGGGGGCAGCCGAGTTTTGATGACTCTGCGTGGAAGCCAGCACGAGTCACCGATGCCTCACTTGATCCTCTGCGTGCGATGGTGACTCCTCCTGTCCGAGCGGCTGAATCTGTGCCCGCTGTGGCGGTGACGACCCCAGCTCCCGGCGTTCATATTGTTGATATTGGCCGGAACTTCACCGGCGTTGCCGAAATCAAGCTGGATGCACCTGCTGGAACAAAAGTCACTTTTCGTTATGGCGAGCTTCTCCATGAGGATGGGACACTCAATCCGATGACCAGCGTTTGTGGGCAAATCAAGGGGACACGCAAGGGACCTGATGGGAAAGACGTCTTGAAGGGAGGCCCCGGTGCTCCGAATATCGCTTGGCAGCAGGATGTTTATATTACTCGGGGCGACGACAACGAGGTCTACCGACCCGATTTTACCTTTCACGGATTCCGCTACATGGAGGTCACTGGGTTGCCTCAAGCGCCCGCTGCCTCAGACGTCATCGGTATCCCCTTATACTCCGACCTGACCGATGTCGGTTCCTTCTCGTGCTCCAATGATCGACTCAATCAGATTCAGAAAATGTGCCGGAACACATTTTTGTCCAATGTCGTGAGCGTGCAATCCGACTGTCCACATCGCGAGCGGCTTGCTTATGGGGGGGATATTGTGGCCACTAGCGAGACTTTCCTGATGAACTTCGATATGGCAGGGTTCTATGCCAAAACCGTTCGTGACTGGGCTGATGGTGCGCGACCTGATGGCCGCTTCACCGACACCGCACCCTTTGTCGGGATTGACTACTGCGGCGTCGGTTGGGCGATGGTTCACCCGCTATTGCTCGAACAACTTCACCGCCACTACGGAGCCGACCGTTTGCTTGCCGAGCAGGTTCCCAACGCATTGCGCTGGTTGGATGTCGAAGCCGCCCGGCGCGAGGATGGTCTCGTGGTCAAAGGGTTAAGTGATCATGAAGTGCTCGTCAAAGCTCGCGGCCCAGCATTAACTACACCCTTGTTTATCGATGCCGCTCGGCGGATGAGTCGACTCTGCCGTCTGATCGGTAGGGATGCCGATGCCGAGCGCTGTCTGGCCATGGCGGATGAGTCGGCGGCAGCATGGGCGAAAACTTATCTCGATGCCGACACAGGCAAGGTTGGTGATGGTTCTCAATCGAACCAAGCCTTTGCCCTTGGCTACGGTGCTGCAGCGATCTCGGCTCGTCCGAAGGTATTCAATCAGTTGGTTGAGGGGCTTAAGGCTCCCGACGGACCACAGCTTACCACGGGGATTTTTGGCACCCAGCACCTCCTTGAAGAGCTCTCTCGTCAGGGGCGCAGTGACCTCGCCTATGCCTTGGCGGATCGGAAAACATATCCCTCCTGGGGGTGGATGCTTGAAAATGATGCCACCACACTGTGGGAGAGTTGGGCGGGTGGGGATGATACCCATTCCCATAACCATCCGATGTTTGGATCGATTTCAGGATGGTTCTTCCGTTGGCTTGGCGGGATTCAGGCGGCGGGTGACGCTGTCGGGTTTGACCGGATCGAAATACGTCCACAGGTTGTTGACGGTCTCGAGTGGGTCAAGTGCTCACACCAATCGATTCGTGGCTTGATTGAGTCCAACTGGACGGCAACCGCCAACGCGTTGAAGTTTGAGATTGTCATCCCCGTGGGGGCCAGTGGCCATGTGGTATTACCCGGACGAGTTGGCGACCAACTCACGGAGGGCGGTAAGCCCGTCGCACAGGTTTCAGGGGTCAAGGTGATGAAATCGGAGTCGGCCGATCACCACCTCCGCCTCGGCAGTGGGCGCTACCAATTTACCATCACTCGTCAACCCTAGGTCGAATCGGGCCCACAACCCGAGTAAGGCTAGTTTTCACGTCTTTGAGAACCCGGGTGTAAGTGTTACGCTCCTCTGGTTTTTTGGGTGATGAGGGCACGTCCACATGGATCGCCCATGAGATGGGTCAATGTCATTAATAGGAGGAATAATTAAATTGTTAATCTCAGATTTTGAGTTCATCTTCCCGCCATGAGCCCGATACGACTTATCACATTTTTCTGTATTTCCGCTTGTGGGATGGGATGTTCCGCCGCTGCTGCAAATGCATCAACATCACCGCAAAAACAGATCCACCCCGAAATGGTCAATGTTTACAAAAACTTGGCCCAGGGATGGAATACGTGGAATACGCACTCTCTAACGAGTCATATCCTCTTGCCCGAACGACTGGAAATCAACATCGGCTTTATCGATGAATACAAGTCGAATTACGTCACCGACTTTTCAGGGAAACATCAACCTGTCTATGGCGAACACGGTATCCGTGGTGAATACACGGATATCTCCCTCGCTGTCCATGATAAGCCATTTCGCATTGAAACCGCGGCTGTCGGTGAAGAGTTCCTGATAAAAATCACCCCATCCAATCAAATGATGGGAACCGAATACTTCTCGGTCACCGCCGGTGCCATCTGGGGTGGTGAGGTCAATGTGATTAAAAAAGGTGATACGCTGGTCGCCACCCACGGCGATCAATCCTTTGTCCTCGAAGCAGTCAGCCAGGTGGGTAAACCCAAATGGGACCCGACCCGTGGCGCCCACCTCGTTTTTGGCTCGGATCAACCCGTCTACCTTCGCCTCAATTCCAAACGCAGTCCGGCCGAAATCGATGCCGCCCTGGTCAAGTCCAAGGCCGATTTTCTCGCTAGTGTCATCAGCTCCGATGGCGAGCTTGAAGAGGGACTCGCAGCGATGCGCCGTGTGCTTCTCTGGAACACCGTGTTTGACTCGGAGTCCGGTAAGGTGATCACGCCAGTGAATCGCTCATGGACTCGACTCGGTAGCCACTTCGGCCACTATGTCATCTTTGGCTGGGATACCTTTTTTGGCGGTCTCATGCTTGGGATGATCGATAAAGATCTCGCCTACGCCAACGTGCACGCCATGCTTGAAAAAAGCACCCCGAATGGGATGGTGCCCAACTGGGGAGCCGCTGGGGGGCATGTCAGCATGGATCGATCCGAGCCTCAAGTCGGGTCATGGTGCGCCTACAAACTCTACCTCCAATACGGCGATCAATGGTTTCTGGACGCCTGCTACAATCAGCTGTTGGCATGGAATAACTGGCGGTTCCGCGAGCGCGATAAAAATAACGACGGGCTGATGGAGCTCGGATCGGTTCGCCCGAAAACATTGCCGCCTGGCGTCACGGAGCGCTTCGCTGCCGACCAAAGCCGCAGCACACTAAAAACCCGTGCTATGTGGGAGTCCGGTTTGGACAATTCACCCATGTGGGATAAGGCAGAATGCGATGAAAAAACCGGTGCAATGATGCTCGAGTATGTGGGACTCAACGGGTTGATGGTCGCCGACTGTCGCACCTTGGCAACGATCGCCGGCATCCTCGGCAAAAAGAAGGATCAGGAAATGCTCACTCAAAGGGCGGATACACTTTCGGCAAAAATTGATGCGGAACTCTGGAACGAGAAAAAGGGCATCTACTTGAACCGCCACTGGAGTGGAGAATTTGACCCCACGCTGTCACTGACCCATTTTTTCCCGATGCTCAGCGGAGATGTTCCCGAGGACCGCGTGGATAGACTGATCAAGGACTACCTCGTCAACCCGAACGAGTTCTGGACCCATTACGTCATCCCCAACGTGCCCAAATCTGAGCCAACATTCCAAGAGCAAGCCTACTGGCGTGGACGTGTCTGGGCACCCACCAACTTCTTGGTCACCGAAGGTTGCCGGCGCTACGGACGTGACGATGTTGCCTCTAAGATTGCCGCGCGCGGTCTAGATCTTCTGCTCGTCGCTTGGCGTGAGCGCGGCGCCGTTTGCGAGAATTTTAACGCCATCGAAGGCAAGGGGAAGGGTGATAACCGCAACGATCCGTTCTACACATGGGGGTCGCTCATGTCCTACATCAGCATCCAGGAGTTCTTTGACGCTCAGGTCTGGAACGATGAGATCAAACTCGGCAGCACCCACAAACCCTCAGGGAAAGAGCTGCGCAATATTCCCTTTCGGAATGCTAAGCTCAACATCATGGCCAACGGCGCAACCATTGTCAAAACCATCGATGGCAAAACCCTCTCAACCCATCAAGGGGCTACCCGAGTCAAAGCCCAAGACCTCGCCAATCAGCTGAAGTGAACCCCACCTGGGTGGAGACCCCATTTTTGCTGAGCTGTGATCTCAATCATACAGGCCAGATTATGGGCTTGGAGGAGAGTAGCCCTACCAGGACTCGAACCTGGAATGACGGAATCAAAATCCGGAGTGTTACCATTACACCATAGGGCTGTTGAAACTCAACAGGGTCGGCGCGATGTGGATAGGGAAGGGGGCTGGGATGCTCCTTACGGGATGTCCACTTCGGCTGACGCGGGATTCTCTAAGCTGAGATGAGATACTTTGCAATAGCGAAATGAAGAAAATCATCAAATGAGGAAGATTTACCCTCATCTGACCCGAGTCGATCGCGAATGATGCCCGGATTTCGAATGATCGACAAAAATACAAGCTTCACAGGCGGGTGGGTTTCGTGTTTAATGAGTGGACACCTTCGAACCAAGACGCTTGCTGAAATGGGCGTGACCATTCTGTATCCGCATTCTGGTATTCTCATCCAACCACACCTCATTCTATCCTGAGCTCAATGATCACCCACCGATATCCTTTTTTTCTGATGACGCTTGCCGCATTATCGATGCTGGTAGCTTGCTCTGCCAAGGACAAGAGGCATAAAAAAACCAATTCAAATGCAGATTACCGCACGGCATCGATGCACGGTTCTGGACTTCGCAATGCTGACATTGCGCTTCCGAACAGTCTTTCTGGGGTCGCGGGAGTCAGTCATTCCCGTGGGCGCACGACTATGCCTTATATCGCGATGACTTACGATGATGGGCCTCATCCCCAAAACACCCCGCGCCTGCTCGATATGCTGCGCCAGCGCAATATCAGAGCCACCTTCTACGTGATTGGACGCAGTGTGAATATGTATCCACACATCGTCCGCCGTATTGTGGCGGAGGGGCATGAAATAGGCAATCACACCTGGACTCACCGTAATCTTACCACCCTCAGTGATGCGTCCGTGCGCCAAGAGATGAACAGCACGCGTGACGCGATCATTGCCGCCTGCGGCGTAAAACCAAGAACGATGCGCCCACCCTATGGTGCGCTGCGCCAGAGTCAGCGGGCATGGATCTATAAGGAGTATGCCTACCCGACCATTTTGTGGAATGTCGACCCTCAGGACTGGAAACGCCCCGGAGTTTCTGTGGTAGCCTCCCGCATTATCAACCATACACGGAACGGATCGATTGTGCTTGCTCATGATCTGCACAAACCGACGGTGGATGCGATGCCCGCAACCCTTGACGGGTTACTCCGGCGTGGGTTCAAGTTTGTCACCGTTTCCCAATTACTTGCGCTGAATCCGCCAGTGAATATGGTTCAGGCGCCGACCTCGCCGCTTCCCCCAAGCTCGCCGCCGATGATGCCCATTGCCGTCTCGGTGGTCAGGTAATTCAACTGATCGAGAACGATGAATGGGTGAAGAGGTGAATAGGTGAAAATTTCCTTGATGACCCGTAAGCCATGTTTGGGGAAGAGTATTTAAAGACACGCCAACGTCTCGCCGACGTTGTTTTTCGTGTATTGAAATTGGCTGAAATAACAGGGGCCGAGAGAGCCCCTTTGATGGATGATGTTATCACCAAGGATCTGAGCAAACCGTTTCTTTTTATGGTTTGCGGTGAGATCAATGCGGGAAAGTCCACCCTGCTTAATGGCCTCTTTGGTCATGAGATTTGTGAATCCACCGACCGCTCGGAGCCGGACCGTGTAAGATGCTATCGATACGGGGAAGAACGTCACGACAAGGAAATGACGCCCATTCTCGAAGAGCGGTTCCGACCGATTGAATCATTGATGGATTTTAACCTCGTGGATCCACCTGGGACCAATGCCATGACGCGGGAGCATCAAGCGGTTGCGGATCGGTTTTTGTCCACATCAGACCTGGTTTTCTGGGTGTTCCCGGCCAGTAACCCCTGGGGGGCATCGACTTGGAACGGTATCTCAAGGTTGGATCAGTCGACTCTCGATAAGTCGATTTTTATCGTCCAGCAGGCGGACGAGCATGACGAGAAAGATATGGAGGTAATTCTTGGTCACATGCGTGATCTTTGCGTTCAGCGTGTTGGGCATCGACTGCCGATTTATCCAGTTTCGGGGATGTCGGCACTTCAGGCTAAAATGGAGTCGCCGATGGATGCGCGCCGGTGGCGGCAGAGTGGTTTTCCCCTCTTGGAACAAGATGTTTCCGATCGAGTCGCCCATTCTCCTGTGAGGCGCGATGGGCTTCATCGGATACGTGATGCCGTCGGTGAGGTTTTGCGTAGGATCGAAGAGATGATTGATCTCCGCAGGCGACTCCTGAATGAGAATGAAGGTTTTCTCCGTGAGATCGAGACGGAGGTGGCTGAGGAGTGCGAGAAACAGTCGTCTGATCTCCCCGTCAAGCTTACCCGCATGCGCGATGTTTTTTCCTCTCAGAGTGAGAAGGTCAAGGGGTTGATGTATCGGAAAATGAATGTCTGGGCATCGATGCGGAGTCTTTTTGTTGCGGAGCGAATCCCGAAAGCGGTCGAAGCCGCACTGGTGGACTCAGTGAAAGCCGCGATGGCACAGCAGGCCAACGACGAGGGGAAACAGCTTGTGGACGCGTGCCGCAAGCACTGGGAAACCGTTCGGCCTAGAGTGAAAGAGCGTCTGGCCATTTCGCTTCGTGATATGGAAACAGCCGGGTTTGACCCTACGTGTGAGCGTTTTAGTAAGCGGATGGCACGTGCCGCGCGTCTGGCGGTGTTGAATCTTAATCTGCGTGGCGGGTTGGACCATCAGTTGGCTGAGCGGCGAGCAGGCTTGAAGGCTAGACTTTATGTTTGTCTTGTGCTGCTGCTGGCATCGGGTGTGGCCGGATCATTGGCGGTCAGCCCAGACCCGTATGTGGCCTTGGGTTTGCTTGCGGGATCGATGTCATCGGTTCTTATTTTTGCCTATCACTCGCGGCGCACCCGGAATGAGATCATTCAGTCATTGAGCGAAAAACTGGATGATTCACGTATTCCCTTTGCTGATGCGCTCGAAGGTGACTACAAAGAGGGCGTCCACGATTTCTACATCGAATACGGTGGCTTGTTGGGTTCGGTGCGACGTCACATTGCCGACGCTGAACTTGAACTTCAACCGAATCTCAGACAGTGGAACGGGCTCTTTTTAGAACTCAAAGAAATCGAGCAGGGCCTGTAAAAAAAACGTTTAACATTGATCCCAAAAAAAAATCATGCGCCGCAAAGGAAGAGAAGGGGAAGCCCGAGACAATAAACACGCAAGAGGTGGCCGCCCCAATAAGGCGGCGAGATCACGTCCAGAAGAAGATTTGTATGAACTGATCGGCTCGGAGGCATCTCCGTTGCTGCTCCTGCTTGACTGCGTGCAAGACCCTCACAATCTGGGTGCTATTTTGAGGACGGCCGATGGGGCTGGTGTCACGGCGGTTGTTGCCCCTAAGGATAAATCGGCAAGCATCACGGACACCGTGAGGCGGATTTCGGTGGGTGCTGCTGACTCGGTGCCCTTTTTTCAAGTGACCAATCTTGCAAGGACGATGAAGAAATTACAGGATGCTGGCGTATGGCTTGTTGGCACGAGTGATGCGGGCGACAGCACCCTTTATCAAACCCAACTGACAGGACCCATGGCAATTGTTATGGGGGCGGAAGGGACAGGCATGCGCCGACTCACCGAGGAGAGCTGCGACTTTTTGATTAAGATCCCGATGGCGGGCAAGGTGGAATGCCTAAACGTGAGTGTCGCCACCGCGGTCTGCCTCTATGAGGCGGTGAGGCAACGGGGGGGGGAAGCGTAACGCGGGGGAGGAATCCTCCCACTATGCGATCTCTCCGATTTCAACATTGAGATCATCACTGAGGGATTCAATCGCGGCGATGAGTTGATCTTCCTCCGTATCGAGAGGCAGGCAGACGGTGCCAGAGGCATGAAAGATCGGGTGTCCGGCCATCGCGGCACTTTCCATGGATGTATTCAGTTCTTCAATGTTGGCCCCTGCATGGGAAATCGCCTGAGTGAGCTGACTCACGATGCCCGGTCGGTCGTTTCCGTAAATATCCATCCGCAAACAGCGCGTGTAGGGGTAATCCGAGAGGTTGCCTTCACCGAGGACTTGGACATGGATGCCCTCGCTTTCGAGCGACTCAAGGGCGGCTTGTAATCCTGATGCATGGTCTTCGGAGCATTCGACCCGGACAATGCCTGCAAACTGGCCGGCGAGCCGTGCCATGCGGCTCTCAAGCCAGTTTCCCTGACCTTCTGCGATGGTGTTGGAAAGTTGGCTCATGATGCCCGGTCGATCGTGGGCACAGATGGTAAGAACAAGTGATGTGGACATGGTGGTGAGGGGAGTGGTGGTAGTGTGACGCGCATACAATCTATCACGTCGGTCGCTACGCGGGAAGTTTTTATCCTGTGCCTTATTCTACGATGACAGGTGTGCCGACTTGGGCATTTTGGAAAAACTTTTGGGCCATCTCATCGGGCATTCTGACGCACCCGTGGGATGCTGCGTATCCGGGAAGGAATCCGGTATGCATGCCGATACCGTGGTTGAAGCGCATGAAGTTTGGCATCGGTGCGTGTTTGAAATACTCACCTGGACCAGGTTTGTGAAGTCGGATGTCAGCATTGTTATTGACCGTTTCATCGGTGGCTCGATTTTTGATAACTCCGTAGGTCGACGACTTGTGGTCGATATTCTTTTGCGTAACTTTGAATCGACCTGCTGGAGTGACATGTTTGCTGTCGCCGGACGAGATCGGGGTGACGCCGACGAGTGTGCCCCCTTTGTAGAAATAGGCTTTTTGTTCGGCGCGAACGATCCGGATTTTGGCGGTGCCGTGGACACCGTCGCCGTCCCAATACCCTTGCGGTTGGTAGACGGGTTTGCCCGCCGATACAGGTAGCCCCGTCTGAGGTCCGTAACCTGCGAGATACTGGGTCCCATTGATTGGACCGATTGTGGTGGCGTAGGGGTCACACTGGTTGAGCATGAGTGTGACGGCACTGATGACAGGCAAGGTAAAGCAATGTCTGAATTTCATGGAGTAGGGAGTCAGGTATGATGAACGAATGGACATCGATGATGCGGGGGAATATGGGGCTGTTTCCGCAAGGGGTCAAGATGAGTTCTTGGCGGTGGAGGATCGTCGGCAAGTCTCGCTGTTGATTGCTTTCTTACTTGCGCTGACTGGTTTCCGTGGTTATCGAGCGCTTGTCAACCGACCGATCCCACCATGCCAAATTACGATTATCGATGCGAAGAATGTGAACACCTCTTTGAAGTGTTTCAGAAAATGAGCGATGCCAAATTGGAGCAATGCCCGCAGGATGATTGTGATGGAACGGTGAAACGACTCCTCGGGACAGGTGCTGGGGTGATTTTTAAAGGGTCTGGGTTTTACCAGACGGATTACCGAAGCGACTCTTATAAAAAGGGCGCGTCGAAAGAGACAAAGCCGGCGAAGACCGAAGGGTCGAAGGCATAGATCAGGTGGGGCTTATCTCAAAGCGGGCGTGCATAGGTGTTACACCGGTTGTGCCATCCTGCTTTCCAACGTGTCTCACCGCGTGCGGGCGGGGAGTTTTGGATGCGTCGATCCAGGCAGCGTTTGGCGGCCGCGGCGAACTCTGCGGCAGAGGCCTGACCGGCAGGAACATTAGCCATCTCCATGAGCACCCACATTAACCCCCAGCCTTGGCCGCTGTAACGCTCGGTCGGGTTGGTGCCATCGCCTTTGAAATTAACGTAGTCGATCAGTGCGTAGGTGCCGTGGGGGGTGGTGGCAACTCTCTGGTAGTTGGCATGGATACGACCACGCTGGGCGGCTGGGGCGGACGCCAAAATTTTCGGGAGAGCGGCCCGACTCGTCGCCATGATGTAGTCGGTTTGTAAACTGACATTATGGGCGAGGTAGCTGCGCAATGCCTTGAGTTTGGGGCCATTGAAGTCGCGCTGGAAGGATGCCATATCAGGCCACGGGCAATGCTGGCTGGTTGTCACCCATGTGGGTATGCCCTTGCTGCCGCGCTGCTGCGCATAACGAATGAAGAGGGGGAATGACTCCGTCCAGCGCCCATGGAAGCCACGTGGATACCAGATAAAGTGACCAATCCCCATGGAGGGGAACTCTTCACCCACGTTCCAGTGGGTTAACCCAGTGACCGTGCCGCCAGACTCGTTGTGCCAGATTTTACGCCCGATTTTTTGCTTCGACGCTTGGCTAAGTCGGTGGCTGTGTGCGTATGGCCTCGGTGACGTTATCTGATTGGATGGGGGCGACGGCACACGCGGGCTGTCGCTGACGGGGGCACAGGCCGCTATGGAGGCAAGCGTGATGGCGAGAGGTGTGGCCAGGGCGTGGGTAATCGCGGATGGATAATCTTGCATGATGAGGGGAGAATACGCTGTAATGGCGGCAGACCAAGAAGAAGTTCATATGCCTATTCTACTGAAATACCTGATTACCTCAGCCTTGGTTGTGTTGATCTCGGAGGTGGCTCGTCGATTTGACAGAATCGGAGCGCTCATTGCCGCCTTGCCGATGGTTACGGTGTTGGCGATGACATGGATGTTTTTTGAGCTTAAAGGGGAGCAGCAGACGGAAAAAATAGCCAACCACGCGTGGTATACGTTTTGGTATGTGATTCCGACCTTACCGATGTTTCTGCTGATGCCGTGGATGTTGCGCAAAGGCTGGCATTATGGCTGGTGCCTGCTGGCCTCCTGTGTAGTCACCGCCGTGCTTTTTGTGCTGACGGCCTGGATTATGAAACGCTTCGGGGTGGAATTGATGTGACGCGTGGTGGTGATTTTACTGCACGATCGATACCCGCGTTCCTACGCGAACCTTGGCAAAAACCGTTGGGACCACCTTGTAGTAGGTCCGAATACATCCGTGTGAGGCAGGGCGGCGCGGGACATTGCCTTTATGCATGCCGATGCCATCCCAGGTGATGCGCATCCAGTATGGCATAGCAGCACCTACATACTTACCTCCCTCAGGGATCGGGTCTTTGCGGCTGTCTGCATTGGCATTGATTAGCTTTCCTTCCGCATCGTAAATTTTTCCATACGTTGAGGATCGTTTCTCCTCCTTAATTTTTTCAAGCACTCGGTAATTGCCCGTCGGCGTCGGAAATTCTGATCGTCCGGTGGCCACCGGGTAGTCCATGGCGAGATCCGTGCCATTCATGAGATAGGCCCGCTGATCGGAGATGTCGATGCGGATACTGGCATTGGTGGCATCGGTGCGCGCGAGGATATCTTGGTTTTTCCAGACGCCATAGTTTCTGGGGTAGGCCTTCTGGCCGCGAAAGTGGGCGTAGGTGCCGGGTTTGTAGGGGTTGACGTGAACGGCCTTGAGTGGGGCCGTCTGGTTCGGGTTGGGGGTGCTTGAGTTTCCGCAACTCGCCAATAAACAGGCCGCTAATAACGCGGGGATGATGAAGGTAAGTATTTTCATATATTTATAAAATAGGGGTAATAAGTCGAAAGATCTACACGAAATGGCTTGGTCTGACAAGTCTCGTTTGTATGAACGATGGATAATGGCGATGATGATGAGCGTGATGGATATACATCATGAAGTGTCGTTCCGCCATGTATTTTAAAGGTTTTAACCCATGATGTAGAGCCCTTTATTAAGTGAATCTAGGACTTGGTGAGTCCGAGCGATTGGGCCAGAAAATCAATACGAACCTTGTTGGCTTTGCCGTCGACGGGAGGAGCTTTGGCTCGGAGGATCATGGAGTGATTTGTTTGCTGTCACACAGAGCATCGATTGAATCAATGATCTTGTGTGAAAAGTCGATTTGATTGGCTCGCTATTTTCTGATGTGCTGTCCAACATGCATAAGATGAGTGGCGTAGCAAGCGAATCGGAACCGAGCGATCAGCCGACGCGGAGGAACTGGGTCTCGTTTTGGAGTTTGTTAACCTTGCAGACGCAGAATGGTTTTAATGACAAAGCCGCTCAGTTTTTATTGATCCCTTTGGCGGGCGCATTGGTTTTTCAAGCTAGGAGCCTAGGGCATGATATTGGTTTTTTAGGGGAGCACATGGCACACATACTCGGTGCTTTGATTGTGTTGCCCTTTATTTTGTTTGCGCCACTTTCGGGTTGGTTGTCGGATCGTTTTAGTAAGACCTATGTGATCCGAGGCACGTTGTGCATGCAGTTGGGGGTGTTGGTCATGATTGTTTTTGCGGTTGCGATACAGAGTTTGCCTTTGGCTGTCTTGGGTTTTTTTCTGTTATCGGTTGAATCCGTATTGCTGAGTCCAGCCAAGAAGGGGATTGTGAAGGAGTTGGTTGGGCATAGCCGATTAGGTTTTGCCAGTGGTGTGCTGGAGATGTCCGTGATTTTAGCGGTTTGTTTCGGGCAGATTATTTCCGGTTGGTGGTATGATCTGCGGCGTGAGGCAGGTTTTGACGTTTGGGAGGCGGCGCATTTTCCGATGATGGTGATTGCGGCGGCGGCCCTTCTGAGTTTGGCGCTGAGTTTTAAAGTTGAGTGTGTAAAGCCGATGAGTAGTCGGCCATTCCGTAAGGGGATTCTCATTGAGCACTTTGGCCAATTGAACGATCTGTGGGAAGACCGTCGGATGCGACTGAGTGGTGTGGGTGTCGCCTTTTTCTGGGGGTTTGCCGGTTTTATTAATTTGGCGGCTATTCAGATTGGTTCGGATCTATCCGGTGGCGGGGGTGTTGGTTTTGGGAGTGAGAATTCTTGGCTCATGTTGGCGGCGAGTGGTGGGATTGCGCTGGGAGGTGTGATGGCCTCGTTGATTTGTAAAAAGAAGATCGAGCTCGGTTTGGTTCCTTTGGGTGGCTTGGTCATGATGGTCGGATCTGTGGCACTTGGGCTTGGTCCGATTGAGCGGGTGTGGTTGATGACTTGGCTGGCCATTGCCGGTGGAGGCGGCGCCTTGCTTTTGGTTCCTCTCAATGCTTACTTACAAGATATTTGCCCACCGGAAAAAAGAGGCCGGGTATTGGCTGGCTTAAATTTGCTCGATTGCATTGCTGGTTTTTTTGCGGTGTTGATCCAGTTTGTCATGGCGCATTACAAACTCCCCTATAGCTTTCAATTTGGGGCGCTGGCGTTGGTCTGTGTGATGGCGACGAATTACTCCGCCCGGCTATTACCCCAGCATGTTGTCCGGCTTGTGGTTCTGGGATTATTTAAGATGGTTTACCGGATCCGCGTGCTGCATGCGGATCGGGTGCCGGCTCAGGGTGGTGTGTTATTGATCGCTAACCATGTAAGTTATGTGGATGCTTTTGTTCTCTCGGTCGCCTGTCCACGGAAGGTGCGATTTCTGATGTATGACGGATATTTTAAACGTCCATGGATTGGTCGGTTCGTAAAATTGTTTGATACCGTGCCTATTTCGGAAACTCGTGCCAAGGAGGCATTACGCGTCGCCGCCGAGGCGCTGGAGAAGGGGTCAGTGGTGTGTGTCTTCCCCGAGGGGCAACTCGCCCGCACAGGGGCGATGAATGAGTTTAAACGTGGCTTTGAGATGATTGCCCGTAAGGCGAAGTGTCCTGTGTTGCCCGCTGCCATGGATGGTTTATGGGGGTCGATTTTTTCTTTTGAGCGTAATCGATTTCTCTTTAAATGGCCTTATCGCATCCCCTATGGTGTGACGGTTCATTTTGGTTCCCCCTTGATCACGGGCGAAACAAAAGTGGATCAAGCGACGAGAGCGGTGGAGTCATTACGCGCCGATGCCTTTGCCCAGCGTCAGGTGCTTGCCCACCCGATGAAATGGCTCAGTAAGAACGCTCGCCTCGCCGGAGGAGACGTCTCTGCTTTCCGTCAGCGCGCCAATGAATTGCGGGCATTACCTGTGGGTCAGCAAGTCCAACGGTTTGCCAATGCCTTGCAGGTGGGCGAGGTGAATGCCATACGCCGTGGCCAGACAGTGATGTTTGAGTGGGATTCCCTCGAATCTTGCCGTGATGTGTTAGGTGTTATTTTTGCTCAATATTTCAAATTAAAACTGGTGCTTGTCAGTTCGACGACATCGGCCGATGAGGTGAGTCGACTCAGCGAGGAGCACCGAGTGGATCACTACGTCAGCGGTAAATCACTTCATGAGGCATGGAGGAGTCGAGGGCTCTCTGGGGGATGTTATGATTTTTCCCATGATGCTCTAAATCGGGATGGAGTCTTCCCGTGTTTGGCTGTCGGCGGGTGCATCATTGCGATGTCGATGCCTCACCCTGAAGCCGAAACCGCGACCAACCAGCATCAGGAGGGGCACCGTTCAGGCACGTGGGGTCGACTCTTGCCTGGGTTTCACGTGGAGATCAAAAAATCGGTTATTCATCTGACTGGTGTGTCGCTACCACCGGAGGGGCTCAGCATCTCAAACGTTTGCCTGGATCCCAATGGGATACTGGGTCCCGCATTGGATGCGTGAAGGTGATGGGTTACTCGATAAACCCGTGGTCGGTGGGGTTGTTTTTCTGATCGGCGGCGGTTGTTGCGAGCACATCGCAGCGTTCGTTTTCGGGATGACCGTTGTGACCTTTAACCCACTGCCAGTTGATGGTGTGCCGATCTAAAAGGGCATGCATGCGTTGCCAGAGATCGGTGTTTTTGAGCGGTTTATGGGGGCCTCGTTTCCAGCCTTTCTTTTTCCACCCGTGAATCCAACCTTTGTTCATGGTGTCGATGAGATACTTGGAATCCGAGTAAACGGTGACTTCGCAGGATTCTTTGAGTGCCTCGATACCCGTCAGTGCGGCGAGGATTTCCATGCGGTTATTGGTCGTTCTGGCGAAGCCTCCGCTGAGTTCTCTGATTTGCCCTTGATAAACCAGTAAGGTGCCGTAGCCGCCAGGGCCAGGATTGCCACGGGCTGAGCCGTCGGTGTAGATGCTTATTTTTTTCATCGGGGCCATGCTGAATGAGGAATCGGTGGGGAGGAGGGATGTCTGATGGGGGCGCCTCATTACGCATGAAAGATCATGCTATTCTGGACGTAAAAAGAACATCATTCCGTGCAGAATCTTTTGCATGATTTTCGAATTACGAAAGCATTTATCATGAAAACCTTATTGATCACCCTTGCAATGGTCGTGGTTCTTGGCCCGTATCATTTATGGTCGTCTGAGGCCGACCATATTCTGTATTTTGACGCACCGGCCCAAAAGTGGGAAAATGGCGGATTGCCGATTGGTAATGGCTCGCTGGGGGGGGTGTTTTTTGGTGGTGTGGAGCGCGGGGTGATGCAGTTTAATGTGGATTCATTATGGACGGGGAACGAAAATGCGGCTGGGCACTATCGTAAGGAAATCAAGGGTGGACGATTTGGTTCGTATCAGAATTTTGGTTCGCTGATTGTGGAGCAATCCACGGGGGCGGTGACCAACGCCCTCGAGGGATACCGACGGCAGCTTGACATTGGAAGTTCGATGCACACCACCCAGTGGAAGGTGGGAGAAGTCACCTACACGCGAGAAGCCATCGCCTCGAACCCAGATCAGGTGATCGTCTGGCGATTATCCGCGGACAAACCCGGTCAGATCAGCACGTTGGTCAAACTTGAAGGGACACACCCTGGTCTTGAGAAGCTGAGTTACGCGGATGGCGTTATCGAGCTTCGTGGTCAACTTCCGAATAAACTGCAATACGAAGCGCGGGTGCAAGTCCGAGCAATAGGTGGTAAACTGACCACGCAGGCGGATTGTGTCAGCGTCGATGCCGCGGATGAAGTGATTCTGGTTTTGGCTGCCGATACCAATTACGTGATGGACCTCACCAAGGGTTGGATGTGTGGGAATCCTGCCGCCAAAGTGAAGCCGCGTTTGAAGGCGGCGGCCAGCAAGTCTTGGTCTGCCATGTTGAAGGATCATCAGAGTGATTACGCAGCGCTTTACGATAGGGTGCACCTTAATTTGGGGGAAACCAGTGAGCATATCGCGGCGCAGCCAATTAACAAGCGAGTTCAAAACTACCGCGACCATGCCAAAGATCTACCTCGTCCGTGTCTCGATCCAGAGTTGGAGGCAATGCTTTTTAACTACGGGCGATACCTGTTGATCTCGTGTTCACGCAAGGGGTCCTTGCCCGCCAATTTGCAGGGGCTCTGGGCGAACTCGAATAGCCCCGCGTGGTTCAGCGACTATCACTCGAATATCAATCTGCAAATGAACTATTGGTTGTCGGAAACCACGAACCTGCCCGAGCTTTCGCAACCACTCTTTGCGATGCTTTCGGCAGGAGCGCCGGTCTACCGCAAGCATACCGCAGCGCAATACGGTGCTGGTACTCAGGGGTTTGTTACCCGAATGAGTCTCAATCCATACGGCGGTGGCGGGTGGAATTGGAATATCGAGGGCACCGCATGGCTGGCTCAGCATTTCTGGGAGAGTTATCAGTTTTCTCTCGATAAGGAATTCCTTCGGAAAGCCGCTTGGCCATGGATGCGTGATGTCACTCTGTTCTGGTTGCCTCGCCTCAAGGAGATGCCCGATGGCAGTTTGGTTGTTCCCAATGCCTGGTCTCACGAACATGGCCCTCACGAGGATGGCACCGCTCACGCCCAGCAGCTGATGTGGGATCTTTTTACCCATACGCTGAAGGCGGCTGAATTGCTCGATACCCATCCACAATTGCAAACACGCCTAAAAGTCGCCTTGGATAAACTTTATGGGCCGCAGATCGGCAGCTGGGGGCAGCTCATGGAGTGGATGGGTGAAAAAGGACTCGAAAAAGGAAACCACCGCCACACAAGTCATCTGTTTGCCATTCACCCAGGGAACCAGATCACGATGGCGGGTCAACCCAAACTGGCTGATGCCGCTCGTGTCTCACTGACCAAACGTGGTGAGGTGGGCGATAGCCGTCGGTCATGGACTTGGGCGTGGCGCACCGCTCTTTGGTCGAGGCTTGGTGATGCGGAGCGTGCTCACGGCTGCGTTGCTGGTCTGCTGGCCTACAACACGCTCGATAACCTTTGGTCCACCCACCCACCATTTCAAATCGATGGCAACCTCGGTATCCCTGCAGGCATGGCAGAGATGTTCCTGCAGAGCCATGCTGGGGAGATCTCCTTACTGCCTGCACTTCCAAAGGCATACCCCAACGGCTCGGTTCAAGGCCTGCGTGCCCGAGGCGATGTGATCGTCGATATGGTCTGGAAAAAGGGAAAGCTCACCAGCGCTACCTTACGCTCAAAGCATGACCAAGTGGTGAAGGTGCGGATCCCAGGAGAGTCATCCCTGCGTGAGATGAAGTTGGCCGCGGGTGATGCTACGCATGCTTTTTGATGGAACACAGAACGTTTTAACGAGACTTTATAGCTGGAGCTTGTGCAAATTTACCCTTTAGTGATGGATAGAGTCTGGACGCATGCCTTACAAGTGGGGTAGTTGAAAACTACCGCTTAACGGAGCGGGGGGGGGCGTTAGTCGGGATCGAGATGCCCCCCCCGAATGATATAACGAGCATTTTTTTCTTGGAGTATGTGCGTTATAGATTTCTCTTAATTTTGTCTTGATTAAGTGATCTGTTTGATTATTTAGTTAGTCCTAATATCTAATAGCCCTATCTAATAGCCCTCTCTAATAGCCCTCTCTAATAGCCCTCTCTAATAGTCCTCTCTAATAGTCCCCTCTAATGAACCAGTATCCTCAGCTAAAGTATCGTATTTTTTTCAGCTTCCCCATATTTCTTGGTCTCGTTATGTTTGCCATTCCCGCACAGGCCGAGCGCTACGGGGGGATCGATTCAGGGGGGGGTAAATCGGTTGTGGGCACACTGATCAACCATGGAGCCATCGGCGAGGCGGTAGCTAGCAGTGTGGTGGCGATCGGCACAAGCACCGTCAGTTCTGGCCTGATCGAGGTGCTCTACGTGGGGCCTGCGCCCTATGACGCTGACAATGACGGGTTACCTGATGAATGGGAAAAGGAGCATTTTGGTAACATAGAGGCCGATCCGCAGGGTGATCCTGACGGTGACTGCAACACCAATCTGATGGAGTTTCTGGCTGGCACGGACCCGAACGACATCACCTCGCGCTTCAATCCTAGAGGGAACCACGACGGGGCCGATTACGCGTTCCCAGTCCAAACCATCGTCAACCGCAGCTACAAGGTTTATGTAAGCAAGAATCTGGAGGATTGGTATATCCAACAGACGATCAACGGGGACGGCACACAGCACATCTTTAGCTTTGACCCGTCCACCCTTGCCGCGGAATCACCCCTCTATGGTAGCCCCAAGTTTTTCTTCCGCGTGGAGATTAGCATTCCCGCAGCCCCCTAAATACTAGAATCCCAAACCCAGCCACCGAGACCATGACCATGAAATACGCCATCAAAAAAAACCTCCTGACCACCTTGCTTTGCGCGATCTTCCCCGTGATCAGCATCCATGCCGCCGTTCCCAGTCTGATCAACTATCAGGGCCGCCTGACCGACGCCAGCGGAGACCCTGTCACCGGCGATAAAACCCTTGCCGTGGCCATCTACGATGCAGCCAGCGGCGGCAATCTGCTCTACAGCGAGAGCATTGGCGTGACGGCTTTGGATGAAAGGGGTATCTACAGCTTTCAGTTTGGTGCAGCGGGAACCAGTATCGTGACCAAGTCAGAGACCGTGGGAACCACGGACGGAACGCTCACCGTCTACAACAAGGTGCTCACCGAAACCGCGCTGACCAACACCGTGTCAATCACCGACGGCACCTACACCTGGTCTCAGACCAGTGGATCGAGTTCGCCGTCCGACTTCCTCGGTAGCTTCGATTCCGGCAGCGGCACCGTAAGCGCCATCTACATAAGTGGTGCGCCCGCTGCAGGCAGAACGGTCACGGTGACCTATTCCTGCGAGGTAGAGGGCATCAGCGGGGCCTTGGCCGGCGGTGCCGAACACTGGCTTCAACTCAGCGTCAATGGCATAGTGCAGTCGACCAGGGATAGGGTGCTGGCTGTGCCGTTTGCCCTCAGATCGGGGGTATCTAACACGTCATTGCAAGCCGATGATCTAGCCGTTCAACAAGTGCTTTGGAGGCCTACTATGTTTGATAGTAATATCACGCTGCCGATCAGAATTACTACGTCTAGTAGTGGCGCATCCAGGTATGCAAATATTCCAGTTCGGTTTTCGAAAATATCTCAAATTAAGCTTGATTGCTATTTGCCCTATTCGGGGAGTTTCGGTTATTCCTCTGAAGTTGAGTTGGTGATTTTACGCAGTAAGGAGTACGTTAATGAGGTTCTCTACACTTTCTCAAAGACAAGCAGCGCCACAGTAAATGGGCGCATTACCGAAACCCTTCCAGTCAATATAGAACTCGATCCATCTTTCATCCATAAAGTGAAATTGACTTATGAAACCGATACTGGTACCGCGTATATATATGATTGTGTAATGACAGTGGACGAATAATATAGGGACCTCAATTCGAGGATGGTTATTTAGGCCTTGCAGGTGAGTCCTGAATTACTCTGCTACTTGTAGCCGGTAAAAAAAATGAGTTTTGTTGATGCTTTACTGGTGAGCCCTGATGCTTGTTTCTTGGTTTGTTCTTCGTAGCTGGAGAGGCGGGATGAAGGGCTTTGGGCGTAGCGTAAGGTCCGTAAACATCACGATATACCTGGCCTTTTTTAGGCTGAGTTGATGGATTATCCATTCATGAAGGTGGTATTGGGCGTGGCTGAGCTATGGATGATATACGGGAATACAAAAAACCGGCCATGGCATTGACGCCATGACCGGTTGAGATCGTTGATGGTGGATCGCTTAGATTTCGACAGACTGGATGGTCTGGATAATACGTCCGGCAATCTTGTAGGGGTCACCCTGTGAGTTCGGGCGACGGTCTTCAAGGTAGCCTTTGTAGGCGTCGTCTTTGACGAATCCATGTGGCACACGGATTGATGCTCCACGGTCGGCAACACCCCATGAGAACTTGTCGATGGACTGAGTTTCATGAAGGCCAGTCAGGCGCTGGTCGTTGTCAGGGCCGTAAACGGCGATGTGCTCTTCGGTGAACTCTTCAAAGGCGTCCATGAGCTTGAGGAAGTATTCCTTACCACCGACTTCGCGCAGGTGATCAGTCGAGAAGTTGGCGTGCATTCCTGAGCCATTCCAGTCGCCTGTGATCGGCTTACAGTGCCACTCGACGTCCACTTCGAACTCTTCACAAAGGCGGAGTAGGAGGAATCGGGCGACCCAGATGTCATCGGCGGCTTTTTTGGAGCCTTTGGCGAAGACCTGGAATTCCCACTGACCTTTGGCAACCTCGGCATTGATGCCTTCGTGGTTGATGCCAGCGTAAAGGCAGAGGTCAAGGTGGGTGTCGGTGATTTCACGGGCGATTCCGCCGACGTTGGCAAAGCCGACACCGCAGTAGTATTCGCCTTGGGGTCCTGGGTATCCGCCTTTGGGGAAACCGAGAGGGACGCCTTCTTGCATGAGGAAGTATTCCTGTTCGAATCCAAACCATGTGCCGGGATCGTCAGGGATGCTGGCGCGGCCGTTGGATGAGTGCGCGCTACCGTCGGGAAGCATGACTTCACACATAACGATGATGCCATTCTCACGGGTGCCGTCAGGGTAGAGAGCTACTGGCTTGAGCACACAATCAGAGTCGCCGCCTTCAGCCTGTTGGGTGGAGGAACCGTCGAATCCCCAGTCAGGAAGCTGGTCGAGGGTGGGGAACTCGTCAAAGTCCTTGAGCATGCACTTGGTGCGGAGGTTCTGGACGGGCGTGTAGCCGTCAAGCCAGATGTAATCGAGTCTGTATTTAGCCATAATGTCTTTTTTTAATGGTTTTGTCTGAGTTGCCGCTGGATTTGCTGCGACGAAGCAATTTCAATGATCAAACAGCAAATTTCGTGCCATCATTGGAAATTCGGGGGTATTTTATCCCTTTTTTACCATATCATGGACGTGTAATGCTATCACGGTGGTATCGTCATTGCCGTCATTGGTGACGGCACGCGACATGAGAGACTCTGCAAGGTCGCTTGTCGAGTCTGGGTTTTTTAAAAATGCGGAATGGATGTGTTTATCCCAGAGGCCATCGATGAGTCCATCGCTGCAGAGCAGGAACCGGTCACCTGCTTGGTAGGGGAAGGCGGCGATATAGGGGTTGACCGTGCGGTGTCCTCCACCGACGACCTCGTAGAGGGCTGATCGGCGCGGGTGGGCACGGAAGGATCGTTCATTGAGCTCTCCACGCTGGAATTTTTTCCAAGCAAAGGTGTGATCTTCTGTTAATTGACGGGTTTCAGCTTCTCCGTCGGTATTTTTCCGGTGGAGGTAGATTCTGCTATCGCCAACGTTGCAGAGGTAGAGGTTTTCTGGGGTGAACCACGTCAGGGCAAGTGTTGCGGCCATGCCTTTTCTATGGTCGTTTTCACCGGCGTGACCATTGACGGCGAGGTGCACCGCCTGAATAGCCTGTTGGAGGTGGGTAAAGTATCCTGGGCGTAGTCCGGACGCGGCGGTTTTAAACGTGCGGGGGATCATGGCGCTGAGTTGTTCGAGCATGAGGCGGGAGGCGACGTCGCCTGCATTGCCGCCGCCCATGCCATCGGAGACGGCATAGATGAGGTCATGGGCATCGAGTGAATGCGTCCCGTCTTTTTCTAAAAGTGACGCCCCCTTGATGTCGGATGCAAATGCGAGCCAGGCATCATCGTTGATCGGTTTTTTACGGCCGGAAACGGATTGAGCTGACCATGTGATCGAGGTAGTCGACTCATCCTGCTCGCCTACTTGGGCGCCTGGAAGGAAGGGATTGGTCGTGGTCATAGCAGAGTGGGTGGCTGTATGATCACGCAGATTCTGGGGCCTCCAGCAGGGTGGCAAGCTCGAAGTCGATGATGCAAAACTGGCCCGCCTTATTGTCGTAGGTGATGTTGCGTGGCTCGGGGTCGTCGTGACGGACACCGAATTGTTCCTCGAGTTTTTGAAAGAGGGAGTCGGACTTCTTGCGAGATAGGTTCGGGGCCGGGCTGCCGCAGTTGCTGGTGACGAGGTGGAGTTCGCTTTCATCACATTCGATGAAGTGCGGGACGTTTTGACAACCACGTTGTTCGAGTGCCTTGAGGATGCGGACTTCGTTGGCGAAACGTGCTTCTTTGTCAGAGCCACGAAAATACTTGTGGACGTTGCCGTAGAAATCGATTTTGACGAGTGATCGGATGCCGTCTTTGAGGGGTCGCATAACTGGATTTAACCAAGGAATCGATGAAATTACAGAACAAATTTGGGCCGTGAGCGAACTTGTTTTAAGATCGTCGCTCGGAGGGGGGGCTTACCCTGTCTCCCTGACTTATGGCCCGCAGATTTTAAACCCGAGCCAGACGGCGGTGAGGGTGCCGACGATGGATGCGGTGATGTTTAAGAGGGCAAGGGCGGGGGAACTGGAGAAGAGCTTATAGCTATCGAGAGCAAAGGTGGAAAAGGTGGTGAAGGCACCGAGGAAACCGGTGACGGCAAGCGGGTGGAGCCATGCGGGATGCTCGTTTCCACGGGTGGCAATGTAACCGAAAAGGCATCCGATTAAAAAGCTGCCCAGCAGGTTGCAGGCGAAGATCCCAACCGGGAGTCGGTGCAAACGCGTGTGCTCGGCGAGCGCCTGAATACTGGAGGAGAGCCCGAAGCGTGAGACCGCTCCGAGACCGCCGCCGAGAAAGATGTAGATCCATTGCATGGGAGGTAGGCGAGCTGTCGTGCTGCGATTAAGTCAATGCGTCGAGCAGGGATTGGACTTTATCGAAATCTTTGACGCCGGGTGTGAGTTCGGCGCCCGAGGCGATATCGAGGGCGGCGGGGTGGACTTGATCGATGGCTTGAGCGGCATTATCGGGGGTAATCCCGCCTGCAAGCAGCACCGGGATATCGGGGTGTGCATCGATAAATGCGCGGGCGTGTGTCCAGTCGAATTTCTCACCGGTCCCTCCGTAGACGCCTGGGGCTGGGGTATCGAGCAGAATGGCGGTGGCGGCATAGTCGGTGATGTTGGCTAATGATTTGGCATTGCTGACGCCGATGGCTTTGATGAATGGGAGCTTGGCGTCGGCAAAGGGGGCGCAGTAGGCAGGGGATTCGTCCCCATGGAACTGGGCAAGATCGATGAGGCCTTCTTCGAGCAATCGACGGGGGAGCTCGGGGTCGGCATTGACAAAAACACCGACACGCACCAATTGGTTTTGGCAGGCTAACAGGAGGGGGGTAGCGTCGTCGGGTGCGATGAATCGTCTGGATGCCGGCCAGAAGTTGACACCGAGTGCCTGCACGCCGAGATCGACTAATTGCGCGGCGTCCTCGGCGCGCGTGACACCGCAGATTTTAAGCGATGTTTGAGTGGGGTCGAGGAAAGAATTCATGGTTGGGTATCCGCCGAAGGGGCGTGGGGAGGTAGCGGGTTGGGCGTCGGTTCTTGCATGTTCACTCCACATTTTGGATTTGTTCTCGGATTTTTTCCAATTCAGTTTTGGCGTTAACGATGTGTTGGGCTAGGGTGGCATCGTTGGCTTTGGATCCGATGGTGTTGAACTCACGGTTCAGCTCCTGACAGAGGAAGTCGAGGGGTCGGCCAACGGGTTCGTCCAGAGCCAGGTATTCACGGAATTTGTCAAAGTGGGAGTGAAGTCGGGTGATCTCTTCGGTGATATCACACCGGTCGGCAAAGAGGCCGATCTCCTTGAGAATGCGGTCGTCACTGAGGTCAATGTCGAGTTGGGCTTCGGTGAGTCGGCGGTGCAGGTTTTCACGGTAGCGCTCGAGCACGGATGGCGCTTGGACTACGATTTGCTGGGTGATGTTTTCTAAGGTGGAAATACGGTTTTCCACATCGTGGAGAAGGTGTTGCCCTTCGTTAGCGCGCATGGCGATCATTTGATCAAGTGCGGCATCGAGCGCTGGCATGATCGCCTGCTTGGCATCATCTGGGTCGGCGGGGGCATGATCGAATTCGATGACCTCGGGAGTGCGGAGGAAATCGGATGATGTTAATTCTACGTTGCGGTCGATGGTGTTGGAGAGTTCACTGAATGCCGCTTCAAGTGCGCGGGCGCGGGCTGCGTTGACACGGATGGCGTGGGTCGCTCCATCGGGTTGTTCTAACTGGATGGAGATATTCACCCGACCGCGGGAGAGTTTTTGCAGGGCGGCTTTGCGGATGCCTGCTTCGAGTTCGGCGTAGGCACGGGGGAGTTGGATGACAATTTCACCCTGCTTGCGGTTTACGGATGACGCCTCAATCCTGGCGGCAATCGTGCTGGTGGCGTGCTCGGCACGGCCAAATCCTGTCATCGAGTGCATGGTTTATTGGGTATGATGGGTTCGGTGGGAGTGAGTCAATCGTCTGGCTCAGGATGATGTCTTTTTGGAGTCGCCGTCGTCATGTTCCCCTCCCTCCTGTGGGTGCGGGGCATCAGGTGATTCCGTATCTGGAGATTTTTCGGAAGCTTTGTGGCTATCGCTGGACGGATGGTCGTCGTGCTGATAATCCCGTTCGAGTTCACCCTCGGTGAAGTCGTGGGTGCCAGTGTCATCTTCGTCGCCCTCATCCTCGTTGAGGTGGGCGTCATCGTCATACGGGTTACGGTCGAGGGTGTCTGGATCGTCGTCGGGGTGATCGAGGTCATAGTCGCTCTCGGACTCATCACCGCGATAGTAATCGGGATCGCTTTCGTATTCGGGATCACTCTCGTATTCTGGGTAATCCGGATGATCAGGATCGTGATCATCATCCCCATCGGGGTCATCGTCATCGTCACGGCTGACAGCATAGGCGGGTGAAGCGAGTAGTTTTTGGCGTAACTCTTCGGCCTCTATGTGTTCTTTCTCACGTTGTTTGCGGTTATGGAAGAAGGCGAGCCAGATACAAATTTCGTAGAGCAGGATCATCGGGCCTGCGAGCAGCAGCAGGGTGAATGCGTCGGGGGTGGGTGTGATGATGGCGGCGATGACCACAATAGCGAGAATGGCATAGGATCGGGTATTGCGCATCACCTCATAGTTCAGAATGCCGAGTTTAACCATGGTCATCACCACGACCGGGAGTTCAAAGCTGAGGCCAAAGATGAGGGTGAACTGCGTGGCAAATGAAATATAATATCCAATACGCCATTCATTGGTAACACCCATTTGCTGGCTGTAATTGTAGAAGAAGTCGAGCACCTTCGGGAGGACGAAAAAGTAGGAAAAAAGGACCCCGGTGAGGAAAAGACCAAAACCGATAGCCATCGCGGGCCAGAGTGCCCTTTTCTCGTTATGGCGCAGGCCGGGTAAGATGAACTGGAGGGTGAAAAGAAGCAGCAGGGGGAACGAGAGAACGATGCCCGCAAAAAGGGAAAGTTTGATGGAGAGCATGAATCCCTCGGTCGGGTTCAATGCTTGCATGAGCACAAGTTTCCCCCGTGAATCGACGGCGACGTCGGGCCTTTTCCCTTCCTCAATGAGCGCGAGTAGCTGCTGGCGCATCTCTTCTGAGATGTCTGGAAAATCCTCAATGAACGTGGTGCCAGTCCCATTCGTGTTTTCCATGTCGATGGCGGCTTGGTAATAGAGCACGCTTTCCGTATGAAATTTTAGATTGCCCGCGTCATCGTGATCGACATGTTTAAAATAATATTCGCGTTGTGCTGGGTTGAACTTGGCCGTGTCACGGGCGGCTTTTTTCGCCTGTTCCCATGTGTCGAGATCAATCGTTACGGGGCCCTTGGGCATTTTGTCATCTTGGCTGATCTTCCAGACCTGCTCGACCGGGCGCCGGATGATGGTCATGAGTTCATTTCTAAATACGAAACAAACCGCCATGGCGATGACGAGGGTGAGGACGACACGAGTAATGACGATACGAAGATCCTCGAGGTGCTCTAAAAAGGGCTTCTCTTCGTCTTCTCCCTGTGTCTTGTCGCGGAGCTGAAATAATTTTTTGAGAACAAACATGCGCTGGCGGGCATGTCTTTAGCTTACCGAGGGGGAGTTGGGAAGTTCTTTCCTTGATGGATGATTGTGTGTCTTGTTACACGAACGGGGATAGCGAAAAGTGAGAATCCTTCAGCGCCGTGCCCCATAGATCGTTGAAGTTGATTGATTGGTTACTTCCTTGATAGGGCACGTCAGATGCCCTCTCACTCTCTACGGATCGGCAGGTATTCTACAACAGGACGGGGAAATATGGCGAGATGGATGTGGGCGAAGCTCGCCACCATCGAGCGCTCGATGAGGAGAATTCACAGTATAAGCGTCTCAGTTCGGAATACGGTGGGCACGTATGGAGCTGGAACTGAGCTGGCCGGATTCCTTGGGCAGGTTCCGTGATGGGTTAAGGTGTAATCCTGAAGCTTGCCGGCTTGCAGCCTCCGTCTCTCATTACGTGCGGTTGTGCAAAGTTGTTATTGTCTCGCAAGCTCGACGCACGTGCCATGCCAGGGCTGTGTTTGCAGTCAGATGCCCCTGTGGTCAACGTCCTGTTATAGCTCCGCACTATCTGGCCCGCCCTGCGTCAGCTGGTTGGCTGCATCTGCGTATTCCTGGAACTCACGAAACAGCTCCGGACTCGATGGTTTCAACGATGAAGCGGCGTCAATGGCATCATCTTTCTGACCGTAGGCCAGCACACCCAATGAAAAATAAAAGATATGTTCCGGGTCACTCAAACACGGTTGGCCACCGGTATTGATGTATTTCACATCGTCAGCGGAAGCGCGTTTCGTTTTCAGAAAAGCAGCCCCAAGATAAAGAATCGCATCAACGTAATCGCCCCGGATGCTGATGGCGTCCTTATAAGCCTGGATTTCTTCGTCCGTCCTGTTCAAACCGCGATACGCCTTGCCCAACTCGAAATGCGCGAGTGGGCTTTGTCCGTTCAGTGATATCAGCCGGGTGAAATAATCCACGGCTTCTTCAAAGCGTCCGAGGCGATTGCAGGCAAGGCCGACATTGTAATGCGCTCTCGCTGAATCGGGCTCGAGCTGTAATCCCGCCTCCGTGGCCTCAATGAGCTTATCCGGCTGACCAAGCGCACCATAGGTTGAGCCAAGCATGAAGAACCCTCTGGCAACTTCAGGAGCAAGCTTGGTTGCCTCCTGGAACTCCATCAGGGCTTTCTGGGGTTCCCCGGTTTTAAGCAGGGAGCCACCGAGGTTGTAATGCGCTGCCGCATGTGCGGGATTGTGCTGTATCGCAGTGCGGTAAGCATCGATAGACTCTTCTGTTGCACCCAGCATGCCCTGGGCAACACCCAGGTTATACCACGCCGTTGCATTGTCCGGGTTTCGCTGCGTTTGTTCACGCAGGCTTTCGACGAGCATTGTGGTTTCAGCTTCGTTCTCCATATGCATAGGTCATTTCTGTGGTTGATTGATTTTCAAACTTAAAACTGCATGTTCCCGGAGGCCGCAGTTAAGGGCCCCCGGGTTCACACCCAAGTGCCTACAAACCTGCACTTAGCAGGGCATTGGCGAAGCGGGTCATGTCCTTGCGCTCCTCAATCGCACCGATACCCATCTGCTTGAGCACGATGTTATGCGCTGGGCCGAGGACTCTCTTCAGCTGGCTTGCTTCCAGAGGCAGAGTCTCGTTGAACTGCTCAGCGTCACCACGCGGCATTTCCCGGGTATCCATGCCGGCGAGCAGCTCGCTGGCGTAGTGGGTGATGTGGGCCATCTTTTTGTAGTTCAGGCGGTCGGGGGTGTCTGTCACTTGGTGATAGTGCTGCCAGTGGCCGCAGGAGAAGAACAGGTAGGGGACCCCGTTCTTGCGGAACACGCCGTGGTCACTCATGTCACCCACGTAGCTGTTGAGCGTGGGCAGAACCTTCAGGCCCTTGGGAGAGTGATGCTCACCGACGACGTCGACCAGTCCCTCATGGCTCTCCGTGCCGGTGATGAAGAGCAGATTGCTCAGGAAAGGCACGTTAATGTCCTTGTCGGCAAGGCCGGGTATCTTGCCCAGCATCGAGCCAATGCCCGGCACCTGGCCGAGGTATTCCGCGGGGAAGCACACATCGTGGCCCACCAGATCCATGATCAGGGCGGCGTGCACCCCCTCAGGCTTCATCTGGTCCTCGTAGAAGCGGTTCGAGCCCATGGCATCCGACTGGAAATAGGGTGGCTCCTCGGCGTCAAAAATCGCGATGATGAGATCACGCTCCAGATTGCCGCTCTCCGCCGCCATTTCCCCCACAGCGAGGGCAATGGCAACCGCCGCGGCATTGTCATCCGCACAGGGGGCCTCGATGACACTGTCATAGTGCGCACCGATCAGCAGGGGTTTCAGGGAACGGTTCTTGCCGGGGATAACCCCAACGATATTGGTGAAGTATTCACCGTCTTGCACGTAGGGCTGAAAGAAGGAATCATCAAGGTAGGGTTCGCAGCCGATCTGCTCGAGGCGGGCGCCGAGGTATTCCTCGACGATGGCGTGGCCTTCGGTTCCCACGCGGCGCCCGTCTTCTAGGGCGATGCTGAGCACGTCACGCTTGAGATACTTGGCGAGCTGACTGGTCTTGAGGAGGGGGGATGTTGGTGTAGTGGTAGTCGTCATAGTAGTGTATTAGGTTTCAGGTGTTATGTTTTACGTTTTAGGTTTTAGGGGCTTGGGTTGTCGGTTTGCGGTTTTATCTGTTGAGATGTTTTTCGATCTGCATGAGCAGCTTCTTCTTCCTGGCGGGGGAGAGCTTGTCGACTTGTCCCTGCAGGTGCAGTTCCGCTCCCGGGCCGAGGGGAATGCGGGTCCATGATTCGCAGGATTTGGCTTGGGAGGCTGACCCAGCAGGGGAGTCTACTGAACTAGGCAGGACAGCTATCGGAGAAGCACTGCTGACAATGTCCAGATCGGCAAAGAGCATTTCCTTGTATTGTGCATCCGTCTTGCCCTTGAGGGTGGCGCGGATGCTATCCGGTGAGCAGCGCAGGTAGAGCAGCTTGCGGATCAGGAGTGCCTGCAGGTAATGGCGGAAACTGTAGACGGCACAGCGGCCGACCTTCTCCGGGGCGTCCAGGCAGCCCAGCGTCTGGTAATGGCGCAGGGTGCGCACCGTGAAGCTGTTGCTCACCCGCTTGTCGCCACCTTTATCGGCCTGCGGGTAAAACCTTGCAACAGCCTGGTTGACCCAGTCCACCAGATCCTCCATGGAGAAATCCGGGGACATCTGCTCCACCTGGCCCAGCTCCTGCACGGCAAGCTCCGGAATGCTCATAACTGTCTTGTTTTTGCTCGTCTGCTTTTTCATCGGCGCAACAATGATACGGCCGAAAAAAACAACTGCAACAAAATATTGCAATGAATTGTGGAGATGTTGTAAGTGTAAGGGTTTGGGGGGGTGTTTTCTGCTGCAAATTCAGGGCAGCTAGTCTGTGCTGGTGCGGCTCAGGCAGTATTTCAGGAGGGCCTGCATACCACGGCAATCGTGCTTGTTATAGGTATAGAGATTGGTGAAATCAGATTTGCGCCTTCCGGTGATCAATTTGTGATCCCCATGACATCTTAATTGATCCTCCAGGTTGCCAATAGCCTTGGCAGGGCTAAACCTCTCAAAAAAGGTAGGCACGGTATAATCAATTTCATCCAGACCAAGAAAATCTATTAACCCTACCTTGCTGTTGTATTGGCCTTGTCGAGCTGCTCTAAGGCGGTTGTATTCGCTGGGCATATTGTTGCGAAACCACCTCCTCATATTCGCATTAAAGTATAGTCCTTCTATCCTGTCGTGCTGGTCGGGAAACATTGCCTTGAGGATATTTTTTTCATGCTCGGAGTAAGCGACAATTTTTCGGTTTGTAGCGCTTACCTGCCGGTGTGGCTTTTGGTGAGTTTGGAGGCATGGTTTTTTCTTTGATTGCCGATACGATGCCGAATTTTGTTCATTACGCCTTCCGATAATTAATCGTCGTCTCGGTGCACTGCCGGAGGTTGAGCTCATTTGCACCGAGCAGCTCGCGCATGACAGGAAGCCCGACCTTTTGCTTTTTCCAGCGTTTGCACTGAACGAGGGTGAATTGACCGTCTTTTCTGAGCCGAAGGTCGACTCCTCCGTCGGCTCCGCCGCCTAGCATTTCCTCGACGCGGTAGCCGCGTTGCCGGAAGAGTTCCCCGATGACGTCCTCGAAACTTTTCCAGGAGAGTTCGTTGAGGGTATCTACGGACTTTTGGCGTTTTAGCTGGGATCGTGTTTTGACGCTTCGGATGAACGATAGCAGGGAGACGAAGATGAGGGCTATTGAGAATATTGGGGCGCTGCTCCTTGCGATGTTAACGATCATGGTGATTGCCATATCCGATGATGTGATGCCTGGGAGAATACCGCCGATGAAATAGGTTACACCAGCAAGGATAAGGCTGACCCACCATGGAGCTAGGATAAGATCGTTGACGAATGAGTTTTTTTTAGGCACTGGATGAAGACAAAGGTTGAAGTTTGGGGAGGCGTTGCGGGGTGTTGATCGTTTTTGTCGTTCACTAGCGTGATAAGTTAGGATCAGCATGTATGCCAGTAAAAAACGCCCAGAGGCGAACCATGGCGAAGGTGTCTAGAGTGCAGTATTTGTCGAGCTGGGTAGGAGCTCGACGGTGCTGTCGATGATCACTTGAAGGCTATCGATCAAGATCGAATCTCTCTTGTTTCCATTTTCGTTCCCAATTTTGGTTTTTGGGAGGTGCTACGACCCAAAAAACCCGCTAAAACACTGGGCTTTAGCGGGTTATAAAAATGGTACGCAGACTGGGACTCGAACCCAGGACCAATTGGTTAAAAGCCAACTGCTCTACCAACTGAGCTATCTGCGCTTTGGGTTGGATTTTTTGTGCCTGGCCACCTTTTGGGGTCGCTGGGCGGGCGCAAAATACTGATCTTCGGCCATTTCGCAAGATTTAATTTGATCTTTTCTGTATATTTTTTTTGTCGCTGTCGTTGGTGACTGAAAACCAACGATCTGCGGGCACGGTGGTGGAGCAAGAAAAGCGAGGATGGGTGGTGGGGGTGGAGGGAAGAAAGAATGAGTTTCTGCTTGTCAGGCAAGTGCTTCAGGCCTATGGCAACTGCGCATCAGCTCTGCGATTACTCGGGAGTGGGTCATATAGACCCACTCTTTTGTGTCTCAGGGTTCTATGGAGCGCCCTGCTTCATGTTCTCCATATTTTTTTTAATCATCTCAACAACGCCAGACACTCCATGACCAACGACATCGTCGCACTCATTGACTACTACGAGAAAGAAAAGGGTATCGACCGCGACAAGGTCCTTGCCGCGCTCGAGTTTGCCTTTATCTCAGCTTATCGCAAAATGGTTCCTGGGGCCGATGCGATCGAGCATATCCGTGCTGATGTTGATACCAAAAAGGGAGACACCGTTATCTTTGCTTCTCTGGAGTGTGTCGCGGATGATGATTACGTGGATAAATTTAATGAGGTGCCCATTTCGCTTGCCCGTAAAAGCAAGGCCGATGCTGAACTGGGGGATCGGGTCGACTTCAATGTGACACCGAAGAATTTTGGTCGGATCGCCACCCAGACGGCGAAGCAGACGATGATGCAACGTCTCCGGATGGCGGAGAAGGAAATGATCTACGACGAGTATAAGGACCGGGCTGGCGACATTGTCAGTGGCACGGTGCGCCGATTTGAAAAGAGCGATGTGATGATTGATCTCGGTAAGTTTGAAGGCCGTATCCCGTCCCGCGAGCGTGTGGTTACGGAAGACTACAACATTGGTGACCGCATCCGTGTTTATGTTGTTGCGGTTGAAAATGAGTCGCGTGGGCCTGAGATTATCCTTTCTCGGAGTCACCCCAACTTTGTGCGTCGACTGTTTGAATCTGAGGTTGCTGAGATTGCCGATGGCACCGTGGACCTGCGCGGGATTGCCCGTGAAGCCGGATACCGCACCAAGGTGGCTGTGGCGAGTAACGATGAAAAGGTGGACCCTGTGGGCGCCTGTGTCGGTCTCCGTGGTGCTCGTGTTAAAAACATCGTCCGTGAGCTTAATAATGAAAAGGTGGATATCATCCGCTGGAGCGATGATCCTGCCACGTTTGTGGTTGATGCGCTGAAGCCGGCGAACATCCGCAGCATCAAGCTGGAGCGTGACAATAAGGTTGTTTCCGTGACCGTTGATGAAGAGGAACTGAGCAAGGCGATTGGTCGTCGTGGTCAGAATGCGCGTCTTACCGCCAAGCTGATGGGCTGGGACGTCCAGGTCAGCAAGGACGAGAGTCAGCATGAGCAGTTTGAAGCCCGAGTCGGTGATGCTGCATCCACACTTGCCGAGCAATTAGGGCTCGATGCCGAAATGGGCGAGAAGCTCTTCCGTGCTGGTGGTGCAACGGCTGAATTGGTGGCTCAGATGCCAGCCGAATACATTGCGCAAGCGCTTGAAGTGACAGAACAAGAAGCCGAGGTGATCCTCAGCAAGGTGCAACCATCGCAGGATGTTGCTACTGAATCACCCAGCGAATCACCCGCGGCGGCTGAAGAAGGAGATAGCAGCGAAGCTTGATGTTTCGGTTGCGCTCAACTTACCTTTCACTCGAGTTTCCACTCACCCTAGAATTTTTATTCATCTCAGAATCCAACCCGATCCCACTTTATAACCAGCATGGCCGAATCCAGCGATAAACCCAAAAAAGAAAAGGAAGTTCTCGATCTCCTCGACGACTCATCCAAGAAGTTATCGCGGCGTGAGCGGCAGCGTGAAGAAACCGCCAAGATCAAAACAGTAGACGACCAGAAAAAGGCCGCGCTGGATATTTTTGAGGATGAGGGGGAAAAGAAAAAAACCTCCGTCATCAAGAAAAAGGGTGGGGTGAAAAAGGAATTACCAACGATTTCCAAGCTGCTTGATAAAAAAGAGGACGAGTTCTCCTACAATAAGCCTGCTGCAGATGCTCCAGCTGACGCAGCTTCTTCGGATTCCCCAGCTTCTTCAGTTGGCGATGAGGCGCCCGACGCTGACGCCAGCGAGGAAAAAGCCGTGGTGAAAGAAGGTAATATCATCACCATCAAGCCGCCGATCATTGTCAGTGATCTCGCTGACCTGATGGACCTTAAATCCTTTCAGCTTATGGCTGACCTGATTAAGCTGGAGGTCTTTGTGGCACCGCATCAGGCGATCGAACCCGATATCGCGGAAAAACTCTGTGAGATGCACGGGTTTACCTTCGAGCGTGAAAAACGCGAAAAGGGAGGTGGCGTGCATAAAGAGAAGAAAAAGATCAAAGAGCCGAAGGCCAAAAAACTTGAAGACGAACCCGAGGAAAAACTCGAGTATCGCGCACCGATCATCACCTTTATGGGCCACGTCGATCACGGCAAGACGTCCTTGCTCGACTACGTGCGTAAAAGTCGGGTGACCTCCGGTGAGGCCGGTGGGATCACCCAGCACATTGGTGCCTATCGTGTGGAACATGAGGGTCGGCCGATCAGCTTTATCGACACCCCCGGTCACTCGATTTTCACAGAAATGCGTGCCCGTGGTGCGGATATCACGGACATCGTCGTGCTGGTTGTCGCTGCCGATGACGGCATTATGCCGCAGACCAAGGAAGCGATCGAACACGCCAAGAAGTCCAAAAAAACGATCATTGTTGCCATTAACAAGTGTGACATGCCAGGGGCTGACCCGACACGGGTGAAGACCCAGCTCATGGAACATGGCTTACAGCCGGTCGACTTTGGAGGTGAAACCGAGTGTGTGGAAGTTTCCGCGATCACCGGCCAGGGGATGGACGAGTTGATTGAGCTGATGGCACTTCAGGCTGAGGTGCTTGAGCTTAAAGCCAATCCACGCGCCAATGCCCGTGGGTCTGTGATTGAAGCCAGCATCCAAGCAGGAAAAGGGCCAACGGCCACCGTGATGGTGCAAGCTGGCACGCTCAAGGTGGGTGTTCCCTTTATCTGTGGCCCCTTTGCGGGTAAGGTGAAGACGATGCTCAACGACCTCGGTGAGGTGGTGAAGGAAGCGGGTCCAGCCACTCCCGTCGAGATCATCGGATTTGCTGAGTTACCTCATGTTGGGGATGAATTGGTGCAGATGAAAAACGATCGTGCATCCAAGAAACTTTCCGAGGAGCGTCAGGCCGAGAAGCGCAACAGCCGACTTCAGCGGCCGAAGAAAAGTCGTATGGAGGACCTGATGTCCTTGGTGCAGGGTGATAACACACTGCAGCTCAAGATCATCCTCAAGGGTGACGTGCAAGGATCGGTGCAAGCCATCGAGGGCGCCATCAACGAGATCAAGAGTGACAAGGTGGAGCCACGCTTCATCAAGTCCGCAGCGGGTGCCATCACCGAAAATGACATCCTGCTGGCGAGCTCATCGGATGCCGTCATTCTGGGCTTCAACACCAAGCTGGAAAGCAATGCTGTGAAGGCGGCCAAACGCGAAGGCGTGCAGGTGAAGTTATTCTCCATTGTCTATGAGCTGATCGATACCGTGAAGGAGTCGATGCTCGGTATGCTCGATCCTCTCACACGCGAAACGATCATTGGTCATGCCGAAGTGAAGCAGGTTTTCAAAGTGCGTCGTGGTCGCGCCGCTGGTTGTATTGTCAAGGATGGCAAGGTGACCCGCACCGCCCACGCCCGCGTCCTTCGTGGGAGCGTGCCTGTTTACGATGGTAAGATGTCCACGCTGCGTCGTCACACCGAGGAGGTGGACGAGGTGAAGCAGGGGATCGATTGTGGTATCCGACTGGGTGACTTTGATGAATACGAAGAAGACGACGTCATCGAGTGTTACATCCTTGAGAAGGTCGAACAGACTCTTTAGGTTCGACCTCTGAACGTCATTATTTTTATCCCCTATGAGTCAGCGATTAGACAGAATCAACGCACTGCTTCGCCGTGAAATCAGCACGGTGCTGCAGCGTGATTTTGAATTTGGGGGTGCGCTGGTCACGGTCAACGCCGTCGAGATCACACAGGATCTTCGTGAGGCGAAGGTATTTATTGGCGTCATCTGTGGTTATGGAGCCAAGGTGCTGGAGCAGCTGGGCCAAAAGCGCCACCTGATCCAGCGTCGTGTCGCCAAGCGTGTTGTTTTACGCTGCACACCTATTCTGGATTTCCGACTCGATACCTCCGCCGCGCGGGGTGTTGATATGGTTAATATCCTCGAGGAAGTCGAAAAACTCCCGAAAGCCCCAGAGCTGGAGGAGGATGATGCGGGTGAGGAAGGCAACGCATAGAGTCGCCCATGCCACCATGCTGCCACCGATTATAACGTGCCGGTGGCGAGCGCGATGAGGAGCGCTATCGGGATATGCCCATCGATTCGATAGAGCCGGCGATGGTTCATATCCGTGATGAATGAGTCCTTGATCTTAAAGAGTCGCTGATGATTCATGTTCTTGAGATACTTACCGTCCCATTGGTAGAGTCGCTGATGATTCATGTTCTTGAGATACGTACCATCCCATTGATAGAGGCGTTTGTGGGAGGTGTTGATGATGTAGGTTCCATCCCACCTGTAGAGCCGTTGATGGTTGGTGGTCAGCAGGTATTTTCCGTCCCACTTGTAAAGCCGCTTGTGGTTCAACGTTAGTAGGTAGGAGTCCGCCTCACTGGTGCAAATCACAGCAAAAAGCAGAGACAAGGTGAGAAAGATAAGTCGGAGCATGGGGGTGGGGGGAGGTAGGAGGTGAATAAGTCTAATTCTGGGAGAAACTCGGCGCATGCCGGTCAACACAGTCGTTTTGTATTCTACAGGCATCACTCACATGCACAAAGCAGGAAAAAGAAATCTGGGGGGATTTTTCCGCCAATTGCCAGTGTCGCGGCGTAGTGGCCGGCGTGTGGATTTCGTCAAGCCATGTCGAGTGAGGTGGCGTCAACGTGGCATGTCTTTAATGCTGTGCATATCCTGCTTTTTGCGACTATAACCTCTTGATAAAGAGTGAGATAAATGCAAGGCGCGAGTTGACAGAATCGGCATGTGAACCTATGGCGCAGGTGCTTCTTGCGGGGAATGGCCCGCTCAATTAAAAAACGATCAATTGTCATGTCTACTACAACGCATACACAAGGAAACCCGGCCGTCGTTGGACTTGCTGGATTTGGAATCACGACCCTTCTTTTACAATTTCACAACGTTGGCTGGTGCGGTATTGGGCCGGTGTTTGCGCTTGCTATCGTCTTTGGTGGTCTTGCTCAATTGATTGCAGGGTTTCAGGAGTTTAAATGTGGGAACAACTTCGGCTACTGTGCCTTTGTGAGTTACGGTGCGTTCTGGCTCGCCTTTGGAGCGATCCTTATATGCAACTCGCTGGGAATCTATTCATCGAGTCACTCGGACGTTGGGTGGTTTCTGATCGGTTACACGGTGCTCACGCTCATCCTCTGGGTTCCGGCCATGCGGATTCACGGCATGATGGCGCTGACCTTCACGTTGCTGGTGGTCGGATTTATTTTGTTGGATCTTGCTCACTTTGGTTTCCCTCAGCTCACCATTGTGGCGGGATATGAATTGATGCTCTGTGCCCTCTGTGCACTCTACATGATGGCCAGTGCCATCTACAATCAGGTGTTTGGTCGCACGGTTCTTCCTTTGGGGGCGCCATGGATCAAAGACGGTCAGCCGAAACAAAACGCGCCCAGCGGTTGCGGTGAACTCCCTAAAGCCGCTTAATCATGGTTGGCACCAATCGCCGCGCTGGGGGCAGCGCCTAGCATGAAGGCAGGGCGGGGGTAAGCATCCTCATTCAGGATGCCGTCGCCTGTGTATCCTCATACAAACGCAAGGTGGATGTTGAGTTGATTCACATTCCTGCTTGGCGGGTTTCTTGGTTGTCACTACATTGACGACCACTCAAGAACATGAAGTATCTCATCTGCCTTATTACCACCACCCTCGCTGTTGGATGGATCCCGCCATGCCAAGCCGCTGAAGCGAAACAACCGAACATCCTGCTCATTTTTTGTGATGACCTCGGCTACGGCGACCTCGGTGTCTTTCACCAGAACAAACGATCCGCCCAACATGACCGGAACGTTCCCTCTTTTACCACGCCTCATATCGATGCCTTAGCGAATGAGGGCATGAAGTTCGATCAACATTACTGCGGGGCTCCCGTCTGCGCCCCGTCACGCGCCACTCTCCTCAGCGGTCAGCACCAAGGCCACTCGGGTCGACGCGACAACCAGTTCGACCAAGCATTCCCCGATACGCACACGCTTGCATCGGTCGTGAAAGAAGCGGGATATGCCACGGCAGCATTTGGCAAATGGGGCCTCCAGGGGAAAAAAGAAGATCGCAAGAACCGCAAACCGACACCACCTGGGCAGGTCTTTCCGGACTGGCCGACCATGCCGATGGATCGTGGTTTCGACTATTTTCTCGGCTATGTGCGACACCGCGACGGCCACTACCACTACCCAGTGGAAGACCAAAAACAAATCTGGGAAAACACGACGGAGATCTCAGAGGGTATGGAACTCTGCTTCACCACCGACCTGTTCACGGCCGCCACCAAAAAATGGATCATCGAGCACACGGAGAACAACCCGACGCAACCATTTTTCGCCTACCTCGCCTACGACACCCCGCACGCCAAACTGCAAAACCCGCCCTGCGCCTACCCCGATGGCGGTGGCATTCATGCCGGTGTCCAGTGGATCGGTAAAAAAGGGGGGATGATCAACACCGCCATGGGGAAGTATGATGCTTGGATGCACCCGGATTACGCCAAGGCTACTTGGGACCATGACAAGAATCCCGAGACAGCCGAGCAGCCATGGCCTGACGTCCAACGCCGCTACGCCAACAACGTGCGGCGCATTGATGACAGCGTTGGCGACCTCATGTCTCTGCTCAAGGATCTGAATCTGTCTGAGAACACACTGGTGATCTTCAGCTCTGACAACGGGCCATCAAAAGAGTCATACATCAAAGGCTCCCCGTATCAGCCTACCTTCTTCCATGGCTTTGGCCCCTTTGATGGTATCAAGCGCGACACCCTTGAAGGGGGGCTGCGTGTGCCTACCATCGCCCATTGGCCCGCCATGATCAAAGCCGGCCGCAGGGCATCCCGCCCGAGTGGTCACTGGGATTGGCTCCCGACGTTCGCGGAGGCAGCTGGCGTCCCCACGCCCGCCAGCTCAGATGGTGTCTCGCTCATGCCCACTCTCAGTGGTCAGGGCGAGCAAGAGCCTAGCACGATCTACAGCGAATATTCCGTGCCTGGCAAAACGCCAAGTTACGATGCCTTCCACCCGTCGCATCGCGGTAAAATCCGCCGTCAAATGCAGGTCGTCTTTGTCGATCATTACAAAGGCCTGCGCACTGGTATTGAATCGGCTGATGACGACTTTGAAATCTACCACCTCATCAAGGACCCCCAAGAAAAACACAACCTCGCTGGCGAAAATGGCTTCGATGATGTTCAGAAAAGGATGAAAGCCCGCGCGTTGCAATGTCGCAGAGCCTTAGCCAGCGCTCCCCGCCCCTATGATCATGCTCCGATTCCGCCGACCCTTGCCCTTGCTGTTCCCAGTGCCGTGCCCGCGCCCCAACTCGCAGGGGTCGATTGTGTGATCCGTCAGGGGGCGTTCCCGTGGATGCCCGATCTGCGCCAGGCAAAACGATCGAACCCGCATCAGCTCAGCAGCTTTGTCTTGCCCGATGGCATCACACAAAACTTTGCGGTCATGCTCGAAGCCTTGGTTCAATTTCCTGTCGATGGCAGCTACACCTTCAACGTCACCAGCAACAGCCACACGATGCTTTTTGTCCACGACATCCGCTTGCTTAAAGAAAATAAGAAACCCACGGGCAATGCCCGAAGCGGAACGCTCCATCTGAAAGCGGGCTGGCATCCCGTGCAATTACTCGTCCGTATGGGCGCAGGCCAAGCTGCCCTGTCTTTTGACATCACCGACGACCAAGGCAAGCAACTCCCGCTCGCGACCAAGAGCAGGAGACCGATCAAGTAAGGTGGTGGTTCTGATGAGTCAGACCCGATGGATGGGGGCGATGGTTTTACGTGCTGGCTGACGTGTCGGGGTCGCCAGGGAGGCTCTCGAGCAGTTGTTGGTAGCGCACGACATCGAAGTCGCGTTTCTCGATGAACATGCGGTTTGACTCATCGGCGAGGCAGATGGCGATGAGTTGTTTGGCTTCATCGGGGGGGAGTTGATCCTTCTCGACGAGTCGGGTGAAGGTTTCTAGCACGTAGGGTGTTTGAGGTGATTCGAGTTGTTGCTCGACGGCGGGGAGCAGGGAATCGACCAAAGATTCTTCGTTCATCAGACAGTGAGGTGAGGGGTTATTGGACTTCCACGATCATGTTAATCTCAACGGAAACGTTGAGCGGAAGAGCTGCGGCTCCCATGGCGGTGCGGGAGTGGATGCCCTTGTCTCCAAAAATCTCGACAAGCAGATCTGAGCAACCATTGATCACAGCAGGATGCTGATAGAAATCGGGTTCGGAGTTTACAAATCCGCCGACGTTGACGATGCGGGTGATTTCATCGAGGTGACCGATTTCGTTTTTAACCACGGCGAGGCGGTTCAGAGTGATGAGTCGGGCGGCTTCTTGGGCCGACTCGACCGATGTATCGGTCGGGACTTTGCCGATATACTGATCGTCATCGAGCGGTGGGATACCGCCGGCGAGAAACAGGAGGTTACCGGAGCGGACACAATTGACATAGGACCCGGCGGGGGCTGGCGCCTCGGGGAGGTCGTAGCCGAGTGCGGCAATTTTTTCTTCGATGGTCATGATCGGGACGGATCTATTAGGATTTGAGTGCGGCGGCGACGAAGCCGGAGAAGATCGGGTGGGGCGCGTTGGGTTTGGACTGGAACTCGGGGTGGAACTGCGCACCGATAAAGAACGGGTGGTCGGCAATCTCGACAATTTCCACCAGCCCCTCGGGGTCGGAGACGGCGCTGATCTTCAGGCCTGCCTTTTCGATTTGCTCACGGTAGGCGGGGTTGAACTCATAGCGGTGGCGGTGGCGCTCGCTGATGGAATCGGATCCGTAGAGCTCGGCCGCCTTGGTGCCGGCGAGGACTTGGGAGTCGCTGGCACCGAGTCGCATGGTGGCGCCGAGGTCCTCGACCCCTTGTTGTTCTTCCTGGAGGGAGATGACGGGGTGGGGGGTATTTTTATCAAACTCGGTGGAGTTGGCATTTTCCAACCCGCAGACGTTGCGGGCGAATTCGATGGTCGCGATTTGCATGCCCAGGCAGATCCCGAAAAAGGGGATGTTGTTTTCGCGGGAGTATTTGGCGGTAAGGATCTTGCCCTCGGTGCCACGATCGCCAAAGCCGCCCGGGATGAGGATGGCGTTCATGCCATCAAGATGTGCCGCCGCGCCGTCTTTTTCGATGGCTTCGGCTTCGACACGTTGGATGACGACCCGGGTGTCGTGGCTTGCCCCTGCGTGGGTCAGGGACTCGTAGATTGATTTGTAGGCGTCCTGGAGCTCGATGTATTTCCCGACAACGGCAACCTTGACTTCATGTGTCGGGTTGATGATCCGATCGACAAACGTTTGCCAGTTGGCGAGGTCGGGAGTTTTCGACTCGAGGCCTAAGCAATCGCTGACAAGGCGGTCGAGTTTATCGCGCCGCAGATCGATCGGGCACTCATAGATGGTGTGATCGACATCGCGGAAGGCAACGACATTTTTTGCCTCGACGTTACAGAACATGGCGATTTTCTTTTTATTATCATCATCGAGGTCGTGTTCGGTTCGGCAGACGATGATGTCGGGCTGGATGCCGATTTCGCGTAGTTTGGCGACGGACTGCTGGGTGGGTTTTGTTTTGATTTCGCCGGCGGCTTTGATCAAGGGGAGCAGGGTGACGTGGATAAAGCAGACGTTGTCGCGTCCGACTTCGAGTGAGAACTGGCGCAGTGCCTCGAGGAAGAGATGGCCTTCGATGTCACCGACGGTGCCGCCGATCTCGGTGATGATGACATCGGCATCGGAGCGCAGGGTGACATCATTGATCCGCGCCTTAATTTCATCGGTGCAGTGCGGGATGAACTGGACAGTTTTTCCCAAGTAATCGCCTTTGCGCTCCTTGCGGATGACATTTTCAAAGACCTGTCCTGAGGTGAGGTTATTAAACTTGCTGAGTCGGCAATTGGTGAAACGTTCGTAGTGGCCGAGGTCGAGATCGGTTTCTGCCCCGTCGTCGAGCACATACACCTCGCCGTGCTGGAAGGGTGACATCGTGCCGGGGTCGACATTGAGGTAGGGGTCGAATTTCTGAAGGATCACCGAGAGGCCGCGGAGCTCGAGGAGCGTGCCTAGCGAGGCGGCGGCGAGTCCTTTTCCGAGAGATGAGACGACGCCTCCGGTGACAAAGATATATTTAGTGGGATGAGGCATGGAATGTGGATGGGTGCGTTTTGAGTATGGAATTACCGGAGGAGAGATTCGATGTATTGGGCTTGCTCGAGGGTATCGACGCCAGGAGATTCATCCTCGGTGATGAGGACTTTGATGCGGGCGTTGTTTTCGAGGGCGCGGAGCTGCTCGAGCGACTCGGCCACCTCGAGCGGTGACGGCGGCCAGGTGATGAATTTTTTCAAGAAATCGCGACGGTAGGCGTAGATTCCTTTGTGGCGGAAGATCTTGAGCTCGGGGCTCTCGGAACGCCGGTAGGGGAGCGGGCTCCGCGAGAAGTAGAGGGCGTCACCATTGAGGGCGAGCGCACACTTGACGACATTCGGGTCGAAAATCAGCGTTTCATCCGTGATGGCATTGGCGGCGGTGGCCATGGAGACACCTGAATCAGCGTGGAGGGCCAAGGCGAGCTGATCGATCAGGCTGGGGTCAATGAGGGGTTCGTCACCCTGAATATTGATGATGTAGGAAGCATCCTGGCCATCCTGTGCCAGGGCGTCAGCGGCTTCGGCAATACGGTCGGTGCCTGTGAGGTGGTGGGTCGAGGTCATCACCGCCTTGGCACCAAATGCGATTGCGGCTTGGTAGATCCGGTCGTCATCGGTGGCGATGACGGCGTCATCGAGCTGGGTGCATTGCTGGCAGCGTTCCCAGACGTGTTGCACGAGGGGTTTTCCGGCGATGGGATGAAGCGGCTTACCAGGGAAGCGGGACGAGGCCCAGCGTGCTGGGATGATGCCAAGGGTAAGATGTTTTCCAGAGGTAGCCACGATGCTCAAATCTGGAATGGAGTAATGATCGCCGGAGCGGAAACGACAAGCCTCTTTTCTGATTTGTTTGATATTTTCAATCTTGTGGCCGTGAAGTGGCCGGGCGTCTACGGAAAAGTTTGAAGATACAGGTCGCTCTGCTAGCGTTTGTGCCTATGGAGAAGCAGGTTTACGAGTATTTCACCTATTGGGATTGGGCGGTTGTGGCTGGGTATATGATTTTAACGACGTGGATAGGGCATCGGCTTTCTGGGAAGCAGTCGAGCATCAAGGACTTCTTTCTTGGGGGAAAGACGCTGCCGTGGTGGTCGGTGAGTGGCTCGATGATTGCCACGGAGATCAGTGCGTTGACCTTTATTGGTGTGCCGGGGGGAGTGTATGCGATGTCGGGCGACTGGACCTATCTGCAATGGGGGATTGGCTCAATGATCGCGCGTTTTGCCGTGGCCTACTGGCTGGTGCCTCTCTATTATGAGAAGGAAATTTACAGTCCGTATGATTTTATGGGTGAGCGACTGGGTGAGGGGGTGCGTCGATTGGTGACGGGGCTTTTTTCAGTGGGAGCGATTCTGGGTCAGAGTGTGCGGGTTTTGGTGACGGCGATTATTCTTCAGGTGGTTACGGGGATGGATGCGAGCCTGTGTATTGTGGTGATTGGTGCCGTGGCCGTTCTTTGGACGTTTATGGGGGGGATGCAAACCGTGATTTGGACGGATGTGATGCAGTTTTGTCTCTTTATTTTTGGCGGGCTCTTGGCATTCACTCTGTTGGTGGGGCAGTTGGGGTGGGACCAGATTGCGGGACTGAACCAGATCGTCGTCGAGGGTGAAAACGTCAACAAGCTACGTTGGTTGGATTTGACGACGCCCTTCGAAAACCCGCAATTAAAATACACGATGTGGGTGGCGTTACTCGCCATGCCCTTTCAGAACTTTACCGCCTTCGGCGTGGATCAACTGAATACGCAGAGGATGTTCTGCTGCGGAAATGTCAAGGACGCTCGGAAGGCCATGTGCTGGAGTAGTGTGTCGTTGCTGATCACACTGCTGATGCTGGCGGTCGGTGCCGGGCTGTTTGCTTGGTATCAAGTCCATATCCCGTCGGCAGCCATGGCCGCCGACTTTCAAAAAGAACCCAACTACGTTTTCCCCACATGGATCACCATGGAGGTGCCTGTCGGGGTCAGTGGACTCATTCTCGCTGGGGCGTTTGCGGCAGCTATTTCGAGTCTCGACTCGATTTTAGCGGCCTTGAGCCAAACGAGTTTGTCCGTGATCTATGGGCGCGAAAAACTTGAAACCGACGGAAAGGGAGCGGAGATGGTGCGTCTGTCACGGATCGCCGTGGTGATCTGGGGGGTGATTTTGACGCTCGCAGGCTTAGGGTTATTGGCGGCCTACACCGAGAATAAAGACACCGACCTGATCGGCCTCGCCTTCGGGATGGTCGCCTATACCTATGGTCCGCTTCTCGGGGTATTGCTGGCGGCTATTTTCCCGATCCGTGTCAGCACTTCAGGGTTGTTGTTAGGTGTGATTTTCTCGGTTCTTTTGGTCTCATGGTTTAGGCCGGAGTTGCCGCAATTGCTCGGTGCCATCGGGCTCGATGGGTGGGCACATCAAGTGGTGCACTCCCGACCAGGGTTAGCGTCCGAATGGTTTTTCCCGTTGAACGCCAGCCTGACGTTGATTTGCGGTGTGTTAGGTGGTGTTATTTCTCGGAAGCCTCGGTAGAATCAACGTTTCAGCATGATTCGGGCCCCGAAGACCCGATGGGTCATTGGTCGGATTTCGACGTGTTCGGATGAGGCATTGAACGAACTATTTTAGCTATGTTTACTAATTGGGAGGTCAAGTATTTTAAAAATTTTGTTGTGGAACCTTTGTGGAAACGGGACTTCGGGTATGGCTTAGGGGGGAGGTATTAAAAAACTTTTGCTCGTGAGCTTGAGGCAGCGTTTCATGTGCACGCCGTCTGCTGTGCATAGGCAAGCTGACAAGAGCGATCGCTGGTGCATGGGCCCAGTCGATAAAGGAAGATGACAACCACTTATTTTTTTAAAATTTAGATGAGCAAAACCGCAACTGACCACGATGTCCCAACGACCGTAACGAGCGACCATGATCTGGAATCTCAGGATGAGGCCAAGCAATTATGGGTATCCGTTTCGGCGTCCTTAAAGAATCTTGTTAGTGTGGATGTTTACAATCGTTGGTTTGCGTCAGCATGTTTGATGGAAGTCACGGAGACGGAAGCCGTGCTTGCTGTTGAGAGTGACATGCATCAAGTTTGGATTGAGACCAACCACTTACCCGAGGTTCAGACGGCATTGTCTCAAACGTTGGAGATGCCATTGAAGGTAAAGGTTGTGGTGAGTGAAGTTCAGGAGGCACCAGCCGACGACCCGGTCACGGGTGCGGATGATCGGTCAGCCGACCCCTTCGAGTTACTCACCGATACGCAAACCAATCATGTGGGCAAGGTGGGACAGGCTGTGGATCAGCCGACGTATGGTGGGGCCATGCACGGCCAGCTCAGTGGTGACGACCAGATCCGCAAAAAGCTTAAATCGGCGGGTTTAAATCCCCAGTTTAGCTTTGCTCGTTTTGTCGTTGGGCAGAACAACGAGTTTGCCCAAGCGGCGTGTATTGCCGTAGCAGCAACGAAGAATCTCACTTATAACCCGCTATTTATTCATGGTGGCTCTGGATTAGGAAAGACACACCTGATGCAGGCGATTGGTCAGCGGCTGATGAAGGAAGACCCAACCGCCCGGGTGGTCTACCTGACATGTGAAAAATTTATCAACGAGTTTATTGATACCGTGCGTAAGGGGTCGCTTGAGCGGTTCCGCCGGAAATACCGACGTGCCGACATCCTGCTGATTGATGATATTCAGTTTCTAGGTGGGAAAGAGCGGTCACAGGAAGAATTCTTCCATACCTTTAACGAGTTACTTGATTTGCAAAGTCAGGTGGTTCTGACCTCTGACCGGCCTGCCTCGGAGATTAAAAATATCGAGCCGCGCCTTATTTCACGATTTGAATGTGGTCTGACCGTCGAACTTCAGCCTCCTGGGGTCGAGACACGCCTTGCGATTCTCAGACGTAAGATGGAAGATTGGGATGTGAAGCTCAGCGACGACATCCTCACCATGCTCGCCGAACGCATTCAAAGCAACGTGCGTCGACTTGAAGGTGGTCTGGTGCGCATCGCAACCTACGCCTCGCTCGGCACGGAACAAATCACCGTGGAGCGCTGTGAATTTCTCCTCAAAGACATTCTGCGTGAAGAGGGGCAGAAAAGAGTGAATATCGACTCGATCCAGAAAGCGGTCACCCATCATTACGACCTCCGACTGGCTGATATGACCAGTCGACGTCGCCCCACAAACATCGCCTTTCCCCGTCAGGTCGCGATGTATTTAAGCCGCAAAATGACTCCCTGTTCCCTCGTTGAGATCGGGGACGCCTTTGGTGGTCGTGACCACGGCACTGTGATTTACGCGGTGCGTAAGGTCGAGCAACGTATGGACTGTGAACCTCAGGTTCGCGATGCGGTGGATATTTTGATGTCCGGACTCCAGCGGAAGTAGCCGTGCGTGATCGTTAGGCCTAGCGTGACACGTCACACGATGAGATCAATGTGTGCCCCCATGCATGGTGTATCCTGTTAGGCTTCGTTGTGACGCTTGCGTGGTGTGAGCATACAATATGTAGTGGTCTTCATGGAGTTTGGTGTCCGATCTTGAATACAGGGGTGAAAAATGCTGAGGATTTGCTAAAGATTGCTTGCGTTGGTGCGAGATTGCTCCAAAGTCGGCGCAACTCAAAACGAGTCGTCAAGTATCTCAAGTCATCCCACATTATCTCAAATGAAATTTTCGATTAGCAAGGAAGCCTTTCTCGATGTGCTTCAACAGGTGCAGCATGTTGTCAGTAACCGAGCCACATTACCCATTCTTTCCAATGTTCTTATTGAAGCGGTTGATGGGAAAATCAAGCTGACGACAACGGACCTCGATGTTGGTGTCAGTGGTAGCGCACAGGCAGACATTGAAAAAGAAGGGTCCACTACACTTCCCGTCAAACGTCTTGTCAGTATCATCCGCGAACTTCCCGCCAGTGAGGTTGAGGTATCCGTTGACTCGAAAAACCACGCCTCGATTAAGTGTGGTCCGAGTTTTTTCAAGATCATTGGTTTAGGGGAAGACGAGTTCCCACCGTTACCTAAGTTCGAAGACGCGACTGAGTTTAAGATTTCCCAAGAGATTCTGCATGATGCCATCAAAAAGACCGCCTATGCGATCTCAACGGATGAAACACGCTACGTGCTCAATGGCATTTACGTTTCCTTCCGCGAAGGGAAAATGACCTTTGTCGCAACCGACGGGCGTCGTCTGGCCATGGTTGAGAACGACCTCGAGTTTCCTGCCAGTCACGAGACGGATATCATTATTCCATCGAAAGCGGTGAATGAACTTCAGCGGATGCTTCGTAGTGAGGGGGATTCTGTGGTTCGCCTCACTGGCAACCAAATCAGCTTTGAGGTAGGTGACAGTATTATAGTAAGCAAACTAATTGAAGGTAACTACCCGAACTACAAGCAGGTTATTCCTGGGGAGCGCAAGGAGCGTGTTACCATCAATCGCGAGGAGTTCCTCAACACGGTGCGCCGTGTATCACTGCTGACCTCTGAAAGCTCAAACTCGGTTAAACTCACATTTAGCAAGGGGAACATCGACGTTCAAGCGAACTCGAAGGACATTGGTGAAGCCAAGGAGCCTGTCGTAGCGGATTACGATGGTGACGAGTTTGCCATCGCCTTCAACCCAGAGTTTCTCATGGCTCCGTTGAAGAATCTTGGAGAAGAAAGTGTCTACCTCGACCTGATCGATGGTATGAGCCCCGGCGTGGTGCGTATCGACGGATCATTCCTCTACGTGATCATGCCCATGCGCGTCAGTGCGTAGGCCATAAAAATCAATGATTGTCAGAATGCCCGGGGGGATATCCCTCCGGGCATTCTATGGCACGCGCCCTGTGTAATACTCGATTTCTCATGAAACATGAAACTCTCTCGCTACTCGGACTGATGGCAACGTCTTTTTGGGTGTCCTGCGCTGATCCGGCGGCGCCGACCAAACCTGTCCCGCCACAGCATCACAAAGCTGCAGGCGCTCAAATTACCTCCGTCCGTCCGACGACTCCACCAGCTCAGGTTGCCAAACATGTCCCGATGGGACAGATTACCAGCGTTGATATAGGTCAACTTTTCACGATGATGCAGGAGGGTCGGGTGAGGCTAGTGGATTGTCGTCCCTCCCTCATTTTTCACATCGGTCATCTGGAGGGTGCCATGAGTCTTCCTCTTAGAAGGTATGACACGGTGATCGGTGAGCGCAGACAGCGACTTGACGAAGCTCGATCAGCCCAGAAGGTGATCGTCCTCTACTGCCAGAACACCCACTGCCCCGACGCGTATCGTGTTGCCCAAAAACTCGTTCGCCTTGGTTACTCGGTCTCGATCTATAAGGGCGGCTGGGAGGAATGGAAACATGCGGGGCTTTAAGGAGCCCGAGTTGAGTCGTCTATGAGGCGTCAGGTGGAATTGGCTTACCGACTACTCACAGTATTCGGCCCACGACGAGGTAGTTTCCCAGACACGGATGGTGGAGATCTTCACATCGGGTCGCACGGGGTATTCTGGATCAGAATCGGTGACAAACTTTCCCAAGGCGGCTTTGGTGTGGTTGTAGATCGTTCTCGCCATCACCTCGGTGGTCGGGTCTTCACCTTGGAAGCCGATAATCCGATCGCCGTAGGCCTCTTTGAAAAAATCAAATTTTGGGTCCTCGGTGTTCATGCACAGTGCATGGTCATAGGTTTCCAAGAAATCTCCGATCATCCGGCCAATCAGCTTGAAATCGAATACCATCTCGCGATCGTCCAAGGTGTCCGCTTCAAAGATGAGCTCGACCTTGCGGGTGTGTCCGTGTGGGAACCGGCATTTATCTGGGTGCTTGGAGAGGAGGTGGCCGTTCTCGACCTCGATCATTTTGCAAATTCGGTATGACATTTTTTTAAGTATCAGGATGGTGGCGCTGTGGGGTGCCGAGATGAGAGCAAACCCTCTTCAATCCCGAACCAGACGAACGGAAGCTAGTAAGCTCGATCGAGTAAGACAACGGTAAAGGTTGCTGATTTCACGCACCGTTTTCTGTGGATGTGAGTGATCGGCCTAATTCAAGCCCATTGACGATGCAGTCGCCCACGGAAATTCCGCCACGGTAGTTGCCAGCGAAGTGCAGCCCAGGGTGATGGGATTCGCACGATTCCAGTGCGTCGAGCACGTTTTGGTAGTCGAGACCATACTGGGGAATGGCATGGTTCCAGGTGGTGCGATGGCGGAAAGTGGGGGAGCCGGTCACACCGAGCAGTCGATTGAGTTCGTCGAGGACAACCTGCTCGTCGTTTTTGGCATATTCAGGGTGGATTGAGCCACCCATCATGCAGGTCAGGGTGACGTGTCCGTCTGGTGCCCGGCCGTCGAACATGCTGGACGAAAAAAGAACGCCGAGCAGCGGGCTGTTTTCGGTCTGCTTGATGAGCATACCAAACCCATCGAGTGGGTGGGTGATGTCATCGCGTTTAAAACCAAGCACCATGCTGGTGACGGGAGGCGCATGGAGTTGCGTGATTGGGTCGAGAGCGTTAAGGACGGACGTTGGCAGGGGTAATGAGGGAAGCTGGTGGTGCGGAACCGCGATCACCAGCTGGCGGTAATGGCCAGTTTGTAGGTTGCCCGAGGCATCGGTCCAGCTCAACGACCAGCCGGTTTTGCCGTTTTTATGGATGGGTTCGATCGAGGACACCTGGCATTGTAGCTTGAGTGAATCCTTAGGTAAGTGCTTGGCGATGGCCGATGGCATGGCGTGCATGCCGGAGCGGAACGAGAGCATGCGAGAGGGCGCGAGTCGGTGTGGGTTTTTACCACCACCCCATTGAAGTGCTAAGGCGCCTAGGATAAACGAGCCGTAGTGGTGCTCCAGATTCCATAATCGGGGGAAGGCATGGCGCACCGAGAGGTTTTCCGGATTGCCCGCATAGATCCCGCTGACAAAAGGTCCGGCCGCGCTGGCAAGCATGTCAGGGCCAAGTCGGCGGCGCACGAAGTCGGCAAAGCTTTCCTCGCCTTTCCCTTGTTCACGTCCCTTATACTTGCCGATGAAGGGTTCGAGGCCGAAGCGCAGCTTGCCGCGGGTCGAAAACAGGGGGGTGCGCAGCATGCCGATGAGGGATGATGGCATGGCGTGCGGTTGGCCGTCCTGGACAATGTAGCGTTTTTTGGCTTCCTCGCGCGCGTCAAGGCTCTCATGAAGTTGGTTCCGAGAGGGGTCGTCTCCCAAGCCGATGTCATCAAGCATCTGGGCGACCCGTTGATCCTTGATTAAAATACTATTGGGACCGTGCTCGGCGAGGTATCCCATGTCCTGCGTGCTTTGCAGGGCTCCGCCAACCTGATCGCTGGACTCAATGAGGTGGTAGGATGCTGGGGCATCTAGTGATGCGGTGCGCAGTGAATGCGCCACGCAGAGACCCGTGATGCCTGCCCCGAGGATGGCGGTGTGTGCCGTTTTTTCCACGGCCGTAGAAAACCATAAAGTGCGATGTATTGACCATCTTTTAATAAATTTTTCGCATGGTGAAAGGTTACGGGTTGACTTCGATGCCGAATCCTTGCAACTTTGTTTGATAATACCCTTCCGGTCTATGGCTCATTCCTCTCATCCTAATCAACCCATCGGCGGTCTTGGCAGTGCCCTTGAGTTACTTGTTAAGCATGTCGAACAAAATCCTGACGACTGGGAAACGCGAAAGCAGGTCGTGCAAGTCTTATATAATTCTGAGTGCTATCGTGATGCTTCGAAGATGGTGTGGAGTGCCCCTGAGATTCCGCCCGTTGGTGATGAGGTTGTTTTTGCCGCCCGTGTTGTCTCTAAAGGTCAGCCTGCGCGTGCGGTGCGACTTTTTGATAAGGTGGTCGAAAAAAACATCAAACACCCTGATCAGAATCTGGCGCTGGCGAAGTTATTGGTCAAAGCGGGTATGCCATACCAGGCGATTCGCTTTTATGGAGCTGCCACGGCACTGGATCCTACGCTGGTGGATGAGGATTTTGAGTTCAGTCTTGTCGAGGCGGATAATGATCTAGGTAATTGGAGTGAGATTGTCAGAGGTGAAGCATTTCCATGGGATGGGCCTGAACCTATGCCGTCGGTTCAGCTTGAGGATTCAGGTGCCGATATAGATATGTTGAGTGGCGCCACTCAGCCGGTGCCGATGAAGGCGCCTGTGGGTGATGAGCGGACCGCGCATTTGTTGAACAGGCAAAAGGCAGAGACTGAGAGTTTTTCTTCGACCGGCTATGATATGGGCAGCCAATCTGAAAGTTCACCTCCTGAGGTGATTGAATGGGGACCTACCTCTGAGGATGATGTCTTCGGGGATCCCGCTGATGAAGACACATCGGAGCTCAATGAATCTGGGCTAAGTGTGCCCAAGGAGCTGGATGGCCGAACTCAGTTGGTGTCACTGACACCCCAAGATAGTAGTTCATTTTTTAGTGAACTACAGCAGAAATATAATCATCAGGAAGGAGCCGAACTCCCCAAACCTGTGGTGATCGCGCGTGATATGGTGGATGTCGACTACATCGATCTGATCAACAAGGCCTGCCAAAAGGATCTGGATGCTTTTTCAAAGTTGCTTGGGCTACACCGCGTGATGAACCGAGCCGACTGCAGGGAGTGGGTTGATGATATGAACCTCCTTTGCAAAGGGTTTGGTGATGCGGTTCTGGCGACCGTTGTGTCCAAATACAGTGTGAAAGAATGTCGTGATATCCTCAGCAGTTTATACAGCTCCTAATCGTCTTAGGGGAGGGCTGCGGACGCGGGGTCAATGAGCCCTTGGCTTGTCATCGCTTGAGTTGCGCCTGACATAGCGTGCGAGGCATCGACCGTCATGGAGCGGTTCGAATTGGCTCAAGATGAAATGGCGGGACGCTGGGAGGAAGGCGCCTGGTTGACCCATCAGGGTGGGGGAATCGGCACCTCCGATCAATCGTCGTCCATCGATGATGATTTCAATGACATCAAGACGATCCTCGTCGGCCAGCTGACGTAGCTGATCCGAGGCGGATTCGCATTTACCATCGGCGCTGATGGTAACGGGTGATGATGACTGAGATTCCATTTGCAAAGCGATGATATTATGGTCTGTTCTCGTCGAAGAACAAGAACACACTATGAATCACCCCAATTTGGATATTGTCTGCTATTTAAAAACCTTCTGCGGCTGGAGCGAAGGAGTGCGTGCGATCATGCGTAAGTATGATCTCGCCTTTGAGGAAAAGGATATCATCAAAAACCCAGCCTTTCGGTGGGAAATGGAGCAGAAAAGTGGTCAACCATTAAGCCCATGTGTCAGCATCAGCGGGCAGATGCTTGCCGATGTCTCTGGCGACGAAGTCGAACAGTATCTGATCGAAAACAATCTGGTTTCAGCCCGTGATGTTGAAGCGGATGCTCCGACTGATCGAAGCTGTTCAGATCACTGATGTGAAGGTTTCAACCGCATGATCGGTCTTACTGACGCGCCTTTGCGGGGGCCTCGATAATCCCCTCGGCCGTTTCCTTTTTCAGTCTCAATTGACCGCAGGCCGCATTGATGTCGTGACCTTTTTCAAGTCGGAGTGTGGTGTTGATACCCGCATCGGCGATGACGTCACGGAAGGCATAGCAGACATCCGAGGAGGGGCGTTTCCAGTCGAGCCCATCCACGGTATTATACGGGATTAGGTTAACTTTGGCGTTGATACCTTTGGCCCGTTTTGCGAGGATGGCGGCCTGATTTAAATCGTCGTTAACTCCTTCTATAAGAATGTATTCGAGGGAAATCTTCTGCTTTTTGTGTAATCGCCACTGGTGCAGAGAGTCGAACAACTCCTTGATCGGCCACTTCTTGTTGACGGGCATGATCAGATCACGGACATCGTCGGTGGCACCATGCAGCGAGATGGCGAGTCGGATCGGCACCGGGAACTCGGCGAGCTCCTTGATTTGAGGTGCCAGACCGGAGGTCGAGACGGTGACGCTGCGAGCTCCGATATTGAGCCCCCAGTGGCTGGTGATGATTTCGAGAGCTTTAATGAGATTCTTGATATTGGCCAAGGGTTCGCCCATTCCCATAAAGACGATGTTGTTGATGGATTCGCCAGTTTGTTTTTCGACGGCGAGCATTTGGCCTACGATTTCGGCGGCCGTCAGATTACGGGTAAAGCCAGCCAGCCCGGACGCGCAGAATTTACACCCGAAGGCGCAACCGACCTGTGAGGAGACGCAGATGGTTTTTCGGGAGGATTGCTTCCCGTTGAGCCCTTTGGACGCGGGGATAAAAACGGTTTCGACGTAGCGACCATCGTTGAGACGAAAGAGGAACTTGCGCGTGGTGTCGTCGGCCCCCTTGGTTTCGACGTGTTGCAGGTCGTTCATATGGAACTCCTTCTCCATGTGTTCCCGCATGGAGCTGGGCAGATTGCTCATTTCATCGATGCCATCGACCCGTTGCTGATAAATCCATTCGAGCACTTGTTTTGCGCGGTAAGATTTTCCACCGGCAGCCACAAAATACTGCTCGAGGTCGTCCTTACTCAGGTTGAGAAGGGATTGCGTGATGGGGCTGTCTGTATTATCTGTGGCGGACACGGTGGGCTTTTATCATGAATCCTGCAAATGGCACGGATTATTAGTCATCGGGTCCCGAGTTAAAAATGACAAATTCTCTCGCAATCATGCTTGATTGCTCACGAAATTAAGTAATGGTGCGCAGTAGCCAAATCACTAATCATACTACCATGAGCAATATAGCCAACAATCTAGTTGAAACCGTCGGAAATACGCCACTTGTCAAACTGAACCACGTCACCCAGGGGCTCGAAGCCGAGGTTCTGGTCAAATGTGAGTTTTTCAACCCGCTTTTCAGTGTGAAGGATCGGATTGGTCGTTCCATGGTTGAGGCGGCTGAGAGAGATGGAAAGCTCAAGCCAGGAGGCACCATTATCGAACCCACCTCGGGAAACACCGGGATTGCACTGGCCTTCGTGGCCCGATCTAAAGGCTATCGATGCATCCTGACGATGCCCGAGACGATGTCTATGGAACGCCGAATCCTGCTTCGTATGCTTGGTGCCGAAATCGTGCTCACACCAGGAGCGAAAGGCATGGGCGGCGCGATCGCCAAGGCAAAACAACTGGTCGAAGAGGCTGGTGATGACGCATTTGGCCCCGGTCAGTTTGATAACCCAGCGAACCCAGAGGCACACCGGCAGACGACCGCTGAGGAAATCTGGGAATGCACAGACGGAAAGATTGATGCCTTTGTTGCGGGTGTCGGGACGGGGGGAACCATTACGGGTGTGTCCGAGGTGCTCAAATCCCGATGTGACATGCTTGCCGTAGCGGTGGAACCTGCAGACAGCCCCGTGATCTCAGGTGGCAACCCAGGGCCCCATAAGATTCAAGGCATTGGTGCCGGCTTTATCCCAGGCAACCTGAACGTCGATATTCTCGATGAAACGATCCAGGTGACCAATGACGACGCCTTTGCGATGGCGCAGGAGGTGGCACAGAACGAAGGGTTACCCGTGGGTATCTCAAGTGGTGCCAACATTTGGGCCGCCATCCAGTTGGCCAAGCGACCTGAATTTAAAGGTAAGCGCATCGTTACCATTGCCGCCAGCTCGACCGAGCGATATCTCAGCACGCCATTGGCTCAGCAGGTCAAAGACGAAGTGAGTCAACTTACGGTCTCTGAAATCTAAAACCACTACCCTGTCACGAACGTCATGGAGAAGGCGCAGATCAAGGAAACCATCCTTGGCATGGGAGCTCATGCCCGCGCGGCGGCTCATGCCTTGGCGGTGCTGGATACCGATCAGAAAAATGCCATCCTTCACGCCATGGCGGCAGGCCTACGTAGGTATGCGCCGGATATCCTTGAGGCCAACGCGCTGGATCTTGCCGCGGGTCAGGATCGCGGCCTGAGCGCTGCGATGCTCGATCGCTTACGTCTTGATACCACGCGGCTAGAGGCGATTGCCGCCGGTGTGGAGCAAGTGGCTGGGCTACCCGATCCCGTCGGCGAAGTGCTTGCCGATTGGACACGGCCGAACGACATCCACTTTGAGCAAATCCGTGTCCCCATTGGAGTGATTGGCATCATTTACGAGAGTCGTCCCAATGTCACGAGTGATGCCGCCGTGCTCTGTCTGAAATCGGGGAATGCAACAATTTTGCGGGGTGGATCCGAAGCGATTCATTCGAACCGGGCGATCGCCACGGCGCTACAGGCAGCGGGTGAACCTGCTGGGTTACCCGCCCATGCCATTCAGCTGATACCATTTACTGATCGCGAGAGCGTCAGCGTCATGGCAGGCATGGACCAGTGGCTTGATGTCATCATTCCACGTGGCGGCAAGGGTTTGATTGAAACCGTGGTTTCGCTCGCCCGTATGCCCGTCATCAAGCACTACGATGGTATTTGTCACACCTACGTGGACAAGGCGGCCGACCTGGGTATGGCTGTGGCCATTGTGGATGACGCCAAAACCCACAAACCAGGTGTCTGTAATGCGCTGGAAACGTTGCTGGTGCATCGTGATGTCGCTGCCGGATTTTTACCGAAAATCGCGGCCGTTTTTGCTGACAAAGGTGTGGTGATGAAAGGTGATCCACACACGTTGGAGATACTCGGCGAGGCTGCGATCCCGGCCACCGACGACGACTGGAAAACGGAATACCTCGATCTGGTGATCGCGATCAAGGTGATGGATCGCATGGCAGATGCCATTGATCATATCAACACGTATAGCTCGCGTCATAGCGACTGCATTGTGACCGCCGACAATGGACGTGCAGAACGTTTTATGCGCCGAGTGGATAGTGCGTGTCTCTTCCACAACGTCTCCACGCGTTTTAGCGACGGTGGCGAGTTTGGATTTGGTGCGGAAATTGGGATTTCAACCGACAAACTTCACGCGCGTGGCCCGATGGCATTGCGAGAACTCACATCGTATCAATACCGCATCCGCGGTGACGGTCAGACAAGAACGAAGTGCGCCACAACCTAGAGGGATCGGTTAGCGAAGAATCTACGCTAGCTAATCCTAATCTGGGAACACGATAGCTCGGTTCTGGTGAATGATTGTTCGATCATGCACGTGGTGGCGAATCCCTCTTGCTAGAGCGGTGCGTTCGCAGTCACGTCCCAATCGCATCAGATCTTGTGGGGTGTGAAAGTGCTGTACCCGTTTGACTTCCTGTTCAATAATAGGGCCCGCATCAAGATCGCTGGTGACGTAGTGACAGGTAGCACCGATGAGCTTGACTCCGCGCTCGTAGGCTTGGCGGTATGGATTGGCCCCGATGAAGGCGGGCAGAAAGGAGTGATGGATATTGATGATTTTCCCACTAAATTCCTGGCAAAACCAATCGGGGAGGATTTGCATAAAACGGGCAAGCACGGTGAGCTCAACCTGTTCCTCGGTGATTATTTTTTTAATGCGCTGAAAGCCGTCCTCTTTTTTTTCTCCGTCCATATCAATCAGGTGGAAAGGGACTTTGGCTTGATCCGCGATGGATTGGCATGTGTCACGATTGCCGATGATGGAGGTGATCTCAATAGGCATTTCACCGAGTCTAGTGCGCCACAGCACCTCGTTAAGACAGTGGTCGGTTTTTGTCACCAGCACCGCGGCACGCATCTTGTAGGGAAGTTTGCGAAAATGCCATGTGGCAGCCAGTGACTTACCTAGTGTGGTGAAGCCTGTGATGAAATCGTCGATATCAACCTTTAGGTGGGTCGTGTCAATTTCCACGCGGGCAAAGAATTTTGCGTGTTGATCGTCGGTGAATTGGGATAACTCGACTAGATTTCCTGAATAATCGGCAACATAGGATGCGATCTTGGCTACGATGCCGTGTTGATCGGGACAGTCGACTTTGAGTATGAGGCCTTGCATGATAGAAGGTGAGGGGGCGCAGCTACGAACAAGCAAGTGATAGGGCGCAAGTTAGCAGAGTGGCGGGCCTAGAAAATCCCAAACTCAACCAAGGCCGATGCGGCTCTGGTTGTTTTTGGGAGGTATCTCTGGTGTTCGTTACTAGGGGAGTTGGGTGGAACCCATGAGGAACCGATCACATTCGCGGGCGGCTCCGCGGCCCTCATTGATGGCCCAAACGACAAGGCTCTGGCCACGGCGCATGTCACCCGCGGCAAAGACACCCTCGACGTTGGTCGTGTAGACCTCGTGATCGGCTTTGACGTTGCTGCGCGCATCGGTATCGAGGCTGAACTGATCGATGATTTTTTGTTCGGGGCCGAGGAATCCGAGAGCGAGGAGGATGAGGTTTGCGTTGATCGTGCGCAGGGTGCCGTCCGTTTCCTGAGGTACAAACTGACCTTGATCGTTTTTCCCCCAGGTGATGTCGACGACCTGCAGTCCGGTGACATTGCCGTCGTCGTCCTTGAGGATCGCCTTGGTCATGACCAAGTAGCTGCGCGGATCGGAGCCTTGAGTTGCCTCGGCTTCCTGTTGGCCGTAGTCCATTTTATAAACCTTGGGCCACTCGGGCCATGGGTTGTTGGCTGCGCGATCCATCGGCGGCTGAGGCATGATCTCGAGTTGGATCACATTGTTGCATCCTTGACGGATACTGGTGCCCACGCAATCGGTGCCGGTGTCACCGCCACCGATGACAACCACATCCTTGCCTGTGGCGTTGAGTGTGGGGTTGGTCCCATCGAAATCTTGATCGAGCTGGTGCTGGGTATTCTCAGTGAGAAACTCCATCGCCTGATGCACGCCTTTGGCGTCGCGGCCGTCGATGGGAAGATCGCGGGGCTCTGTCGCTCCACAGCAGAGGATGACGGCATCGAATTCCTTGCGCAGTCGGTTAGGCGTCCACTCACTGTTTTCAGCGATGAAGACATTCATCTCAAACTGGACACCTTCTTCCTTCATGAGGTTGACCCGACGTTCGACAATTTCCTCCTTGTCGAGTTTCATGTTGGGGATGCCATACATGAGAAGCCCCCCAGGGCGGTCGGCGCGCTCGAACACCGTGACGGTGTGACCGGCTTGATTGAGCTGGTCGGCAGCGGAGAGACCCGCGGGGCCTGATCCGACGACGGCGACGGTTTTACCCGTGCGCTCGGCCGGTGGGTTAGGTGTCATGAGTCCATCTTGCCAGCCGCGATCAATGATCGTGCACTCGATATTTTTAATGGTGACGGCGGGTTCAATGATACCGAGAACGCAGGACCCCTCACAGGGAGCGGGGCAGACGCGTCCGGTGAATTCAGGGAAGTTGTTGGTCTTGCGGAGGCGATCGAGTGCCTCGTCCCATCGGCCACGGTAAACGAGGTCGTTGAATTCTGGGATGAGGTTATTGATTGGGCAGCCGCTGGCCATGCCACCAATATTGGCGCCGGTATGGCAATAGGGGACGCCGCAGTCCATACAGCGTGATGCTTGTGTCTTGAGGATGCCCTCGTCGCTGAGGGTATGAATTTCCTTCCAGTCCTTGATCCGCTCCAATGGTGGGCGGTTTGGGATGGTGGAACGTTCAAATTCTAAAAATCCTGATGGTTTTCCCATGATAGTTGGTTGATTGGTTAATTGATTGACGGATTAATGGGTCATTTAGTTGCCTACTTTGGCATTTTCTTCAAAGGCGGCGAGGATGGCAGCATCTCCTTCGAGACCGCTTTCCTCGGCTTTTTTGACGGCATTGAGGACGCGTTCGTAGTCGGCGGGCATGACCTTGAGGAACTTCGGTGCGGCATCATCCCAGTGATCGAGAATGCTGCTGCCTTTGACACTTCCTGTGTAGTCGATGTGTTTTTGGATACGTGCTTTAACCTCTGAGATCTCGCTGTCCTCACATTCGATGAGTGGGTAGAGATTAGCCATAGATCCGTTGAGTCGGGTTTCGAAGTCGCCATGTTCATCATAGATGTAAGCGACGCCACCGCTCATGCCGGCACCAAAGTTTCGGCCTGTGCCGCCGAGGCAGATGACGGACCCGCCGGTCATGTATTCGCAGGCATGGTCGCCAACGCCCTCGATGACAGCGTGCACGCCGCTGTTGCGGACGCAGAAACGTTCTCCGGCAACACCGGCCATGTAGGCCTCACCTGAGGTAGCACCGTAGAACGCGACGTTACCGACGATGATATTCTGGTCGGCGACGAGTTCGGGTGGTGAGACTTTGGGTGGGTAGACGATGATTTTGGCACCGCAGACGCCTTTACCGATGTAGTCGTTGGCATCACCTTCGAGTTCGAACGTCATGCCTTTCGGGCAGAATGCGCCGAGGCTTTGTCCAGCGCTTCCGTCGAATTTGAGGTGAATCGTGTTCGGTGGAAGTCCGGCGGCACCGTGGTGTCGGCTGATCTCAGCACCGGTGATGGTGCCGACGACGCGGTTGATGTTTTTGATCGGAAGCTCCGCATAAACTTTATCGTAGTTTTCAATGGCGGGGCGACTGAGTTCGAGGATGTCGGTGTTATCCAGAGCTTCGTCGAGCAGGTGGTCCTGTTTTTGTTGGGCGTAGGTTCCGACCTCGGGGCCAACCTTCGGCCGATAGAGGATTTTGGAGTAATCCAGTCCCTTGGCTTTCCAATGGTTTACGGCGTCACGCATTTCGAGTCGGTCGCAGTGACCCACCATTTCGTTGATCGTGCGGTATCCGAGTTTGGCCATGAGTTCGCGGATTTCCACAGCGACGAAATTCATGTAGTTGACGACATTTTCCACGGCGCCATCGAACTTTTTCCGGAGGTCGAGGTTTTGGGTGGCGATACCGACTGGACAGGTATTCTTGTGGCAGACGCGCATCATGATACATCCCAGTGTGATCAGCGGTGCGGTGGCAAAGCCAAACTCCTCAGCACCGAGCAGTGCGCCGATGACGACGTCACGGCCTGTTTTTAATTGGCCGTCGGTTTCGAGGATCACGCGGCTACGAAGGTTATTGAGTAGCAGTGTTTGGTTGGTTTCGGCTAGGCCAAGTTCCCATGGGGACCCGGCGTGTTGGATCGATGAGCGTGGGCTGGCACCAGTGCCGCCATCGTGACCGGCAATGAGGATGACATCGGCTTTCGCTTTGGCGACGCCTGCGGCGACGGTTCCGACGCCGACCTCTGAGACGAGTTTGACATTGATGCGGGCGTCCGTGTTGGCATTTTTCAGGTCGTGGATGAGTTCCGCCATGTCCTCGATCGAGTAAATATCGTGGTGAGGAGGAGGGGAGATCAGTCCGACGCCGGGGGTAGTTCCACGGCACTTGGCAATCTGAGGAAGCACCTTGTGACCGGGGAGTTCACCTCCTTCGCCTGGCTTGGCTCCCTGTGAAATCTTGATTTGGATTTCGCGGGCATTGACGAGGTAGTTGCTGGTCACGCCAAAGCGTCCGCTGGCGACCTGTTTGATGGCACTCTTTTTCGAGTCACCTTTGTCGTTGGTCCAAGTGAAGCGTTCGGGGTCCTCGCCACCTTCGCCCGTATTGGATTTACCACCGAGTCGGTTCATGGCGACAGCGAGGGCTTCGTGGGCTTCCTTCGAGATGGACCCGTAGGACATGGCTCCGGTTTTGAATCGTTTGACGATTTCGCTGACGGATTCGACTTCTTCGAGTGGGATTTCCTTGGCGGGATCGAATTTGAAATCCATCAAACCACGCAGCGTGCAAAGGCCTTTGGATTGTTCGTCGATCAGCTTAGAATATTCACGGAAAACGGCGAGGTCGCCGAGTTTGGTCGATTTCTGAAGCAGATGAATGGCTTGGGGGCTGAAGAGGTGGCGTTCGCCATCGGCGCGCCACTGATAGACACCACCGGAATCGAGGGCGTCATTTTCGGTTTCCCGTTCTTTGTAGGCGTCGTCGTGGCGGATTTTTACCTCGCAGGAGATGGTATCGAGCCCGATACCTTTGATCCGTGACGTTGTGCGTGTGAAATATTGGTCGATGACCTCGCGGTTGAGGCCGATGCATTCGAAGATCTGGGCACCTCGATAGCTGGCTACGGTGGAGATTCCCATTTTGGACATGGTCTTGATGACACCCTTGATTGACGCCTTGAGATACTTGGCAACGGCGATGCCGTGGTCCATATCGAGCTCGCCGTCCTCGGTCATTTGGGCGAGGGTGTCGATGGCGAGGTAGGGGTTGATGACATCGACGCCATATCCCAACAGGACGGCGAAGTGGTGCACTTCGCGCGGTTCACCTGATTCGAGCACGATGGAGACCTTGGTGCGGGTTCCGCTGCGGATCAGGTGGTGGTGAAGACCGGCTACGGCGAGCAGGGCTGGGATGGCAGACTTGGTGTGATTCATACCTCGATCGGAAAGAATAAGCACATTGCTTCCCTGAAGGATGGCGGTGTCAGCGGCTTTGAACAGCTTTTCAAGGGCCCCCTTGAGGGCGTCGCCAGAGACTTGGCCAAGTTCCTTGGCGTCGTCTGAGACATGTGGGTTATTCGCTTGGCCGGGGAGCTGTCCGACAGCCAGTCCGGCGTCGAGTTTTTCTGGGCGATAGAGAATAGGAAGCGTCTCTGACTGGAAGCCATCGAGGTCGACATCACGCAGTCGGGCCAGTTCGTCATTGTTGACGAGCGGGCTTTCGAGGCGGATCATGCGGCAGTTTTCTGGTCCGGGGTGGAGGATATCGCTTTCGGACCCGACAAAGGTGACGCTTGATGTGATGAGTTCCTCGCGGATGGGATCGATCGCGGGGTTGGTCACCTGAGCGAAGAGCTGGCGGAAGTAATTATAGAGGAGTTGAGGGCGATCGGAGAGGACCGCGATCGGGGTGTCGTTCCCCATGGCTCCGAGTGGTTGGTTGCCGGTTGTGGCTGAGGGGGCGAGGATCAATCGCTTGTCCTCAAAGGTGTAACCAAAGGCACGGTTGCGCTGGATGAGATCGTGCCCCGTGATGGCGGGGGATGACTCCCCTTGAGCGAGGTCGGCAAAGAATAGGCGATTTTTTTCAAGCCATTCGCCATAGGGTTTTTCTTGGGCGATTTCTTCTTTAATTTCGGAATCATCGATGATGCGGCCTTTTTCGGTATCCACGAGGAACATGCGGCCTGGTTCGAGTCGGCCTTTTTTGATCACGGTGGCGGGGTCTACTTTAAGTACCCCCACTTCGGAAGCCATGATGACCATGTCGTCGTTGGTGACGTAGTAGCGTGATGGGCGCAGGCCGTTGCGGTCGAGGATTGCACCGATGGAGACGCCGTCGCAGAAGGCAATGGATGCTGGGCCGTCCCATGGTTCCATGAGGGTGGCATTGTATTCGTAAAATGCCTTTTTGGTATCGCTCATGTGTTGGTGGTTTTCCCATGGTTCGGGAATCATCATCATGATGGCTTGGGGCAGGGGTCGGCCTGAGAGGACGAGGAATTCCAAGCAGTTATCGAACATGGCGGAGTCGGACCCGTCATCGCGGATGATGGGGAGGAGTTTATCGAGGTCTTTTCCAAGGACGCCACTGGCGAGCAGTTTTTGGCGTGCTTGCATCCAGTTGGCATTGCCGCGCATGGTGTTGATCTCACCGTTGTGGGACATGTAGCGGAATGGTTGGGCACGAGGCCAGCTGGGGAAGGTATTGGTGCTGAAACGTGAGTGAACCAGTGCCATGGCAGACTTCATCGTCTCGTTCTGGAGATCGGGGAAATAGTCTTTCAGCTGCCAAGTCGTCAGCATTCCCTTATAGATGATAGTGCGTGCGGAGAGTGAGACGGTATAAAAGTATTCGCCGCCGTCTGCCGAGCAGTAGCGGACTGCCTGAGAGGCACGGCGACGGATGACGTAGAGTTTACGCTCGAAGTCTTCGTCATCGGTGATTTCAGGCGAGCGAGCGACGAAGATTTGTTTCATCTGGGGTTCGCATTCGCGAGCCGCCTTGCCGAGGATGTCGCTTTTGACGGGGACATCGCGCCAGCCGAGAACCGTCTGACCTTCTTTTTTTACGGATTTCTCGTAGGCGGCCATGGCTGTGGCGGCGTCCTCGGGGTCTGGGGAGAGGTGGACAAATCCGACAGCATACTGGCCTTCATCGGGCAGGGTGAAGCCGAGCTCTGGAGTTACGGATTTAAAAAACGCGTGGGGTAATTGGATAAAGAGTCCAGCGCCATCGCCGGTAGCTTCATCACAGCCGCAACCACCGCGGTGTTCCATGCAGACGTTCATTTCGAGTGCTCCCGAGATGATTTGGTGTGATTTTTTTCCCTTGAGGTGGCAGAGGAATCCAACTCCACAGGAGTCGTGTTCATTTTCGGGGTCGTAGAGTCCCTGAGCTGGGGGTAATCCGAGTGGCTGTTTCATGGTAGTATTCTTCTCCGACATAAATAGATAAATGGTTGATTGGGTGTGATCGCCACACGAGATCGTGTGTCGCTTGGGGTATTTTTGGAACCGCCTGCGCACGGCTGACCGTCTTGTGGGCTATTTTCACCCGTTTTCGCAAGTGATTTCTTGCAAGAGCGGGTGACTTTACGCAAATTGAACAGATAGTATAGGGCAAATATGGCTATGACAGGAGAATTTAGTATAAGGAGAGCAGTTTGATGGCTGAAAAGGCGATGGTGATCAGATACATTAAGAGCACAAAGAGGATCATGATCGCCATTTGTTTCCAAAAAGCACGCTGGTGTGCGATGGATTGCTCGAGATCCTCAATGCGGTTGGTAACGGATAGGCGGATGATGGATTTTTCATAGCGTGACAGCCAGAGTGATGGAATGAGGAAGAGGACGGCGAGGATGAGGAAAAAGAGTCCGAGAAACAGGAGGTAGTGGGGTGGGAACCTTCCTGACATGGCGCGCAGGGTGATCAAAGCAATGAGGATGAGGAAGCCGGAGGTGATGTAGCCAGCGAGACTGCAAAATTTGACCCACGGTCGGGTACAGCGAAGATGTTCGACGACGACGGCGGGGACGGGGTTGTTGTCCGTGCAGTCGAGATCAGGGTTGGCGCTTGGAGGTTGATAAGGATCGCTGGACATGACGGAGTCACTATCCCGTTGATCGTGTGAGTTTGAAGTAAAATCGACGTATTTTGACATTTTCATCGGATGGGATTTGACGTTAGTTGGTCAAGGAGTCCCACGTGATGCATGTGAATACAGTGTGAGCGTTTTACGGGGGACAACGAACGCAATGAGCCGAGATCTCAAACAAGCTGGAGAAGATTCTGATGGAGCTCGATCTGATGGTGAGCCTGTCGGGGTGAGTGGGCCCATGGCTCTGGGCGGGAAGCTGGCTGGCCTATCCCTGCCTAGGCAGGTGCTGGCACTGGCGCTGTGGCCGTTTTTACAGAACCTGATGGGTGTGGGGGTTGGTTTTGCGGATATGATGATCGCGGGGCGGATGGAACGGGGTGAGTCAGCTGAGGCGGTGATGGATATGATGGGAGCCTCGATGTATTTAATGTGGCTGCTGATGATCTTACAGGGAGCGATGGGCACGGGGGCGATGGCGATGGTATCGAGGTCGACGGGTGCACGGGATATGAAATCGGCGAATTTGGCGCTCGGGCAGTCGTTGATACTAGGGATGGCCACTGGGGTGGTGAGTGGGGTGATGATTGGGTTGGTGACCCCCGTGATGGCGCGATTTTTTGGTCTGAGCGAGCTTGCGACGCAATATGTGATGGACTACATGTGCGTGGCGGCGGTGCTTGCGCCTTTTAGTGGGATTTTGTTTGTGGCCAGCAGCTGTTTGCGTGGGTATGGCGACACGATGAAGCCGTTTATGGCGATGTTGATTGTGAACGTGGTCAACGTTGGCTTGAGTTTGTGGTTTGTTTACCACTTGGGCTGGGGGGTGAAAGGGCTGGCTGCGGGAACGGTGATTGGTTGGGCTGCGGGTGCTGCGTTTATTCTATGGTTTTTGAGGCCAACAGGCAAAACTCGACGCGAAGCGGGAGATGCGGGGGAACCTCTGGTGCTGCGGATGCAAAATTTGCGTTATGATATGCCGATGCTGCGGAGGATCTGGAGGGTGAGCTGGCCGTCGATGATTGAAATCATGGGGATGTGGTCGGTGCATGCCGTGGGCGTCTACTTTGTTGGGACCTTGAAAGCGGGCACCATGGGAGCGCATGCGATGGTGGTCCGGCTCGAGTCCATCAGCTTTATGCCTGGATTTGCCATTGGCATGGCAGCCAGCACGTTAACGGGGCAGTATCTTGGGGCACGTGACAAAGTCATGGCGAAGAAGGCGGTGCGTTTTTGCTGGGTGGTGGCCGTGATCGCGATGGGCGGCACGGGGTGCTTGATTTCCTATTTCAATACCGAGTTTCTATCGCTTTTTGGAAGCCCTGGGACGGAGCAATATGAAACGGCGGCTCCCGTGATACGTTTTGTTGGTCTTTTTCAAGCGCTGACAGCCACGATGATGGTGATGAAGATGTCGATGCGTGGTGCGGGGGCAACACGGATGGTGACGATTTACTCGTTTCTTTCGATGGGGGTGGTCCGCGTCGGTGGTCTATGGGCTGCGATGCACTGGTTGGATGTTGGACTTTTGGGCCTGTGGAAGGTGATGTTGCTCGACGTGCTAGTCCAAGCCGCCATCTTTGTTTACCTTCACTTCAAGGGCGACTGGTTGGACATGGAGGTTTAGCTGGTATTGATCACCAACTGCCGATGATGGCGGTGAGGGTGAGCAGGGATGACTCTCCGGGTTGAACGAAGGATTTGCCCACGGCGGTGTCGGGCATGGATGCCGCTAAGAAGGGGCAATTTTTAAAGTTGCCAGTGTCGGTGTGGATGGTGCCGGCACGGGTGAATCCGCCGTAGGGGTCGATGTAGCGGATCTTGAATGAGGTGGCGTCGCGCGCGATTTTTTTGGGGATTTCGGTGATGACGACGAAGTGGGCGCGGATAGGCCACCAGGATTTTTGGCCGACTTCTTTGTTAAACCGGTAGGCGTAGCGGCGAATGCTGATGATGGGAGGCAGGCCTCGACGGAGGGATTTTGCGAGGCGGGCGTGGCTGCGGCGGAGGTGCGCTGTGTGGGATTCACGTGACTGAGCAACGAGCACCTCGTGTTTAATTTTGGGCAGGAAATGCGAGGTGCGCATTTCGTTGGCCATGTCGGTGAGGTCGAGCAGGTTGACCCCCTGTTTGGCATTCCATCGGTTGTGACCTTTAAGGTGATTCGACGGGCGGTTCCCCCAAGTTCCTACGACATATCGGATACGGGTGCGGCTGTTGTTTCCAGGCACGGCATGGAATACCTTTTGCCATTTTTCATTCCCGTATTGAAATGCATTGAGCAGGGATGCTGGCCCGCAGGCATTTCCGTAGGCTCGGCGTTGATTGATGGGTGATGCGTCACCATTGGGTGCTTGAAGTAAGTCCTGGGCCGAAAGAAGGCACGTCGACAAGAAGATACACACAATGGACGGGGCTAAGAAAATCCGCATACCCTACTGAAGGCTGAAAATAAGGAACTGGCAAACTATATGTAAAACATCGGCGATTGGGAGCAAAGTGTATCCATGGTGATGGCTGCCAGTTCTTTTTCCAGTGCGATGGATGCTTGTTCCCATGCTTGTTGGATGGCGTATCCTGATTCTCCATCGTTGGAGATATTGGCTGTCAGCATACCGGGTTCAACTGCACGGGTGATATCGAGCAAGTTAATCTCTCTGGGGTCACGAGCAAGGAGGTATCCCCCAGATTTTCCTCGTTTGCTGATGATCAGGTCGCTACGCTTGAGGTCATTGAGAATTTGCACTAAAAAGTTGGAAGACACGGCTTCGCGTTGCGCTAGGTCGTCGAGTCGTGTAAGAGTCTGCCCGTCATGGTGTCGACAGAGCTGAACCATGGCTCTACATGCATATTCAAGTTTCTGGGAAATCCTCATAAAAAAATGGAACATAAAAAACTAACGAACGCGAGCACTAAGGGTGACAACCTTTGTCACCGTAAGGAACCTCATCCTGTTAAGCTCGATCAAATTTGGGAGGGTATTCGCGAGGCCGCTGTTGCCATGGCGGCTGAAGAATCACATCTTAGACACATGCTGGAAGATGTGGTGATTAGCCGAGATAGCTTGGCGGAGAGCTTGGCGGCGCGCTTATCGCGAAGGTTGTCGCGTGAGGATATGCGGCGAGATGAGCTTGAGCCTTTGTTATGTGGTCTGCTGATGGAGCATGACGCGGTGATGTTGAGTGTTTCTCGTGACATGACAGCCATCGTTGACCGTGACCCAGCGTGTCAGTCGGCGCTGGAGCCGCTGTTGTTTTACAAAGGTTTTCTGGCGATCAGTGCTTACCGAGTGGCGCATTGTCTTTGGGGTGTTGGGCGCAAGCCGCTCGCCTTGTATTTTCAGAGTATTGTGAGTGAGATCTTTGCCGTGGATATTCATCCTGCGGCACGGATTGGCTCTGGTATCCTCTTGGACCATGCCACGAGCGTGGTGGTGGGAGAGACTTCGATCATTGAGGATAATGTCTCCATCTTGCATGAAGTGACATTGGGAGGAACAGGTAAGGAGACGGGAGACCGTCACCCGATCGTGCGATCAGGTGTCTTGATCGGCGCCGGTTCAAAAATCCTCGGGCGTGTAGAAATTGGCGAGCGTGCCAAGATTGGTGCTGGCAGCGTGGTTCTCGATGACGTGCCCGCCCACACGACGGTGGCCGGTGTGCCCGCGGTGATTATGGGGGAAAGCAGCGAGGCAAATCCAGCACTCGATATGAACCAGAACCTCTGCCAAGGGGACGTCATTTAATTTTCTACGGCTCGACAACACCAACGATCCGACCCTTTTCAAAATCGAATGGGGTAAGTTCGAGGTTCACCTGGGTGTTCGGTTGGATGCGTTCGTGGAGGTGGATCAATGCCTTGGGAATATGTCCGATGAGGACTTTGCCATTGGGCAGGGAAACGTGGTAGATCTTAGGTTTCGGCGAATCGATGACGGTGCCGATGGTGGTGATGGGAGGATCGAACATGGGAGGGGACGTGGAAGGTGTCTGGTTGTTCTTACCCGAGGTCTTGCCATTTGACAAGGGAGGCGAGTGGAGCGAATCCATCTTGGTGCCAGAAGATGCTTGGGTTTTGGCTTTGCCCAAGCGGGCAAATACGGTGAGCAGGCAGGGAGCTGAGTTGTTGGGCCGTTGCAGTGCTGAATGGGTGGATGGCGATGGTTGAGAGGTGCTGGACTTCGTTACCCAAGGTGTGGTGGTTGAGTTCAGTGGGTTTGGGTTTAACGTAGATGCAGCGGTTGAGGCAGGAGAGGTTGAGGGTGGGGGAGGCTTGATAAATGACGGTCCAGTCGAGGTTGTCAGTGCTTTCCCAGAGTCGGGTGCTGTCTGAGTTCGTGGCGGCGAAGCGGGTTGTTTCGCGTAAATTCCTGACGGCACCGGCCTCGGAGATGTTCAGTGGTTCGGGCGCGTTGGTTTGTGAGAAATTTTCCATTTCTGTAGCCAGAGATTCGGCAAACTTAAGCGCATCCCCACGGTGACTGGGGTCGGATTCATCCACGTAATAGGCATGGGGTGAGAGGCAACCACGTTGATTGTAGAGGGAGGCGTCGCGTGCCGCGAGTGGTGCTGCATTTTGAAGATCGCCGTCAATGATACCGATGGAAATTTTGTGTCCGTGCGGGATAAAGACCTGGTGCGGAAGAATTTGTTGTTGAATGGCGGCGATGGTGTCGTCCGATCCAATCGCGATGACGGCATCGGCCTTCCTTTGCTGATCAGGCGTGAGGGTCTCGCAGGTCTCGACCATTTTTTGCAGTGTCTCTGGGAGGCGAGCTATCCAATCCGTCAAATCAGGCAACCCGACCGAGGGCAATTTGATCAGATTATGAGATCCTAATAAGATACCTCTGAGTAAACTTTGGAATGCTGCATGCGGGGTGTTTCCGCTTACGATATGCAGAAGGGTATTGGGGGCTGTGGCCTTGCTTAACAGCGGGCCATGTGGGCTAAATTGATCCAGAGCATCTGGGTGTCCGAGTTCTGTATCGAGCCACGCGCTGAGGTCAGAGGCACTGATGTTCCCCATGAACCGAATCAAGGAAGGATCTTGGCACGCCTTGGCGAGGAGTTGAATTCTGTCGTGAGTCGGGGTCATGATTGGAGGGTGTCGTCGGCAGCCCTCGAACATCCGCGTGGCAGGGCGGAGGGGTCGCGGCCGATGAGGGTAAAGGTCTCACCACCTTCTCTAGATCCTGTGAATCCAGTAGATGGGGCATCTTCGGGTGATCCAGCGATGGCGATATCCTGAGTTCTGATCGCCATCACGGAGTGGAGGTTGGCGAGGTCATAGATGACGAGGTGGCCAGGTTCTCCGGGCAGGGCGTCTGCATCTGTGATGGGATTGATCACCCGGGTTCGGGTCCAGCTTGGGCCGACGTGTGAGTGGCCGATGCCGCGTGTGTAAAACTGGCTACTGAGCTCGGTCATCGAGTATTCATTGATCACGGCATTGGAAGGGAGGCCGAGCTTTTCTTTAAAAAGCGCGTAGAGCTCAGTTTTTTGCATCTGGCGTCGGGTGCCTTTGTAGCCGCCTGTTTCCATCGCCCAGCTCCCAGTAGGTAAGGTGAGTGGCCGCTCTAGTTGTTCAAAGAGATGAAGGAAGGAGATGGCCGTGCCGAGAAGGGCAACGGGCTCACCGGAGGCGGTAGCGATTTCGACCGCATGGTGGATCGCAGCAAGATCGAGTTGACCATCGGTGTCCATGGCCCAGGTGGATGATGAGGCGAAGGTTTGCGAGAGTGTGCCCATCATGTGAGAGAGCGACGACTGCGGAGCGTGTCTGGGATTGGCGGTGAGGATGACCGCATGCTGGGGTCGGGGTAGCTCCAGTTGATCCCATGCGGATGTGATCGATTGCTCGTAGAGGGCGAGTGACGGGAAATGGTGTTCGCCTTTGACCTCGTTGGTTGTGCCTGATGTGGTGAACGTATGGCGGGTCATTTCTGCGGGGAATGACCGGACGGGAATGTCATGAAGCTTAAAGACGTCGGTGGATACCGCGGGGACCTCGTGCCAGTGGTTGATCTTATCAGGGGATTTTCTCAATGCCTTGCAGTAGTTTTGGTAAGGCCTATTTTGTTGAAATTGATGTCGAAACACACGCATCGCCAGCGTGTTGAAGGATTCGCCCCCGTCTAATCGATCGCGGATGGCGGCGATGAGATGGTCTTCGCATGGATGAGGATGAAGCATGGTAGGTGACGGGGCAGGCGATGATCTGAAAATGGGGGTGACAATCAAGAGCCGATTTACGTTCAGAAAATTTATCGACCTCGTCGGGGTGAACATGGGTGACGAGCTAGACAAATGGGGGATGTCTCCACGGGCCACGAGCATCAACCCAAACACGCCATGGCATTTTCTGACAAATCTCCGCTAGGGCTTGACTTGAAGGGGTAACAGGTGGATGCTTCCTCTTGTGCATTTCTAATGCAGATCATTCAGTCGACCCATCGTCGCCGTCAGCTTTATTTCACCCACTCCCATCGAGAAAAAATCAACGAACCCTATGAAAACAATGGATTTATCAAAAAAAATGCTCCTTCCACTCGGGGTTATTGCCTTGGTAGGTGCCTGTGCACCGTATCCCCCTCAGCCTTACCCCCCCCATCCGCCACAAACCTTGCCGGCTGACCCTGATGGCCAGCAAAGCCTGACGGATGAACAGCAGCGACAACTCGATGAAAGTCGTGAGCGTCTTAGGCTCCAGCAAGAAGCCGCCCAGAACCAGGAAAACCTGCCTGTGGCTCCGACACCCAATAAACCCCAATACCCGACGGCTGCAGCGGTCCCCGGTAAAGCTGGATTTGTTTTTAATCCCTACACGCACAACATTGTTGATGTGAGGGGCATTGCCTCAGGTAAACTTTGCCGTGACCCAGAAGACAGCGATTCGACTCATAAGTTCCGAGTTCCTTAAGCTGAGATTCCCTTAATGCAGCGCCTTGATCCTCAATGCGCTGCTGTCGCCCTCGTCCCAAGAGCCGAAGCCGCATTTTTAGCGCCTCGGTTCTTGCATTTATACGATGGCATGCCAGTGATTGCCGCGCATGAAACGTATTGCTATTCTAGGAAGCGGACTGCTGGGCGGCTCGATTGCGCTGGCCGTTCAGTCGCGCTTGCCGGATGTGGGTGTTTCCCTCTGGGGGAGACGCGAGCAGAGTGCTGCCGATGCGAGGCATCAGGGGATTCGCGGCGCTACGACGGATCTTGCTGAGGCTTTAGAGGGTGTGGATGTTATCATTTTGGCGTCACCTGTGGGTGCCATGTTGGAGATTTTAAAAGCGTCGGCGGCGGTTTGCTCATTGCGTGGTGTGATCATCACCGATGTCGGCAGTGTAAAATTGACCCCGCGAGAGTTGCTTGGGGATACTGTGAATGCTGCGGGTGCTCGTTATATCGGGAGTCACCCGATGGCGGGTTCTGAGCAGGCAGGGATCAATGCTGCGAAAGTTGACTTATTTGATGGTGCTGCTTGTGTGATTACCAATGATTTTGGTCATCCAGAAGAGGATGTGACTATCTTGCGCCATCTTTGGGAGACCCTCGGATGCCGGTGTTATTATACTACATCCGAAGAGCATGACCAAGTCATGGCGAGAATCAGTCACCTGCCACACCTTTTGGCATCCATCGGCGCATTGGTCGGCTTAAAACACCACGAAGATGGAAAGTTTGCGGGTAATGGCATGCGTGATACCACGCGCGTGGCATCAGGGCACCCAGAGATGTGGGCCGAAATTTTACTGCGCAATCGGGAGGCGCTTAAGGAGCCTATTGAGGAGTCTATCGCGCATCTACGTGAAATGCTTGCTTTGCTTCAGGATTCAAGCGAAGAAGACATAACCCGCCTGCTGGGCGACGCTAAGCAGCTCAGGGACGCCCTTAATACGTAAGGGGAGTCACTCCAACCGATTCGACTGAACACACCCATTTTTGACATGTCCATTATCAAGGTTAAGCCAATCAAGCATCTACGGGCCGAGTTCGAGGTTCCTGGTGACAAGAGTATTTCCCATCGAGCCGCGATCATGGCGGGTTTATCCGATGGCGTGTGCCGTATCGACAACTTCCTGCCCAGCGAAGACTGCCTGTGCACACTTCATGCGATGAACCAGCTCGGGGCGAAACACGACGTGCTAGAAACTCAGGCAGGCTACGGGCCGACGTCACTCAACATTCAAGGCATGAGCATGCAACTCAGCGCACCAGCTGACGTGGTCGATTGCGGAAATTCTGGCACAGGCATGCGACTATTGGCGGGTTTGCTGTCAGCGCAACCCTTCGACTCGGTGCTCTCTGGGGATGCCTCACTTTGTTCCCGCCCGATGGGGCGTATCATCAAGCCACTTGAGCAGATGGGTGCGACGATTCACGCCTGTGGTGATGTGGCCGGCTGTGCGCCACTTCGCATCACCGGCGGCAAACTAAAACCCCTTACCTATGAAATGCCGGTAGCCAGTGCGCAGGTTAAAAGTGCGATCCTTCTTGCGGGTTTGTTTACCGAGGGAAAAACGACGGTGATTCAACCTGCCGAGACGCGTGATCACACGGAGCGCATGCTCGACTATTTCCGTATTCCCTCGGTGCGAGTAGGCGATGAGATTTCTGTTTGTGGCGGGCCAATACCCGAGTCTCGTGATTTCCGAGTTCCTGGCGACATTTCTTCGGCGGCATTTTGGATGGTAGCTGCAGCGGCCCATCCGGGGTCGCATCTGATGATTCAAAATGTCGGGCTCAACCCGACGCGCACGGCATTGATCGACGTGCTTATCCGGATGGGAGCCAAGATTAACGTGGTGGTTACTTCAGAGGATCAGGGCGAACCCTGCGGGAGTGTCGAGATTACTGGACAAACATTGCACGGGACGGAAATTCTACGTGATGAGGTTCCCAACCTGATTGATGAAGTCCCCATACTTGCTGTCGCCGGAGCACTGGCAGATGGCCGCATGGTGATCAGGAATGCCAAGGAACTACGGGTGAAGGAAAGCGACCGGATTGCGACGGTGGCTCAAAACCTGCGTGCCATGGGGGCTGAACTCGACGAGTTTGAAGATGGCATGGAAATTACCGGTGGTGCCGCACTCAAGGGGGCCGAACTCGAGAGCTTTGGCGACCACCGCATTGCCATGGCATTTGCCATTGCCGGGCTCTTTGCCCAAGGCGAAACGATCATTAACAACACCGCCTGCATCGATACCTCCTATCCAGGATTTGCGGACCATCTTTCCGCCATCTGCCTAGGTCACTCACCGAAATAATTGATTTTTTATGTCTGAAAATAAGCACACCAGCCATGTTGCCATCGCGATTGATGGGCCTGCGGCATCGGGAAAAAGCACGGTCGCACGTCGACTCGCCCAGCGTCTCGGCCTGATCATGATTAATACCGGAGCGATGTATCGCGCCATTGCCTGGACAACGATCCAGAAGCATGTTGATGCTGCCGATGCGCGAGCGGTTATTGCGATGTTAGGCGGGGTCGAGATCACTTGCGGTGTGAACGACGGGGGATCTACTATTTTGATTGATGGTGTTGACCCAGGTGATGCCCTGAGGGAGGACCCAGTGAATGCCCGTGTTTCCAAGGTTGCCGCCATCCCTGAAGTCCGTGATCTCCTCGTTGCCAAGCAGCGTGATTACCTTGCCTTAGGGAGCCTTGTCATGGAAGGGCGGGATATTGGATCGGTCGTTTTCCCTGATACACCCTATAAAATCTACATTGATGCGTCGGAAGAAGTCCGCCTTGCCCGGCGTTCTGCCGAGGGTTTAGCTGATGTCGTTAGCCAGCGTGACGCCGAAGACAGTAAACGTAAAACCTCTCCCTTGATTGTTGCCGATGGCGCCACGGTGATTGATAGCTCAGATATGGATATTGACCAAGTGGTCGAGGTCGCACTGGACACACTTCAATCGCAAGGGCTGAAGATCTAACAACTTAAAAATCATAAACGAATCGACCTATGAAAACAATTTACTGGTTCTGCTACACATTATGGAAGATGTGTTTCGTTTGCTTCTTTTCATACCGAATTATTGGCAAAGAGAAATTGGTTACTGATGGGCCAGTTTTGATTGCATCCAATCATGAGAGTTTCCTCGACCCGCCATTGGTAGGGATTGCCTACTCGAAAGAGGTTTATTTTCTGGCTCGAAAAACGCTTTTTCGTGGCTTGGGGGCATGGCTTTACCCACGATTAAACTCGATTCCCATCGATCAGGATCGACCTGATATGACGAGTCTGAAAACCATTATTAAGCTTCTCAAAAAGGGGAATCAGGTGATTGTTTTTCCGGAGGGTGCTCGCACGCTCGACGGGGAACTTCAGCCTGCCGAGGCCGGAACTGGACTCATGGTCGCCAAGAGTAAAGCGGTCGTGCAGCCAGTCCGAATCTTTGGTGCCCGCAAGGCACTCCCACGTGGGTCAGGGAAAATGAATTTCTGCCCGATTACGGTTGTTGTGGGTGATCCGATTGTTTTTACCCCTGAAGAGCTTAAGGCAAGGGGGCGTGATGATTACCAAAAGATTTCCAACCGTATTATGGAGGAAATCGGAAAGCTCACCTTGGATTAAAATCGGCACAACCCGTGCGCGAATCTGAGCGAGCAGCCCATTCTCGCTAAGCCGATCGTGAAGGTCAAAAAAATATCCATGGGCACAACTGGGTGCACCCATGGATAGGGATGGAAATTTAATCCAGGCAGAGCGGAAAGAACTGCGCAGATTGGTTCAATTTATTCTGAGAATGGTTTAGTAACCTGCTTTCCGCTCCTTGGAGCGACCCACGGCGTATCCTGTGCCTCCTCCGGCAGCCGCTCCGATCAGGGCACCTTGAGTGGCGTTGCCAGACTGGTTGCCGATGATGGCACCGGCGGCAGCTCCTAGGCCAGCGCCGACAGCGGCGTCACGATGAGCGGGGCGGGTGCCAGGACCACAGTGGGAAAGCGTCAGTGCGGATGCTGTGGCGAGAGTAAGTGTGATGAGTTTGTTTTTCATGGTTTCGTTTGGGGTTATTTGGGTAGGTTTGTGTTTCATTGAACGGGATGACTCCATGGGGGCAAAACGTAGCGTGATGGCATCCATGGACACCCATTCATTCCATCGTATCCTATAGACGCGTCGGCTCAAGGATTATTCAGTAAAAGTTTGTGGAATCGGTTTGGACGGATCATCGGCGGATGGAGCTTCGCTACGATAAATCCGCTTACATTCGAGCTTTTGTCGGCTGCCTGTGAGGTTAGTCTCTGGTATGGACTTCACCGAAATCGACCGCGAAGACTTTCGCCATTTACTCGAGGAAATTGGTAATGCCTTTATGCCATTCGGGCGATTTGGTCCGAAGGATTTTCCGCCTCACGGTGTTCCTCTCTTTGACCTGCCACCCGAGTATCTTGCGTGGTTTGCTGAGCGCGGTTTCCCGCAAGGGCGACTAGGGGAGTTGATGGCGGTGGTCTGTGAGATCAAAGAAGTCGGTATGGACAGCATCTTTGATGGTATGCGTCAGGCGCGAGGTGGCCGGAGAAGTGTCCGGAAACGAAAAAACAAACGCGGGGACTCAGTGGATTTTGGAGAGTAGACCCCGCGAGTGACCGTCATTGTTTCCCGCCAGTTGATCGAGTTTACTTCATCCTGTAATATCCATCCGTATTGTAGAGGAAGTAGCAGTCTTTGGGAGTGAGTCGTGGGAGATACATGCAGGGTTTGCCTTTTTCATCGCGGCCCTCAGTGAGTCCATGGTGCGCCTTGGTGGTAGCGACCTTTTTGACATCTGGGTTTTTGAGCAGTGACGTCTCATGGATGCGTTCGACGATGTGGTCGACCCATTTCAACTTTTGCGCCTCGGTGCCAAATTCCGTCCAGTCGCCGGAACTTGTTTTGGCATACATTTTTTGAATAAACTCCTCGGTGCTGATGCCCATTTTTTTAGCGATCGGGCCGGCCAGTCGTTTCCACCATTGCTGGGATTCTTCATAGGATTCTTTTTGCTCGGTGAGGTTCATCCGGGTGAACATATAAGTTGAGCTGATCTGATGGTGAAGGATCACGGCATTCGGGTAGGCGTAGGACTTTTCCGCTAGGGTGCAGATGGATGCCGCCATGGATGCGGCAAAGGATTTGACGACCACATAGACTGGGGCGGTGCTGCCTTCCATCGATTTAAGGATGCGATAACCAGCCATGACGGAGCCGCCGGGCGAGGTATCGATGACGATGAAGATGGGTTTTTGGCTATCCTTGTTATTGAAGTAGTTAATGCGTGTGGTGATGTGTTCGGCTGTGCGGTAAGTGACGGGGCCGTTCATGGCGATGCGGCGGTCGGAAATAACCAGAGTGCCATCGGCCTTGAGCGGATTTTCAAGGTAAATGGGCTTGGCGTTGGCGTAGGCGTCGCGTTTTTGTTGGGTTTCAAGCGCGCTGATTTCGGCCGTGAGCTTGGCGGTTTGCATGCCCCATTCGGACTGTTTGATTTTCAACTCACTGGCCGTCTGGCTTGCCTTAATTTTAGCAACCTCGGCGGCGCGACTGAGTTGCTTGAATTCTGCCTCAAACTGGGCATCGGCTTTTTGGGATGTCTGTTTGTTCTTGAGCTCGGCGATGGCAAATTGCTCGCTGACGAGTTCTTTTTCCAACTTGAGCTTTTGGACTTGGGCGCTGAGTTCGGCGAGATCTTTTTTTAGCTTCTCGGCACGGAGTTCATTTTCCTCGGCAAGGATGGTTTTCTCAGATTTTTCAGCCATTGGAGCCATTGTGACCTCCGTATCTGGTGCGGTGGCATCACGCGCGTGGAGATGCGAGCAGAGGCTGACGATGGTGAGTGAGCAGAGGATGTGGTATTTCATGGCGCTGATGAGGTCGTGGCTAAAGGTGTGGATCGATGATGGTGAGGGGAGCGGGGAGAGCGGTCGATGACTATAAAATCGCAGCCGGTTGGTAGTTGGTAGCGTCTGGGTGCAGAGCTTCGAGTTTTTCCACCTCGGCGGCGAAGAAATCGACTTGGCTGCGAGCGGTGCCACTATTTTCCCGTCCCTCGCTGAGCAGGGCATCGAGTTGGTCCTGGGTGAGCGGGACGCGGTCGTCTTCGGCGAGGCGTTGCAGCAGGTTATTGGATTGGATGATGCCTGCGCGGAGGTCGTTGACTGTGGCCACGGCGTGTTCCTTGATGGCACTGTGTGCGGCCTCGCGGCCGACACCTGCCTTGACTGCTTCCATCATGATGGTGGTGGTCATAAGGAAGGGGAGGTAGTGGTTGTTTTCGGCCTCGATGACGGCAGGGTAGGCGTCCATCTGTCCGAGGATGGTGAGGAATGTTTCAAAGAGACCGTCGAGGGCGTAGAAGGCATCGGGAAGCATCAGTCGGCGGACGACGGAGCAGGAGACATCGCCTTCGTTCCATTGGTCGCCCGCGAGTCCGCCTGCCATGGTGAGGTGGCCTTTAAGGATAACGTGGAAGCCGTTGACGCGTTCGCATGAGCGCGAGTTCATTTTATGAGGCATGGCGCTTGAGCCGGTCTGGCCTTTGGCGAAGCCTTCGCTTGCGGTTTCGTGGCCCGCCATGAGGCGCAGTGTTTTACACAGCGACGAGGGACCTGATGCGATGTCGGTGAGGATGGAAACGGTGCGCATATCAAGCGAGCGCGGGTAGACTTGGCCAACGTTGGTAAACACCTCGGGGATGCCGAGATGGGTGCAGACTTTTTGTTCCAGCTGGAGGGCTTTTTCAGCATCTCCATCGAACAATGAAAGTTGGTCCATCTGGGTGCCGACGGCTCCTTTGAGTCCACGCACTGGGTAGGTATTGATCAGTTGGTTGAGCATACCGACGGCGCCGAGAAGTTCCTCGCCGATCATGGAGATACGTTTTCCAAAGGTGGTGGGTTGGGCGGCCACGTTGTGGGTGCGGGCGGTGATGACGAGGTCGCGCCACTGTACCGACCGTTGTTTCATCTGGGCGAGCGTGGCGATCGACTTGTCGCGGATCACGAGAAGGGACCGGTAGACTTGGAGTTGCTCGACGTTTTCGGTAAGGTCACGCGATGTCATCCCCTTATGGATGTGCTGGTGACCGGCGAGGTCGCAGAACTCCTCGATGCGTGCCTTGACGTCGTGGCGGGTGATACGTTCACGCTCCATGATGGCATCGAGGTTGACCTGGTCTTTGACCGATTCGTAGGCGTCGATCGCGTCTTGCGGGATATCGAGTCCGAGATCTTTCTGGGCTTTCATCACCGCGATCCAGAACTCGCGTTCGAGGACGATACGGCCCTCGGCGGACCAGATTTCAGAGATGGCGGAAGAGGCGTAGCGTTCGGCGAGGACGTTGGGAATCATGGGAATGAATAGATGGAGAAATGAAGAATGAACAATGGAAGGAATGCGGGGGGAATCAATACGGAAATAGATGTTCTGACAACCGTAAAAGGTGCGCATGTGGAAGGATTAACATAACACGCATTTTGAAAATGTCTTGGCCAGATCTGGCAACGCGTGACGGGCTAAGGATGGCCTTATGGGGTGTTCGTTACCAACTTGAAGAAGCCTGAAATTCGTTTCAGCGTCTCAAGGTAGCTGTATTCGAGAAAGCTGGTCAGTGCCGAAACATCGACCGTGCTACATTCCTCCAGCGCATCGAGGTAGATGTCTCTGTAGTCCGTCATGATGACATCATAATAACAGCCATACATCAGCATCACATAATCGCCGGCAGCTCTTGCAATCCGTCCATTGCCATCTTCAAACGGGTGCACGCTGGCGATGATGTAGTGAATTTCAGCAGAGATCCTCAAAATATCGAAAAAATTTGACGGGTTGACCTCCTTGATTTGGGAGAGTTGGGCGTCGATGTTTTGAAAATTCTGATAAAGCAACTCGGAGATTTGGCTGTGGTGTGGCGGGCGATGTTGCATGCCCTTGATGCGCACTTCATCTTTACGGAATTTACCGGCGCTGCCTGGGCAGCTCTTCTCGAAGACCATTTGGTGCATATTCAGCAACAAAGAAATCGAGAACTTTTCACCGTCAGCGGCGAGTTGCTCAAGCTCACGCAGCATTTTTTCCTGACCTCTCAGTTCATTGGCAGCATTCAGGTAGTGATTTGAAATCAACGACTTATCAGGACCGCCCACGTCATGAAGCAGGACCTGAAGGAAAATGCGATCCACGCTTTTATCTTCGATGGCATTGGAGTGCACGGCCTTGAGGCAACGGAGTGCCGTCATCGCCTCCTTTTTAGCGGTCGGGTGACGATCCCCCAGGCTCTTTAAATTGAAAAAAGTATCAACCAAATCCTGCCTCTCCCTTGATGTTAAAACAACGTAGCTCATGATGAATTGTCGACGACGACACACGATTAACGATGGCATCCATGGATCTTGTCTAAAATTGAGATACTCTATGAATAAGCATGCCTATGCGAGAATTACTAATAAACAGTCGTATTGTATCAAGAGGTCGACTTGAAGCACGCGTGAGTGTTTAGAAGGGGGCGTGATCACTGAAAAAAGGATTGAGCCATGCCACAAGTAACGACTTGCGACATGTCACCATGCAAATTTTTTAGTGGATCATGATTGTCGTGCCGTAGCGGTGCTGATTAAATCCACAGACGTAAATCCACAGACCCATGCCCATGTGGCGCCATTCACGAATTTCTCATCTATGAATCATCCTTACCTTCCCGTTCTTATTTTTCTGGGTGTGGCATTGGCAGTGCCGATTGGTGCGCTTGTCCTTGCGCGTGTTTGGATGCGTTTTTTCACACCGATCAAGCGAAGTGAGGAAAAAAATGCACTGTATGAATGTGGTGTGAAACCCCTCTCGGAGAGGCAGACCCGTTTTCACTCCCAGTATTACATGTTTGGTCTGCTGTTTCTTCTTTTTGATGTGGAGACGGTATTTCTGCTTCCCTTTGCGGTGGCATTTCTGGAGATGTCCGTAGGGGCATTCCTCGTCGCGATGCTTTTTATTCTTCTGCTTGCGGAAGGCCTGGTATGGGCATGGAGCAAAGGTTTACTCAACTGGAGAACCAACTCGCAACCCAACTACAAAGTTTATGGCGATCGATAAAAAATTGGCAGAGGATCTAAAGACGCAGGGTGTGCACGTCACATCCTTTGAATCTTTAATCAACTGGGGCCGATCCAACTCACTCTGGCCACTCCAGTTTGGATTGGCCTGCTGTGCAATCGAGATGATTGCGGCAACGATGGCGAAGTATGACATGGCGCGATTTGGAGCTGAGGTGTTTCGTCCGTCGCCCCGACAAGCTGATCTGATGCTCATTGCGGGCACGGTGACCAAGAAGATGGCACCGCAAGTCGTGCGACTCTACAACCAGATGGCCGAACCGAAATATGTCATCGCCATGGGTGCTTGTGCAATTTCCGGAGGTCCCTTTAAAGATGGTTATAACGTGCTTAAAGGGATCGACCGCTATATCCCCGTAGACGTTTTCATCCCTGGATGCCCACCACGACCCGAGGCCTTGCTGGAAGGGTTGATGACACTTCAGGATATCATTAAAAAGGAAAAACTCCTCGGTAAAGACCGTGCCCGCCACGCCGATCCCGAGGGTTACGCCGCGCTTCCCGTTCCCGAATACGGAGCACACGATCTCGAACCGCCCATGAACGCAGATGTTTGGAATGCACCTGAATCCCAGCCGAAAGGAGACGGAGCATGAGCATCATCGTTGAAGAAATCGTTTGTCAACTGAGCAAAGATCTTCCCAACGTGGAGGTGATGTATCTTGAAAATCCGTCACCCTCTGAGCAGCACTCAATTCTGGTCGAGTCTGACGATCTCGTGGAAGTCATGACTTACTTACGTGACAGCTCTGGGCTTGAATTTGACTACCTGTCCAACCTTTCGGGGGTTGACTGGCCCAATGCTGATGTGGCGCAAAAGGTTGCCATTGAAAAATCCGAAGCGGAATCTGAAGAGGGGACAGAAAGTCAATCGACCGACGGGTTTCTCGAAGTGGTTTACCACCTCTACTCGATGGCGCGCAAGGAGGGGCCACTTGTTCTCCGTGCTCGCACGCAGGATCGGGGAGAAAACAATAGCATTGCCTCGGTGACCCCAGTCTACCGCAGTGCTGAGTTTCAAGAGCGTGAAGCTTTTGATCTTTTTGGGATCGATTTCACTGGTCACCCCGACCTCCGCCGGATCTTGATGTGGGACGAGTATGAAGATTTCCCGATGCGTAAAGACTACGTCAACCCAGACGACTACGAGTATGAACCCACGCCTCACGCCGACACACTGAAACGTGCCGAAGTGCATTATCCACAAGAAGAACCGGAGCCGGTTGAATCCAAAGACAAAAGATAATGAGCCGCAAAGAAAACATCTTGTCGAAGCCTACGCTCGAAACCGGAGCTGATGAAGATCAGTTGCTGCGGGTTTCTCTCGGGCCACAGCATCCGTCCACCCATGGTGTGTTCCGGATGAATGTCGCGCTCGATGGCGAGACGGTCGTCAGCCTCAAGCCGGTCTTTGGCTACCTTCACCGCAACCACGAGAAAATTGCCGAAAACATCCCTTACTTGGGCTCGATGCCGTATACGGATCGTCTCGATTACCTCTGCCCACTCACCAACAACCACGCCTATGCATTAGCGGTTGAGAAGCTAGGTGGGATTGAGGTTCCCGAGCGTGCCGAGTATATCCGGATCATCACCTCTGAGTTGACACGGGTAATGAACCACACCGTGTTTATGGGATTCTTTCTAGGAGATCTAGGTGCTTGGGGGTCAGCCTTGATGTATGCCTTCCGTGAAAGAGAAAAACTTTTTGATTTATTTGAAGAGCTTACAGGCGCTCGGATGATGACCAACTACATGCGATTTGGTGGTTGCCGGAACGATCTACCTGCCGGATGGATTAAAAAAGCCCGAACATTTGTCGACGGCTACGATGCCTTTCTCGATGAAATGGAATCCCTGATCGTAGGCAATGAAATCCTTCTCGCCCGGACTCAGAATATTGGTCAGATCAGCAAGGAGCGGATGATCAATGCAGGTATCACAGGTCCCATGCTCCGTGCAGCGGGCGTGCCCTACGATATCCGTAAAGTCGACGCCTACGGTATCTATGACCGCTTTGATTTTAAGATTCCCTACGGCGAAAATGGGGATTGTTATGATCGTATGATGATCCGTTTTCTAGAAATGCGTGAGTCGTTGAAAATCCTGAAGCAAGCGATTGCGGATATCCCCGAAGGCGACTTTGTGAACCCGAAAGTCAAGAGTGCCAAGTTCAAAGCCAAGCCCGGTGAGGCCTATGGACGCATTGAAGGGCCGAAGGGGGAGTTGGGATTTCATCTCATCAGTGACGGCGGTGTTAATCCCTACCGATATCATGTCCGCCCGCCCAGTTTTGTTAATTTAACCCTGATCGAAGATATGTGTCTCGGGCTCGACCTCGCCGATGTGGTTGTGATCCTCGGATCGGTCGATATCGTGCTCGGAGAAGTGGATCGTTAATGAGTCGTTCACGCTAACCTAATTTACCCGCAATTCATGGAATCATCTGCCAACACAGAAAACGCGACAGCCAGCAAGCCACCTGCCGAGCAGAAGTGGATTTTGCCTGGTTGGGGGTTGTATCAGGGACTGGTCGTTACGGCAAAAAACTTCATTCAGAGTTACTACAAAAAGGATCGGTTGACCACCGTGCAGTATCCTGAGGAACGAGCCCCGATTAGCCCGAATTTCAGGAATTTCCCCTTCCTGGTGCATGATGGTGATGACGCCGATGCCGGCCTGCGCTGCACCGCTTGTTCGATTTGTGAAAAGTCCTGTCCACCGCAGTGCATCTATATTGTTCTCGATCGTGACGAAAATGGGAAGTCGAAGAAGCGTCCGAAAGTATTTGAGATTGACCTCTCGGTTTGTATGAACTGCGGCATCTGTGCGGAAGTTTGCCCCTTCGACTCCATCTACATGGATAATGAGTTTGAACTGAGCAAAGATGATCGCTTTGGCGATATGCTCTACGGACTCGATCGACTCGTGAAATCGACAGATTACCACGCAAAGATTCGCCCTGAACAAGCGGCCGCAGTGGCCGCGAGCCGAAAAGCGGCCGCTGAGAAAAAGGAAGCCGCCGCCAAGGCGAAGGCCGAACGCCTTAAGAAAAAAGCCGAAGAGGCGAAGCTGAAAAAAGAGCAGGAGGAAAAAGGGGGTGACGCACAGGATGATGCGGACGGGACGCCCACGCCTCCCTCTGAGAAAGGAGACACAAAATGAATTTTTTAGCGAATCAAGTTGATCTGAGCAATGCGGTGGATGCGCCTGCCATCTGGACGACACTGGAAGCTCTGCCACAACTTCCGAACCGTCTGGTCGAGTGGGTAGGGTTCCAAATGAATGCTCCTGCGTGGTTAGCTACGCTACTGGGCATGCTTGTATCCGCGGCAGTAGTGGTTGGGGTGTTCCTCACTTGCTTTGCCCTTGTGTCACTCGTCGAACGTAAAACGCTCGCTCGAATCCAGAATCGATACGGGCCTAACAGAGTTGGGCCGTGGGGGCTCTTTCAGCCGGTGGCTGATGGGATTAAAATGTTAACCAAGGAGGATATTGTTCCTGATAAGGCGGAAAAGCTGCTTCATTTGATTGCACCGATCATGATCGTAATCCCAGCCGTCCTCGCGCTCGGTGTGTTACCTTACGGAAAAGAGTGGGTTCCTGTAAACCTTGAGCTGGGATTGCTTTTTTTCTTTGCCGTGGGTGCCATGACGGAGCTCTCTGTCTTTATTGCAGGGTGGGCGAGCGGATCCAAATTCCCTATGCTCGGGTCCCTCCGCGCGATCTCACAAATGGTCAGCTACGAGCTGCCACTCCTTATTTCTGCCATCGGCGTGATTATGATGACGGGATCCATGTCGCTCCCGTCGATTGTCGAACATCAAAGTCAGTATAACTTTGGATTCATTTCCAACTGGAACATTTTCACGCCGTGGGGTTTGGTGGGTGGTATTGTCTTTTTCATCGCCTGTATCGCGGAAGCGAACCGCTGCCCGTTTGACCTTCCGGAAGGGGAATCAGAAATTGTGGCAGGTCACATGACGGAATACTCAGGATTTAAATATGCTCTTTTCTTTATGGGTGAATACCTTGGACTTTTTGCCATCAGCGGATTGTTTATCACCTTGTTCCTCGGTGGTTGGAGCGCTCCGTTTGCCGGGCTTGAGTTCGTCCCTAGCTGGCTCTGGTTCTTTGGGAAGCTGGTGTGTGTGATTATGACCATGCTTTGGATTCGAGGAACCTGGATGCGTGTGCGGATGGATCAACTGATGCGCTTCTGCTGGCTATTTCTTATTCCTCTTTCATTGCTGACGATCCCAGCCGCCGGCATCTGGAGATTCTGCGGGGATGGGTTCCTTGCCGGACTTCTGGGGTGGGGCGTAACCATTCCGTTTCTGATTATCCCTTACATCATCATCACGGTGATTCTTAACCGCCGTCTTGCCCCCGCAACACGCCAATACCACTTTGCCGAATGATTGCTCTGTTTATCCTCATACCATTGATTGTCCTCGCTGCACTGGGTGCCATTTGGAAGGCCCGACCCGTCCATGCGGCACTCTTGCTCGCACTCTCGCTTTCATTGGTTGCGGTGCTTTACCTCCTGCTGGGTGCTGATTTTCTGGGGCTGATCCAGTTCTCCGTTTACGTGGGTGCGGTGGCCGTATTGATTGTATTTTCACTGCTAATCACCCGTCCGAGTGACGAAACAAAGGAAATTGCACGGCGCCCGCAATCGATCCTGGCTGGGTTGATCTGTGCCGTCCCTGTCTTAGCTGTGCTTGTTTATTCCGTTTCGTATTCCATTGGTTCGGACGAAGTTTCTGAATCGAGTCCCTCTCAATTCGAATTGGCGGAACTTGGAAAATCTCTGTTTACGACCTATGCACCCGCTGTGATGGCGGTGGCTGTGATGCTCACCGCGGTGATGATTGGTGCCGCATTGTTCGCCCGCGATTTCAACCAAAGAGAATCCTAACATGACCCCGCTCGCCTTATTACTTACACTTTCCTGCGTGCTCTTCACGCTTGGGTTATTTGCCGTGCTGACACGCCGCAATGCCATTCTGATACTGGTGGGGGTGGAGCTCATGCTCAATGCGGCGAATATCAACTTCATTGCCTTTTGGCGATACGGCCAGGCAGGCGTGGAGGATCCGAACATGATCGGGCCGATGTTTGTTTTATTTTCTATTGCCATTGCGGCTGCCGAAGCTGCTGTAGGACTGGCTATTATTCTGATGGTATTCCGTCACACTCGTTCCACCGATCTTAACCGCCTCGACTCACTCCATGGCTGAAGCACTTACACCTCATTTACCCCAGCTACTCTGGTTGGTTCCACTCCTTCCCATGATCGCGGCTGGCGTCATCGCTATGCTGCCGAATGGCTGTGGGAAATTAGCCTCTAAGGTCGCTCTCGGCGCATTGTTTGGATCCTGCTTGATTGCTTTGATCGCACTGGTCTGCACCTTGGCACCCTCATCCGCCCCCACGATCGCAACAGCGCACCATTGGTTTTGCTACGGCGATGAAGCGGTCAAGGTCGGCGTTTTACTCGACCCCATGAGTGCCTCGATGGCTGCGATGGTGACCTTTGTTGCTTTCTGTATCTTCGTTTACAGCACGGGCTATATGGAAACGGAGCAACGGTTTGGTCGATTCTTCGGGTTCCTTTCCTTGTTTTGTGGTGCGATGCTGATGCTGGTGCTGGCGAATAGCTTATTGTTGCTCTTTATGGCATGGGAGCTGGTTGGTCTGGCATCATATTTACTGATTGGATTTTACTTTAAAAAACCTGCGGCTGCGGCTGCGGCTCAAAAGGCATTCATCACCACACGGGTGGGGGATATGGCATTTCTGATCGGCATGATCTGGCTCTACCGTGAATCGGGCACGCTCATGTTCTACGATGGCGGCACTGGTTTATTAGAAACGAATGCCCTCGAATCTCTGGCGGCGGCAACCACATGCGGAGGTCTGGCCGTGTCGGCTGGGGCATCTCTGCTGCTACTCGTTGGTGCCATGGGTAAATCCGGCCAAGTTCCCCTGCACACGTGGCTTCCTGATGCCATGGAAGGTCCAACTCCGGTGTCCGCTCTCATTCACGCTGCCACCATGGTAGCCGCGGGTGTATTTCTCGTCGCGAGGACACATCCTATTTTCCAAGCTGCTGTCGATGTCGATGGAGCGAGTATTGCACTTTCCGCCGCGGCGTGGATTGGTGGAGTGACGGCGCTGTATGCGGCCTTGGTCGCGATGGCTCAGACGGATATCAAACGGATCCTCGCCTACTCGACGGTATCACAGCTCGGTTTCATGATGATTGCGCTTGGCACAGGCGGGGTGGCGGCTGCGATGCTTCACCTGATCTGCCACGCCTTCTTTAAAGCCCTGCTTTTCCTCTCCGCTGGCTCCGTGATCCATGGCTGCCACGACGAGCAAGATATTCGCAAGATGGGTGGCTTGAGAAAGACGATGCCGAAAACCTTCCTTGTCTACGCGATTGGTATGATGGCGCTTTCTGGGTTCCCGTTCTTTTTTTCCGGGTTCTGGAGTAAGGAGGCGGTTCTCCACAGTGCGCAGGTATGGCAGGGTGGTATAGGGCCATTCCTGCTGGCGGTTGCTGCGGCCTTACTAACGGCATTTTACATGACCCGTCAGGCATTGATGGTGTTCTTTGGTTCGCCCCGTAAGCCAGGTGTGGATCATCCCCATGAAAGCCCGAAGGTGATGCTCGTGCCACTTTATGTTCTCGCTGCGGGAGCTGTCCTGCTGTCGGTGATAGGAACGCCGATGTGGCAGTGGTTTGAAAAATGGATGGGTGGTGAGGCTGCCGAGTTCGATGGTGGAGCACTGTTTCATGGTCATGCTCTTGGTTTGCTAGGGGTTTCACTTGCGATCGTGACTGTAGGTGTCGGGGCGTCTTGGAAGATTTATCGCAACCTATCCGCCGACAGCAATGCGCCCGATCCTCTCGAAGAAAAACTCGGTGGCGTCTGGGGTTTTCTCGTCGCAGCCATGGGCTTTGATACGCTTTATGAAAAGGCGATCATTAAACCGCTCGCGTCGTTAGCCTGTGTGATCAACTCGATCGAACGGAATATTTTTGTGCCGCTGATGGCAGCCCTTGAAGGTGGATTTAAGCTGTTTGGTCGACTCACAGGATCGACTGATGAAAAGGGACTGAACCGTGGGTTTGATGGGGTTTGTTCGGGAATGAAAAACCGAGCATCCTCAGCCTCTGACGCACAAGTTGGGCGTCCGCAGGGATACTTGCGCGCGATTGGTCTCGGCATGTCCGTTCTTCTTATTCTCTATTTCTGGCTGAGTGCCTAGTTACGATATGTTGTTACTTTCAATATTACTTCTTCCCTTGTTGGGTGCCGTGATCCTCACTGCATTACCAAACTCAAAGCGTCAGGGAGCGGGCAGATTTGCCATCGCATGGGCTGTTATTCCTTTGGCATTCGTGGTGATGATGAGGGGGACTCGTCCGACGCCAGAGGGGGGTATCCTAGCCTCCTGGTCGCTTGATTGGATCCCCAGCGCGAACATCAGCCTCTCGTTCAGTGTCGATGGGATCTCGTGGGTGTTTCTTTTACTGACCTCCTTGGTCACCTTGTTTGCGCTGGCGATCTCGTCACGTTTCGGGCTGAATAGTCGTGGTTACTGCGCCTTGATTCTGGTGATGCAGTCGATGCTCTTTGGTGTATTCACCGCAGGCCATTTCATTCCGTTTTTCCTCTGCTGGGAAATGACCTTGATTCCATCTTACCTGCTGATCCGGCTTTGGGGTGGCGATGGGGCACCACGGGCGGCGATGCGGTTCTTTATCGTGACGCTCTTTGGCGGCGTCTGTATGCTGCTTGGATTCCTTGCCCTGCAAGTCTCGGTGGGCACGATGGATTTTGCGATGCTTCATGAGTTGGCGGCCAACAAGGAGCTGGCTTCCGGTGTCGGCGAGGCTTTGAAATCGACCGGTTACGGTGGCCATTATCTACTTACGATCATTGCCATCTGTGTTTTCTTTGGTCTGGCTGTCAAAATCCCCGTCTTCCCATTCCACGCTTGGCTTCCGGACGCCTATGCCGAGGCTCCGACACCGGTGACCTTATTGCTTACCGGATTGTTATCAAAAATGGGTGTCTACGGGTTGCTACGTATTTTTATGATGATCTTCCCCGAGGTGCTTCCGGGGTTTGCTCCGTGGCTGACAGCCTTGGCGGTGATCACGGTAGTGCTTGGAGCGGTGGCGGCGCTGGCGCAAACCGACATGAAACGCATCCTCGCTTATTCATCGATCAACCACCTCGGCTACTGCGTGTTGGCGGTGGCGGCGGTGGCGGCGTCACAGGCCGATCGCACGGCGGTATCGTCGTCGATCTCAGGCGTGATCCTGCAAGCCTTCAACCATGGGATTATTGCTTCGGCCTTGTTCTTCAGTGTGGGTATTTTCGAGCAACGGAGTGGGGGACTACGCAGTATCGATGACTTTGGTGGCCTGCGTGCCAAGATGCCTGTTTTCTGTGGTCTGATGGGGCTGGCCTTGTTCGCCTCGCTTGGGCTTCCCGGGCTGAGTGGCTTTGTTGGTGAATTTCTCATTTTCAATGGTGTTTTCGGTCTCGTGCCATGGGCGGCGGCTGTTTCACTGATTGGTCTTCTGCTGACGGCCGTGTTCCTGCTCCGACTTCTCCGCAAGGTATTTCATGGCCCCTTGCCAAGCGCATTGGAATCCTGGACCGACCTGACAACCCGTGAACGGCTGCTGTTTGTTCCCGTGATCGCCCTCATTGTGGGGTTGGGTGTCTGGCCGCAAGCGATCCTTCACTGCATTAACGACGACATTCTTCGCATGCTCAACCATCTTCTCCCGTCATCATGAATCCCGCCTGGACCATTATATCTGCATTCGCCGGTGCCCTGCTGGTGCTGCTGCTGCCTGCCCGCATGGCCGGACAGTCGCGAATCATCGCCCTGATTGCCTCACTTGTGGGAGCGGCGGCTGCCGCCGTGTCATGTTTAACCCGACTCAATGGGATGGAGTCGGACGTGTGGTCATTTAAAAGCGACTGGATTCCCAGTTTTGGTATTCAATTTCATTTGGCCGCTGACGGTCTGGCGCTCACGCTTCTCATGCTCACTGGGGTGGTTGCCATTGCGGGTGTGTTATTTTCCTGGAATGTCACGAAGCGTCCGCGTGCCTTTTTCGCCTACTTTCTGACCATCATCGGTGGGGTGTATGGGGTGTTTCTGAGTCAGGATGCGTTTCTTCTCTTTGTTTGTTATGAAATTGTGATCCTTCCGAAATACATGTTGATTGCGATCTGGGGGTCAACCAACCGCGAGTATGGAGCGATGAAACTGACGATGTATTCGATTGGTTCCAGCGCCTTGATCCTGCTAGGACTGGTTGTCGCGTATGCGGCGGCAGGTGGCACAAGTTTCGATATCGCGCATCTGGCTGCGGCTGAGTATTCGACGGAACTTCAGAATTGGGCATTCCCTATCCTTTTCCTTGGTTTTGCCGTGTTAGCGGGCATGTGGCCATTTCACACCTGGGCACCTACGGGTCACGTCGCAGCACCCACGGCGGCCTCGATGTTGCTCGCAGGCGTGGTGATGAAGCTAGGCGCCTTTGGTGCTCTGTGTATTGCAATCCCACTTTTCCCTGATGGCTTTGCCGTGTGGCAACCCTTTATAGCGGGATTGGCGGTGGTTGGAATTCTTTACGGTGCATTCACCGCACTGCAACAAAAGGACCTCAAATTTGTGATTGGCTACTCGAGCGTGAGTCACATGGGATTTGTGATGTTAGGTTTAGCGACTGCCACACACTGGGGGTTTCGGGGGGCGGCCTTGCAAATGATTTCCCACGGTGTGATTGCCGGGCTTCTCTTTGGTATTGCGGGTCGGGTGGTTTATGAGCGCACGCATACACGCGACCTTACAGAGTTGGGGGGATTTAATTTGTGGAAGTCACTGCCTGGGGCGGCCATCGCCTTTACCCTCGCCACAGCGGCCTCGATGGGTCTTCCTGGATTCAGTGGATTTGTCGCGGAAATCTCTGTCGTGATCGGAGTGTGGGAGTCCTACCCGTGGCTCCTGCCATGGGTGGCATTAGGCATCATCATCACTGGGGCATTTTCGCTGCGTGCGATGTATCGCGCGTTTTTCCCCGACAGCAAAGCATCATCTGCCGAGACGATGGGGGCTGGATCGTCGACCCCTCCATTGGACCCACTGACTTGGCCGGAAATATCCGCCATGGCATTATTGCTTATTGTCTCTCTCTCCATCGGAATTTACCCGAAACCATGGGTGACTTTGATTGACGATGGTCTTCGTTCTCCCTTGTTCCAATCGATCCTTTTCCAGCCGTGAACTACATCCACCTCTTCTATCAATTGTTACCCGAAGCCGTGCTGGTGATAACCGCACTGGCGCTTCTCGGTGTAGCCGTAAGCACTGAATCAAAAACCAAAAAAACCATCACCTGTGGCTTAGCTTCTCGGATTGCAGCATTGGGGGTGTTGGCGGCGGGAGTCGCCCTTGTTTTCACCCCCAAGTGTCTTGCATCAGGCAGTCATCTGATCGCCATGGATGCGATAGCGTTGATATTTAAAGGCGGCGTGTTGGGGCTTGGTTTTTTAGCGGTGCTGGTTCCACCTGCAAAAAAGGAAATAGAGCACCCAGGGGAGTATTTTGCCTTGATGCTGTTTGCGCTCACAGGTTTGACCCTCGCTGTGGGTAGTAACCATTTGCTGTTCATCTTCGTGGCTCTCGAGCTCGCTAGTCTTTCGTTGTATTTGCTGGCAGGATTTTCGCGCACCCCACAATCGTCTGAGGCCTCGTTGAAGTATTTCCTGTTTGGGGCAGTTTCTGCTGCCTTTATGTTGTTTGGATTGAGTTTTCTTTATGGTTTTTCTCAATCGGACACACTGCAAGGCGTCGCCAAGGCAGTCGCCGCTGATCCCACATCGGTGATTGGGATGGTTGGTTTATTGATGGTGGTCGTGGGGCTCGGCTTTAAAATGGCTGCTGCACCATTCCACTACTGGGCGCCCGATGTCTATCAAGGAGCTCCGGTAACGACGGTTACTCTCGTGGCGGGCGCGTCCAAGATTGTGGGGGTAGTGCTGCTGGTGCGCTTCCTGATGATCGGCTTTCCCGACGCCGCCGGATCGGCCGCATGGGGTGGGATAACCGCAGGGTGGTCGATCTGGCTAGCCATTATCGCAGCGGTCTCGATGGTCTTTGGCAACCTGCTGGCACTGGCCCAAAAAAGCGTTCGACGATTACTTGCCTACTCTGCCGTGGCCAATAGTGGATATCTCATGGTTGGCATGTGTGCAGCTGGTGGTGAGTCCTCTGCCGCGGCGCTCTTTTATGTGGTGGTTTACGGATTAGCCACACTCGGTGCGCTCGTGGTGACTGCTGCGGTCGAGCGTGACCAAGGGAGCGATTCACAGGCTGCCTTTGCTGGATTGATTCACCGCTCGCCATTGCTCGCTGTGTGTTTGTTGATTTTCATGACATCGCTGGCTGGTATCCCGCCATTGGCGGGTTTTGCGGGTAAGTTCATTCTGTTTGGGGCGGCCATGACCGATTCGATTCAGGCGGAGAATTCCGGGCTCGCCTGGCTGGTTGGTCTCGCGGTCGTGATGAGTGCCGTCTCGTTCTACTATTACTTGTCGGTGCTCAAACAAGCCTTTGTCAAAGATGGCGATGGGAGTGCTGGAAAAGAGTCGTTGTCGTTGGGGTATGTTCTTGCCGTTGTCATCCCCGCCGCCGCGCTGGTGCTTCTCGGACTGCTTCCATCGGTACTTCTCGACCCTATTAAAGTAGCGGTGCTCGAGACGTTAGGGATGCATTAGTCCGACTTACGCGTTGTTCACCTCTGGGCATGGTGTATGACGTGTTCATGCATCAAGTGGTTCGTATCGCATGGGTTCTTCTTAGTGCGTGTTTAGGTGTCCTCGTTTTTCCTCCAGTAGGTTGGTGGTGGATGGCCGTTGTGGCGTGGGTTCCCTTGTTGCTCGCCGTGCGTGGAGTGAAGGCGTCATGACCGCTATTGGCCACAATTGCTTCAGCTGGCGACGGATCAAGATGCTGTGCTTGTGCTCGGAACGCAAACACGTCGCGACGATGAAAGTTGGTATAATACCGCACTGACCTTGGACGGACAGGGGGCTGTCGGGGAACATTACAAAAACCACACGGTGCACTTTTTTGACGACGGCACATCGGGTGAGGACGTCGCGAGCTCACCTTCTACACGCGAGCAGGCTGGTTGTTTCCGTGGATCGTGATGTGCGCCGGAGTTTTCTGGGTGCTGGTTCTTTTTGGCCAAGGGTTGCGGCATAGAAAAATGACCCAGGTGGCCAAACCCGATTCATGTTCTTGATGGGTGCAAACAACGCGCTAGGGTATCGATCAGTTTCTGACGTAGCGGTTTCGCCTGCGCGTTGATCCCTCGTTGTTGTTGTTCGTATTCGGATCGCCCGTCAGCCGTTTCAATTTTGATCGGCCGATATCCGTAGTCGGTGAGGTCGTAGGGACTGGCTTGCATATCCAGCTCACGTGCGGCGAGGGCGAGCTGAAAACACTGCCAGAGCAAGTCGCTGCCCACCCACGGCATACACTTCGATGCCCATTTGTAGAGGTCCATGTTGGCATGCAGGCAACCCGGCTGCTCAAAGTCCTGACGGCTTTCCAAGGTCGGTTGAAGCTTGTTGAATGGCAGGGCTGCGGGGGCGAAAAAACGAAAGGCATCGAAGTGGCTGCAGGCAATGGCTTGGGATTCGACGATGTGATCGGTCTCGTCTTGGGAAAAACGGAGCGGAATCGACTCTCGATGACGGATGTCAGCACCGCTGTAAACCATCGCCCACTCATGCATGCCGAAGCAGGAGAAATTGGCGGTTCGACTTTGGGTTAAGGCTAAGAGGTTGTGAATCCAGGTGATGCGATGGCGATTTTTCTCAGTCAACGTGGTCGCATCGAGCATCACGGCGTCCCGACCCGTGGTGTAGTGTTTCCCCTGATAAACCTCTGGAAGAGGGTCTACTTTTTCAAGGGTTATGCCATATCCAGGATGCCATTGCTCGAGTCGACCCAGCGAAAACGGGTAGTAGGTGAACAGGAAATCATACACCGGATGCTTCTGACGTGACGCTCGCCGCTCACGAAAAGGAACCGTCCAGTGACGCGCTGTTTGTTGGTGCCGGTCGGCACGTGTCAACCAGTCGACCGCAGTTAGATAGGAGTCATGCAAGATCAAGATGGGCGAGTTCGGGGGTGATATGGGGGCAGAGCAAGGGAATATTATTTTTCAAATGACTCAGATTGCCGCTGGTGAAGATCTTGTATTGAGGTGAGGCGCAGCCGCTATGGGTGGGGAGTTGGCTTGCGACGCGTTGAGCCACGGCTTCTCCAGTGTCGATGATGCCGATGTCAGGGCCAGCGACTTGCTCGATGAGAGGCCTGAGAAACGGGTAGTGGGTGCAGCCCAAAACCAAGACGTCAGCCCCAGCCTCGATCAATGGCAGGGTTTCTTCCTCGACGATGGTGCGCGCCCGATCGCTTGTGAGGTCGCCTGCTTCGACGAGATCGACAAATCGCGGGCAGGGTCGGGTGATCACCTTGATTTCTGATGCGTGGTCCGAGACGAGACGGTGGAATTTTTCTCCTGCCAAAGAGGCTTCGGTTGCCAGCACGCCGACGGTTCCCGACTGGGTGATCATGGTTGCAGGTTTGACAGCTGGTTCCATACCGACAAAGGGAAGGGGGTAAGTTGCGCGGAGAGCTTCGACCGCGGCAATGGTTGCCGAGTTGCAGGCGACCACAATCATCTTACAGCCATGTTCCATGAGAAAATCGGTGACCTTGAAGACGCGATCTTGAATCTCATCGCCATGCCTAGATCCATACGGGCACCATGCGCTGTCGCCGAAATACACGATGTTTTCATTCGGAAGCACCTTGTGAATTTCATTGAGCACAGAAAGCCCACCAAGGCCGGAGTCGAGAATGCCGATGGGAGAAGTCATGGTGTGGAGTGAATCAAAAGGGGTGAAAAAACGTGGGCGGTCTTTGAGATGATTAAGATTTAAGAAAAGAGATCCATCTGCGGCGAGTCAGCATCGGGCATGCCTTTCGACTTGGTCCGGGTGTTTTTTGCTTTCGGTTTGCCCTGGGCTTCGGGGCGGGTCGAGTTGAGTTCGAGGTGGGAAAGGATGTCCTTGGCGCGATCGATGATCGCAGGCGGGAGTCCGGCGAGGCGGGCGACTTGGATGCCGTAGGATTTATCGGCGGTGCCGGGGACGATTTTGCGCAGGAAAATGATATCGTCGTTCCACTCACGCACGGCGATGTTATAGTTTTCCACCGCATCACGGCTTCGGGAAAGGTCGGTGAGTTCGTGGTAGTGAGTGGCAAACAGCGTGCGGGCCTTGATGATATCGTGGATGTGTTCGGCGACGGACCATGCGATGGAGAGACCGTCAAAAGTCGCGGTGCCTCGACCAATTTCATCGAGGATAACCAGTGAGTTCTCGGTGGCATTGTTGATGATGAGGGAGGTTTCGTTCATCTCGACCATAAATGTTGACTGGCCACTGGTGAGGTCGTCTGAGGCCCCGACGCGGCAGAAAATGCGGTCGACCACTCCGATGCGTGCGTTTTCGGCTGGGACGTAGGCTCCTATTTGTGCCATCAGGGTGATCAGGGCGACCTGGCGGATGTAGGTGGATTTTCCTGCCATATTCGGTCCAGTGAGCAGGATGAGGCGGGAGGAGTCAAACTCCATCAGGGTGTCGTTGGGGATGAATTTTTCGTCGATCAATGTTTGTTCTAACACAGGGTGTCTACCGTTGGTGATGTGGAGGTCACAGGAGTCATCAAGGACGGGTCTGGAATATTGATGGAGCTGCGCTAGCTCGGCGAGCCCGAGCAGAACATCAAGCGTGGCTAGGGCATCGGCGCACTGCTGGAGCTCGTCGAGCTCATCGGCGACGGCTTGGCGGAGTTTGACAAACTCGTCGTATTCAAGCTGTTTGGCACGTTCATCGGCGCCGAGGATTTTATTTTCCATCTCCTTGAGCTCGGGCGTGATGTAGCGCTCGGCATTGGTCATCGTCTGCTTGCGTTGATAGTCGTCGGGGACGAGGTGTGCCTTGGCTTTGGTGACCTCGAGGAAATAGCCAAAGACGTTGTTGAACTTGATTTTGAGGGTGTCGATCCCTGTGCGTTTACGTTCGCTTTCCTGGAGCTCGGCGAGCCATTGTTTGCCGCTACTGGATGCGGCGCGAAGTTCATCGAGTTCGGGGTGGCATCCATCGCGGATGATCCCGCCGTCCTTGGTTCCTGCCGGTGGTTCATCGGTGAGGGCATGTTCGAGCTTACCCGTCAGCCCGGGGAAAAGGTGCAGGTTGTGGATGAGGTCGGCTTGAAATCCGGAATCAGGCGCTTGCTCGCTAAGTGCCTCCAAATGGCTTTTGAGGTCTGGGATTTTCTGCAGCGAGGTTAACAGGGAAAGCAGGTCCCTTGCATTGCCGGAGTTTTGTGACAGTCGGGAGGTGGTGCGTTCAATGTCACGGATCCCCTTGAGCTGCTCGCGACATTGTCCTAAGAGGAAGGGTTCGGCGAGAAAAGATGCGATCATTTCCTGCCGTGCAATCAAGAGAGTAAGGTCACGGAGTGGATGCAGGATCCAATCGCGCAACTTCCTTGCACCCATCGGAGTGGCGGTGCGATCGAGCGCGCCGAGCAACGAATGCTGACGCCCAGTCGGGGAGTCGACGAGATCGAGATTCCGCTGTGATGAGGCGTCGATGATGACATGTTCACCTTCGGCGCGGACTGCGATATGCCTGAGGTGGTCACAGGACCGGCGGAGCTGGAACGAGAGGTAATGGAGGATCGCTCCGGCGGCAGAAATGGCAGCCGCCATATCATCACACCCGAAGCCGCGAAGCGACTGGACTTTAAAATGGTCGCAGAGCGCGAATCTGGCCTGGTCGGTGAGGAAGGCGTAACCGTCGTAGGGGAGGCATCCACGGAGGTGTCCGAAGCGGCTGATTTGATCGTCGGCAATGATGAGTTCCTTGGGGGCGAGTCGCTGCAGGGCATCTTGCAGGGCGTCTGCATTTGCAAACTCAGCTACGGTAAACTCGCCGGTGGAGTGGTCGGCGCATGCGAGACCGATGGATTTCCCTACTTGATAAACGGCAGCCACATAATTGTGGCGGGTATCATCAAGCAGCGTGATGTCGCTGACGGTTCCCGCTGAAATGATCTGGGCGATTTCGCGCTCGACGATTTTACCAGGTTGTGGGTCGCTGGTTTGCTCGGCGATGGCGACGCGCATACCACCTTGGATTAACTTCGCGATATACCCCTGCGCGGCATGATGCGGGACGCCACACATCGGGATATTGTTACGTTTGGTGAGCGCGACATTGAGGATACTCGACGCCCTCTTGGCATCTTCAAAAAACATTTCATAGAAATCACCAAGACGGTAGAAGAGGAGGATGTCATCAGGCAGGGATCGGCGCATTGCCTGATACTGTGCCATCATCGGTGTAAGCTTCTTTTCTTGCTTGTCTGCCATGTCGAAGACTGTTGTAGCGAGGCGCAGGGTAACTTGTCGAGCATTGCTATCATGCTGTTTTATGTGAAGAGGGATTGACAGGTTCTCAACCTATGACTGTATTGGTTCTGATGAAAATGAACACAATTTTTAACCGAATCGTATTACCCGTAATGACCGTGAGCCTTGTTTTGGCTCAGCCCACGATGGCGGATGACGACACCCCCTTAGCCAAGACGATGGAACAAATGAGTGACGCTTTAAAAAGCCTGCGCAAGATGGACAAAAGCGACTGGGCGGGTGCGGCTAAGGCGGCCCGGACAGCGGCCGATGGTTGTCGTAAGGGGATGGCGTTCATTCCTATCCTCGTTGAGGAAATGAAAGACGGCAAGGAGAAGACCCAAGCCATCGCTGATTACCGCCGGATGATGGGGCTTTCTTATGCCGCCCTCTGTGAGCTAGAATTGGCTTATCTTGATGAAGATCAGGCCAAAGTCGATGCTGCGATGAAGAAGGTCAAGGCGGGCAAAAAAGAAGGCCACAAGAAATATGAGGATGATTAATGGATGTTTGATCCCCCTTGCACACCGTGATCAGCCCGATCCCCCTTATTTATCGGCGGTTTAGCCGATTACTTCATGCACCCTGTTCGCTCACGGGTAAGGATGGGGAGGCGCTGAGTCACATAGAGATCGGTGATTTGGGTGAGAACATTGCCTGCTCACAACTGCGTGCTGATGGCCGTAAAGTGCTTTTCCGGAATTACCGAGGACCGAAGGGTGGGGAGGTCGATATCGTGGCGCGCGATGGTGACACCCTGAGCTTTGTTGAGGTGAAAACCCGCACGCGGCGCGGTTACGGTCGCCCCCTGGATGCGGTGAATACCGAGAAACAAGAACTCATCGAGCGGGGGGCTAACTCATGGCTCCACCTCCTAGGCACCCGCAAAATCCTGTGGCGATTTGATGTGGTCGAGATTATCCTGCACGATGGAGATCCGCCTGAGGTGACGGTGGTGAACGATGTTTTTTAATTTGAGTTGGTGACGCATGGTGGCAGAAATGCCAAACCCCAGCATTGCCAAATGCCCCATCTTCAGAGAGGGTTTGTCCTTTCCTAGCTATGTCATCACCTTCCAATATGCCATCTCCTATGCCACTGTATGTGGTTGGTCACCTCAATCCAGACACGGATGCGATTTGCGCCGCCATTGGTTATGCCGACCTCTTACAGAAAAAAGGATGCCCTGAGGCCGTGGCTGCGCGTTGTGGCCCCGTTCCGGCACGCACCGCTTGGGTGCTCGAACAAGCGAGAATGGAAAAGCCACTCTTGCTCGATGATGTAAGCGCAACGGCAGAAATGATCTGCCGCAAAGATGTCGTCAAGGTGAGGAATGACGCGACGTTCCTCGATGCGTATCAGGTGATGTTGTCCAGTGGTGTGCGAAGCATTCCCGTTGTTGATGCCGATGACCGCTTATGCGGGTTATTGAAATACCTCGACCTCCTGCAATTACTCATGCCCACGGATACGGATGCCGAGTCGGTTCGCCGAATGGTTGCCTGCCCGGCAAAAATCGCGGTCACACTCGAGGCCGAGGCATTGGGCGCGGATCTGGAATCCGATGAACGGGAAATTGTCCAGTTGATCGCGGCGTCCAGCGTGGATGCGGTCCTCAAGCGTCTCACTCATGCCACGACCATTGGAGATGTCGGTTCCTATGTGGTGATATGTGGTGACAGGCCGATCATTCAACGGACGGCGATCGACCACGGTGTCTGTATGCTTGTAGTGACGGGAGGATTCAGTGTTTCAGCTGATCTGGTTGCGTTGGCGCGTGAAAAAGGCGTCGTGATCCTCCACTGCCAACAGGACACAGCCACCGTTTCTAAACTCATCCGGTGCTCGCGAATGGTTAACTACGCGCTCAATAACACCATTGTGCGCGTCATGGCTGATGATTCCGTCAAACAATTACGCCTTTGCTTGAGTAGCCAAAAACAAGATCTTTTCCCCGTGGTCGATCCAGGTGACAACACGCTGATGGGCGTGATTTCCAAATCCGACCTGATTGACCCGCCACGGATCCGCCTCGTGCTCGTCGATCACAACGAGTTTTCACAGGCTGTCCCAGGTGTCGAGGACGCGGAGGTGATCGAGGTCATCGACCACCACCGCCTTGCGGGTGATCTCATCTCCCGTGAACCGATCCGATACCTCAACGAACCCGTCGGCTCGTCATCAACATTGGTCGCGCGTGAATATCGCTATGCCGGCATTGATATCCCGAAGGGCGTAGCACTTTGCCTGATCGCGGGCATGGTGTCGGACACACTTAATCTGACATCACCAACGACAGCGGACCTCGATCGAGAAATTCTTATTTGGTTGTGTGAAATCGCCCATGTCGATGCGGCTCAGTTTACCCAAGATTTCTTTGCCTCAGGTTCTTTGTTGGCCCATAACACGGCAGCCGAAGCTCTCGGCGCTGACCGGAAAGTTTTTGAAGAGAATGGAGCGCGTGTGAGTATTTCTCATGTCGAGGAGGCGGGGCTTGATCTCTTCGGCAGCAGACACCATGAACTAGGCAAAACACTGGATGACCTAATCAGGGAAAAAGGCTACGACTTGGCACTGCTCATTGTCACTGATATCACTCGCCACCATAGTCTTGTTCTGACCAGTGGGGACCCGAAGATCATTGACGCACTGCCTTTTGAGCGTGATGCCGATGGCGTGTTCCAGGCCCCCGGTGTGGTCAGCCGAAAGAAACAAATATTCCCCGCCGTCTGCCAAGCCATCCGAGTTGCGGCGCACAGCTAAAGATCCATTTTTTTCATCACCACGCATTGTTTATGTCTAGGGAAATTATTATCATCAAAATTGGGACAGGGGTCCTCACACGCGAACAGGACGGCACGCTTGATGAGGCATCCCTCGTAAAATTGGTCACCTCCATCTCTGAACTCGTCGCCGGAGGAGCCCGCTGCGTCATGGTTTCCAGCGGTGCTGTGGGTGCCGGGGTCTCTGCCCTCAATCTCGATGGCTACCCCGAAGATATCGCATCACGCCAAGCTTGCGCTGCCGTCGGCCAGACGCGATTGATGCATGCCTACGAAAACCTTTTTCAGAAATTCCGTCTCAACGTGGCTCAGATTCTACTCACCGCTGCTGACTTCGACCATGCACGCCGAAGCTCTCATGTCATGGATACCCTGCATCGCCTGCTTGATGAAGGCAATATCATCCCCATCATCAATGAAAACGATACCGTGGCGGTTGAAGAACTCAGGGTGGGGGACAACGATATGCTTTCAGCCAAGGTTGCCAGCCTGCTTGAAGCTCGTATGCTCATTATGCTAAGCACGGTGGATGGTCTTCAAAGCCCCGACGGCAAGATCGTCAAGCAGGTCGACGATATCGACTCGATTGTCGACCACGTGCGCGACGACCACGGGAAGTTCTCGATAGGAGGTATGGCATCCAAGCTCACCGCGGTAAGATCCGCCCTCGAGTCAGGCGTGGAAACCGTCATTGCCAGCGGACGCAATCCATCGGCTTTATCAGACATCATCTCTGGAAGGGAAGGGGGGACACGATTCCGCTTGTGATCCGAGCGATTACTTTTTGCCTCCATGCGTAAAATAACCTCTCTTATGATTGACCTGAGCCATGACTTTGTCTATCTTTAAGCGCATCGAAATCACATAACCCTCAACACACACCGAGTGAGTAAAAACAACTCAATTTCAGCCTATAGCGAAAGCACATTCTCGTGGATCCGTTGCGACGGAAAGGGCTCGTTTCTCAATAGCCCCATCCTGAAGGAATGGTGCGAGAATCAAATCGACAACGGCGCGACCTGCCTCGTTATCGATCTACATGCATGTAAGGGGATGGATTCCACGTTCATGGGAACCATGGCTGGTCTAGCCATGCGCTTGATGAAACTCCCCAAGGGGAAACTTCAAGTTGCCGAACCCGGACAGAGAAATCAAAAATCGCTCGAAGACCTCGGTCTTGATGTCCTGATGCAGATTGATCCGGCCGATGGCATTTGGCGCGACGAGATCGATGCCATCCGGGGGAAACTCCAACCGTGTGTGCCCAATGGCATGCAGGAAAAAGCCGAAGCCCCGCATGTTCTTTATGCCCACAAAAAACTCTGCGAAGCCGATGAAAGAAACACTCAAAAATTCGGCACCGTGCTTGATTTTCTCGAAGCCGAGGTGAAAGCCAAAGAGTCTACAGAAAAGTAATCCTTCTCCGACTGCTTCCAGCCATGCACTAGGCAAGACGGCGTCCCCCCCCATAACATAGACTTACTACCACCTTGCCCCTCTATGCATCCATCTTGTCGGACAGTATCTTTCTCGTTGTCGCTGTTTCCGCCGTATTATTTGTCGTATGTCTGTTAGTCTTGCGCAATGCGCAGATGCGCCTCAATCACATCCAAAAGGAAAAAGATGATATTGTCGGCGAGGAAAAACGGATGTTCAACTTCCTGCATCAACTCGGCCGTGCCATCGAGTCCGACATCTCATCGGTTCAATTGCATAAGGAAATCGTGGACGGATTCAGTAATGTGTTAGGCTCCGACGGGGGAGCGCTCTACCTCCTGAGCGAGAATCGAAACCATCTGATCCCCAAGTATATTTCCCCTGACTGCCCACCGATCATTGGTATCCCTGTTGAGATTGCCAACCGCGCGAAGAAAGATCGACGCGCGTTACATAGTCATATACGCCTCTCCAAATCATCCGTTGATGAGGGAATCTTGGGTTCCGCTCTCGCAGCAGGTGAATGTTTGCACATTACCAACGTCAAAAATCACGAATCGTTTCGGGACGCATTTGTCAGTTATGAAGAAAACGTGTCCGCACTGCTTGCCCCTTTACAACACGGCGGGCGTGACCTCGGGGTGGTTGCCTTAGTCCGTAAACACGAAAATGGGCGGTTTTCGGTCAACGACTTTGATGTGTTTCGATCGGTTTCCGAGCAATCGGCATTCGCGATGGGCAATGCCATGATCCATCAGGAGTTAACCGAGAAACGGAAGCTCGATGCCGAGATACGCACCGCCAGTGAAGTCCAGAATGTGCTGTTGCCATCGACGGAGCCGAACATACCAGGTTACCGCGTGAGCGGAAGCAATACGCCTGCTCGGATGATCAGTGGAGATTATTTTGATTATATCGAATTGCCTGAGGATCGTTCGGGCATCGTGATTGCCGATGTAACCGGAAAGGGCGTGCCTGCCGGACTACTGATGGCCATGTGCCGCAGCGTCCTTCGACTAACGGCATTATCCGCAGCAAGCCCAACGGAGGCTCTGTCCCTAGTAAACAGGCACCTTTTCCCCGATGTCCGCGAGGATATGTTTGTGAGCCTCGTTTATGTTGTTCTCGATAATGGAACGGGCAACCTCCGGATGTCGCGTGCTGGCCATGACACACCTCTTATGTTTCGCAGTGGTAAAGGACAGGTCGAATACATAAAGCCACCTGGACTCGCTATTGGAATTGACGAAGGGGACGTGTTCGAGCGTGTCACCAAGGATCTCGACCTGCAGATGGAGTCGGGAGATTGTTTGTTGCTCTACACGGATGGAGTCTGCGAAGCGGTGGACAAAGAGGGTGATGAGTTTGGCCCCGATCGATTGGAAACGGAATTTCTTAAATCAGCCCCCATGGGAGCCGAGGCCGTTGTCGATTCGATTCGTCAGGCGGTTTCCTCATTTGCAGGGGATCAGCCACAAATGGATGACATCACACTGATCGCCATCGAAAAAAAATGAAGGTTGTTTTTATATTTACAGCTTGCATGCCACCATCAGAATTATATAGATTAATTCTATCAAGACGAGAATCCTCTCACTTGATTACTCGAACCTAACTACAACAACCTACTAAAATTATATGAAACTTATTCAAATTATCGCAATCGCCGCCGCCGCATGTGGAGTTATGGTCAGCGCTTCCTGCTGCTCAAAGCCTGCACCTGCCCCCGTTGAAGTTGCTCCTATGAAGTAACGGTAAATTCTTTATTCTTTAGAATTAGAAACTATTAGCTGCCTAAGAAAACAATGAAAATTGCAATCATTCTTGCCGCAGCCGCAGGTATCGCACTCAGTGCATCCTGTGGTTCCCAGCCTGACACCCAAGTCCCACCAGCACCTATGGTGGACATGCCAGTCAAGTAACGGAAACGACTAAAAAACATCAACAAGGGTGGGTCAGTTAAATGTGACCCACCCTTTTTTCTTGCCATCAGGCAGGGCCCATCCCTAAAAAGGGACACCAAACACACACTCGATAACATCTCTATTTATCTCTATTATGAAAGCACTTAAGATTCTCGTCATGTTGGCCACCGTCGCTGGTGGTGTTGCCCTTTCTTCCTGCGGTTGCTGCACCGGTGAAGAGCGCCCGCCCAAGCTCCGCCCTCTACCTCAGTTCAATGAGGTTCCCACTCCGTCAGTGGAACATGCCAAATAAACGTTTTTCGCTGCCAACACAACGCTGCAGCGGGATCATCGATTCTTCGAATTTTTAATCAAAGGGCCATGGCTTGATCCATGGCCCTTTTTCTTCCTCCCAAAAACCCCCAAACGCCACGGATGCCTCGCCTGGCTACCCCGTGCATTTTGTCGCGCTGCGCCACCTTGGCACAGAAACCTGGGTTTCTCCGTGTCATTATGACGCGATACCTGCCCCACCCAAACTCATCCGCGGCATAAAACAACCATTAACTAACTCATGTTGAGAGGGTTAAGATGATGTCGCCTGATGGTGGCACACTATATGCAAGAGAACGGGTAGTTGGTATTAACACCTCCCACCTCAATGGACTAAGAATCAGCACCGAAATGGAGCATCATTCACCCATTCTTTCTTCTCAAACATCAGAACTAAACCAAAAAACACCCAAATATCATGGCTAAAATACTCGGAATCGACCTCGGAACCACCAACTCCTGCATGGCTGTCATGGAGGGGGGTGAACCACAAGTGCTTGAAAACTCGGAAGGTGCACGCACCACTCCATCCGTCGTTGCTTTTACCAAAAGCGGCGAACGACTCGTAGGCCAGGCGGCTAAACGCCAAGCGGTCACCAACGCAAAAAACACCATTTTCTCTGCCAAGCGTCTGATCGGACGTAAGTTCTCCGAACTCAGTGAAGAGGACAAGCAGCTGCCTTACAGCGTTGTGGAAGCGGACAATGGCGACGCCCATATCGAAGTCGAAGTCGGTGGCGAGGCAAAAACCTACTCACCGCAAGAGATCTCCGCCATGATCCTCGGCAAGCTCAAATCCGATGCTGAATCGAAGCTCGGTGAAACCATCACTGAGGCCGTGATCACGGTGCCCGCATACTTCAACGACTCCCAACGTAATGCCACCAAGGCAGCAGGTGAAATCGCTGGCCTTAAGGTCAGACGTATCATCAACGAGCCCACCGCCGCATCACTTGCCTATGGCCTCGATAAAAAATCCGATGAGAAAATCGCGGTTTACGATCTCGGAGGAGGAACCTTCGATATCTCTGTGCTCGAAATCGGCGACGGCGTCTTTGAGGTGCTCGCCACCGATGGTGACACCCAGCTCGGCGGTGACGACTGGGACCGGACCATCATTAACTGGATTGTCGAAGAATTCAAAACCGCCGAAGGCATCGACCTTAGTGGACAGCCAGACGCCCTTCAGCGTATTCGCGAAGAGGCGGAAAAGGCGAAGATCGCCCTGAGTTCGGCTCAGAGTTATGACATCAACCTGCCCTTCATCACCGCCGACCAGACCGGCCCCAAGCACATCCAAACGACCCTCAGTCGCCCTAAACTCGAGCAGATTGCCGATCGCTTATTCGATCGCACGAAGAAGCCCGTCCTCGACTGCCTGAAGGAAGCTGGTGTCGCAGCCAGCGAAATCGACGAGCTTGTTCTTGTCGGAGGAATGACCCGCATGCCGAAGGTGCAGGAGATTGCTGGCGAACTGGCCGGCAAGGAGCCTCACAAAGGTGTCAACCCAGATGAGGTGGTCGCCATCGGTGCCTCCATCCAAGGTGGCGTTCTCCAAGGTGATGTGACCGACGTGCTTCTCCTCGATGTCACACCACTCAGTTTGTCGATCGAAACCATGGGCAGCATTGCGACCCCTATGATCGAGCGGAACACCACCGTTCCTGCCAAGAAATCTCAGACGTTCTCGACCGCTGCTGATAATCAGCCCGCCGTGGATATCCGGATCTGCCAGGGCGAACGTAAAATGTTCGATGACAATAAAATGCTCGGTAACTTCCGCCTCGACGGCATCGACGCCGCTCCACGTGGCATGCCACAGATCGAGGTCACCTTTGACATCGATGCCAACGGAATCCTCCACGTTTCAGCCAAGGATAAAAACTCCGGTAAGGAACAGAAAATCTCCATCGAAGGATCCAGTGGACTCTCCGAGGATGAAATCGAAAAAGCCAAGCGCGACGCCGAGGCCCATGCCGATGAAGATAAAAAACGCGCTGAAACGGTGGAAACCAAAAACAACGCAGAAAACCTTGTCCATCAGGTCGAAAAACAACTCGGCGAACTCGGCGAGCAACTTCCCGCAGAAATCAAATCCGGTATCGAAGCAAAGATCGAAGCCGTTAAGGCCGCACTCACCGCTGATGATATCGACGGAATCAAAGCCGCCACGACGGAGCTTGAAGCGTCACTCCAGGAACTCGCCCAAGCAGCACAAGCTGCCGGAGCAACCGCAGAAGGTGCACCTGATGCTGCGCCCGAAGCCGAAGCCGACGCCGGGGAGCCAAAGCAAGCGAAAGGGAAGGTGGTAGACGCCGAAGTCGTCGACGACTAAACCTCAACCTGCGATCAGCACCCGCAAACAACTCTTTTTTGATCGCCATGATTTGCGGTCAAAAAACCAAACCAAACGAACAACCATTAAATCAACCCATCCAAACATACTATTATGGCAACCATAACACCCATCGGTCAGCGCGTCCTCGTGAAGCGTCTTGAAGCCGAATCAGTTAGCGCCGGAGGCATCGTTCTCCCGGACACCGCACAAGAAAAACCCCAAGAAGCTGAAGTCGTTTCCCTCGGAACCGGCGGCAAGGACGAGAATGGCAAAGCCATTGAGTTCTCTGTCAACGTTGGCGACAAGGTGCTCATCTCCAAATATGGCGGCACCGATGTTAAAGTCGACGGTGACGACCTCCTGATCCTTACCGAATCCGACATCCTCGGAATCGTTAGCTAAACCCCATCCCTTCATTACTAAACAATACCAATATCATGGCTAAACAATTACAATTCGACGAAACAGCACGTCACGCACTTCTGCGCGGTGTCGAAAAGCTGGCTCGTGCCGTTAAGACAACTCTCGGACCTGCAGGACGCAACGTAATCATCGACAAGAAATTCGGTTCCCCCACCATCACCAAAGACGGTGTGTCAGTGGCCAAGGAAATCGAACTTGAAGATCCTTACGAGAACATGGGCGCTCAGCTCATCCGTGAGGTCTCCAGCAAGACATCAGACATCGCAGGTGACGGAACCACCACCGCTACCGTGCTTGCCGAAGCCATCTACAAAGAAGGCCTTCGCAACGTCACCGCCGGCGCCAACCCGATCTCACTCCAACGTGGTATCATGAAGGCATCTGAGGCAATCGTCGCACAGCTTCACACGATTTCAAAGCAGGTGTCCGACACCAGCGAGATCGAGCAAGTTGCCACTGTTTCTGCTAACTGGGACCAAGAAATCGGCGGTATCATCGCTGAAGCCATGGACAAAGTCGGTAAAGACGGAACCATCACCGTGGAAGAAGCCAAAGGGATCGAAACCAACCTCGACGTTGTCGAAGGGATGCAGTTCGATAAAGGCTACCTCAGCCCCTACTTCGTTACCGATCCAGAGGCCATGGAAGCATCTCTTGACGACGCCCTGATCCTCATCAACGAGAAGAAGATCAGCTCACTCAAAGACCTTCTTCCTCTTCTTGAAAAAGCGGCCAAGACCGGCAAGCCACTCCTCATCATCGCCGAAGACGTCGAAGGTGAAGCCCTTGCTGCCCTTGTGGTAAACAAACTCCGCGGCACGCTTAACGTGGCCGCTGTTAAAGCTCCCGGCTTTGGCGATCGCCGCAAAGCGATGCTCGAAGACCTCGCCATCCTCACTGGTGGTAAAGTCATCACCGAAGACCTCGGCATCAAGCTTGAGAATGTCGATCTCGACGACCTCGGATCCGCCAAGCGTGTCACCATCACCAAGGACGCCACCACCATCGTGGAAGGCGAAGGCACAAGCGACGCCATCACTGGCCGCGTTAACCAAATCCGCCGCCAAATTGAAGACACAACCAGCGATTACGATAGCGAGAAGCTCCAAGAGCGCCTTGCTAAGCTTGCTGGCGGTGTGGCTGTCATCAACGTCGGTGCTGCCACCGAGACCGAGATGAAAGAGAAAAAGGCACGCGTCGAAGACGCCCTGCACGCCACTCGCGCTGCAGTTGAAGAAGGCATCGTCGCTGGTGGAGGCACCGCCCTCATCCGCGCCCAAGCCAACATCGGCGATCTCACCCTTGAAGGTGACGAAGCCACAGGCGCCGAAATCGTAGCACGTGCCATCGAAGCACCACTTCGTCAACTCGCTGCCAACGCGGGCCTCGAAGCCGCTCTCATCGTCGAGCACGTCAAGAAGGCTTCGGATAACGAAGGATACAACGTTGCCACGGGTAAATACACTGACCTGATCAAGGACGGTGTTGTTGATCCTACCAAGGTAACGCGTTCTGCACTTCAGAATGCTGCCTCGATTTCAGGCCTCCTCCTTACCACCGAGTGTGTGATCACCGACCTTCCAGAGCCAGCGGCTCCCGAAGCCGGCGGCCATGACCACGGAATGGGTGGCATGGGCGGAATGGGCGGCATGGGCGGCATGATGTAGTCCACGACCCCCGTGTGATCCGTTAGTATCCATTGCCAACGCGACACACGACCTCTCACCAACCCCGGTTGCTTTGATTGCAGCCGGGGTTTTTTCTTTTGTATATTATTGCGTAGCCGGCGCCTGATGGCGTTACACTACCATGAGGTGGTCACGTTTTTGGCTAAAGTGGCCACGTCGGTGAGTTCATCCACAGGGGTGGGGGTGAGCCAGGATTCCTTGCTGAACCACGTGCGTTGTCGTTTAGCGTATTGGCGGGTAGCTGCGGCAATCCGTTCTGCGCACGCGTCACGGGATAATTCGCCAACGAGGTGGGCGCGAATCTGTGGGACACCAATGGCTTTTTCGCAGGTCGTGGAGGCGTGCGTGAGTGCGGAAACTTCTTCAATGGCGCCGGCATCCAACATAATGTCCGTTCGGCGGTTGATGCGCTGCCGGAGACATTCACGGTCCCAGATCAGATAAACACCTCGGAGACCTTGTTCGATTGTAGCACTGGCTGATTTCCAGTCACTTTTCACCTCGGACATTTTGCGTCCAGAAAGAATACAGATCTCCAAAGCCCGGATAACATAGCGGCGATTTTTAAGGTTGGTGCTGGCCGCGCCCACGGGGTCGAGCTCTGTGAGTCGGGCGATCAACGAGGCATCGGATTCCCGCTCGAGCTCGGCACGTAATGCGTCATCGCCTGCGGGGACGGGCGAGGGGCCATGGGTCAGAAATTTAAGATAAAGACCCGATCCACCGGTGATAATGGGAACCTTTCCCCGCGACTCAATCGCATCGACCACAGGCAGGGCGAGCTCACGGAAACGCATCGCATCACAGGTTTCCGCAGGGTCAAGCACTCCGTAAAGGTGATGGGGGACTTGTGCGAGTTCCTCACGCGTCGGTGCCGCTGAGATAGTTTCTAACCCACGATAGAGTTGGTAGGCATCGGCATTGACAACCTCACCATCGACGAGGCGTGCCATCTCAATGGCCAACGACGACTTTCCTGATGCGGTGGGGCCGCAAATGTAGATGGCGTTCGAGATGGTGCTGGTTCGTTAGGGGGGGGATCGATTGAAATGGCGATAAAAAACCCGCTTGGAGGCGGACTCGCAAGCGGGTTTTTAAAATGATGACGTGCTCGCGATCTACTCAGCGGTGGGTGCTGGAGTCTCCGTGCTGGGTTTGTCTTGAGTCGACTCATCAGAAGCAGGCTGCTCTTCAGCTTGAGCCTTGGCTTCTTTTTGAGCTCGGTTATCGCCTTGAAGTTGATCGTCATTAACAGGTTTGTTGGTGGCACCATTGACGACGAGGTTGCGCCCCATGAAGGGTTGATCGTGCAGCACTTCGACAGCACGTTTTGCTTCGTCAACGTGCAGCATTTCAATAAACCCGTATCCCTTGGATCGATGAGTTTGACGGTTGTAGATAATCTCGACACTTCGCACGGAACCTACACCTTTAAAGAGGTCCTCAAGGTCGTGTTCGGTGGCATCATAAGAGAGGTTGCCGAGGTAAAGTCGCGGGGTTTCCACGGGGAAATCCTTGCCGCTTTTTCCTGCGCCACGCCCCTTGGCTTTGATCGATTCTTGTTTTTGACCTTTGGCTGGGCCGTTGCCGCGTGCGTTACGAGTGTTCGATTTGGCAGGTTTACCCGTCTTGGCAGCTTGATCGGCCTGCTTGGCGGGTGATTGGCGCCTCGGTGGTCGGGTCGGTGCCTTGTAGAGACCAAAAACCTTGAGGATTTTTTCCCAAAGTGTCAGCGGGACAGGTTTTGCCTGACGGCGGCGTGGTCCACCACCTGCTTGCCGGCCTTGACCGTCTGAGCGGTTTCCGCCCTGACGATTGCCTCCTCCACCTGAGCGTCCTTGGCCAGATCGGTTGCCTCCTTGGCCACCTCCTTGGTCAGAGCTGTTTCTGTTACGGTTTCTGTTGCGATTGCGATTTCGGTTACGGTTGTTGCCGCCCTGGCGGCCCTGAGCCCCGTCTTTGCGAGGGGTGCTGTTGTTTTCTTGAGACATGGTAATAAGTCGTTATGGGTTGGTATGATGGCCTAGGCGGGTCGGCATGGTGGAATCGGATGGTCGATGTTGACACGAGCGTATCCGTTGCGGTCTGAACCGCAGAAACGGATGATATCTGATCCACTTGTCGAGCCCCGCCATAGGTGCGTTGGTTGTTCGCCGCGATTCCCAAGCTTGTCATGGCATATCCGGACAAGCTATTCCATTGGGGGTTCCAATGAGATGTAAACGCACCTTGCCGTCTAGGTCTCGGCTGGAACCGAGGCCTCAAGTTGGTAAGGGGGGGTGTGTACATGTGCGTTCGCATGGAAATATGTGCTGGCGCGGACAATCTAGCCTTGAATCACGGAAAGACAAGAACGTAATCAAGAGTTGTCAGATGCTTTTGCTTAGGTAAGATCAGCGCGCACTATCGCATCTCGATAATATCATGAAGTATTTGATCCTATTTCTCACCAGCCTGTCCGTGACTTTGCCCACGTCGATCAAGGCCGCAGAAAGTTACTTGGTCATGGAAGCTCACAGCAGCCGCGTGTTGCTGGCAGCCAATTCCGAACAAAAGCGTCCCGTCGCGAGCCTGACGAAGGTAGCAACGGCGAAGGTCGCACTGGATTGGGCAAAGATATCGCAGACCAGTCTGTCGACGATGATCACGGTGCCAGCGGCAGCCTTTACCTTTGGGGGAGCCAATCCAATGGGTCTGCGCCCAGGCGACCGCATTTCATTTCGGGACGCCCTCTACTCGGCTCTGCTGGGTTCGGACGGCATAGCGGCACAAGCGCTGGCGGATCATGTGGGTCGGGCTTTACTGGTAAGACGGCAACGGGCTGGAGACCCAATTAAAACCTTTGTGGCGGAGATGAACCAGTTGGCGAAGGCGCTGGGGATGAGGCGGACACGTTTTGCCAATGCTCACGGTTTTAATCTTCCGCGCCGCAAAGGATACTCAACCGCAGCGGATATGGCCCGACTTGGTGTGCATGTCATGCGCGACACTGGCTTCACGTTTTTTGTCAAACAGGCTACCCGCTCGGTCTCCGTCGTCAACGTTGAGGGGAAAAAGCTCAATTATAAGATAGGGAACACCAACTCGCTGCTCGGCCAATTGGGGATCAACGGTATCAAAACAGGGCTCACCGCCGCTGCGGGTCAATGCTTGGTTGTCAATGCACACCGGAGCCCGCTGGTGAAAAAAATCGACGATTCACGCTCTCAAATAAGAAAACGCGATTTGATGGTGGTTGTGCTGGGTAGTGCTGACAGAATTGGGCGCGCAAAACAGTTGATTAACCAGTCATGGCCACTATACGACCAGTGGGCAGCGGATGGATATCCCGTCTCGCCCAAGGGACGTGAACTGATTGTGGTGCCATCACTTTGATCATTCTGACCCGTAACAGAAAAATTTGATGTCGTGTCGACCTTCGTCGGCCGACTCACTCGAAAAAATAAATACACATATGAGAATAGGAGTTTTAAACAGTGGGGGCGATTGCCCAGGATTGAATGCCGTCATTAACGGTGTAGTGGGAGCAGCCGATAAATTAGGTTGGGAAGTGCTTGGTTTCCGTGATGGATTCGAAGGTCTTTTGCCAGATGGAGGAGATTACATGACACTGACGCCAGACGAAACCGTCGCGGCAGCCAGCCTAGGCGGAACGATCCTCGGAACGACCAATAAGGGGAATTTTGCAGCCAAGGTAGGGGAGGGTGACGTCGCACGTATCCCCTCCGAGATCATGGATAAAGCCAAAGAGAACCTTAAAAAGTTGAACGTCGGCGGACTGGTCGTCATCGGCGGTGACGGCTCGTTAACGACGGCTCTGCAGATGAGCGAGGAAGGGTTTAACATCGTCGGGGTGCCTAAAACCATCGACAATGATCTTCAGGCGACATCCATGACATTTGGTTTTGATAGTGCGGTTTCTTCTGTGGTCGAAGCCCTCGATCGACTTCATACAACCGCCCAGAGTCACAAACGCGTGATGGTTCTTGAGGTGATGGGACGCCACGCCGGCTGGATCGCCCTCTGGGGTGCGATTGGCGGCGGTGCCAACGTTGTTCTGATCCCCGAGATCGATACGTGCATTCAAAAGGTGGCTGATTTCATCAAGTATCGCGAGGCTGCGGGCAAACGTAGCTCATTGGTCGTTGTGGCTGAAGGTGCTAAACTGCAGGACGGGAAAATTGTGACCCGCTGCGAAGGTGAGGCCAGCGAGGTGAGTCTTGGAGGCGCGGGCGATCTCGTTGCGCGTGAGTTGGTCAGGTTGACAGATAAAGACGTGCGTGCCTGCACGCTCGGTCACCTTCAGCGTGGTGGATCACCCACGGCACTCGACCGCGTTCTCAGCGCTCGATTTGGTGTGCAAGCGGTTAAATTGATTGAGCAGAAGAGATTTGGTCGCATGGTGAGTTACCAGTCATCAGAGGTCGGTTCCGTGCCTATTGGTGATGCTGTCCACCAGCTCCGACTGGTTAATCCTGACGGGGAAGTGGTTCAAACCGCACGTGCGCTCGGTATTTGTCTGGGCGACTGATCGATTTTCTGTCATGGATTCGGCGCATGAACGACCCGTTACTTACTCTTTTACAAACGAAGGCCCGCTACTCCCATACGGAGCTTGCGGAGGCATTGAGCCTTTCACCGGACGACGTTAGTACCCGCATCGATCAATGGGAGAAGGACGGCACCATTCTCGGCTACCAAGCCGTCATCGACGACGATAAGGTCGATGAAACTGGCGTCTCCGCATTCATCGAGGTCAAAGTCACCCCCGAGCGCGGCGGCGGATTTGATCGTCTCGCCATGCGTGTGGCGAGGTTTGATCAGGTGGTTTCCTGTTACCTCGCCAGCGGTGGCTACGATCTGATGGTCGTGGCAGAAGGTCGTGATTTGCGGGAAGTGGCCAGCTTTGTTTCCCAGAAGCTGAGCACGCTCGATGGTGTTATTTCCACGGCGACCCACTTTCGGCTCAAGGCCTACAAGGAAATGGGTTTCATTTTTGAAATCGAGGAGCCCGAAGGTCGTCTGCCCGTCACCCCCTAGGGCTCAGCGGTCTTGCGATTGGTAATTCTGTGATGGGTAAAAAAAGATGGACTATTCGGCAAAAATTTCTCACCAGGTGGCAAACATCCCGCGCTCAGGCATCCGGGACTTCTTCGAGTTGGTGCAGGGTCGGGATGACGTAATCTCACTCGGCGTCGGCGAACCCGATTTTGCCACGCCTTGGCATATCCGAGAAGCGGCGATTTATTCGTTGGAAAAAGGCCACACGAGCTACACCTCGAATCTCGGATTGCTGCGACTGCGTAAGGAGATCAGTCGATACGTCCGTGATTTTTTTCATATCGATTACACCCCGGACTCCGAGGTGCTGGTCACGGTGGGCGTTTCTGAGGCGATTGATCTGGCTTTGCGTGCCCTGCTCAACCCGGGTGACGAGGTGATCTTTCACTCACCGTGTTATGTTTCCTATCTACCCAGTATTTCTTTAGCGTATGGGGTTCCAGTGGATGTGCCGACCCGAAAAGCGGATGATTTTGCGCTCAGGGCCTCGATGCTGGAGGCGGCCATCACCTCCAAATCACGGGTGCTGATGCTGAATTTCCCCACCAACCCCACGGGCGCTGTGATGCCATTGGAGGAATTGGAGAAAATCGCAGCCCTCTGCATCCAGCATGACCTGATTGTCATCAGCGATGAGATCTACTGCGAACTCCGCTACAATGATGGCGAGCATGTCTCGATCGCATCCCTGCCCGGAATGCAAGAACGCACCATTCTGCTGCACGGGTTTTCCAAGGCATTTGCCATGACCGGATTCCGTCTCGGCTACGCCTGCGCGCCCGCCCCGCTGATCGAGGCGATGATGAAAATCCACCAATACGCGATGCTCTGCGCTCCAATCACAAGCCAAGCCGCAGCCCTTGAGGCGCTGGAACATGGTGAAGCCGCCATGACCAAGATGCGCGATAGCTACCATCACCGCCGCGATTACATGGTCGGTCGACTCAATGACATGGGTCTCGATTGCCACTCGCCGGGTGGCGCATTCTATGTGTTCCCTGACATCCGAAAATCCGGACTCACCAGTAAGGATTTTGCCATGCAGTTGCTTAGTGCCGAAGACGTCGCAGCGGTTCCAGGCGATGCCTTTGGCGAGGCTGGCGAAGGGTTTCTCCGCTGCTGTTACGCGACATCCTTGGAAGAAATAAAGACCGCCATGAACCGCATGGAGCGATTCGTAGGTACTCTTTAATCGATCGTATCACATGGAGACATTGGCACAGCTTAAAACCGATCGCACCAAGGCGCACGTCGTGCCCTTAGCTGTCTTTATGGTGCTGCTCGCCCCGTTTCAACTGACCGGTTGGCTCGAGTGGAAACACCCCGATGCCCCATGGTGGCAACAGTATCCCGAACAATGGCAATACCCCCTCCAGTCACTGATAGCGACCGCTTTACTCCTATTCTTCCGTAAAAACTATGAACTGAAGTGGAGTCGTCATGTGTTTTTAGGAGCGATAATGGGGGCGGTGGGAATTGGGATTTGGATCTTACCTACCCAGATACACACATGGATGGGCTTGGAGGGAGCGCAGGAGGGGGTATTGAAGTGGCTGGGTGTGATGCCGCGCGAGGAGGGATTCAACCCGCAAGACCTCGCTGATAAGCTTGGGGGGAGCCCCACGGTTTACTGGGCTTCTTTAATTATGCGATTTTTTCGGGCCGTGGTGGTGGTGGCGCTGGTTGAGGAGATTTTCTGGCGTGGTTTCCTGATGCGATTTCTTCTGGATAGGGATCATGACTACTGGAAGGTTCCTTTTGGTAAGCCGGCGTGGATCTCCTACGGGGTGGTCACGGTGGCCTTTATGCTGGTGCATCAACCGGTCGATTACGCGGCCGCATTTATTTATGGCTCGCTGACATACTGGGTGGCGGTGCGCACCAAGAGCCTACTCGCCTGTGTGGTGATGCACGGAGTGGCCAACCTGCTGATGGGGTGGTATGCCCTCGAATGCGGTAAATACGGACTTTGGTAGACTCGACGATTGATTATTCACCCCGTTTATTGTTTTTAATATCACATCATGAAAGTAGGAATCGCCCAAATCAACGCCGTCGTTGGTGACTTTCCCGGTAATGCCAAACGCATTCTCGCCGCCTACCGCGAGTGCCTCGAAAAAGGTGCGGACCTAGTCGTGGTGCCAGAGATGGCACTGGTCGGGTACCCGCCCCAGGATTTAATCTTTAAGTCCGAGTTTGTGCCGAAATGCCTGCAGGCGCTCGATTATCTTGCCGATGAGACAGGTGATGTGCCGCTTGTTGTTGGTTATGTCGATAATTGTCCTGATGCGAGTGTTGGCAAACCCTTCCGTAACGCCGCGGCATTCCTTCATCAAGGGGTGGTTCAACATAAGATCTGGAAAACCCTGCTGCCAGCCTATGACGTTTTTGACGAACGTCGGTATTTTGAACCCAGCGAGAGCTGTGAGCCGATCGTCTGGCAGGGGGTGCGGATCGGAATCACCATCTGCGAAGACATTTGGACGGAGGATTTTCTCCACCGCCCGCTCTACAACCGCGACCCCGCCCAAGAACTTGTAGCCCAGGACGTGGATCTCATCCTCAACCTCAGTGCCTCCCCATTCAGCTTGGGGAAACCAACTCGTCGATTGGAAATGCTCGCCGACGTGGCGATGGCCGCCGGCGCCCCCTTGGTTTACTGCAACTGTGTCGGAGGAAACGACCAGTTAATCTTCGATGGCAACTCACTTGCTCTTGATGCCATGGGTCGCCCACTGGCATCACTCATGGCCTTTGAGGAGGACTGTGTCGTGGTCGATATCGACCATGAAGGGAGTGATGCCCATGCCCCCGCCGCAACCTGCCCAGAGGAGGAATGTTATCGCTCGCTCGTCCTTGGCCTGCGTGATTACGCCCACAAGTGCGGTTTCACCACGGCGTGTCTCGGCCTCAGCGGGGGCATCGATTCCGCGCTCACCGCCGCTCTCGCTTGTGACGCGCTGGGGGCGAAAAATGTGTATGGTTTGACGATGCCCAGTGAGTTTTCATCTGGCGGCAGTGTCGATCACTCGGTCGAGCTAGCCAAGAACCTCGGTATGCGCTGCGACACCGTGCCGATTGGAGATACCTTCGGTGAGGTAAAAGCCGCGATGAAGCCGATCTTTGGGGATCTTCCTGAAGATGTGACGGAAGAAAATATGCAGGCGCGCATCCGTGGGGTGTTTCTGATGTCGCTCTCCAACAAGTCAGGTCACTTACTCCTGACCACGGGAAATAAAAGCGAACTTGCTGTCGGTTACTGCACCATCTATGGCGATATGTGTGGTGGCCTCGCTGTCATCAGCGACCTTCCTAAAATGCAGGTTTATGCCTTGTCTCGATGGATGAATCGCGACCAAGAAATCATCCCGTGGGACACCATCGAAAAGCCCCCAAGCGCCGAGCTCCGCCCGGACCAGAAGGACCAAGACACCTTACCTCCCTATGAAATCCTCGATGCCATCCTCGAGCTTTATGTCGAGAAACATCTCTCAGGCACCGAGATCATTGAAGACCACGGGTTCGATGAGACGCTGGTCCGCTGGGTGCAGCGACGGGTCGACCTCAACGAGTGGAAGCGTTGCCAAGCAGCACCTGGCCTCAGGGTCACGTCCAAAGCCTTTGGCATGGGGCGCCGTATGCCCGTGGCACAGCGGTTTTCCGATTAATCACCTCCCGGATTTTACCCACCATGAAAAACATGGAAGCACGCAACGTCTGGGGGGGGCTTCTGGTCGTTTTATTTTTATCCGCCAGTTGGTGGGGGTATCATGAGTATCAAAAGAGGTGGAATGCCTACGCCGAGAATGAAGCCGATATCGCGCAGCTTCAAGCGGTCGGACGTGACGCAGTGAGGGAACGGGAATGGCGGGTCGCTAACGAGACCTACCAGAAAATCGAGGAACTCGACCCCCATTCATCCATCGCCGCCGCCGGGTTAGAATCGATCAAACGCGGGAAAAAGGAAGAGCTCAGCCAGCAGGTCTTTTACACGCTGGGTGAAAGCCAGGCGGCCGTTGAAGCCGGCCGATGGACTGAGGCTGAGACGCTGGCCATGGCCGTTCTCAAGCTAACGCCTGGAAACAAGTCAGCGCTGAGGAAGCTGGACATGATTGCCGAGGGGCGCCTGAAGCAGGAGATCTCGCTGAAAATGAGGGCGATCACCGACGCGCTCGATCATGGGGAGTGGGCCGAGGCCGAACGCGCTTTTGCCCAGCTCCAGGTGTCCGATCCTCAAAACCCCAACCTTCAGGCTTTCGCCGAACGTATCAGCGTAGAGAAAGCCAAACTCAAACGGCGCCTCGATAAAGCACTCACCCTCTACCAGCAGGCGTTAAAGCTCGATATTGGCAAGTATTCACCCGAGGCAATGTCGCTGGTTCATGAAGCCATGAGACTCCATCCCGACTCGCCCGAGATCAAGGCCCTACACCAAAAAATGACGCGTTACACCCGCTCGATCCATGTGCCAGGCGATTTCCCAACCATCACCCGAGCCCTCGAGGTCGCACGCCCACGCGACGTCATCCGGATTGCTCCCGGCACCTATAAAGAGTCGATTGTCATCGATAAGCCGATCCATCTGGAGGCGACCGCCGAGGGTGATGTCATCCTTGAATGGCCGAGTAAAGACGCCTCCATCATCACGATCACGCCCGATGCCATGGGTAGCCAGATTCATGGGCTAACCATCAAACACCTCGGGTTTGATCACCGTAAGGACCGATTTTCTGGTATCACCATCGAGGCCAAAGACGTTACCGTGAGCGGATGCCATATCCGTCAGAGTGCCGGGCACGGTGTCGCGGTGGTCGGTGGTGGTAAGACCCGCATCACGGGATGCAAGATCACGGGTTGCGGATGGGATGGTATTGCCGCCTACGGTGTGGGAAGCCACGTCACCGTGGTCGATACGCTTTCCCAGGGGAACTTACAGCATGGCACAGGCTTTTGGCTCGGCGGCAGCGGCAGCGTCATCAATAGCCGCATGCTCAAAAATGGACTCTGCGGAGTTGTCGCTATGAGCCAAGGCATACAAGTGACCATCAAGTCCACCACCTGCTCACAAAACCGCGAGGCGGGGATCCTTGTCGCTGGTGGAGTGACCGCCACCCTTGATTCCAACCGCTGCGAAAAAAATCAGCTCAGCGGCATTGTGGTAAGAGGCGACGGCACATCCGTTAGCATCGTCAATAACAGAACCTCTGCCAATGGTGAGGTGGGCATCCTGACTCACCTCGGCGTCAAGGTCAGCCGGTTTGCGAAAAACAAAGCCCACAACAATGCCCGCCGCCAGATTTGGCGTGATGCAAGGTTGAAAAAGTAGCCAACGCGACACTTTAGGTGCAAATTCTGCCAGCCTTTTCGCTTGCAGGGCAGGGGAGTCTGGCTATTTTGCGCCTCCCGGGAAGGGGGAACCAAAATGGGGAACCAAACACCTCCCTCCCGCCTAATCAATCCAACCTCTTTTAAAAGATGTCTACAGCCACAGAAGAACATACCCACTCATTTCAAGCCGAGGTCCGCCAGCTCCTCGATATCGTCATCCACTCGCTCTACACGGATAAAGAAATCTTCGTCCGCGAACTCGTCTCCAATGCCTCCGACGCACTGGAAAAAATGCGACTCAAGCAGTTGACGGAAAAAGACGTTTTTGAGGCCGACCGCGAGCTCGAGATCGCCATCACCGTGGACGAAGAAGCCAAAACCCTGACCATCGCCGATAGCGGTATCGGCATGAATAAAGAGGAACTCGTCGAGAACCTCGGAACCATCGCACACTCCGGCACAAAGGCATTCCTTGAAAAAATGAAGGATGGCGGCACCGATGCCGACGTCATCGGTCAGTTTGGTGTCGGATTTTACTCCGCTTTCATGGCCGCTGACCACGTCGAGGTCGCTTCCCATTCTTGGGAAAAAGACAGCACCGGTAACACCTGGAGCAGCGACGGCGCCACCGGTTACAGCATCGATGAAAACCCCGACGCCCAACGCGGATGCAGCATCACCGTCCACCTCAAGGATGATATGGATGAGTTCAGTAAGGTGGCGCGCATCAAGGCGATCCTTGAGAAGTATTCCAACTTCGTCTCATTCCCCATCAAACTCAACGACGAGCACATCAACAAGGTCGAGGCCCTGTGGTTGAAAAATAAAAAGGATATCACCGACGAGCAATACACCGAGTTCTACAAGTTTACTTCCCACTCGTTTGATGACCCACGCCACACCATGCACTTCAGTGCCGACGCCCCTCTGTCGATCCACGCTCTGCTTTTCACCCCAACGGAAAACACCGAGCAGTTCGGCATGGGACAGATGGAAGCCGGCGTCTCACTCTACTGCCGCAAGGTGCTGATCGATGCCAAACCTGAAAAACTGCTCCCCGAATGGCTCCGCTTCCTCCGTGGCGTCATCGATAGCGAAGACCTGCCACTCAATATCTCCCGTGAGTCGATGCAGGACAGCGCCTTGGTCCAGAAACTCAATAAACTCATCACCAAACGCTACCTCAAATTCCTTGAAAAAGAGGCAAAAAATGAACCCGAGAAATTCCTCGATTTCTACCAGAAGTTCGGCCGATTCCTCAAAGAAGGCATCGCCACCAGCTACGAACACCAAGAACAACTCGCTGGCTTACTCAGGTTTGAGTCGTCACTCGAAGACAAAGGCACTCAGACCAACTTCGCACAATACATCGACCGTGCGAAGGAGGAGCAGGAGAATATCTACTACCTGACAGGGCAGTCACGCGATGCCATCGAAAATGGCCCTTACCTCGAAGCCTTTAAGGCGAGGGGACTTGAGGTCTGTTTCTTCACCGAAGCCGTCGACCAATATGTCTTGGAAGCACTGCCTGAGTTCAAAGGTAAAAAACTTGTCTCTGCCGACCGTGCCGAGATCGACCTCGAGGACGTCGCCGCCGAGGGCAAGGAGCTGAGTAAAAAAGACAGCAAAAACCTGATCAAATTCCTCGAGGAGGAACTCACTGATCGGATCGGCTATGTCGAATCATCCGGCCGACTTGTCGATAGCCCGGTGGCAGCACTTACCCCCAAGGAAGCCCCCAATGCTCAGATGCGCGCCATGATGCAGGCCATGGGACAGGATATGCCATCCGTTAAAGCAACGCTCGAGATCAACACACGCCACAATGTCATCCACGGCTTATCCAAACTCATCGAGAGTGATACCGACACAGCAAAACTGATTGCACAGCAGCTCACCGACAACGCACTCTTGTCAGCAGGGCTTCTGGAAAACACCCACCAGATGTCATCCCGCATGAACCAGCTCATTGAAAAGCTGGTGAAGTGAAGCTCGGCTGATCGACTCAAACTTCATAACGGTCGCGATCATTACGAACGCGGCCGTTTTTTTGAGCCCATGGATGATCATCGACACCAGCTAGCGTTATCGTCGTTTTACATGACATCGTCATCAAGACAGCGCAGCTCGGCACCACGACGATCCACAACACATAAACACAACTTCGCACAATACATGTAATGCGTGGTTGTCTAGGATGCAGTCCTCGTCTGGAGGTCTAAAAGATTACCCCTGCTGGATGTGACGTTGATTCTTTCAGTTTGACCTTTCTCCGCACGCCATTAGGTTTTTCTTAGCGAGTAAGGATAAGATGCTACGGAAACTGACAGCTGTGATGTTCATGCTGGTGATGGTAATGCTGATCACCTTAAAACATCCTGTGCTTGGATACTGCCTGTGTCTGGATGCTTATTTTACCGGCGACTGTATTTGTCGGGATGCCGATGCTACCTCACCCGCATCACCCGCAGCATCGGAATCGTCCGTTCCTCCTTGCTCGACCTGCTGCGCGGATGCCTGCTCGGCATCGGATGATCCACCTACCCCCCAACCATCGACCCCGTGTGACGACTGCATCAAGCACCTCAACGTCGATGTCGGTGCCTTTGTCTGGCAGAGTTCGGGTAAAATCCCTGCGGATACCACATCGTGGATATCCTTTCCTATTGTATGGTCGCCCCATACACCATCGTTTCCGGTGGTTTTAACCGACGCAACAATGGCGGTTCGCAGTGGACCGCCGCCGGATCGCATCGATGACGGCCCGCCTCTTTACCTCAGGAACCTGGTGCTGAGGCTTTGATACCCCCTGCCTGCCTGTGGACCACTTGCCCTGCTTGATGAGCCAAGTTTTTGTCCACGGCACACATTCACGTTGGACGCCTTCTCCTTAGAGGATTGGCAGTCTGACTGTTCTCACGTGCTCAAGCGCTCGCTGGGCTCTGCCATCACCTCAATGAGGATGGCGGCCCAACCTCAAACCATCAAAACACCCTGACGATTCACCCGCATTTCTTATGTCTCTCGAACAACTCACATCATCACGCCAGACGGAAGCGACCCTGCCAGCAAGGCGCTCCATCACATGGCTCTTGCCGGTCACTCTGCTAGTCGGTTTTCTGGCTGTTATCGCGCTTCTTTTTGGAAAGCGTCTACTTCCTGCCGTCGAAGTCGATACCGCACCCGTCGTCACCATCCGACTGGTGGGAGAATCCGACCCGACTCCGCCGTCGCCATCAAAGACAAACACTCAGGGGAAGATGCTTTTTCAAGCCTCGGGATGGGTCGAGCCCGACCCCTACACCACGTATCTGCCCACCTTGATCAATGGTGTGATCGATAAGGTGTTTGTGCTTGAAGGCCAAGTCGTCAAAAAAGAGGAACTCATCGCCACCCTCATTGATGACGATGCGAAGCTAAATCTACGTCAGGCCAAGCAGAAAATCATCGCTCACCAAGCCCGGATCACCGCCCACTGCGCGGGATCTGATATTGCCCAGGCGGAACTGGTCGCCGCTCAAAAAAAGATCGATTCCCACAAGGCAGAGCTTGCCGAGGCGGAAGATCATCGGGCACGCATGGAGGCCATTCCAGATGGTGCCGTCTCCACCCAACAAGTCGTGCAGGCACGTCTCGCAACCACACAAAAACGGGCACAAGTCGCCGTCGCCGAATCCCAGATTCCACGCCTACGCGCACGCCTTGAGCAGATTGAGTTCGAACGCATCGCCATGACGGCCACGCTTAGCGAGCTGGAAACCGCCCGCGATCGTGCCCAGCTCGCCATGAACCGCACCCGCATCACCTCCCCGATGGATGGCCGCATTCTCCATTTACACGCAGCGCCAGGAAAAAAACGGATGCTCGATATGGATGATCCAAAGTCCGCGGTGATCGTAGAGCTCTACAACCCGAACCAACTTCAAGCACGCATTGATATCCCCTTAAACGAAGCCGCTGGGCTGCGAATTGGGCAAGCGGTTGAGCTCGTTTCGGACCTCCTTCCCGACCTCATCTTAATGGGCAAGGTCACCCGTATCAGTGGCGAAGCCGATCTTCAGCGCAATACCTTGCAAGCCAAGGTGTCGATCAAAAACCCCGATCATCGGCTCCGACCTGAAATGCTCCTCCGTGCCAAGTTCTATGACGTTGGCTCAGATGAATCATCCAATGCCCAGACGTCATCCTCCACATCCCAACGACTGGCACTCTACGCACCCGTCGCCGCTATCGTAAACGAATCCACCGTCTGGGTGGTCACCCCAGAACACACCGCGGAACAACGACAGATTGAACTCGGAAACGAAAGGCGTGACGACCACCGACGTGTGCTCACGGGCCTCAGGTCCGGTGAACATGTCATCCTGCCACCACACACCGAACTCAAAGAAGGCATCCGCATCCGCCACTCCCAACGGAAGTAACTCCCCCCCTCCCCTAACCCATCCATCACCCACGCCCATGTCATTGATTTCCATCCACTCCCTGACAAAATCCTACACCAAAGGGAAGTCGACGATCACACCTCTGGAAAACCTTTCCCTGAATGTCCCTCGTGGCGAGTTCCTCGCACTGATGGGACCTTCGGGGTCAGGGAAAACCACCTTACTCAATCTCATTGCCGGGATCGATTCCCCCACCATGGGCGAACTCGAGGTCGACGGTCGTGACATCGCCCGACTGTCGCGTAGTGAGCTCACCCGCTGGCGCGCATCCCATGTCGGGTATATTTTCCAACTCTACCACCTGGTGCCCATCCTCTCTGCCTTTGAAAACATCGAGCTTCCACTTCTGCTAGGAAAACTCACCAAGGCACAACGACGGGAAAAAGTGTATGCCGCCCTCGAGCTTGTCGATTTAGTTGATCGTGCCCACCACCGACCATCCGAGCTTTCCGGTGGACAAGAGCAGAGGGTCGCGATAGCCCGAGCCATCGTGCATGACCCCAGCTTGTTAGTGGCTGACGAGCCAACCGGCGACCTAGACCGTGAATCCGCTGACGCCATCCTGAACCTGCTCCAAACACTCGCCCGCGAGCACGATAAAACCATTGTCATGGTCACCCACGACCCGAAAGCCGCCGATGCTGCCGACCGCATCCTGCATCTCGAAAAAGGTCAACTGATCGAGCAAGGCGGGTTGAATCCTGCCGCAGAAAACACCCCCTCCCCCGCGCCAGATCACCGATTATGAAACTCATTGCACTCGCCCTCAAAAACCTGACAAGGCACCGACTTCGATCGCTACTAACGATACTTGGTGTGGCAGCTGGAATGTTCCTCTACACTTCCGTGGAAACGATGCAGGAAGCACTGGCTAAGGCGACCCAATCCAGCGCCGACGACACCACCTTGGTCGTTTACCGTGAGAACCGCTTCTGTCCGATGACCTCGCGCCTGCCGGAGCATTATTTATCAACGATTCAACGGATACCAGGAGTCAGGCAGGTCATCCCTATTCAGATCAGCGTCAACAACTGCGGAGCCTCATTGGACGTCATTACCTTTCGTGGCGTCCCCCCTGATGCGCTCAGGCAATACAATGCAAACCTCCAGGTGATCGATGGCTCCTACGAGGCCTTTACCATGCGCAGCGACGCTGCCCTTGTCGGGAGCCACTTTGCCCGTCGGCGTGGATTAAACCCAGGCGACCAGTTTGAGGCGGTGGGAGTGAATGTTTACGTTGCGGGGATCATCACATCGGACGCACCGCAGGATGACAACGTCGCCTACGTCCACCTTCCCTTTTTGCAACAAGCGTCACGGGTTGGCTTGGGAATTGTGACTCAGTTTAATGTCAAGGTGGCATCGTCTGACATGCTGGATCGCGTGGCGACCAAGATCGATGCCACCTTCAAATCGGACCAGCAACCGACACATACCCGCCCCGAAAAAGCCTTTTTTGCCGAGACGGCAAAACAGATGATCGAGCTGATTGGATTCACGCGCTGGCTGGGCCTGGGTGCCGTATTGGCCGTCTTGGGTCTTGTGGCCAATGCGGTGCTGCTCATCGTGCGAGCTCGTGTTAAGGAAACTGCGATCTTACAAACGTTGGGATACTCACGTAAAAATATCGCCACTATCGTCGTTTTTGAAGGTGCATTGCTCGGGGTGATCGGTGGACTTCTGGGCGTGTTTGGCGCGTTTTTCTTTTTCATCATCAAGTCGTTTACCATTGGTAATGAAGGGCTAACCCTGGCATTAGCCCCGACCACATCCGTGTGTATGAGCGGGATGATGGTCGCCCTACTCCTCGGCCTTATCGCATCGATTTATCCCGCATGGAAGGCCACGTCCCAACCTCTGATTCAATCCTTAAGCGCAGACTAACAAGATTATGCTCCCTTTTACTTACGCCATACGCAATTTATTCCGGGACCCGACACGGCTGGCCCAGACGGTGGGTGGGTCCGCGCTTGTGGTGATCCTTCTGATTGCCGCCGTCGCGCTGAACCAAGGAATGAGCTCGGTGCTGTCGGCCTCAGGGTCGCCACAAAATGTGGTGATTCTCGGCAAAGGGTCGGAGGAATCGATCGAACGATCCGAGGTTCATCTCGAGGCCGAGGCAATTATTTCCACCGCAATCCGCGGGCTGGACGAACAACTGGGCGTGGCTGCGGTGTCGGGCGAAATCTTTTACCAAGCGCCTCTCAAATCCTCTTCAGGAGTTGAAAATCAAGCCCTTCTGCGTGGCGTATTCGAAAAGTCGCTGCTCGTGCACACCTCGGTCAGACTCTTGGTCGGCCACTTCCCCGGACCAGGCGAAGTCATGGTCGGCCGCCTCGCCCATCGCAAAATGGGTATCGATGCCGCCAGCTTTGCGGTTGGCAAAAATGTCTACTTCGGGAAATCCGATCTCCGTATCGTCGGCGTGTTCGAGGCCCCGGGGACGGTCCTTGAGTCGGAGGTCTGGTTTGACCGCAATGACCTCGCCAGCTTGACGCAGCGCAACACACTCTCGGCGGTGGTCTTACGCTTAGACCGTGCCGAGTTTGATGATGTGCATGCGTTTACCCTGCAGCGTAATGATCTCGAACTCGCCGCCATCCCTGAGGATAAGTATTATGAAAAATTGAGTCTCTTTTACCAACCCATCAAGGTGATGACTTGGGTGACTGCCGCCTTGGTGGCTGCCGGTTCGATCTTTGGTGGATTAAATACCCTCTACGCAGCCTTTGCGTCGAGGATCCGCGAAATGGCAACCTTACAATCGATCGGATACACCCGCATGGCCTTGATGGTTTCCCTGATTCAAGAATCATTGCTTGCCACATTGACCGGAACCCTGCTGGCATTCCTCGCCGCTTACTTTTTACTCGATGGCCAAACGATCCCGTTTTCGGTCGGGACCTTCATCTTGACCCTCACACCCACGGTCATCATCACAGGCCTTGTCTCCGGCCTACTTCTAGGGACACTCGGCACCCTGCCACCTGCGATCCGCTGCCTCTCCCCCTCACTCCCTCATGCTCTTCGATCATCTTAACCCAACCCAAACAACCATGAAATACACCACACTGATCCTATGTTCCGCCCTTGCCCTGGCATCCTGCGGCGAGAAAAAATCAACTCCAGACGAGGCCGCCCCAGCATCCGCCGGCGCCACCTTGGAGACACTCATCGTTACTTCCTCACCCGCTGGTGCCCTTTCGATTACGGAAGCCCGAAAGTCGCCTGAGGTCGGCAAGGTGGTCACTCTCGAAGGAAAAGTCATGGGACACGTAGACCCATTTGTGCAAGGGCGCGCGATGCTCATCCTCGGCGATCCTGCCGTCATCACCTCCTGCGACCTCCGCCCAGGTGATTCATGCACCACCCCGTGGGATGTTTGTTGCGATGATAACGATGTCATTAAGGCGGCCACCACAACCATTCAGGTTCTCGACCAGGATGGGATGCTCATTAAACAGGGGCTCAAGGGGCTGCATGGAATCAAGGAACTCAGCGAACTCGTGGTTCAGGGGACGATCGCGGAAGGCTCCCATGACGACAACCTGCTCATCAATGCCACCAAGATTTTTGTCAAACCATCAAACCCATCAAATCATTGATCTCCCCCACCCCCATCGCATTCTCAGCTTGCTGCGTTGTTAGCTTTTTGTTGGCGAGCTGTGCCATCTCGCCCCCCACATCGTCGGGAGCCGAGAGCAAGACGTGGCAACAGGTTCCCGCCTGGGCCAGTGCGCGTATGCAGCAGCGATGGTGGACAATCTATGGGGATGCTCGGTTAAACCACGACGTGGCAGCCGCCTTTGCCCATAACCCAGACCTTGCCGTGATCGCGGCTCGATTGGCCCGCGCCGACGCCCAGGTAGCATCGGCACGGGCCTCGAGCATACCGACCATTAACCTCGGATTAGGGCACCGCGACGGGCGTAAACGCGAAGCCGATTTCGGCCCCTACGCGCTTGCTCCTTGGGAAAGTCGCGGACAGTTTTCTTGGGAAATCGACTTGAGCGGTCGACTCCGAGCTACGACCCGATCGGCCAGGCATGCACGCGACGCCGCCTTCTGGGACGTGCATGCGGCGCGACTGCAATTGGCCTCTCGGATTGCGGCCACACGCTTTAATCTGTATCGATTTAATACGGAGATTGCCCTGCTGAAACAATCGACCGGTGCCAGCCAGGAGACGCTGCAAGCACTCAGGGCTCGCGCCAATGCAGGCATCATCGCCACCAGCACCTACCACCGCCAACAAGCCGAACATGAGAAGTTCACACGGCAACTCGTCGGGGTGAATCGGCTCCGTGACATCACCGTGGTGCAGCTGCGCACACTCGTCGGCGGCACCATGGTGTCAGGCACGACACGTCGGCAGCTCCCGTCGCCACGCGACCCGTCCCCACTCCCCTTACCCCAACTTCTCAAAGCATCGCCCACCCTGCTGGCCGCCGAAGCACGGGTCCGCTCGGCATTCCAGTTGGAAAAATCTGCCAAGCTTGACCTGTTGCCGTCGCTCCGATTCAAGGTGTCCGCCACAGGTGCCGCAAGCTCACTGACCCGCCCGTATCAAGTCTGGCAACACCAGGTCGGTCCGTCCCTCGACATCCCGATCTACGATCCTACCCGACTCGCCAAGATCAAGCTGCGCCGAGCCGAAACCCAATCCGCCGCCGCGCAGTATCGATCGGCGGTGTTGACCGTTTTGGGGGAGGTCGACCAAGCACGGATCAGCATGCAGAGCCGCCGCGAGCAATTACGCATCGTCCAACGAGAGCTGGCATCGATGCAAGAAACCCGCCGATACGCCGCGGCTCAGCTGAAGGCAGGGGTCACGAGCCAGATTGAATACCTCGACACCGAACGACGATGGCTCGATGCCAAGCGCAGTGAAGCCGCAATTCAACAAGCGTTACTCATCGACCACCTCCATCTCATCAAGGCGCTGGGTGGTGCATCCTGATGATGACCGCCTCGGCGGCTACCATTTCCACTCGCGGGGGTCTTTTTGCGCGCCCTTAACGATTTCTGCTGGCAGGTTGATAAACTCGACGTCTTTGGTGGTGTCGGATTGAAGCTGAAATTTAACCAGCTTGCGTCCGGTGCCTTGGGTGCTTTTAACGGAAACATCGGCAAGGATCGTAATATCACCATCGGTGCGTGGGTAAACTTTAAGTTTTCCTGGAATCTGGAAATGCGCGTAAACCTTGCCCGGCTCTTTTTTAAACGGCACGAAGGGCATCCTGTAGCCGAGGTGTTCCCGCGGATACCACTCGCTGCGTTTGGTTTTGCTGGTGGTGACCTTGACGCGATGCACCACCATGGATTGATGTTCACCCTTGTTACCTTCAGCCTCGATGCGCCAGATAAATGGGCCATCAAGCGTTGCAGAGCCCGCCATGTAAACCATCGCGGATAGCGCAAAACCTGGCTTCCCTCCCATCGGCTTGACGGAGCTCCCGACCATAGCGCCATTGATGGTCACCACCGAGCTCTTTTGGTAGGTGTGGCTTTTCGTCATGATATGGCCACAGGAACAGAGCGCCAAGCATGAGATGAAACACAGAGATGATGCCAGATTATGTAGATTGATCATGATGGCTCTGATCTTACAGGAAATGCATCGGTATGAAACCTCAATCTGCCACGCCATACTTCCGAGCTTTGACCATTGACTAATGACTCCAGCCTCATGACCATCCCGCGCATGGACAACTCGACTGCCCTTTTTATTGTCATCGCCTTGCTGGCATTGTGGAACCTCGATTTCATCTCAGCTCTTTTCAACCTGAAAGCGCTCGACCCTCAACTTCCTGAGGAGTTCCGCGGCGTCTATGATGAGGAGAAATATGCCAAGTCGCAGGAATACACCCGCGTCTCGGAACGATACGGCATCATCACCTCGAGCTACAGCCTGACGCTGCTTATCGTATTCTGGTTCTCGGGTGGATTCGGTTGGCTCGATGTCTGGTTGCGTGGCTTCGGATGGACCGACACCGTCACCGGCATCTCCTTTATAGGGGCGCTATTCATCGGCAACACCCTGCTCACCCTGCCATTCCAGATTTACGATACCTTTGTCATCGAGGAGCGATTCGGGTTTAATCAAACAACGCCAAAGACGTTTGTGGTCGATCAATTGAAAGGTCTCATCCTTGCCGCGATTCTGGGCGTCCCCCTGCTTGCTCTGGTCCTCTGGATTTTTGGCACCGTGACAAACGCATGGCTCTGGGCATGGCTCGCATTTACCGCATTCCAACTGCTCATGACCTATCTTGCTCCGACGTTTATCCTCCCTCTGTTTAATAAATTTGAACCCATGGAGGACGGCGAACTCAAATCAAGTATTCAGGCGATGTCCCAAAAATGTGATTTCCCCCTCACCGAGATCCACGTCATGGACGGCTCCAAGCGATCAACCAAATCCAACGCATTCTTCACCGGCTTCGGAAAAAGAAAAAAAATCGCCCTCTTTGATACGTTGATTAAAAACCATGGCACAGACGAGTTGCTCGGTGTGCTTGCCCATGAGGTCGGGCACTTTAAAAAGAAACACATCATCCAACGCATGATTTTTTTATTTGTGCAGACGGCCGTCATTTTCTTCCTTCTCGGGTTAGTGACCGACGCGTCGAGTGCGTTTGCTCGGCAGCTTTTTGACGCCTTCGGAGTGGAACAAATCTCGACCTACGCTGGCTTGGTCTTTTTCATGTTGTTATTCGCGCCAGTGAGTCGTGTGCTCACGGTGATCGGAAACCTATCCAGCCGCAAACACGAGTTCGAAGCGGACGCGTATGCGGCTGAAATCCAAGAAACGCCGGAGCACCTCATCAAGGCGCTCAAGAAACTCGCAGCAGATAACCTTTCCAACCTCACCCCGCACCCGCTCCCGGTATTTCTCGACTACTCGCACCCACCCATGCTCGTGAGGATCAATGCACTGAAAGCGCTGAGCAAGTGAGCCCCATCGAGGGTTTATCGGAACTCAATGACCAAGGGTGAGTTCCCCGCCCCGCCCCGATATCCTGGCTTCTTCGATGCGGGAGCGTCGGTAAATTCACGCCTCCATTTGACGAGGTAGCCTTTCCACATAGGTGCTTTGAGGTGCTCTTGTTTATACGTCACATCAATCACCCCCTTACGGTGCTCCGTCGTAAATATGAAGTCGTTCCCTTCTTGGGATTTCATGGAGACATAGAGCTCTGTCACCCCCCCGAGGGCGATGTTTTTATCCTGTAAATCCACGAACTCATACGACTTGAGCGAAACGCGTTTCCGGTCGTCGGCACGCGTCATCCGAATACGATCACTTCGCATCGCCGCCTTCACCTTTTTCTCGTCGGCTCCATCATAGGTCGACTTGCCATACATCGCTGGCACCTTCACACAAAAACCCATGTAGATTTTTTCGCCTTTGATTGACCCGCGGTCGAGTATCCGTCCATCCATCATGATCCGGTTCCCATCATACTCGACCCTCACCTCGAACTTGGCACCGCCCGTGGATTCGGCTTTAAACCTGACATCTCGATGGTCAGCCCCCGCCTTCATCTCGGTGCTTAAACTGCCTTTTTTCAGTTTTTGCGTCGTCCGTCTACCTTGATCATCTTCCACGATGACCTCAGCCTGGATGTTAATCGTCCGCGCCATCCCAATCCGTTTTTTTGTTTTTGACGCGATGAGGTAAACTTCACATTGCCCGTCTTCTCGGATGCCAAACTCAAATCCCCTCCTTTCATATCCCGAAAAATACCCTATCCATGGGTGATCCGTCATGATCGGGAGCGACCCCGCCGACACCCACTGTGACAAACTGACAACCAATCCCAAGATGATAAACCCCTTGTTTCCGACAACAACCTGAATGATGCTTTTCATATTCATAAACTAACAATACAGGCCAGCGCATTCATGTCGAAATAATTCTTGATAGAATTATGATAGATTTCTGGTAGATAACACAACCACTAGAATCCACGACAAATAGAGTGCGTGGCCTGAAGGAAAACATCAGAGGTGTAAAAGGGGTGACCGCCTGAATCTGACCTTTAGCCAGTCATCAGAGCATCGAAATGGATATCAACGAGGCGCCAATCGACCGTGCATCTCCTATTTTATTCGTTATTCACCGTTGCACCTTTGCTCATTCTTTGGATATTAGTCGCGTCCTCCTATGAACAACGAAGAACTTTCAGATCATATCACATCCGCCTGCCAGTGGGTCCCTGCTGTCAAACATGAGTTGAGCAAGGTGCTGGTCGGCCAGACCGACCTCGTCGATCGTCTCATTGTCGGGCTTTTATGCAAGGGTCACATCCTTTTGGAAGGGGTGCCGGGGCTCGCAAAGACCTTGGCCATCAAAGCGCTTTCGGGCTGTATCGATACAGATTTCGCCCGACTCCAGTTTACACCCGACCTGCTGCCGTCTGATTTGCTGGGAACGATGATTTACAACCCGCAGGAGGCTACCTTTTCGGCAAAACTCGGCCCGATCTTTAGTAATCTCATCCTCGCCGATGAAATCAACCGAGCCCCCGCAAAAGTGCAATCCGCCTTGCTCGAGGCAATGCAAGAACGTCAGGTCACGATCGGAGACACAACCTACCCACTCCCCGATCCGTTTCTGGTCCTCGCCACACAAAACCCGATCGACCAAGAAGGCACCTACCAACTCCCCGAAGCACAACTGGATCGATTCCTGCTCAAGGTGACGGTGAACTACCCAAGCCGCGACGAAGAACTCCTGATCCTCGACCGCATGGCAACCTCCGAGCCGATTTACCAAACGTCCCCAGTGGTGGATATTCCGACGGTGTCGGCGAGCGTCCAACTCGTCAATAACATCTACATCGATGAGGCTGTGCGGAAATACATCGTCGAGCTCGTGCATGCCACCCGCTTCCCCGATAATGTCGATAGCAACTTGAAAAACCTGATCCGTGTCGGTGCCTCACCCCGTGCCACGATCAACCTGGCCTTGGCATCGCGCGCCAAGGCTTTCATGCATGGACGATCCTTTGTGACCCCGCAAGACATCAAGGACCTGGCACATGACATCCTCCGCCACCGTATCCTTCCCAGCTATGAAGCGGAAGCCGAAGACATCACCACCGATATCATCATCGATCGTATCCTCGCTCGTGTCCCCGTGCCGTAAGGGGCGGGCGGCGAAATGGCACGACCGCACATCTTCGGACGTCCGATAGGATAATGCGATAGGCAACCCACTAAGTTCAGCCTTCAGGGATGACGCGTTGGCGCATGATGCCAATGCCTTCGATCCCCAACTCGACCTGATCGCCGGCCGAGAGAAAACGTGGCGGCTTCATCCCCATGCCGACTCCCGCAGGGGTTCCCGTCGCAATCACATCCCCTGGCAGCAGGGTCATGAATTGGGAAATATAACTCACCAAGAAGGCAACGCTAAACGTCATGTCACCACTCCATCCGTTCTGACGTTTCTCCCCATTGACCTTCGTCCACAGACAGAGACTTTGCGGGTCAGTTAGGTTGTCCGTCGTCACCAAATACGGACCGAGCGGCGCAAAGGTGTCGGCGCTCTTTCCTTTCACCCACTGACCGCAACGCTCTTTTTGCCATGCGCGCTCACTGTAGTCGCACATCACCGTGTATCCCGCGATGGATCCCATCGCCTCGGCTTCTTTGATGTTTTTTGTCGTTCGTCCAATAACAACGGCAAGTTCCACTTCATAATCCAAATTTTTACATCCCGCTGGGAGGATGACTTCATCAAAAGGACCGCAGCATGCCGTGGTCGCTTTCATAAATAGGACCGGCTCGTCAGGCATTCCTCCACCAAACTCCTTGGCGTGATCCGCATAATTTTTCCCAACACAAACCAGCTTCGACGGACGGGCAATAGGTGACCCCAGCCTGACATCCGTTGGTAATTCAAACCCTCCCGGGCAGCCATCCGCAACCCAACTGCGTAGTGAATCAAGCCCCCCACAAGCAAAAAAACCCTCGTCATACTCACGGAACTCATTCGAGGCATCAACCATCCTACCACCAGGCAGGATAACTCCAGGGGACTCTCTGCCGCTACCACCGTGTCGAATGAGTTTCATCATCTCGGAGTATGAAGGATAGCCAACCCGCCGTCAATGAAACTCGTGGATGTGATCACCCTACCAGTCAGCTTAGTCAGCTAGCTCATATCATCCGACACCCCACACTTTTCTCTCTCCCTCACTTCTCACCCGTTAGCCACCGAGGAATCACGGGAGAAAAAGCTTAGCCGCCTCACCCCGAGCGGGAAAGGATCCGCCTCGTTCTTTTTTCCAGAGAAGCTCACCATCACGTCGGATTTCAAAAATGCCACCACTACCACCTACAAGAGTAACCTCGATACCAGTAGATTCATTGATCTCAGCCGACACACGGTCGGCTTGGGGACGGTAGTTTCACTGCTCGCAATATTCGATTTCAACTTTCATGGCGTGATTATGCTCAAGTAATCGTCTTTTTGTCACGAAGAAGTCGGGGGAATCACTCATCGAGTCCGCCTAAAACACATCACCGAGACGGCACTGACAGAAGGAATGATTCACGAAATGTTAAATTTATCATTTTACTCTTGATCTCAAGGCCCACTTCGTAGAGTTTCTGCGCGCCGTCCAATCTGGGTGGCAGTTGAACAGGCTACGGGGAGTAGCTCAGCTTGGTAGAGCGCTGCGTTTGGGACGCAGATGTCGCAGGTTCGAATCCTGTCTCCCCGACCAGTTTTTTGGATGTGTCCAAGTAGCCGACACCTTTCCAAGTAGTCGTCACCTTACAAGCAAGAGGCGGCTTGCAAGCCGAAGGATCGGAACATCATGGTTCTCCACCAAAGTGAGGGACTCCACGAGGTGAATAACAAGTGACAATTCGCCCATTACTGCTATGATCCAAGATGCTCACGGGAAACAATACCCGCAGCACATCAAAACAACCCCACCCCATAACCTATGAAACTTCATTACATCATCACCCTGATCGCCGCACCCGTCATATTCACATCCTGTGAGAAGGCCAAAGAAGCAGCAGAAGAAACCAAACAAAAAGCTGCCGAATCGGTAGAAAATGCAGCCGATTCAGCCATCGAAAAAGCCGCAGAAGCAAAAGCCGCCGCCGAGAAAAAAGCGGCTGAAACCAAAGCGGCTGCTGAGCAAAAAGCGGCCGAAGCCAAAAAGGCCGCAGAAGATGCCGCCCAGAAAGCCGCAGAAGACGCTGCATCAGCAACCGACAAAATCAAGGAGGCAGGAGCCGATGCTGTCGAAGCCGTTAAAGATGCGGCAAAGGAAAAAGCCGGTGATCTCATTGAGAAAACCACTGAAACCATCACGCCCAAGGCAGCCGAGTAATCTCCGATCCCCTTGTCTCAGCTAAGATAATCACACCGATCGCCCCCGCCCTACACCGGCAGGGGCGATTTTGCGTTTACCCTGCATCGTCATCGACACTTAATTTGAGTCCACAGGCTTGCAATCTTGTCACGATCTCATAATCTGCCGCTTTCCCATGGAACTCTCCGCCATCATTGAAGCCCTGCTCGTCGCATCTGAGGACCCCCTCCCCAGTTCAGAAATTGCCCGCCTTATCCGCGCCCGCGTGGCTGAAGCCGAGGATACACTCGCCGCTGAGGCCGAAGAAGAACAACCCGACAGCGCACCTGAGTTACCCGCAGAGCTCGCGGCCATCGCCGATGTCAACGAGGATACCATCACCGCGGCCATCGCTCAGCTCAACCACAGCTACGAAGTCAGCGGTCGGGCATTTCTCTGCACCGAGCGCGCTAAGGGGTGGAAGATTTTCACCCGCCCCGACTACGCTGAATTTGTCCGCCAACTTTTCCCCGGCAGGAAGCCGAGCCGACTCAGTGGGCCTGCCATGGAGACGCTCGCCATCATCGCTTACCGCCAACCTGTCACCAAAGCATCCTTGGAAGCCGTGCGCGGTGTGTCATGTGACGGGATGATCCAGAAACTTCTCGATCGTGAACTCATCAAGATCGGCGGACGTGCCGAGCTACCAGGCCGACCCATGCTCTACGAAACCACGGACCTCTTTTTCGAGCACTTCGGGGTCAAGTCGGTGGACGAACTCCCCAATGCCTCGGAACTTCGATCCGTCAAACTTCCCGAGCCCGACACCGAGTCCGACTCAGATTCCGACGAAACCTCCACCTCAGATGATGAGAACCGTCAACCCGTGGAAGATGTCGAAAAACAACTCGCCCTCAGCGGCACCGGCATCCCACAAACCCCCGATACGGATATCGCCGAGGACGAAACCTCCTCAGAATCACCCACCACGGAGGATGATGCCTAATCCCCCCGCCAACACCCACTCACCCACCCCACTCCAACGTGCCACTCGACGACATACGCATCAAGATCGACCAGCTTGATCAAAAACTTCTCGACCTCCTCTCTGCGCGAGCCGACCTCGTCCACGAAGTCGGTGTGATTAAAAAAAAGGAGGACCTCCAGATCTACGCACCTGAACGTGAGGACGCCCTACTCAAGCGCCTCGCCAAAATGAACCACGGGCGCTTGCCAGATAAATCCATCCTCGCCATCTACCGTGAGATCATGTCCGCCGCGCTCGCACTCGAGGACGACCTCACCGTCGCTTACCTCGGACCCAAAGGGACATGGACCCACCAGGCCGCCATCAAAAAGTTTGGCCACTCAATCACTTACTCGTCCCAAGCCAATTTTGCCGATGTGTTTGACCAAGTCGCACGCCGCAAAGCACACTACGGTGTTGTCCCGATCGAGAACTCAACCGAGGGAGCCGTGTCGCACACCCTCGACCTCTTTGTCGATTCCCCCTTGCAAATCTGCGCCCAAGTCCTGCTGCGTATCGAAAATGGCCTCATGGCCTGCATCCCACGCGAGGACATTAAAACCCTCTACTCACACCCACAGGTTTTTGGCCAGTGCCGGAACTGGATCTTACGCAATTTCCCCGAGGCCGACCTCGTCGAGGTCTCCTCCACCACCAAGGCCGCCCAGCTCGCCCAACAAAATTCCGCCGATGGCGCCGCCGCTCTCGGTGGTAAACTCGCCGCCGAACTCCATGACCTCACCATGCTGGAGGAATCAATCCAAGACCGCGCCACCAACACCACCCGATTCCTCGTCATTGGTGAGAAAACCTGCCCAGCCACCGGTAACGACCGCACGTCCATCTTGTTCTCCGTGCATGATCGTCCAGGCTCGCTGGTCAATGCTCTGCAGGCATTTGATAAACTTAACGTCAACATGAGCAAAATCGAATCCCGCCCGTCAAAGCAACGCGACTGGGAGTATATTTTCTACGTCGACCTCGCCGGCCACTGCACGGATCCCGATGTTGCCGACGCCCTCTCCGAGCTCGAGAAGCACTGCTCACTGGTCAAAATTTTCGGAAGCTATCCCGACACAAAGGAGTAATTTAACCTCGAGCGATCAATTCATCGAAATAATCCTTGCAATCCCACAGAACCCACCCTAGTTTCCGCCCGCACCCGAAAGGGTAAAACCATTTCAATCGCGGGGTGGAGCAGCCAGGTAGCTCGTCAGGCTCATAACCTGAAGGTCGTAGGTTCAAATCCTACCCCCGTAACCAATCTAAACCCTGTAAGTCAATGACTTGCAGGGTTTTTTTCTTTAACATCCGACAAACTTCCGATGGCGTTTGGATTTTTTCATAACTACCTACCAAGCATTTCCTGGCTTTCCCGTTGGCTGATCCAGTGTATTAGCCCATGGCCGCCTGTGAAGTATGGCAAATGAGGGTTTTCCTCAGACTTTTGCTTTATGCGAAGCAGGGATTCACCCGATTTGAACATCCTGTGGGCTTCCTCAGTGTTGCCCATACGATGTTGCGTCATTGCCATTGTGAAATAGATCAATGGAAGGGAAAGTTGATAGTCGTATCTACTTTTTTGAAACTTGCTGGAACTCATCACACGCACGACTTCTTGGTGCATGGCCATTGCTTCTTCATGCCTACCCAGTCGGAACAGAACGATCCCGTGGAGTTGTTTCTGAAGTGTTTGACTGTGGCGATCTTGCGCCTCGATGTGCCTATTTTTCCGCATGATCGCGGTATATTCTAACATCTTCTCAATGGTGTCCTTCTGATTTTCGTCATCGTAATCGGCTAGGCTACACAACCACATGGCTCGATCAAACATTTCAGCTCTTGATCTTTGCACGCCGACTTTGCGCTCCCAGTATGCCAACATGTAACGACGTGTATTTCTGTAACCTTCAAGGTCACGAAACCATATTTGAAGGGCGGCGAGTTCGAAGTTCAGCCAAGTATCGTCCCGCATATTCGGGCCGCATTGAGCGTAGAGAGGCAGTGCTTCTTTAACTTTTTTTTGTTTCACAAATGTTCGGGCAAGTGCGGCAATTGCATCCGCGGCGGTTCGCGATTTTTCACCATAATGAGCACTTATTACACGGATGGTGTTTTCAATCTCCTCTTCAAGCTGCTCTCCTTTGTGGGCAAGGTGCATTCGGATAACTGCTGTGTGGATGTGATCTTTGCCAAACAACTTAGTTCTGCGCTCTAGTAAGTCCTCAAGATAGGCCTCTCGTTCATTAACAAGACGAGCATACAACAATCTTCGCTCAAGGGTGTTCTCTGCATTTATCGTTGACTTAGCCTCCCCACCGTCGCGCTCACGACGTGCAGCTACAATAGCTTGCTGGATACGCACGGCTTTTACCAGCTCACTCAATTTAACATAAACCCATACCAGTTGAGACTGGACTCCCAGCGTTCGGTCATCCTGCGGGCCATATTTTTCAAGTATGATTGGCTGGATACTTTTCAGGTGCTGTAAAGCCTCAATGGTATACCCCTCCTTAGCTAGAGAACTGGCAAGCTTCACTTGAACCTCAAGGGTCTCTGGATGCGTATAACCGTGGTCTTGAATCATGCGGGCAAATCCCGTTTCTAGTTCAATGATTCTCTTATCAATACGGCTGTCTGTATTATCAGTGGACGACTTCAACGAACGAGCTTCATACTGCCGTAGTTCCCAGATGGCTTTCGCATACTGTTGTGATTCCTTGCCAAAAGCCTCGGCACAGTAAGCAACGAGTTCGCGATGCCGCTCAATGGCCTGGCCTCGCTCGCCAACACCAAATAAACCTCGTATTTGAGAGCGCATAGCGGCTTCAACCTGTTTACGGGTGGCTCCATGCTCATCATTAATTTCGTTTTCCAAGTTGGCGTAATCGAGCGCGGTCTTGCTATCGCCTTTAGCCTCGGTCGTTTCCACTAGTTTACGCAGTGCTTGCCGCGTCTGGATGTGGTTCGTGCCAAAGTTTTTTTTCTGAAACTCAAAGTCCTGTTTCCGCATTTCGAAGCTTCGTTCGAAAATACCGAGGCGTTCATAGGTCTCAGCAAGCACCGATCGTAACGCGGCACGACGCTCAGGCTGAGTGACCAGCTCTTTCTCAAGCTTTATTGCCGCCGAATCAAGTGCCTGCATTACCGTTACACTACGCCCGTCCACGCCAGGCTGAGGACTCTGAAGCACGCTGCCAAGCAATCGGGCAACCGCCTCAGCTTCCTCTAATGCCCTCTCTTTTGCATTACGATCTGCGACTGCTTCTTCAGCTCGTTGCTCAGCGAGCGTCTCAGCCTTAGATGCACGAATTGCCTGGTATGAGCTATATACAGTAGCCCCAATAAGTGTGACAGTGATGATGATTGCCACTTTAAGCAATCCACGGTGGCGTCGTGCTATTTTTCCAAATGAATACAGGATACTCGGAGGCTTCGCCAGAACCGGTTCATCATTCAGAAACCGCTCGACCTCGTCAGCTAGTGCTGCAGCTGTCTCATAGCGCCTTTCCTTGGCCTTATCCATTGCCTTCATGATGATCCAATCCAATTCCGATTTGATCGACTTGATGCCATCATGGTGTGCCGTATTCTTTTCAGAAAACTCTCTCTTGGTCGGGCTCTCACAGGACGTTATCCGTGTTGAAGGTCTTGGTGGATCAACCTCACGGATAATCCTCCGCATTTCTTCGTAGCCTGCCTTCATCAAGGCCTTAGTATCAAAAGGCGGAAGACCCGCAATTAGCTCATAGAGCAATACACCGAGAGAGTAAATATCACTACGCGTATCCACATCTCTTGATACTACGCTTGCCTGTTCAGGACTCATATAGGTCGGCGTTCCAACCCAGTTTTCAACTTTGGTAAATAGCGTGTGCTCGGTTAGATCCCCTTCAATTGCCTTTGCGATGCCGAAATCAATCACTTTAACCAAGGGACCTGACTCTGTCTGCCTAACTATCACATTAGAAGGCTTTATGTCCCTGTGGATGATTCCCTTTTGGTGGGCGTGCCCCACAGCCTCACAAATATCGCGAAACAACTCAAGACGCTGCTTTAAATCGAGCCCATATTCTCGGCAGTAATCGGTGATAGAAATCCCCTCTACCAACTCCATGACAAAAAACGGTCTCCCCATTTCGGTCATACCAGCATCGAGAACCTTCGCAATATTGGCATGATCCATTCTAGCCAACGCCTGTTTTTCAGCATCAAAGCGCGCAAGCACCTCACTCGTATCCATGCCCGCTTTGATGACCTTGAGAGCAACTTCACGCTTGAGGGGTTTTTCTTGCTTGGCCAACCAAACGAATCCGAAGCCACCTTCACCCAGCTTACTAATCAGTTGATAAGGGCCACACATGTCACCCGCGCCTTCAATATGAGAGCTATTAGGCAACATTTTTACAGCTGCTGAAGTAGCACTGAAATAGGACTCTGCCTGCTGCGCATCTGACAACATTGTGCGCAGTGTCAACTTGTCATCCTGAGAAAGCTGTTCCATCTGCTCAAGAGCGGAAACCCTTTGGTGCAAGGGCATATCCATCAATTCGCAAAACAGTTCTTCGATAGCTTTATCCATATCTATCCATGCGTATTTTCCTCTGTATTTCGGACAAAAATTTTAGCTGCCATCCTGAATCGCTCTATACAACTTAACTTTGGCAAGCTGCCAGTGACGACGCACTGTCTTTTCGTTCACTTCCAGAACAGCTGCGATTTCTTCGTTTTCCATACCACAGTAGAACCTCATCTTCACAATTTGAGCTTTGAAGGGGTCATCTGCTTCCAGCCCTTCCAAAGCATCGTTTACCTCTAATAACTGCTGGTGATCAATATCATCAGGTAATTCGATTCCTTCCAAAGGAACTGCTGCTTGCCCAGAACCCCGTTTGATAGCGTTTCTCTTACGTGCAGCCTCTACAAGGATTCGCCGCATCGCCTCTGAAGCAGCTGCAAAAAACTGAGATCGGTCTCGCCACGCTTCAGGGGCACTTTTTTCCAAACGCATCCATGCTTCGTGAACCAGAGCCGTAGCACTCAAGGTGATAAAAGATTGTTCTCCAATCATCCTGCTACGAGCAATGATCTTGAGTTCCCGGTAGAGATCCTGAAAAAACTCCTGCGCACTGTCATCGCTTAACTTTAAGGCGTTCCATTGGGTGTGCATCTCAAAAATAGTAATCTTGTTCGCAACCACATTGAAACACTAAAGACGTCGATCTGGAAGGATTGTTTTGGCTGTTGGTAAAACAAGAATGAAAAATTATTCGATTTTGATGTCCGGTGGGCGAGCTCACTTGCGCATGTATCTGTGAAGGCTGAATTTCACAACCCGAACAATTTAGCAAAAACACCTACATTTAATATTCAAGTGCATCAACCACCTCCACTTAAAACGAAAGCCAAAGGCATGCCATTTGCAATCATATCGATTATCATTGCCGCAGTCGGTCTACTACCTCTGATAATCTATGTTCTTGCATGCTATGAGACAATGCAAGGCAGAGGTCAGTGGCAATACGAACAACACGCATTTTGGGTAAGCAAAAAGAAAGATCCAACCATGATACTAGCGATGGGTTTTGTTGGTCTATGCATTCATGGTATTGGGCTGGGTTGCGGTATTACAGGGCTTTGCCTCAAATCTAAAACGATTAGCCTCATCGGCATGATCGGAAACTTAATCATAATCGCAATAATTTTACTATTCGGTCTTATTGCGCTCAGCTAACAAAAACGAACAAACATTCACAAAATCATGACAGCATATATTAAACAATTCACTGGTCACTTAGCTCGATTGACCTTCCTTTCAGCATTTGCATTCCTCATATCTTGTGGCGAAAAGCAAAAAAAAGAGAGCAACTCAGCCGATGAATTTTTCGTAGGCAACTGGGTGGCTCAGGGACCTCAATTTCTTGGCCCAAAACACGGAAATTATGGAATTCATCTCGAACTCAAAGCAGATGGCAAAGCCATCATGAATATCAAAAACCATATCAACACGACGGCATTGAGCTTCAAACATTCAGACATTATAAAATTAGAAGGCACTTGGACTAGCGGATATGACGGCGTAAGCTTGAACTTGAAGGTGACAGAATGGAGCACCACATCCTCTGAACAAATCAACTCAACTGATTTCTTCAATCAATATGATTTCAAAGTTGAAGATGATAAGATGTTTCTATCTGGGATTTCTCGTGACATCAAAATAGGCACTACCGAAGGTGCGTTAGAGGCAGAGAGAGCGACTTCGCTCAAAATGGCAAAGCATAAAGGAAAAGGCGTCAGCATACCGAACGTCACATTCATCAGACAATAACCCAACCTCAACATATAAAATGCGTATCTCTATGAAATCACTGATAAGACCAGCTATTCTCACAGCACAAATTTTCTGTATCTGCGCTCTAAGTGCAGATCCAGCTAAACTACCCAATAACGCAGACGTCTGGCCAATGTTTAAGCAAGCGGAAGTCGTTGATTTGACAACTGTCAAAATACCCGAGGGCTACAAACGCGACAAAATCACAGATATTAAGGGAAGGGTAATTGCTGGAGAATGGCTGGTCATTGATCGTGGGGCGGAAACTGTGAAATTTCGAAAACAATCAGATGGAAAGGAATATGTCATCCCGTTCGCTCAACTATCCGAACATGACCTCGCATACGCTCGCCTTGAAAATGGGATTATCTGGGACACGGGAGAGAAGCCACTCGTGCCACTCAATTTATTTCGCCAAGAGGTCATGCCACGGTCGTTCATTAACGTTGCACCAGGCACTCAATATTTGGGGGCGGACGGAAAGATCGCTAAAGCAGAATTGGTCGGTAAAGATATGCTGCGAGTGCCAGACAAGTCCAATAGATTAACCTACCTTTCACCAGTTACAAAAGATAGTCCAACTATCGATTTGCCTCTGGCTATGCTCACTGAACACGACAGAAATCTGATCAAGGAGCACACTGGACTTGAAGTCCCAGTTGTCCGACGTCCAGCATGGATCTATGAAAATAGAAATTACTGGGAGCATACTGAAAAAACAGGCAAAAAAACACCCGATGGGCAAGATATATACTCGCGCATCATGTATCCAATTTTCGACCGACAACTCTTTCCGCTCCCATTTAAGAATACGATCACGAAAAAAGACGGTTCATTGATCAAAGCAGATCACATCTATTTAACTAGGGGTAACGTGCATGTGCTTGAAGAAGGTAAGGAAACGCTATACTTGCAACTTGACGATCTGTCTATGAAAGACCGCCAGCACGCGATTGAAACTATATCAAAACTGCGCCAGTCAATCTACAAGTTCAACCCCGCAGAGTTAATAACACGTAAAGTCAGCGCCCCGAAGAGTCGACCTAGGAACAGGTTTTATAAAAAAGAGACACTATTCGATCTTGCACTCAATCAGTTTTTAAAAGCCTATACGGCAGAAGAAATTTTTAATCATCTCCAAGTCAGAACGCTGAACACCGCCTTCATTCACGAATACTTAGACTGGAAGAGTAATAACGAAGAACCTGCATCAAAGATCTTCGACGCTAAACATATACGCAACATAGCCGAAATCATGCCCCAACTCGGCGTCGAACCGCAAACCGAGAGCATCTCGTTAAAACAACGTATCGATAAAACAGGCCTGAAACCCTATGAGGAAAAGGCACCCAATAAACCGCTCGGCCAGGAGAAGAAGCAAGGACACGGTCAACCCATCGATGGCAAAATGCAAGCATACCACTTCGTAGCGCAATATATCGGCATGAGCAAAGGGAGACCCAAAGTCCGTTACTTGGATTTCCTCAGAGAATCCCTAGAATCCAACTCTCAAACCTATCAAATACGTCCGGGGTTCTACAGTTACGATTGGCACGGACGTCCCCTAGAAGCAGTGAAAAAATCTCACCAAGCAAAATACTGGCAAGCAGACCCAGTAATTAGCATTTTCTATAATGACCGCTACAATTTCCGAGATTACCTGAATGAAAGAATCACGCGGCAGTTTCTACGCACAAACAAACCCGTGGTGATACACCTTAAGAACCCCGGAGTTTTTGGGACCCCGCCAGATGCTCAAGAAGGCCACGCAATCGTGACCGGATTTTCGCGCAAACACGGGAAAACAACCTACGAGGCGATTATCATCAACGGACCTGCCTACCTAGGATCAAAACTATATCCACCATTCCGAGTCAGCTACAAGGAATCGATCAAGCCCGAATACTTTCGTTGGGAGCAGGTAATCTTCATTGAGTAATCAATAACATCTTCGCCCAGCCACTGAACCGTTTCCGTATAGGGTTGATTGATCAGGGTATCTTCCTTTTCCTCAGATATGAACTGGATCGCACCTGGGCAGTCCTGACCGACATGAGTGAAGATGTTGGTGATCGTCGACTTGCAGGCATTTTGTGGTATGCGCCCTGAGGAGGTAGCTCCTCCTAGCAAGCAAGGAGCTAAGAAAAAATCGAAGTATGGAATTAGAGCTGAGGAAACGACTTCATCGGAAACCATGCTGAAACGACATTACCATAATCCTAGATCAAAAGTAGAGGGTGAAGCTTGGTTTGCTTTGAGGCCGAAATGAAGTTCCGATTTGTTCCGATGAAATCGACTTAAAGTGACGGACATACGAATACTTGGTGGTTATCAAATCCCCATATTTCAACGTTTATGGTCAAATTGCCCGAGTCGTAACCAGTGTTCCTGAGGTTCAAATCCTACCCCCGTAACCAATCTAAATCCCCGTAACTCATCGAGTTGCGGGGATTTTTGCGTAGACGGACGAGGTCAGTCAATGACACTCAAACACCCCTCAATGGCACTTTTCAGACACCCGGCTAGTCACCCGCTTCAAGTCTTGAATTTCCACCACCTATACACGTATTCGTAAGCGGTCGGTGAAGAGCCGTTGGAATTTTCTCGATGTAGATAATGAAAGTGTGGCGTGTGCGACACAGCACTCTGGCCAAAGTCTATGGCTTCAGCTGTCTCAGATTGGGGTTTTACAGCTTTATTCATTCGGTAGATTCCTCCACGATCTTCCTCGTGGAGGTGGGGGTTTTGCATCGTCTTTGTGGTAGAAAACAATGCTTACCGCATTCCCTCTGCCCCCAATCCTAACATCCTTCCTTTAACCTATTGAATCTGACACAAGCAAAAACATGAAAAAACCAACCTATCTCGCGCTTTTCTTCGCCGGAATCGCCCCCTTGATTTCGGCCAAGGAATACCATGTTGCCAACACCGGCAACGACAGCAATAATGGTAGTCATGCTAAACCATTAAAAACGATTTCCGCCGCCGCAGATCTTGCCCAACCAGGTGACGTGGTGACGGTTCACGAGGGAATTTATCGTGAACGCATCGACCCACCACGTGGTGGCACATCGGACAAAAACCGTATCACCTATCAGGCCGCCAAGGGCGAAAAAGTTGTCATCAAAGGCTCCGAGATTGCAAAGGGGTGGAAACACGTAGAAGGCGATGTCTGGGAAATCAATATCCCCAATGATGTCTTTGGTGACTTCAATCCGTTCAAAGATCTCATCGATGGTGACTGGTTCAGGAGAAAAGGCAGGGATCACCACACGGGGGCGGTGTATCTCAATGGACACTGGCTGACCGAAGCCGCTGCCAAAACAAACGTTTTCAAACCCACAGGCAAGACCCCTCTCTGGTTCACTGCAAACAAAGACAACACATCCACCACCCTCTGGGCTCAATTCAAGGAGGTCGACCCCAACAAGGAGATGGTGGAGATCAATGCCCGTCAGTCCGTTTTCTACCCTAGCAAAACCGGCATCAACTTCATTACCATACGCGGGTTCACCCTCGAACAAGCCGCCACACCCTGGGCACCTCCCACAGCCGAGCAGATCGGCATCATCGGAACCAACTGGAGCAAAGGATGGATCATTGAGAACAACACGATCCAGTATTCAACCTGCACTGGTATCACCCTCGGCAAGCACGGAGACGAGTTCGACAACACCTCTGCGAACAGCGCAGGTGGTTATGTAAAAACAATCAACCGTGCCACGGCTCACGGATGGACCAAAGAAAACATCGGCCACCACACCGTAAGGAACAACCACATCGCCCACTGCGAACAAGCTGGTATCGTTGGCAGCCTCGGCGCAATTTTCAGCACGGTCACCGGCAATCACATCCACCACATCCATTTCCGCCAACTCTTTGCGGGGGCTGAAATGGCCGGCATCAAATTTCACGCAGCGATGGACTCGACCATTGCGGGCAACCATATTCACCACTGCGTTCGCGGTATCTGGCTCGATTGGATGACCGAGGGCACACGTGTCACGCGTAACCTGCTCCACCACAATGGAGGTAATGCTGACCTCTTTCTAGAGGTCAACCACGGTCCTGTTGTCATCGATAACAACATCATGCTCTCTCCCTTTGCCATGAGGATCAACTCTCAAGGCGCTGCTTACGCCCACAACCTTGTGTTAGGAAAAATAAGTATCTCTTTGAGAGAACGTCGGGTCACACCATGGCTATTGGCACACTCCACCAAGGTAGGTGGGTTGGCTCCAAACGTTGCTGGAGACGAGCGCCACTATAATAATCTGTATGTCAATGGTCCAAATTTCTCCCCGTATAACGAAGCCAAACTCCCCGTGTGGATGCAGGGTAATGTTTTTTTCCTTGATGCCCAACCTAGCGAACACGCCAAAGCCCCCATGTTGCTTACCGACATCAACCCTGATGTGAAACTTATCCAAAAAGGCGATAGCTATTACCTTGAAATGAACGTCGACAGCCGATGGGCCAACAACCCAAACTCAGGATGGGTCACCACTGAACGCATGGGCAAAACAAAAACCGGCAACAAAGCCTTCCTCCAGCCAGACGGCAGCCCATACCAAGGTATCAATACTGACTACTTTGGTAAAAAAAGAACCGCCAAAATCCCAACACCCGGACCATTCGCCCAAGTCGAAGGTGCTAAGATGAGCCTCAAGGTATGGCCACAGCACTGACATAAATCCGGATTCTTTCCCTCGATCTTGCAAAAGGGGCCAATCAAAGAAAGGACCTATCTACTTCTTAACAGCGGCGACCACGGAGATCTCTACCAAGAGCTCAGCCCGTGCCATCCGCGCCTCTACGCAAGCTCGCGCTGGTGCATAACCATCGGGCACCCAGGCGTCCCACACGGCATTCATGGCGTCAAAATCTTTCATATCCCGCACGTAAATGGTGGCCGAGAGCAGATGTTCACGGTTGGATCCCGCTTGAAGGAGTAATGCATCCACCTTTTCAAGCATCGTCGCGGTCTGTTCAGCCATGCCCTGGGTGGAGTCCTTAGCCACCTGTCCGCATAAATAAACCGTGTCGTTGTGGATGACGGCGCGACTCATACGTGGCTTTGTTTCTTGTCGTTGAATGTGCATGGCTCCGAGTTAGCCTTTTTTGAAGATCCAGGAAAGAGCAATCGACGGATGCGTTGCCCATGATTGCATGGCAAGGCCGCCTGGCTGGGATCATCCCCACCCCCACGGAAAAATTGCCCCGAATCGACCAATATAGCCGAAATCGGGCTCAATCGCCCCTCAATCGACAAAAATCCCTAAAAAACCCCCAAAATCGACGAAAATCGCCCCGGCCGATGAGGCCGAGGCTCGGGCCGATGCGGCCGGAGCTCCGGCCCAATCGGCCCACGCATCAGCCGACCCTTTCGGCCGGTCGGTCACACTGAAAATTGGGGTTTTTCGGACAAACGTCCCCTCATCCGACCTGCTCCGCTCCGAAAATGACCGTTTTGAGTCGATCATTCCTGGGATCGACCGCATTTTCGCCTCGGACCGCCCACCAGCCGCACCGGCCGGAGCTCCGGCCGACTCGGCCCACGCACTGAAATAAGGCCCGTCGTGTTGCCTGACCTTGATTCAGTCCGACTTCTCACGTCGTCTAGCTCTCGCAACGTCGAGGAAGTGATCCGGCCCTCTTCCCGCCAACCATCCTCTGAAATCACGTCAGGTGATGTTTTACTTGTAAAGTGGGGCAAGTGACGTATATCCCCCCACCACGTAACCCATTGAGAAGTCGCTATTTGCTTCGTGCGAAAGGCGGCTTTTTTGTATTTGGCATTCTTTATAACCCCCACTCCCCACCCATTTATCATGAAAAAATTCTCCGATCTCGGATTGTCCGAGGAACTTCTCCGTGCCGTCACTGACAAAGGCTACGACACCCCGTCCCCTGTGCAGGCCGAGGCGATCCCCGCCGTTTTAAAACGCAGGGATGTCTTAGCCGCCGCCCAAACAGGAACGGGTAAAACCGCGGGTTTCACACTCCCTATGATTCAGATCCTCGATGAGACGGGGAGCCAAAAGCCATCGAAGGGACGACCCATACGTGCGCTTGTGCTGACCCCGACTCGTGAGCTTGCGGCTCAGGTGCAAGAAAGTATCAAGACCTATGGCGTCCACACTCATCTGCGCAGTGCCGTTGTCTTTGGTGGAGTGAAAATCAACCCACAGATCCGCCAGCTCCGCGATGGCGTGGATATCCTCGTCGCCACCCCCGGTCGACTTCTCGACCTCTGCCAACAACGGGCGTGCAAGCTGGATCAGGTGAATATGTTAGTGCTCGATGAAGCCGACCGCATGCTCGATATGGGATTCATCAATGACATCCGCAAGGTGATCAAACTGATGCCTAAAAAACGGCAAAATCTTTTGTTCTCGGCCACCTTTTCCAAGGAGATCCGTCACATGACACGGGAGCTCTTGATCGACCCGATCACCATCGAGGTCAGCCCGAAAAATACTGCCGCCCAGACGGTGTCGCAGCGTGCCTACCGCTGTGATAAGACGTCCAAAACCAAGATCGCGATCAAGCTCATTCGGGATGGCGACTGGGAGCAGGTCCTTATTTTCACCCGAACCAAGCATGGGGCGAACCGGCTGAGCAAGAGTCTCGATCAAGCGGGGATCCAGTCGAGCGCCATCCATGGCAACAAAGGCCAAGGGGCGCGGACGAAGGCACTGGCAGGCTTCAAAGAAGGGAGTGTTAGGGTGCTTGTCGCTACCGACATCGCGGCACGCGGACTCGATATCGCCAACCTTCCGCATGTGATTAATTTTGAGCTCCCGAACGTGCCGGAAGATTACGTGCATCGGATCGGTCGGACCGGTCGTGCTGGGCAGGAAGGCGAAGCCGTCTCACTGGTTTGTAATAACGAGCGACCCTACCTGCAGGGGATTGAAAAAATCATTTCTCAAAAAATCCCGCTGATCGATTTAAATGGGTTCGAGCCCGAGCTCTGGCCAGCGAAAGGCCCTACGGCCAGTGAGGTGCAGAAAGAGGAGGCGGCACGTAAAAAAGCAGCCCGTCAGGCTCAGGGCGGTGGCCGCAGGAAATCGAACTCCCCGAAACCATCAGGCCCTAAATCCGACAAATCTGATGGTTCATTGAACCCGCCAGCCGGTCATAAAGCCGGCGGCCGTGGTCGACGGTCAGGACCAGGAGCCAGTCGCCGCCGCAATCCAAGAGGAAGGTAGATCCCGCCGGAGGGGGATCCCTCATACTACGAGCTATTTTTGTTTCTTCGGCTGCCTTTTCTTTTTCCCCCGCTTCGAGCTATTTCGATCATAGGCGGGATTGGGTGACATGTGTTGAGCATCGACGGATTCAAGCCACAGGTCAAGTTGGCTGGCTAGTCGCTTGTTTTTTTCAGGAAAAGTCACAGCGAGATTGTTTGACTCGGACGGGTTTTTTTTGAGGTCATAAAGCTCCAGTCTCCCCATATGGGAGCGAGTCCCTACGATAGGTGCGCGGAGCAACGCTACGGCTAACGGCAACGGTTTTAAACCGTCGGTCATTTCCTCGCAAATGGCCACCATCTGAACAAAGTTGATCATTCACGCAAGGCGTGGCACTCACCACCATGAAGATAAATTCTTCAAAAGAGTGCCACTTATTGCGTTCAGTGCGAGGAGGTGGCGATGATTGAGAATGATTCAAATTCAGCGATCAACCGCCTCCCTTCTTGACAATAGGTTCCCATTTGATAGATCTATGATAAGATTCATTTTAAATTAACGATGCCATGAAACCTATCCCACCCATCATTGCCGGTATTGATTTTTCAGCTTCTTCATCCATGGTGCTCCGCCACGCGGCGCATGCGGGCGCTTTACACGGCGCGCCCGTGATTGCCGTGCATGTGTTGAGCGACCAACTGATTACCCACTGGACGGAGAGCGGCGGCGCGGCGCAGGGAATCGAAAGCCTTGAATCCGAGGCCAGAGAACGATTGCAAAAGAGGGTTGCCGACGTCACCCCAGATGCCGATGTGCGCATTGAGGTTTGCCGCGGCAGGCCGTCCGTCGAGTTAAGCCGCATCGTCGAGCAGCATGATAGTCGACTCCTCGTGATCGCCGCCAATGATATGACCAAAAAACATCTCGGACTCATTGCGTCACGTTGCGTGCGCACCATCCCCTGCGATGTACTTATCCTGAGGGATTGGCAACGTGACGACTGCTCGAAAATCGTGGTCGGCACCAATTTCTCTCTCACTTCCGATAAGGTCGTCCAGCGTGGCATCGAGCTTGCTACCGCCTATGGTGCGGAGCTTGAAATTGTCCACGTTATTTACCCACCGGATCAAAACATCTGGGGCGAGACACTTGATCACGACGAAAACTCGCCTCTGAGTTACGCTGAGGAATGCCGGGCTAAGGCGAAGGAGAAAATGGCACGCTCCCTGGACGCCTACGCCCCCCAACTCGCAGACATCCACTCCAGCTCGGTTATTTTGGAATCCGAAGTCCCCTCGTTGGCTTTAACCTATCATATTCAAGATTCCGGCGCTGACCTTGCCGTCCTGGGAACGCGTGTGCACTCGAAGCTTGCTGGCTATTTCATGGGCACCAATGCGGAACGCCTAATGCGCGATGCCACCGTGTCCGTGCTGGCTGTCCGTGTGTAATCTCGTCGCCCACGATGGTCACTCGCCCCCTATGTCCTCGGTGGACGGATAAGATCCGCCGGGCGCGTCCACCCGTGTTGCACCAGCTTTTCCCGTTTTCAGTTGGCAATGAGCCACCATTGGAAGTAATGATAGGTTATGCCAAATTTTCTGGGTAGCGCAGGAACCGTCCCGGCGTTTTTTGTTTTATTAACGCTTATTCTAAGCTCTGTGGTTGTCGTCTCGCTTGTCCTAGCGAGGTTTCGACAATCATTATTGGTCGGCTACTTCCTCTGTGGTCTCGTTTTAGCCAACTCCGGCATCCTCGTGTGGGCAGGTGCGGATTCCAGCGAAATGATCCACGCGTTATCAGAAATTGGGATCATTTTGCTCCTGTTTACGCTGGGGGTCGAATTCTCCGTCAATGAACTCAAAAACCTCCGTCGCCCTGCATTTCTCGGCGGAGGTGTCCAGATGCTGCTCTGCGCACTCGCGGGCACCGGTGTGGTTGTGTTGATGGGCTTACCCGTCCGACACGCGATTGTGATTGGTTTTGCCATAGCCCTGTCGTCCACCGCCGTATCACTCAAAAGTTTCCAAGACATGCGGCAGCCTGACAGTCCACAGGGTCGCGTGGCACTGGGGATGGCCCTGTTTCAGGATCTTGCCGTGATCTTTTTTATGGTGCTCCTGCCAGTGATCCTCAATGCGGGAGGCAATCCAGTGGTGGATCTCTCGCTGGCCTTGGTCAAAGGGGTCGCGTTCTGCGTGGGGGCCGTTTTCCTGAGCCGATACGGTATCCCCCAAATGCTCAGCGCCGTCGCACTGACACGGAGCAGGGAGTTGTTTACCGTCACGGTGGTTGGTCTCTGCACCGCGGTGGCCGTGCTTTCCGGATTGCTCGGCCTCAGCCCTGCGCTGGGTGCCTTCGCCGCCGGCGTGGTCGTCAGCGGCTCCATCTACAGCCATCGTGTGTTGGCCGAGGTGCTGCCACTCAAGGATCTATTCCTCACGCTCTTTTTTGTATCCATCGGGTTGCTCATCGATTTAGATTCCGTGATTGCCCACTGGCATCTGATCGTTTGTGGCACCTTCCTCATCATCGTGATCAAGGGGTCCATTGTGGCCTTCGCCGCCCGCTTGTCGGGTCTCAGAATGGGCGACTGGTTGATCACCGCAGCGGCCCTCTCCAGCACGGGTGAATTTTCCATTGTATTGCTGAACCGAGCGACGGAACTGGAGGCACTCAGCCCCGTGATCGAGCAGGTTTTACTGGTCTGCACCGCCGTCACCATGGGGGTGGTCCCCTTTCTGATGAAGCTCAGTGTGCCTGCCGCGGTCAAACTCAGAGCTCACCTGAGCCGAAAACCTGGCACCCGCTCCGACCGCAACCTCGGTATGGGAGGCAAAATTGAAGGACTGACCGATCACGTCATTATTTGTGGTTATGGGCCAGTTGGGCGAAACCTTCATGAAAACCTGCGCAAATCCAATGTCAGAGCCGTGATCATCGAAATGAATGCCAGCACGGTCAAAAAACTCCTGAACGAGGGAACCAAATGTATCTTCGCCGATGCAGGTCAACGCGTCGCCCTGAAGCTCGCTCGACTCAAATACGCCCGCGCCATCGCCTACACCTTCCCGCACAAGGAAGTCGCACTGGGCGCCTTACCCATCATCCGAGAAATCAATCCATCCATCCTCGTTTTCGGTCGCACCAAGTTTGAATCCGAAGCCGCCGAACTGCTGAGAGCCGGGGTGAATCATGTGCTCCACGACGAGGAGGAAAGCGGCCGTGCCATGACCCACGCCGTCATGGATTGCTACACAGCCACTCTCGACGAAGAGGCATAATACCTCGTAGAAAACGGCGCTTTAAACAACCTAGCATCACGTTGATGTCTTTTGTGTTATTATAGTCAATAATCGTTCATAATAAACGAATTACGACTAAATCAACGTAAGCAACCTATGCGCAGTGAACGGGTCCATGTAAGGTTGCCCCAGACCCAATCATGCACGCCAAGATGCGCCCGAGATCTCATCTTATCCACAGGCTAATCACAGCTTATTCACAGCTTATTAACAAACCTAGCCAGCATTCAAAAGCAACTTACCAACAGCTTATTAACAAGTTACTCACAATCAAACGCCACCCCGAATAAACACAGAGATGATCTGAACCAGCATGAACTGACAAGTTATTCACAGCCGCATTAGCATCCCCTCGCCTATCTACCTGGCACTTTATTGCGGCATTTTCATGGCCATTTTACCGACTTATTCGCCGGAGGAGGATCTTCTTAAATGGGATCCAACGAGCATCCCGTCAACGGCTCAGCGGCTTGCTGGATAAAAAGGCCTAGGCATGATGCGACCACGTGCGAGGCAAGGAGACGGGTCAAAATGTCCCACATTAGAAACGCCATGGATCTATCTGATGTGTGTGCGTGCGGGACGCCCACACACCCCTCAGAGCTGGCGAGCTTAGGCGTCAGCCCGTCGATTGGCCAAAAGGGTGCGGATGACGGCCATGGGGAGGATCGAGATTCCGGCAGCCAAGAGGGTTATTTTCCAGCTTGGATAGACGCGGGCTTTGTTGGCGAGCAGGGCGTCGATGGATTGGGATACCACCTTTTCGCGGCTGGTGTAAAAGCCTTCGCGTGACGGGAGGCTACTGAGTTGGTTGCCGCGCATGGCGACTTCACCAAAATGGGTGTGAACCGGGCCGGGGCAAACGGCAAGCACGGGGATATTGAATGCAGCGAGCTCCGATCTCAGCGCATCGGAAAAGCTGGTGACGTATGCTTTACTTGCTGCGTAAACGGCAAAATCTGGCATCGGCAGCGCGCTGGCCAACGAGCTGACATTGATGACCGCTCCCTTGCCGCGAGTGATCATCGCGGGTAAAAGCGCGTGGCAAAGATGGGTGAGTGCCGTGATATTGAGCTGCAGCATGGCATCGAGCTTTGGCCAATCAGCGCTGGAAAACGACCCGTAGTCGCCCATGCCGGCATTATTCACCAGCAGGTCGGGCACCATGCCCAATGACTGCAATGTTTTGATGAGTTCGGCCCGGTCGTTGGCGTTGGTGAGATCAGAGCTGACACAAAAAACCTCCGTCCCAGGTGACTCTGTGGTCAACTGGTTTGATAAGTCCTCCAGCAGCTGACCACGGCGGGCGACGAGGACGATGGCATCACAGGCGGGTGCCAGCTGGCGGGCGTATTCCTCGCCGAGACCGGAAGACGCCCCCGTAATCAGGGCGCAGTGGTAGGTTCGCGGGGTCTCCATGGCCTAAAAATCGGGCAGTTTTTCGACAAGCTTACTTTGGAGCTTGCTGTTGTTTAGGGTCGACCTGCACGATACGAAGTGGCAGGCGCTGGATGAGTTCATCGTCGATGCTGATATCAATGAAATAAACCCCCGTCTCTTCAAATTTGAGGCCTTGCAAATTCAAGACCAGATTCCGGTGCAAAAAAGGAACGTCATCGGGGAGCTCGACAGGCATATCGGCATCGATCGGCATTTTTTCGTCAATCGACTTACCATCACCATCGATGATGTTGACGGAGAACTTATGGGGGCCGTTGTCCTCGGGGGTGATGCAGAGGCGCATAGCGAGGCAGCTGTGAGGCTGCACGACGGGAAGAGCCGGAGCGGCAAGCACGTCAATCGTTCCAGAAACAACCAACTTGCCGTTGTAGTCAGCGGCGAAGTCACAAAGAGTAGCAATTTGAATATCCATGGGTCAGTGGCCTTAATGAAGGCACGCCTTGTTTGCCCCTAAATTCATTTTGAGTCCACCCATAAAATGGAGAATCCTCATCAAAACGCAAGCAAGGAGGCGGAAACCATGTCGATTGATCCTTTTTGATCCTCGCATGCGGAGGGTGTGGAAAAATGGCGTCCCATGGCTGCCCGTTTGCGGATCAAAAAAGCGCCTCGTTTAATCGCCACACAATCCCCCCCCCCTATTTACGATGCCGGATTAAGCTGATCGAGTTTGCGCCGCATCTCCTTGACCTCGGCCATTAATTTCGGCAGGCGCGCGATACGGGCTTTGCTCTTGAGTGTCTCACGCATGGGTCGTGCTGGCATCCCCATATAGACCTGCCCGCCTTCGAGGTCACCCATCGCGGCCGCCTTGGCCGTGAGCACGGCATGATCGCCTATTTTAATATGCCCGACACAGCCGGACTTAGCCGCCATCGTCACGTAATCGCCCAGGTGGGTACTACCGGAAATTCCACATTGAGCCACGGCCAGGCAGTGTTTACCGACCTGGGCATTGTGACCGATCTGCACGAGGTTATCGACCTTGGTCCCCTCCCCGATGAGCGTTTTACCAAATCGGGCGCGGTCCACGGTGCTGTTGGCGCCAATTTCCACATCATCTTCGAGAAGCACGATGCCGACTTGGTCGATTTTTTGGTGCCTTCCGTCGACGAGTTCATAGCCGTAGCCATCGGAGCCGATGACGCAGCCTGAGTGGAGTGTCACACGGTTACCGATGATGCAGCCTTCGCGCACCGTGACATTGGCATAGAGGGTGCAATCCTCGCCGATGCGCACGTCGGTGCCGACCACGGCGCCGGGGCCGATCTCGGTGCCGGCGCCGATGTGGGCGCCGGATTCAACCACGGCACCAGGTTTGATACAGACCTGGGAGGGATCGAATGTGACATTGTCGGCGACATGTGCGGCGGGGTGCACGCCGGGGGTGAATGCTTGGCGTTTTTTGACAAAATGTTTTACCATTTCGCCGAAGGCGAGTGAGGGGTTGGCCACCTCGATGAGAGCGGACTCGGCGGGTTGCTCGGGCACATCGGGCGGGATCAAGACGACAGCGGCCGCCGTTTGCAAAAATTCCTTATAATACTTCTCGTTCCCGAGAAACGAGACATCTTCTGCGCATGCTTCATCGAGTGATGCCAGCCCGGTGATTAAAGTGGCGGAACCTGGGCGGACAAGCGTGCCTCCGGTCAGGGTAACGATTTCATCAAGTGTCAGTTTCATAGCGTATGGGTCGATATCGTGATTAGTTTTCCTTGGGTTGATTGAGTCGATCAATCACGTCACTGGTGATGTCCACGGCTCCCGCGAGATGGACGAAGAGTGGCAGGTCACGTGTTGTCTGCCCTCCCGATTCGACGACCATCTGGTATTTTTTTTCAAGTGCGTAGACCTGCACCGCCTGATGGATACGATCGAGGATGAGTTTCGACTCGCTGGAAATGGCGCGTGCCCATTCACGTTCGCCTTTCTTCAAAAAATCGAGTCGGTCTTGTTCGAGCGCTGTTGCGTCCCTACCGAGGCTACGGTAACGAGCATCGAGCTTATTTTTCTCGGCATCACTCATGCTGGCATGGTTTGCCTTAAATTCCTGATGCAGTTTAGTGCGCGCGATCTGATGCTGCTTGATCACCGCCAGACGATCGCTATTTTCCTGATCAAGTGCCTTCTTCGCTTGTTTGAACGTTTCCTGGGACTGGATCGAGTCGTTCCACGCATCAAAGATCTGCCGCACATTCACGGTGGCGACCCTCATCTGATCCGCACGCGAGATCCCGCCGGCCAAGGTCACGGCCAGGAGGAGGAAACAGGCGAATTTCATGCAAAAATTGATACGTTTATTGTGATGAGTAAGCAAGCATTATGCGGAAATCGCGACACAATGTTCTTTTCAGAGTTGCGTGATTTGCCTAGCACGGTGAGCGTTGCCGCGGCAAGCGATGCTCCGCAGCTCCACCCGATCAGCATTTTAACCATCCACTCCATCCCATCCTGTGCCCGATTCCGTGTCCGATTCCTCCCACCACCCCCTACTCGAAACTGAACTGCTCGCGCCTGCTGGCTGTTTCCCATCGTTGCAAGCAGCCATCGATAACGGGGCTGACGCCGTCTACTTTGGCCTCGCCCAGCTCAACATGCGTGCCCGTGCCCGGCGCTCGTTTAATGTGCCGGATCTAAAAGAAATCATGCGTCGCCTGCACGAGGGGGGCGTCAAGGGATACCTCACACTCAACACGCTGCTCTATGAACATGACCTGAACATTTGCCGAAAAATGCTTAAAACGGCCGCAGAGGAAAACGTCGACGGCGTGATCCTCTCCGATATGGCCGCCGTGCAGATGGCCAACGAGCTTGGCTTGGAAGTGCACTTATCCACTCAACTCTCCCTCTCCAACTTCGAGTCCGTCCAATTCTACGCCCCCTACTGCGATCGTGTTGTGCTCGCACGCGAGCTGAACCTCAAGATGATCAAATCGATTTATGACAAAATCCAACAACAGGGACTGGTCGGCCGTGACGGTCGGGAAATGGAGATCGAGGCCTTTGCTCACGGAGCCCTCTGCATTGCGGTGTCGGGTCGATGTGGCATGAGCCTGTTCACCTCCAATGCATCGGCGAACCGCGGCGCCTGCGAACAGAACTGCCGCAAGGAATACCTCGTCACCGATGCCGAAACAGGAAAACAACTTAAGGTCGATAACAACTTCGTGATGAGCCCAAACGATATCGCGACACTCGATTTCATGGACCAGTTTCTCGGAGCAGGTGTCAAGGTGCTCAAGATCGAAGGGCGTGGTCGCAGCCCCGAATATGTCGCCACCGTGGTGCGTGCCTACCGCAAGGCGATCGATGCCGTGCACGCAGGCACGTTTAACAAGGCGTTTGTGAAGTCACTCTACCCGCAACTCGAGGGTGTCTATAACCGTGGACTATCCAGCGGCTACTACCTGGGCCGCGAACAAGGGTGGTCGGCCGACTACGGTAACAAATCGAAACGCCGTAAGGTGCTCGTGGGGAACGTTGCCCACGCCTACCGCAAGGCGGGTGTCATCGAGATTCGCTCGTCGGCAACAACTTTGAACCATGGCGATGACCTCCTTGTCATTGGTGAGACCACCGGTGTCATTGAAGCCAAGGTGGGGGAAATGCGTGTCCTTCAAGACGATGGCAACATGCTTGCTGCTGATACTTGTCAAAACGGGCAAACCATCACTCTAGGCATCGAAGGGAAAATCCGCATGAACGACAAGCTATACAAGGTGGTTGATGCTTAAGCCGTCATCATCCCACACACCCAACTCGCGATGATCCGCATCCGTCATAAAAAACCCGAGTGCATCGGCTGCAAACTGTGTGCCGATGTCGCACCCCAGTATTTCGAAATGGATGACGAAGGCTTGGCCCAACTTATCGGATCGAGCCAACAAGGTGTCTTTCAAATTACTGAAGGCTTTGACGAGGACCTAGAAGACCTTGAAAAAGCCGAAGAAGGCTGCCCGGTGGACATTATTTACGTGAACCGTTAGACACATGGAGTGCTCCGGGTTGACGGAGCTTTTCTCCGCCGATCATATCACACACCATTCAACGTGGGATCCCTCGCCCTTGCACGATGAATACCTGATTCTTCGCCCCCCCCACGCGGGTCAAGCCCCGCCCCCACCACAAAGCGGTGTCAAGCCACCGCACTCCATAAAAAACGCGGGGTCACCTGAAAAAGGCAACCCCGCGCTGGGTGAATTATTTCTCAATCCTATTAGATAAGGTCAGCTACCGCCTCAAGCTCTTCACGAAGCTCTTGCACGGTGGCGTCGACTTTCTCACGTGAGAACGCGTCGAGCTCAACACCTGGGACAACGTCCCAACGGCCTTCCGCGTCCACCTTGATCGGCATGGAGGCAATCAGGCCGGCATCGATACCGTAAGATCCATCCGAACAGACAGCGACGCTGGTCCAGTCACCCTCAGGTGTAGGAGTGGTCAGGCTGCGGACGGTATCGACCACACCATTGGCGGCAGAAGCGGCGGATGATGCGCCACGGGCTTTAATGATAGCGGCACCGCGCTGCTGCACGGTCTTGATGAACTCACCTTGAAGCCACTCTTCGTCCGTGATGACCTCGGAGACGGGCTTGCCATTGATCTTGGCGTTGGTGTAGTCAGGATATTGTGTCGCGGAGTGGTTACCCCAGATACACATATTGGTGATGTCGCTGTTGTGGCATCCTGCTTTTTCTGCGAGTTGTGACTTGGCACGATTTTCGTCGAGGCGAGTCATGGCGAAGAAGCGGTCGTTTGGCACGCCCTCGGCATTGTTCATGGCGATGAGTGCGTTGGTGTTGCACGGGTTACCGACAACAAGCACGCGGACGTCATCAGCGGCGTTAGCGGCGATGGCTTTTCCTTGGCCGGTGAAGATACCACCGTTGACCTTAAGCAGGTCACCACGCTCCATGCCTGGGCCACGAGGAACGGAACCGACGAGCAGTGCCCAGTTCGCCCCCTTGAATCCTTCATCGAGGTCGCAGGTAGCGGCGATGTCGTTCAACAATGGGAACGCACAGTCGTCAAGTTCCATGATAACACCCTGGAGCGCTTTCATGCCTGGCTCGATCTCGATCAAGCGAAGGTTAACGGGTTGGTCAGGGCCAAACATGGCACCAGATGCGATACGGAAGAGGAGTGCATAGCCGATCTGACCGGCTGCACCTGTAACTGAAACAGTGATAGGTGGTTTCATAATGTATTTTGTTGTGACGGTTTAAGTCGCACACGCATTGCCACAGCTTCCTGTGATGGTCAAACTGATATCACCTCACATCTGCGTTTTCTCAGGATGTGCAGAGGTTTCGGCAGAATGCGACGTCTTCACGGATCTGATGCTGAAGTTCATCCAGAGAATTAAACTTCTGTTCAGCCCGGACAAACTCAACAAATCGCACCTCCATGTCGGTCCCGTAAAGGTCACCGGTGAAGCCGATGAGGTGGATCTCCAACATGCGTTTAGCGTCGGAGCCCTCGACCGTGGGTCGTTTACCGAGGTTACCCGCGCCTCCATAGATCTGCCCGTTTTCCAGTGTCACCATCACCGCCCAGACCCCGTCGCGGGGAAGCTGCTCGTTGTAGACTTTGAGGTTGGCGGTTGGAAACCCAAGCGTGCGCCCGAGTCGACGCCCCTCGATAACCGTCCCAAGAACCGTGTAATCCCGACCCAACATCGCCGCCGCGGCTTGCATTTCCCCATCGCGTATCGCCTGTCGGATACGGGTGCTGCTCACCCGCTCGCCACCTAACATGACAGCACCGTGGGAATGGATATGAATATCGTTTGCGAGTCCGAACTCCCTGAGTAACGAGACATTACCGCGCCGTTGATTACCAAACTTCCAATCTTCACCAATGGCTAACGTTTGAAGGTGGTTGCAGGCTTGTAACAATCTCTCCAGAAACATCTCAGGCTCCTCGTGGGCGAGCTCCTGAGTGAAGGGAAGAACGAGCATCACATCCACCCCGAGGGTGTCCAGGAGGTCCCTTTTATGATTGAGGGATGCGAGGATTCTTTTAGGAGCCACGTCGGGTGCCAAGACCTGGATGGGATGGGGGTCAAAGGTTAACACGCCGGCGACGCCGCCATCAGCTTTGGCCGCGGCCACCACCGAGCGAATAACCGCCTGGTGACCGATATGCACCCCATCAAAAACCCCCAATGCCAAGTGGATCGGCTGGGTCACGGTCTTGATTTCGTTCAGGTTCTGGATGATCCGCACCATATTGCTGGGCAAGTTCATCGCGCCAACATGCTTACTTGGAAAGAACAAAACAACAAACAACAAAACAAAAAACGCCCGATGAATCTCACAGGAGACACCGGGCGTGATGAGTGTGGATGGAACGTGGTTATGGTTTCACGCAGCACGCCTTGACGCGGCCAACTGAGCAGGCTTTTTTCTCTGCGCAACATGCTTTGAAGCAACTGGAAGCACAGGCTTTCTTAGCGCAGCACTTCTTAGGACACTGGGCAGCAGAGCCAGCATCAACGGCACAGGAGCTCAGGGCAAACGCAGAAACGGCAACGACGGACATCAGGGACAGGCTTTGGATTATTTTTTTCATCAGGTTGTTATGGGTAGTTGTAGGTTGTAGGTAGTTCATTGTGAGGAAGGCCTCGATTGACCCTCCTCATTCTCTAGGAGATGATAGCGCGAGAATTATTCCGCTTTAAAGCCGGCTTTTTGGATTGTCTTCACCACGGTGTCTCGGCAACTCTTGGCGCAATCGATATCGACGACCGCCTTGCCGCTCTTGTGACAAACAAGGTTGGCGCTGACACCATCGACACCATTGAGGGCGGCGGTCAACTTCTCCGAGCACTTGCCACAGGTCATTCCCTTGACGGGGACGCTGACACGCTCGGCAGTAACCTTGAATTTCCCCTGATTGAGAGCCGCTTTAATGGCGTCTTTGTTGACCTTCTTCGGGTCGTAATCAACGATGGCAGATCCGGACTCATGACAGACTTTTTTGACGCTGACACCATCGATTGCGGCCAATTTTTTGGTAATGGATCCAGAGCACCCCTTACATACCATTCCCGTAACCATATAATGGGCATTTGTGAGTCCCTTACCGGATGAGGCGTCGCACTTTGCAGCTTTGCACGTTGCTTTCGCCTGAGTTGAGCATTGCTTCTGCGCGTCATCACAAGGGGCGGCCGCCATGGCAAGGTGGGTCATTCCTAGAAAAATAGCTCCAGTCAGGTATTTCATCGTTGTTTTCATTGAATCGTTTGGGTCGTTTATGGTTCTGTTTGTATTATTGGAGTGAATAAGGCCTCGTTGCCTCAACCCACATTCCTGAGATGAATAGCACGTAATTTTATTCCGTCGAGGGGAACTTTTTTTAACCTCACGAGCTTTCACATCGATTCCATGCCTATTCTTACGCATTGGTCTTGCCCACAGAGCATCAGCACCTAGTATGCCGCTCTTTCCAGCCCACCTGCACCCACCCACCTGCACTTATGAACCGCGTTTTTGTCGAGAAACAAACCGAATTCAACTCCCAGGCCCGTGAACTTCTTCACGATCTCCGGGAAAACCTTAGCCTCAGCCACCTCGAAACCGTTCGCGTTGTCCAACGATATGACGTTGATGGCCTGAGTGATCAGCAATTTGCCGAGGCGACCCGACTCATCCTTTCGGAACCCCAAGTCGAGACTGCCAGCGAAAGGCTTGACCTCGCATCCGATGAGACTGCCTTCGCCGTCGAATACCTTCCTGGTCAATACGATCAACGCGCCGACTCCGCCGCCCAGTGTGTGCAGATTCTCACGCAGGACAAAAAACCCCTGATTGGGTCAGCCCGTGTCATCATCCTTAAAGGCACGATTTCTGAAAGCGATCTCGACCGGGTCAAATCCTACACCATCAACGCGGTGGACTCCCGTGAGGCGTCCATGGACATTCCCTCGACACTCGAAACCCCATCGGAACCTCCTGCCGATGTTGAAATCCTCGATGGTTTTACCACGGCTACCGCTGATGACCTGCGCAGCCAGTGCCGCGACCTCGGCCTCGCCATGTCCCCCGAGGACCTGATCTTCACCCAAACTTATTTCCGTGACGAAGAAAGCCGCAACCCGACCATCACCGAGATTAAAATGCTCGATACTTATTGGTCTGACCACTGTCGCCACTCGACCTTCGCCACCAAAATTCAGTCCGTCGAATTTGAAAACCAGGACGTCATCGCCGAGACCTACGCCAAGTATCAATCGACCCGTGATGAAGTTTACGGAGCCGGGACCGATCGGCCCGAGACGCTGATGGACATCGCCCTGATTGCGATGAAGGAGCTGCGCAAAACAGGCGAGCTCGACAACGTCGAGATATCCGAGGAGATCAATGCGGCCTCGATCGAGGTGGATGTCGATATCAAGACACCCGCCAGCAACGAGGCTCCTGCTGCGACCAGCACAGAAAGATGGCTGGTCATGTTTAAAAACGAGACCCATAACCACCCGACCGAAATCGAACCCTTCGGCGGCGCGGCCACCTGCCTCGGCGGTTGTATTCGCGACCCGCTTTCAGGTCGATCCTACGTCTATCAGGCGATGCGTGTCACCGGTGCCGCCGACCCCCGCACCCCGTTTTCAGAAACACTGCCTGGTAAACTCCCCCAGCGCAAAATATGCAAAGAAGCGGCCCACGGGTATTCCTCCTACGGTAACCAGATCGGCCTCGCCACCGGCCAAGTCTCAGAAGTCTATCACCCGAACTATGTGGCCAAACGCATGGAGATCGGCGCCGTGGTCGCCGCAGCTCCCAAGAAAAATGTCTTCCGTGGCTCTCCCGCCACCGGCGATGTCATCCTCCTGATCGGTGGTCGCACCGGCCGCGATGGTGTCGGGGGCGCCACTGGATCTTCGAAAGAACACACCGATACCGCCCTCGATAACTCTGCCGAGGTGCAAAAAGGAAACCCACCCACCGAACGCAAAATCCAACGCCTCTTCCGCAACCCCGAACTCGCAGCAAAAATCAAAATCTGCAACGACTTCGGTGCCGGCGGCGTCTCCGTCGCTATCGGTGAAATCGCCGAGAGCTTGGAAATCAACCTCGATGCCGTGCCTAAGAAATACGATGGACTCGACGGCACGGAACTCGCGATCTCCGAGTCCCAAGAACGTATGGCAATCTGCGTCGACCCTTCTGAAATCGATTATTTTAAAGCCGAGTGTGATCTGGAAAACCTCGAGTGCACCCACGTCGCCGACGTCACCGAGAGCGGACGACTCATCATCAAGTGGCGCGGCAAGGAGATCGTGAATTTCTCCCGCGCCTTCCTCGACACGAATGGCGTCACGCTTTCCACGAGTATCAAAGTCAACGCCACGCCGAGTCACGCATCGCTTGGCTGTCAGGAAAAAGGATCAGGCACCCTCAAGGAGCGGTTCACCGCGACCCTCGCCGACCTCAACACATCCTCCCAAAAAGGCCTCGGCGAAATGTTTGATGGTTCGATCGGCGCGGCCACCGTGCTTAACCCCTTTGGCGGTCAAAATCAACTCACCCCAACCGATGCCATGGTGGCCAAAATCCCACTCCTTGAAGGGGACACCACCACCTGCACCCACATGGCTTGGGGCTTCAACCCACACATTGCGAGCTGGTCACCCTTCCACGGTGCGCTCTACGCCGTCACCGAGTCCGTCTGTCGCATCGTTGCCTCCGGCGCACACCTCTCAGACGTCCGACTCACCCTCCAAGAATACTTTGAAAAACTCGGCACCGACCCCGCACGCTGGGGTAAACCTTTTGCCGCATTGTTAGGAGCCTTCCTCGCGCAACACGAACTCCGCCTCGGCGCGATTGGAGGCAAGGACTCGATGTCTGGATCATTCAACGAAATCGACGTCCCCCCCACCCTCGTCTCATTCGCCCTCGCTCCAGGTAAAACCACCCTCGCTCTATCGCCTGAGTTTAAGAAAGCAAACTCCAACATCTTCCTCGTTGAGATCCCCCGCGACGATCAAAACGTCCCTGATTTTGAACGACTCAAGGAGGTGGCCGACCTTCTTTACGCAGAAAATGCTGCAGGAAACATCCTGTCCATTCACTCACTTGCTGAGGGTGGTATCGCTGCAGGCATTGCCAAGATGGCATTTGGAAACAACATCGGGGCGACACTCGATATCGATACCAGCGAACTCTTTCGCGAACGCTACATTAGTTTCTTGATCGAATCCTCAGACCCACTAGTCGATGCTCTCCAAACCCAGTGTATCGGTCGCACCACCACGGAACCCAGCATCCACGTTGCCGGAGAATCCCTGCCGCTGTCCGAACTTCTCACCGACTGGACTCAACCACTCGAATCGACCTACCCGACGCAGGTGACCGCTGCCCACCAAGAGATCGAAACATTCTCGTATAACAAAGACGTCTCTAAGCTCACCTCGCCCAAGAGTTCACAACGTTCCTCGCTGCCTAAGGTGGTCATCCCGACCTTCCCTGGCACCAACTGTGAATACGATACCGCAAAAGCATTTAACCAAGCCGGAGCTGATGCCAGCCCGCTGATCTTCCGCAACCTGACATCATCCCATGTCGAGGCGTCGTTACGCGAGCTTGCCGAACAGATTAAGCAGTCGCAGATCCTGATGCTTCCCGGCGGATTCTCTGCGGGTGACGAGCCAGACGGATCCGGCAAATTTATTGCCACCGTGCTGCGTAACCCAAGGGTTGCCGATGCCATCATGGACTTACTCAAAAACCGAGACGGCCTGATCCTCGGAATCTGCAACGGCTTCCAAGCTCTGATCAAAACAGGGCTCGTCCCCTACGGCGAAATTCGCGACCCCAAAGCCGGCGCCCCCACACTGACATTCAACGATATCGGCCGTCACGTCGCCTGTTACGCCACAACCCGTATCGCATCAAACCAATCTCCATGGTTAGAAAATTGTCAGGTCGGCGACCTGCACAACATCCCATTCTCCCATGGCGAAGGGAAATTCTACGCGAGCCAAGAAGACATCCGAGAACTCGCGGCCAACGGCCAGATTGCCACTCAATACACCGACCTCGCAGGCAACCCGTCCATGGACGTTGCCTACAACCCGAACGGATCACTCTACGCCATCGAGGGGATCACCTCGCCCTGCGGGCGGGTTCTCGGGAAAATGGGTCACACCGAACGACGCGGCAGCGACATCGCTAAAAACCTCCCAGGTAACAAACACCAACCCCTATTCAAGGCTGGCGTCGCTTACTTCGCTTAGTCGACCCATCCACGTCACCCGTTTCAATCCAAGCGGATTTCCCACGAGGAAATCCGCTTTTTTGTCACCCCTTGCCCGCCTCGGAATCCACGCACTTTTCACACAAACTTCATCACCTTTTCACAACGCTTTTTCATGATGCCGATGTCATGAAAAACGAAACCACTGAGAAACTCACGATCACCCTGCCGTCATCCCTCTATCACAGCTTGCGTAACAAGGCGCACAAGCAGGCAATCTCTTTACCCGAGTTTATCCAGAAAAAAATCCAACTCCGCCCTAATGACACAGCAGCACTTGCCGAACTCCCCTTGAAGGAATTGATCGAAAAAACTACCCCCACGTCACTCAACGCGGACGCCCGTATCGACTTTTATGGGTGACCCGTTGATCGCTCACGCTGAGGCAGGAAATCCTACGCTCGATGCGTCCAGCCTGCCCAAGTGCGATTCCGATGGATCATGGACCCCTATCGCCCTCGTATGGCGCCATCAGATCCTCCGTTCTGGGTCGCTCATTCCTATGAACTGCTTATAAAGAATCTCGACCTTATTTCTCGCCCAGTCGGTTTTCCGGAGGAACTTGAGGCTGGATTTGATACTCGGGTTATTTTTAAAGCAGTTGATCCGAATGCGAAAGGCGAGGTCGTCCCAACCGTAGGCATCGACTAGATCCGTGAGCATGCGCTCAAGGGTGATTCCGTGTAATGGATCGTTACTCATGCGGATGAGTGTATCAGAGGTTCTAGGGGTTTAACAAGGCCGACTCGTCATCCATGGTGGATCTCTCTATTCCTCGATTGAGTATGATCGTGCGATCACTTCCAGAAAGGCGGGATGCACCTCCGGCATGGCCGCCACCAGGAGTCGATCGGCAAACAGGTCATACGGCTCCCCATTCTGATTGGTGACGAGAAGACCATTTTCCCGCATCATCAGGATGCCCGCCGCAACGTCATAGGGCTGGAGGTCCGTTTCCCAAAACCCTTGAAACCAACCCATACTCAGGTTGGCCACATCCAGAGCGGCACTACCCGAACGCCTGATCCCTCGACCTAACATCAATACATCTTCCGCGGCCTTAAAAAATTGTGTTGTCACATCTGGAGACCGATACGGAAAACCGGTCACAAACAGGGCATCGGATGCGGTGATGCTCGGATGCACCGCACGGGTCCGCGACCCATTGTAAAACACACCATGACCATGCACGCAGGAAAACACCTCACCTGAAATCGGTTTATAGACAAGCCCGAGGATAGGTTCCCCATTTTCCACCAAGGCGACGGAAACACAAAATTGGTCGATCCCGCTGAGGAAGTTGGTGGTGCCATCCAACGGGTCGACCACCCACACGAGGTCCTGCGACCCAGACTTCCCACTTTCCTCACCAAAAAAACCAGCACCATCGACCATGGGAAGCAACCCGTCCATGAGGATTTTTTCTGATTCCACATCCACAAACGACACCGTCTCGCGCACCGCTTTCATGTCGTCCGCCCCCTCTGGCATCGACCGAAAATGCTTCATCTGGAAGCGACCCACTTGTTTGACAAGGCGGATACAAGAATCCATGACATCTGGAGCAATGGTCAACATGCCCGCAGTGTGACGCATCAGCGACAAGGAAAAAGCCGAAACCCATGAATCTGTGGCATGATAAAAAAAAGGCAGCGGTCACGCGTTTATCGATTCACTCCCAGCCGGTGACCCGCTATACCTCCGTCACTATTTCCTGCCAAGTCCCTCAGATTTCAATCATCATGCCCTGCTACAATGCCCGTAGCACCGTGGCTCGCGCCGTGATGAGCATCGTCAACCAAACGATCAGCGATTGGGAATTAATCGTTGTGGATGACGGCTCGACCGATGGCTCCGCTGAACTCATCAAAAAAATCGCACAAACTGACTCCCGGATCCGACTTATCCAGCGTGACCACCGTGGGGTGGTGGCCGCCTCCAACCATGGATTTTCAATGGCCCAACCCACCCCCCTCATTGCCCGGATGGATGCCGATGACGTATCCCACCCGAGTCGGCTTGCACGTCAATCACATGCGCTGGCTAATCACCCTGAGCTAGGCGGCGTCTCATGCCTTGTCAGGTTTGCCGGTGACCATGAAACGGCTGCCGGATACGCCCATCATGTCCAGTGGACTAACCGACATGTGAGTGCGGAGGCCGTCGCGCTAAACCGCTTTATCGACCTACCCGTGCCGCACCCCACCCTGATGTATCGCCGAGAGGTCGTGGAGCATTGGGGTGGCTACCGCGACGGCGATTTCCCCGAGGATTACGAAATGTTTTTGCGTTGGCTGGCTGGGCGTGTGCGCATCGGCAAGGTCAATGAGACCCTCTACGATTGGTATGACCCACCGACGCGGCTATCGCGAAACGACCCGCGCTATGACATGATGGCGTTTCATCAGTGTAAGGCACCCTACCTTGCCCAAGCCATCCATGATAGCGGTTGCTCGCACCGCGCACTGTGGATTGCCGGAGCAGGACGACCCGCCCGCAAGTGCGCAAACCCACTCGAACAGTCATGGAAACCAGCATCAGGATTTATCGATGTCGACCCTCGGAAAATCGGACGCATGCTCCATGGCCGACCCGTTGTCGCCATGACCGCACTCCCGCCGATCAACCAATCGGTCATTGTCAGCTATGTTGGATCGCGTGGCGCAGGTGACCGCATCCGCGATGCACTGAAAGCAAGCGGAAGGATCGAAGGCATTGATTTCTGGATCGCCGCCTGATGACGCCCCGACTTCAAGCACCTGTGCCGGGCATCTCGTCGCGCACTTGCTCGGTGCGGAACTTACACAACCCAGCTTCGCCGGCCCATCGTCCCCAGTCCTTGATCGCATTGAGGACTTCCTCGATCGTATCATCAATTTTCCGCACACTCTGCGACTCCCCAAGCCGTTTGAGGTCGAGACGACCGACGTCGACGCTTTTCCCATTGACCGAGGCCGCCCGCATGCCTGTAACCAGTGGGTTTGATGTGCTGGTGAGATCGTAGGCAGGTGACACTTTCCACTGGCCGTCCAGCTCCATCAAGAACGCATGATTTTTCCCATGATCATCGTCATTGCCAGCAAAGACGTTAAAACAGGCACGGCGGAACACCTCTTCCACCTCGACCTCACTTCCTGTGAGCACTCGGGTCAGATCCATCAGTTCACCATACTCTACCCCTTCCCTCACAAGGGTATGCGTGAGGCCAGAATAAGTATGCACGTGTCTACGCGTATCACCGGGACGATCAAACCGTTTCGAGAGAAAATGATGGGTGCCATCGGAACCGACCAGCAAGTGGGTTTCAGCCATGCGGATCCCGGCAGCACGTGCCATCAACGAATAAGCATACTCCTCCTTGCCATGTTCATACTCGGTATCGAGATCAAATTTTAACAACCAACGTTCAAAGCCACGGGGTAAACTTCCACCACCCGCCATCGCCCGTGAGAAGTCCTGATTAAACCCCAACAACACCTTGGGTTGCGCGCCCCCTGGTGACAGGCCCGACCGAATCAAGCCCGGAAGCATATTCTCGGTGCTTCCATGCAGGAATGAGTGAGCATTTTGCACCAACTCTGCGACTTCTACCGTCAGTTCCTCACGGAAAGAACCGCCGCTCAGTGGAGCTTCATAGCCGATGGCGCCCATGGCGTGGCCACCAGCACAGGCAAGTTTTTGAAGGGCTGTTACACTGTTCCAAGGTATCCCCTTATCACCAAAGTAACGTTTCATCATTTGATCGCCCCACCAGTCAGGGAGACTATCCGCAAAGAGTCCGAAGAGCGGTCCAAATCCCGGTGTGGGTGTGGCCACCGACCCCAGTGTTTCATTGGGCAGATAAATCGGTGAAAGTTGAATGCCGCGAGCTACCCATTCGGCATCATATTCAAAAAACACCCTGCCATCAACCGCCTCCACGAGATGACCAATAACCGTATTCTCCCGGCCACCCAGATAGAGCACTTCAATTTTCATACCTTCCCCTTCTTTGTTGAATTTTCTTGTTCATGATCAATCTTTCTTCGTGGCGCGCGCAGACGCGTAATGCGTTCAACCGCTTCCAGTGATTCAAAACTACGTTGCCCGCTAAAGAGTGCTCGTAGGTCGCCATCGATCCCAAGGGCCACGGCCACCTTGGCGAGTCGTTGGAGTGAGCCTTTTCCCTCATGCTCCATCAGCTTGAGCGTGGACAAACTAACGCCCGCACGCTCGGCAAGCTCTTTCTGGGTCCAGCCTTTTGCCAGTCGCTGACGGCGCAATCGCTGCCCAATAACCTGAATTAAGGCATCTGGATTACGTATGCTAAGAGCTTCTATTTTGTCCATCCATGCAAAATTTGCCATGTAACAGCTAAGATAGCAACTCTTATCAAGTGTGCTTTTTAGTTTGCCAGTGGGAGGATTTGCAGACAATCAGTGGGTATGCAAATTCAGTCCGCCACCTTTGAGACCAGTTCACCCGACTTCGAGAGCTGTCCGGAATCAGAATTACCGGAGTTTGCCTTTATTGGTCGATCCAATGTTGGCAAATCCACCCTGATCAACACGCTGACCAACAAGAAGGATCTGGCGATTGTTTCCAGCAAGCCGGGGCGCACGCGGATGATCAATTTTTTTCTGATCAACAAGAAGTGGTCCTTGGTCGACCTCCCTGGCTACGGCTATGCCAAAGCACCGGGAAAGGATCGTGAAAAGTTCAACGAGTTTGTCTCTGATTATCTGGTCAACCGCGAGAACCGAGATTGTGTGTTTGTCTTGATCGACTCCCGCCACACACCTCAAAAACTGGATCTCGAGTTTACCAGCTGGCTGGTGCATTACCAGATCCCCTTTGTCCTTGTCTTCACCAAAACCGATAAGGTGAAGTGGGGCGTGGTCGAAAAAAATATCGGTTTGTTCAAAGAGTCGATGGCCGATTTCTGTGACGGCCTACCGAGGATTTTCACCTGCTCATCGAAATCAGGCAAAGGACGCGGCGAAATCCTCCAATTTATCGAGCAGGCATTATCGATACGATGATGCCCGCCCAGTCACGTGGCGATCAATCGACGAGGCCGAATTCTGCCAGAGCATTGAGGATTTCTTGGCGTGCGTCCGTGATTTCTGGGACGGGCTGGCCGGTGAGTTTTTCGGCGGTGCTCTTGTAGAGTTCACTGGTTGCCATCAAGGCATCGACGGGCACCTTAAATGATTTTCCGAGTGCGTCGCGTTCATCCATCCGCTCCTTATTGAGGAGCACATCCGCTTCAGGCACGGAATCACACAAAAACTTGCGGAACATCTCCTTCGAGTTCTCGACGATTTGGCCATCGGCATAGGCCGATTGATCCCAATAGCGCGATGAATCAAGTGTGCCAACCTCATCGATGTAAATCATCGAATATCCATCACCTGAAGCATTCGGGATATAACCAAACTCAAACTTGGTATCGACCAGGAGTTGCCCAGCTTGGGCGGCTTGATCGGCAATGATCTTAAACCCTTCCGCAAGGAGTTTTTCATAACAGGAAACATCGTCAGCAGAATGGAACGCAAACGCATCAAAATTTCCAAGGATCTGATCACGGGTCACATCCACGTCATCCTTTTCAGGCACACCTGGGATGCCCGAAAGAATACCTTTCGTAGACGGAGTAATCAGAAGTTGATCGAGTTTCTGTCCATTTTCCAACCCCTCCGGTAACGGAATACCACAAATGCTGCGTTCGCCACGCGCGTAACCACGCCACATGCTGCCCGTGATAAACTGGCGCGCGATCCCCTCCACCATGACCGGGGCCGCCTTCTGAACGATCCACACCAACGGGTGAGGCGACTCCATAATATGATTGCCCGCCAATCCTGCCTTTTCAAATTCTTTAAACCAATGCAATGCCGTCGCGTTGAGCGATGCCCCCTTGCCAGGAACCCCCTGCAAGCCGTCCTCCCCTTGCCAAATGATCTCGTAAGCAGAAATCCGGTCGCTAATCACCATGACACCAAGAAGCGTGCCAGGAACCACATCGTAGCCACGCTCTTCACAGATGCGTGCACTATCGTCAGCCGTCAGCCAGTAAACCGATCGCACTTTCCCGCTGTGCACATTCCCTTCGTGCCGGATCGGCAGATCGTCTGTTTTTGCGATGGCAAGGTTGGATAAACTCATGATATTTTTGTAGTGGGTTTTGTAGTAGGTTGTGGTGATATTGCAGTCAGCGGAATGAAACCTCCCCATCAATTGAGGCCAGTGATTTCATGCGTGATTACCTATGCGAGAGTGGGTTTCGGGTCAATGCTAAGAACTACCAGTTTGCCAATTTATTTGTCGGTGCAGAGTTTGGCTCGACATCCCGCCCATGAGATTCCATCTTACTGGTATGCGAGAGACCACGGATCAGATTAAGGAATTTCTCCAGTTTATCGCGTTGCAGTTTATTGAGCACCCCGACCAAGCCCAACTGCGCGTGGCGGAGGTAGACGAAAATAACATCAACTTCCGCCTCGTGGTTGCCCAGTCAGATGTTGCCATGCTCATTGGTCGCAACGGATTTACCGCCAGTGCGATCCGTCATGTGATGAGAGCCGCGGCGGCCCGACACGATATTCACGTTGGCCTTCAGATCCATTCCCATGAAGAAGAACGCCAACGCATGGCCGCGATCGAAGCCGGTGAAATCGTTGATGACGGATCAAAAACCTAATTTCTCCAGCGAGCTGCCTTGCGCCCTCCCTCATTTCAGGCTAGATTAGGCACCTCATGCTGCGCCGTCGCATCTTCATCCACTTACGATTTGCTCTTGTGCTCGGCATAGGACTCGTCTTGGGATCGTTGGTGGGCGGCGCCTACTACCTCAACCAATCTGGGTTAAACGACCAATGGCGCGAACGAATCGCCCAGGAGCTTGAAAATCGCGATATTGTGGCAGATTTTGAGAGCTTACGCTTCGACCCCACCCGCGGGATGGTGGCAAATGGGGTGCGGATATACGCCGATGAAAGTCGTGAGGACGTCGTCGCCCGTCTTGAACGCCTCGTCATCGACGTCGATAAAACCAAACTCATGCGCGGGATTGTCCGCGTCAATAAGGTGAAGCTCAAGGATGCTGACATCTCCCTCCCCCTCGATCCCGACGACCCCGATGGTCCACGGGTGACGATGAACGACCTTCAGGGGGATATTTACCTCCCCAACAAACGCAGCATGGAGGCGCGCGAGATTTCAGGTACGATTGCGGGTATCCAGATCTTGATGGACGCCCACCTCTGGAGTGACCCTCCCCATGGAGCCAAACAACCAAAACCCCTAAAAGACGCACGGGCAGCGAGGATCAGACTGATCGCACGCATCATCAAGGAAATCAACCAATGGCACTGGCCCGACGGGCAAGCACCACGCCTCCAGCTCAACCTCGAAGGGAATATCGACCAACCCGATTCAGCCCGACTGGACTTCACCCTCGCCGCCACCGAACTCGAACGAAGCGGCGCCATCTTGCGCAACATTAAAATCGTCGGCGATTATAAAAATAAGACGGTCACCCTGGATCATATTTCCATGGAAGACAGCGCAGGTAAGATCGTCGCTCGTGCCGACTACCGACCGAGCCTACGCGAAGGTCGTTTCAAAGCCGATTCCACCTTGCACCTTCAGAAACTGGCACGCCAACTCTTCGGTGTCGACATCCTGGATGCGTTCACCTTTTCCACCCCGCCCGCCATCCAGTGCACGGGCAAGATCAGTTTCGATCAGCATTATACACCCGCCCTACTTGCCACCGGCAGCGCAACGATTAAGGGTTTTTCCTGCCTTGGCTCGCGCTTCGAACAGCTCGAAACAGATTTCTCAGCAAACGGCCGTGATACTTTTTTAACCGGCTTACACGCCATTCACGCCGAGGGTGAACTCAAGGGTCGGATTTTATTTAAAGATGAAGCCGTTCTCTACGAAGCCGATTCCACCCTCCCTGTTTCAGCGTATGCTCCCTTTTTGCGCAACTCATCCACCGAGGCCACCCTAAAGCGAGCGGTCTTCACGCCACAGTCCAAGGTGCACCTAACGGCCAAGGGAAGTATGAACCGCAACGACCTCACCGACTGGGTCGCTACAGGTTTTGCCAAACTGGAAAATTTCACCTTCATGGACACCGACCTACACAGCCTGAGTGGTAACTACACACTCAGTGGACTGAACTCCGATTTTTCCGATATCCGAGCCCACTTCGATTACTCCGATTACGTGCTCAGAAAAAAACACGGAGGCCCTCGCTCAGCCCGTGTAGGTGTCGACTCCATTACCGTGGACGTCCGCAACCACCTCGTGAGCCTTTCCCGTATCACAGGAACCGCCTGGCCTGCGCCAATCGTGAGGCTGTTCGCTCCCAACGTGGCTGACCATGTTGAGCAATACCAATTTCACCGACCACCCAGACTCCGAGCCAGCGGGACATTCGACCTCAGGACCGGTGGTGATCAGACAAACTTCATAATCGATGTCAGCAGTCACGATTCGATGAATTATGATTTCCTCGACGAACCCCTCACCCTCCTCAGAACCAAGGCTCAGGTGAAGATTTATGACGATCGTGTCTTGGTCGACGACCTGACATTTCAAACCTTTCAAGGTGCCTGTAGCGGTAACCTTGTGGTCAATACATCCCATAAAACTCTCACTCGCTATCAAGGGTCCATGCAATGGCGCAGGCTCCACCTGAAAGATATCGGAGCACTCTATGACTTCGGGGCTGAGCGCGGACTACTCACTGGCCGTATCGACTTTCAAGGTGAAGACGACAACATGCGAAAATTTAACGGCAAGGGGGCGCTTGCCTTGGAAAAAGGAAACCTTTTTTCTGTCCCGATGCTCGGCCCCATCACCCAATTAATGGGGGTCGTTCTCGGCAAGAGAAATCCTACCGAGGAAAAAGCCAAGGATGCATCCTGCTCGTATGTCATTAAAGATGGCGTGATGTATTCCAGTGACTTCCTGGCAACGACACGCTCGTTAAAGTTTACCGGTGAAGGAGATATTGATCTTGAGAAAAAACAAATCAACATGCTCGTGCGCATGAATGCGCGTGGCGTGTTTGGATTTTTCACCATTCCGCTGAGACCCTTCATGGGACTTTTTCAGTTTAAAGGAAAAGGCTCACTGACCGATCCTAAGTGGCAAACCACGATGTTCACCAATCCCAAACGCGGCAAAAAAGATCCCCTCTTTCGTAGCCCCCCTAAAGCCCGCGTGGTTCCCGAATAGATCCAGCAAAGAGAGACATGGAAGATCAGTGAGTCAACCCGCTGACTGTGAGGAATTAAACCTTCGGGCGCTTCCAAGCGCCTAGAATCATCCCCCCACCCCCAACGATGATGAGCGCCGGAAACCACAGCGTATAACCTGCCGCTTTGGTGTCATGTTTTAATATCGCAACGTCCGCCCGATCTGGCTGCACCCAAGCCGTGTGAAATGAGCCCTCAGGGTATTCCTTAGCAAGCTCTTTGGCCGCGGAAACATCTTTCGTCCACTTCGCGCCGCGTGGGGAGATCCGATCTGACGTTAGGTCCTTATTTTCGTAGCGATATCCATAGAGCAGATTGAGCCTGAATTCCCTTGGTGACCCATGGATCTGTCGTTCGTCAATGACCGAGCGCAACACCACCGCCTCAACCTGCGGCCAGTCGCGACTCGCCTTTGCGTGCATATAACTGCGCAGCATCAACCACTCGAAGACGCCACCTGCCAGCATCAACATCAGCCCGATCAAACAAAGAAATAACTTTGCCGCCAAATGGCCTTCCTTCTTTTTTGTTATCCTTGTCATCCTCTTCAGAAAAATGATGGCTAAGCGTGGATCAGCAACACGGAATCGACGACTTGTCCCTTTTGAACCATATCAGAAATTACCACCAGAGGGGTTCCCTCCTTGACCGCACCCTCATCCTTCAGCACCTTAATCGCCCGAGTCAGCATGGCATCCTGCCCCCCGTCAAAATCAATTTGACGCGCTACCACACCCCTCGATAGATTGATCTTGCGGCATGTGGCAGGATCCGGGGCAAAGGCGTGAATACAGGAATGAGGTCTCAGCAAGGCCGTCTGCACAGGCATGTTCCCCCGACGTGTAAACACAACCACGCGGGCATCGGCGATGGAATCAGCAAGCTGCACCGCAGCACGAACCGTTTTCTGTCGTTCCGTCCGCAACAGCGCCTCCTTTCCGTATCCCATCCCCCCACTTCGCTCAATGCGGCGGGCAATACGGTTGAGAATCTCAACACACTCAATGGGATACTTCCCCACACTGGTTTCACCACTCAGCATGACGGCATCGGCCTCTTCGAAAACAGCATTGGAAACATCCGTCACCTCTGCACGTGTCGGAAGTGGGTTCGTCAGCATGGATTCCAACATATGGGTGGCCACAATCACACGTGTTCCCATCACCATACAACGTTTGACGATCTTGCGTTGAATAATCGGAAGTTCCTCAATGTTCACCTCAATCCCCAGATCACCACGCGCCACCATCACCATGTTCGCCTCCGCAATAATTGCATCTATATTCCGCACCGCTTCCTGATCCTCGATCTTAGCGATGATCTGAGCATCCCCACCACGTTCTAACATCGTGTTTCGCAACTCACGCACGTGATCCGCATCCCGCACAAACGATCCCGCAATAAAATCGACACCACAGTCGCAGGCCACCGCCAAGTCCTGATGGTCTTTTTTCGTCAACGACGGAAGATTCAATCGCACCCCAGGAAGGTTAATGTGACGCCGACTACCCATCGTGCCCTCCGTTTGCACCTCACAAATGATCCGACCCGATCCCGTCTCCTTGATCCGCATGAGCAGGTTTCCATTATCAACAATCAATCGATCGCCTACGGAGACATCCGCCATCAGGCCGTCATAGTTCACCGTTGTGGAGAGCTCGACCGTTGGTTCACTCCCCCTTTTCCGAAACTCGACCAGATCCCCAACATTCAACACCAATTCGCCATCCACATCACCCGTCCTGATCGACGGGCCCTGAAGGTCAAACAAGATCCCAGTATGCTTACCCACTTTTTTCGAAATCTCCCTGATACGTGGGCAAATATCCCGGACCCAGTCGTGCTTGGCATGGCTCATATTCAAACGAAACACATCCGCTCCACTCAAAATAAGGGATTCAAGCATCTCATCGGAATCCGTCGCCGGACCCAGTGTGCAAATGATACGGGTCTTTCTGTTCTTGTTAAGGTGCATGCATGAACCATAGCCGATTGATCCCCTATGACAATTTTCAATTCCCAGATGGACGGGTTGATTCTGTCATCTCAGCGACAGCTCCACTCAAATCGACATTATTTTCAAAAACACCATCATCACTCCTTGACGAAACCCGCCCGATATGTTCCAACTACGCCCGTCGCCCGCCGACACATCGATTAGGACCGATGGCTGAGTGGTCGAAAGCGCTCCCCTGCTAAGGGAGTATACCCCAAAAGGGTATCCAGGGTTCGAATCCCTGTCGGTCCGCCATTTTCACCAACCGCTGCTATCCCATCGATTGCAGCGGTTTTTTTGGGTCCCCAATCTTTGATTAAGAGCCACACCTTATCGACTGTGAGGTTTTTTGTGCCTTGGCTCTGACGGATCAGGCGCGTGCCGCCGCTTCAGCACATTTCATCCCGTCGAGTGCGGCAGAAATAATCCCTCCTGCGTAGCCAGCACCCTCGGCACACGGGTAGAGCCCCGCGACATCTGGATGTTGCAGGTTATTTTCCTGGCGAGGCACACGCAGGGGGCTGCTGGTGCGCGTTTCAAATCCAATCAAGCCCGCTTCTTCCGTGATATATCCCTTCATCCCGTGACCAAATCTCCGGAGCCCCTCTTGCATGCGTGAGACAATAAATTCCGGCATCACCTCGTGCAATGGCGTGGACGTCGTCCCCGGAAAATAACTCGTTCCGGGTAAGTCCGATGATGTTCTTGCCGCCAAAAAGTCGGTTACCCTCTGCCCTGGTGCCTTTTGCATCCCGCCCCCCAGCTGTGATGCCAGCACTTCCAGCGATTTCTGAAAGGCAACCCCCGCCAAAATCCCATACTTTGCATCAAAATCAGCCGTATCCTCAGGCTCCACACTCACGACCATTCCACTATTGGCGTAGGGCGAGTCGCGACGCGACAATGACATTCCATTGACCACGACCTCATCGTTTTCGGTGGCAGCAGGTACAATGAATCCACCCGGACACATACAAAACGAATGCACGCCCCGACCGCCGATCTTACAAGCAAGTCGATAACTGGCCGCAGGCAAAATACGTGGTCGCTCGGTGCCGCGTTGATAATGATACTGGATGCTGTCGATCAGTGGTTGGGGGTGCTCGATCCTGACCCCGACGGCGAAGGTCTTCTTTTCCATCAGGATCTTTTCCTTAGCCAGGATTTCATAGATATCCCGCGCGCTGTGGCCGGTGGCAAGGATCACGGCGTCCCCCAGAAACTCACGCCCGTCTGCCGTGGCGACGCCAGCCATTTTCCTCCCGTCATCGGACCGGAGTAGCTGGGAAACTTTCGCACCAAAATGCACTTCCCCCCCAGCTTCTAGGATACTTCCCCGGATCGCCTTGACCACATTGGGTAATAAGTTGGATCCGATATGCGGATGGGCATCGGTCAGGATTCGCCGTGGGGCGCCGTGCGCGACAAAGGTTTCATAAACGTCTCTCACCGGACCACGCTTGGTGGCACGGGTATAGAGCTTCCCATCGGAAAACGTTCCGGCCCCGCCTTCTCCAAAACAGTAGTTCGAGTCCTCAATTACCCTCCCCTCCCGCATGATAGGTCCAAGGTCAAAGCGACGCGCAGACGCATCCTTGCCTCGCTCCAATACAATGGGTTTGCAGCCAAGCTCAATCGCCCGCAACGCCGCAAACATACCAGCAGGGCCACAGCCGATGATGATCATCCTGCGACCTGATTCTGGCACTTGCGGGTAGCTCGCCGTGTAATCAGGTTCGGGTGGCAGCGGCATTTCAACCCCCACCTCGATACGCAACTGCACCTTGATCTCTTTTTGGCGCGCGTCAATCGAGTGCTTCATCAGTCGCATCTGCTTGATCTGCTTCGGGTGAACCCGAAGTTTGCGCGCGCATTTTTTTCGCCACGCATCCTGATCCTCAGACTTTTCAAGGGCGAGAATGATATCCGTCGTTTCAATCCGTTTCATAACAAGGGCGACGGACTACTCGCAGAAAATGCGGCATTTGTCGCCCTTTTTATCGACGTTTACGAATGAGACACAGGTGGAAAAAATGACGTCATCCTGACTGTGCCGCCCACGACGAACCTCCACATCATAAGTAACCGAGGTGGTTCCTTGTTTCGTTTTATGACAATGAATCTCGAGGATCACACCCTCACCAACACCGTGAAGAAATTCCACCTTTGCCATCCCCACCGTAACAAATCGACACTGTGGAAAATCCAAACTCGCCGCAATCCAGCACGCTTCGTCGACCCAACTGAGCATTTTCCCACCAAAAAGAAACCCATACTGGTTCAGATCTCCTGGCATGACGAGTCGGTGTGTTTTCATGGCTGGTGGTGTGTGCGATGCCAAATGGCTCAGTTTTTCCTGATTTCAATACGTTTGTAGCGTGAGCTTCCCTTCGGTGAACGCGTCGAGACGCCTTCCTCCTCAGACAGGGCGTGGTGAGCAAGTCTGCGGTAATAAGCATTGAGTGGTGGTGCTTTACGCGTCTTACCATCATCCAGCACCTGCTTCGCCAACGACTGCATGGTTTCCATCAGTCGTTCCTCTTTTTGAGCTCGGTAAGAATCACAGTCGACCTTCACGCGAGGAGCATCGGGGTAGTGTTTACACAATATCCGATTCGTCAGGTATTGAAGGTCTTCAAGCCGATCTCCATCCTTGCCAATTAAGACGGCACTCTCGTTGGTCACAATATTCAGGCATGGCCCGTCCTCCTGCTCTGAAACATCAAGCCCCACATGGAAGCCCAGTTTCTCTAGCATGCTCACAAGGATCTTACCCGCTGCTTCAACCTCATTCATATAACCTTAATAGGCAGGTCAGATTGAAAGGTCAAATGCGTCTTGTACGAAATGATGCCCTTAAAAGGTATAGGTCAAAAAAAGCCGGGCATCCGTTGCCAGGGTATCCTCCACGCCATCGCGACCATCACGACATCCCACACCACCTTTGAAGGTGGCCGAAAAATTCTCCCCAATCGGATACTTAAGCACCAGATCGATCTCCTGACCGTCGTAGCTCTTTTGATCCTGCCACGTGTAATGATAGAGAAGATAGGCACTGGTTTTCCCTATTTTTTTAGTCGCTTTTATATACAGCGTGTTGGAGTCGCCGCTGAACTGATCCGAATACAGCATCATCGAGCAACCCAAAGCGTGATTGATCCCCGTGGTCGTCTCTTGGAAGCGAAGAGCATCACCACTCACCCCCCAATACCCAGTCTCAATCGTGCCGCCGCCGATGTCTTGATGATAGGAAATACCGTAGGCATTGGACGATTGTCGCGGAGCATCCCCGAGGTTGCCTTCATGCCGATAGTATGCCGTCAAGCTGGCTTCTTTACAGAGCTGATAACGGATGCGGGTCCCGATGAGGTTGGACACATCCCAGGCATAGGCGTCATACACGGCGACCTCCCAACGTTTGATCCCCGTGTAGAGCATATCCACCCAAGTGACCCCACGGGTATCATCAGCCATTCCGAAGACGTCACCAAAATTATTAAAATCCCAGCAATCGCCCGCATCGATCCAGTTGCTCATTTTCGACGCATGACCCACGGTCAACTCAGTATCGGGTAGCCCTTGGCTCGTCAACTGGAGCGCTTCTATGGCCCGCGCCTTTTGCCGATAGTCGTCTCGTCTGAAAACCTCGCCATGGCTGATTTTTCTTCCAGCGATGAAGTGCGTTTTTTTCATCCCGATGTTTGCCAGATCATAACGAAGCCATGCCTCGTTCAGCACATTGATTTCATCGTTGCATAACAAATCAGTATTGCCGCCGCAGAGGAAGCTTTCCGCATAGTTATAACCCAAGCCCATATCGATCCCCGACCACACAGGCGATTGGACATTGAGGGTTATTCCTAGTGTTGAGGCCCTGCCATGATTGCCGTGGTCATAATCACGATGCATGCCAAGATACATGATCCGACCTGAAACGGTCGCCTTATCGTGCTGTGTTTGGGCAACAGGGCTATCCGTATTGGATACAGAACCAACATCAGCCGAAACCCAAGAAATGGACAGCACCGCAGAGAGAAGCAAGATTACTTTGTTCATCGTTCTAGAAAAACTCGATGGCAACCTAGCGACGCCAAAGCCGATTGGCTCTGCGCAAACACCTCGATAGCACGCATATCCTGCCCTCCGCCATCACCTCAAGGGTGCGCGCAATCCATGGATCGCGTGTTATTTTCCTCTTGAATGATTGTCTTTTTTTTGAAAATTCACCTCTGTGGCATCGCTCCCCCTTAGATCCCATCATTCGTTATGATTGAAGTCAGCAACCTCAGCAAACACTTCGGCTCCAAAACCGTTGTCAACCAACTCTCGTTCACAGTCAAAAAAGGTGAAGTTCTCGGATTCCTCGGCCCTAATGGCGCTGGCAAATCAACCACCATGCGTATGGTCACAGGATTCATCTCCCCCAGCAGCGGCGACGCCAGCATCTGCGGCGTCTCCGTGGTCGATCACCCGAAAAAAGCCAAAGCTCATATCGGATACCTCCCAGAATCGGCACCACTTTATGACGATATGACCGTGCGTGATTTTCTTCATTTCTGCGCCGCCATGCGTGGGCTCAAAGGCAGGTCAGGAAAGGCGGCCGTCGATTCTGCCATCGAAACTTGCTTTCTGGAAAGCGTCGCCCCCCAATCCATTAGCACGCTTTCCAAGGGATACCGCCACCGCACATGCCTCGCCCAAGCCCTCCTCCACGACCCCGATGTGCTGATCCTCGATGAACCAACCGATGGACTTGACCCCAATCAAAAACACGAGGTCCGCCGTTTGATTAAACGCCTCGGCGAGTCCAAGGCCATCCTCTTCTCCACACATATCCTCGAGGAAGTCGACGCCGCTTGCACCCGCGCCCTGATCATCGATCAAGGCAATATCGTCGCCGATGGAACCCCCGCTGAACTCCGCCAACAATCAGGCACAAATTCACTGCAAGACCTTTTCCGCAACCTCACCACCAAGGAAACCGAGTAACCCCACTCCAACATTCCGACTTCCCTAAAGCCATGTTCACCATCTTTAAACGCGAGCTTAAGAGCTACTTCACACAGCCCACCGCTTATGCCGTGATCTGTATCTTTCTCTTCATGTCACTCTTCCTGACCTTCACACTGGGAAACTTCATCAAAACGGGTGATGCCAACCTCGAGTGGTCATTCTTTTTCTGGCACCCATGGATTTTCATGCTGCTCGCCCCAGCTCTCGGCATGCGCCTCTGGTCCGATGAACAACGCAGCGGCACCATCGAGCTGCTCGGCACCTTTCCCACCACCACATGGTCCGCCATCCTTGGCAAGTATCTCGCTGCCACCGTCGTTTGGTTCATTGCTCTCCTCCTCACCTACCCCATGGTGATGGCCGTCAACACCCTGGGAAACCCCGATAACCTCACCATCTTGTCCGGCTACATCGGCAGCTTCCTCATCTGCTGCACCTTCCTCGCCATCACCTGCCTGATTTCCGCTTTTACACGTGATCAAGTGTCCTGCCTGATCATCTCATGTAGCATCTGCGTGCTGCTCGTCGTCATCGGGTTCGACCATGTCGTCCGCGTTCTTGCTCAAACTTTTTCTGAGGCCACCACCGATGCGATTGTCTCCACGGCCGTGCTCGATCACTACCAACCCCTGCTTCGAGGCGCCGTCCGCATCCAAGACCTCGTCTACTTCGCCTCCATCATCATCGCTTGCCTGCTCAGCACCAGCGCCATCCTTAACGCCAAACGCGCCTAATCTCGTTGATTCCCCATCATCTACCCTTCCCACAACATGGCCAAAGCTAAAATCACCCACCCAACATTTCGTGCCGTGCTCGGTATTGTCGCCGTCATTCTGATCGTCGTTTTTTCCAATTGGCTGGTGCGCTCCACCACTATCGGCAACCGCAATATCGATCTCACCGAAGATAAACGCCACACGCTCACCGAGGGCACAAAAGCGATCCTCAGCGAACTCGAAACCCCCGTCATCATCCGCTATTACGCCACCCGCAAAAGCGAGGCCATGCCGCGCCGTATCAAAAACTACATGCGCAAGGTCGATGACCTCCTCAAACGCTATAGCCACCTTGCCCATGGCAAAATCCGTATCGAACACCTCGACCCCCAACCCGATACCGATGCCGAAGACTCCGCCAATCTCGACGGCATCCAAGGCCAGCGCGTGAACGATGAAAACCTCTACTTCGGGCTGTCGATCTCATGCCTCGACCAACAAGCCAAAATCCCGTTTCTCGACCCCAGCGGTGAAACAATGTTAGAGTATCACCTCTCCAGCTCCATCGCCAACGTCAGCACCTTTAAAAAAACCACCATTGGTCTCATGACCACACTGCCCCTCGCTGGATCACCCGCACAACAACCAGGGCAGCAACCTCAACAACCATGGATCATTTACCAACACCTACAACAACGCTACGACCTTCAATATCTTGGCATGACCCCCGGTGAGCTCGATCCTGAAAACACACCCGTCCTCCTCCTCATCCACCCAGCTGGTATCACCCCGCAAACGGAGTTCCAGATCGACCAATACCTCCTCAAAGGCGGCATCGTTGTCGCTTGCCTCGACTCCTTCGCCCTCACCGCCCCCCAAGGCGACCCTCGGATGCGAGGCATGGGTGGCGTGCCCCCGTCCTCCTCCTTCACCTCACTACTCAGCGCATGGGGTATCGGCATGGACAGCACGTCGGTCATTGCCGATGGTAAATACGCAACAGACTTCGGCGACAACCAACGGATGTATGCCCACCTCTCACTCAACCCTGAGGCCATTTCTTCAGAGGATGAAATCATCACACAGGGGTTTGAAAACCTCTACTTCCCCCTTGCGGGTGGATTCACCATCAACGATGGCGGAGGCGTCGCGATTGAAACCCTTGTTAAATCATCCAAGGAGGTCGTGCTCATCCCTGGAGTGTCCGCCACCCGACCCGACCCCGGCCTCTTTGCCCGCAGCACGCTCACGGGGAAACAATACGGAATTGTGATGCGACTCAAAGGAAAATTCAACACCGCCTTCCCCGATGGCGACCCTAGCTCCAAAAAAGAGGATCCCACCCAAGAAAAACCAACCTCTGAGAAACAAAAACCCGACACGGCTCTCAAAACAGCCGAAACCGAAAGCTCCGTCTACCTTATCTCAGACGCCGATTTCCTTTTCGATCGTGCCTGCTTCCAACAAAGCGGTCAGGGATACGTCGCGGTCAACAACAACGCGGCATTACTCCAAAACATCCTCGACCAATGCACCGGATCAAAACACCTAATCGGATCCCGCAGTCGCGCCGCGACCACCCGCCCCTTCACCGTCGTCAAGGAAATGGAAACTGAGTTCGAACAGGAACTCCGCGGCGAAGTCGAAAAAGCACGCAAATCCATGGATGACATCGTCGTTCAACTCCAACAACTCCAGGCTCAAAAATCTCAGGGTAAGGCCCTTGTCCTGAGTCAGGAACAGGAACAAAAAATCCATGAACTCCAAGCCCAACAAATCAAACTTCGCCGCGAACTGCGCGAAAAACAAAAAGGCCTACGCGAAAAGAAAGATCAACTATATTCAAAAATCACGTGGATGACCGTTGCGATCACCCCCGCATTCATCGCCCTTAGCGGTCTCGGCATCTGGCTCATCCGTCGCAAAACAACCCGCGCGATCTAACTACCACCACCTAGACCCCTTACTCCATCATCTCATGAAATCCCGCACCGTCATCACCCTCTGGGCCATCGCCATCCTGCTCGGCATCACCGCCTACCTTGTCAAATTTCAAGGCAACGACGAAGACACCACCCAGACTCAGCTCAGTCCGGGCCAAAACATCATCGAGCAACTTCCCATACGCAGCATCACAGGTGTCACCCTGAGCCAAGGCGATCAATCAACCCAACTCGTCCGCCTCGATCAAGACGGTGGACAGGTGTGGGGTGTTGCCGAGCGCGACAACTATGCGCTCAACTATGAACTTCTGCGCAACCTCCTCGGGGCGCTCGGCGAACTCGAGGTCACCCAAGGTTATCCATCATCCAGAGAACACTACGGAAGATTCGGCCTCAAAACCGAAAGCGACACCCCAAGTGATGTCGCCCTTCGAGTCACCATGACCGGCAAAGACGGCGACACCATCGCCGAGGTCTTTCTCGGAAAATATTCTGGCACCAGCCGGACAGGGGGTCGGTTCCTCCGCATCACCGGTGACGGCAGCGGCGTCTACGCCGTCGGCGAAACCTTCCCCGGCATCACCGCGTCCCCTAAGGACTGGCTTAATAAGGAATTTCTAAAAATCGAACACATCCAATCCATCGCCCTCAGCGCGCCAGCTGATCCTGAGTTTAAACCATGGAAGCTTGTCAGAAACCCTAACTCAGACGGAACCCCCAACCCCAAGGGGCAATTCACGCTCGAGGGTATGACCGACCAAGAAATCATGAAACTCACCTCTACGAATCCTCTGCTTAACATCTTCAGCTATTCAGCATTCAAAGACATCCTCAGCGAGAAGGAAGCCGCCACATCCGCCAACCCCGATGCCAAACTCAAACGTCAGGCCCTCATCACCACCTCATCCGGACTCACCTACACCCTCGATTTCTGGCCACAAAATGAACAACCCAAAGACCCCAACTCCGATCCACGCCTACCCGGCGTCCAGCCCACCTACCTCCTCACCATCAAGGTCACCTCGGGCAACAAAGAGACCCCTGCCCCCGGGATATTCAAAGACCGCATCTATCAGATCAGTCAAAGCACTATCTCCCCGCTCCAGAAAAAACGCTCGGATTTTGTCACCTCAAAAAACAAACCCAGTGTCACCACACCACCCGTGCACGCCCCTGCGCAGCGGTAGCCGCTCCCATCCATACCTATCTATACACAGGGAACATGTGTCCCCTTGCCGTCAATAGTGACCAACGAGCCACCCCCACGGCCTAACCGGGGCAACTCTTTATGCCGATGCACTACCCTGAGACCAATCAACTCACCCAGTCGACCTTCGACTCCCACTCACGTCAGCCAAATTACAAACACTGCGCCGTCAGCCTTTCTATTGCCTAACAAGTCGACCAAGAAAACGCATACAGCTTGCTGGCCCGATCCGGTAGAAAGCAACCTATGAAAAAGTGGAGGTGCCTATGCGGTGACATTTCACGCCCGACCTCAAGATTACCCTTGAGTAAAAAAGGCATCGAATTTATATCCAATGCAGTCACGGTTCCTGACCGACTCTCTGAAACCACTTCACTCCGCACATTCAATGTTCTTACGCGCCTCACTCAAAAAACAACCCTCGGTCCGTCTAATCACTCTTTTAAAACGATCCACGCAGTGCATGTTGCTCCCCATCATCGCGATGTCGGCCCTTCCTTGCATCTCTGGTGCCTCAGCAGGAGAAGTAACTTCGTATTACAAAGAACGACCTCTCTTTAACCCCTACCCCGGAGGAGGTAGACGATTTTCCAATTGGGATGTCAAAAATTTCGGTCCGGTCGGCATTGGTATAAGTCTCCAAAAGCCGATTTGGACGATGGTTATCACCCGAGTCGAAAAAGGGTCACCCGCCGAGAAAACGGGCAAACTCCAAAAAGGCCAGATCATTGAGAGCATCAATGGGGTAACCTTAAAAAACAAGGATCCTCGAATTATCTTGGGCGATATCATCACGAAGGCTGAGGCGACAGATGGAAAAATAAGCCTCAACATCAAAGACCTTGGTAATGTTGTTGTTCAAATTCCTGTAATGGGAAGCTACAGCAGCACCTGGCCTCTCAACTGCAAGAAATCCGATAAAATTGTACGCAATCTGGCTGACCTCATCGCCAAACAGTCTACCCCAAAATGGGGGTCGGTTCTCTTCCTCCTCTCCACCGGTGAAGATAAGGACCTTGAAGTCGTCAAGAAATGGATGTCCAACGAGGAACTTATTGTCAAAAGCGTTGGCAAATACCCTTGGGGCAAAGGCTACGTAGGGCCAAGCCTCTGTGAATACTATCTGCGCACTGGGGATAAGAAAGTCTTGCCTCTGATACAACAAATGACCGAGGAGCTTAGAGTTCTTGAATACAATGGTGGCTGGAGCGGCCGTGGGGGCGCGAGCTTTGGCTATATGCAAGGAGGTCAGATGCACGCCGCAGGTGTGCATTGCCTCACGTTTCTGCTAATGGCGCGCTACTGCGGGGTCGAGGTCGACGAAGGCATGATGCAGCGTTCTCTCAATGCCTTCTACCGCTTCGCCGGCCACGGCAATGTCGCCTACGGCAATCAACCACCAGAGGGAGGACTTCGTGACAACGGTAAGACCGGTGGTCTGGCGGTTGCGATGGAGGCCGCCGCATTACTCACCCCGGAAGGAGAAAATTCCGTCTACGCCAAGGCCCGTGACAATAGTGCCATGAAAGGATTCTACGCCACCAACTGGTTCCACGCCGCCCACACCGGTGGCGGGATTGGTGAAATTTGGCACCACAGTGCAATGAACACAGTGCGTGAGACACGCCCCCGTCAATACCGTTCCTACTTCGATACCCGTCGCTGGGTAATGGAACTTTCTCGGAGGTGGGACGGAGGCATCGGCATTGCAGGCATGACCGACCGATATGACGTGTCCACCTCGGAGCACAACCTTGCCTGGGGAACTTATTTCGCCCTAACCTATACCTTACCGAGAAAACAACTTCAACTTTTCGGTGCACCGAAAAGCAAATGGGCCAAGAACTACGCCCTCCCCACGCGCCCTTGGGGTAATGCTGCCGATGATGCCTTTCAACTGAATACCCCGATTAAAGCAAAAGGTGGAATTACGATGGATGAGTTACTGAGCGAGACCGTGCCTCGTGACTCCTCCCTGCCGCTGATGAAACGTGTCGGCGCAAAACCATCCGAAGGCGGAGATTTAATCCTCCTCAAATACCTTGCCCATCCTGAATTTGCCGTTCGCAGTGGCACAATGCGTTTTGTGGTCGAACAAGGTCGAACCGATATCGTGGTCGATCTACTGCAATCAAAGGACCCTCGTTCGCGTCACGCTGCTATTCTCGGTATTAAGGGCATGTTTAAAGGCAGACCCTTACCTAAGGATAAGCTGACACCTGAAATGTTTGAGCTCGTTGGAAAAATCATCGAAAACCGTGATGAGTCTTGGTGGGTTCTTCAAGATGCTATCCACGCCCTGAGAAGAGCTGATACGGCTACCATAGCCAAACACCGGAACCGGCTGATCGAAGTCCTCGATTATGACTGCTGGTGGATGCAAGTAGCTGCATTACAAACTCTAATTCAAATAGCCTTTACCGAAGAGCATTACAAAAGCGTTCTGCCCCCACTGATCGATACCTATACCTCGTTTAAGGACTTTAGGGCTCAAGGTGACCCCATTGCTGAGATGGTCAAAAAATTGCAAACCGCCGAAGCTCCAATTCAGAAGCTAGCCTATTCTTGCTTCAAAAAAGCCTATAATAATATCCCTGGTGAAATTACCATGCCGGGTGGTTATGTGCTACCACATGGGTCTCGAATCCATAAATCTCGCTACACGCAGTTACTCGGGGCACTCCCCGGTGGCGACCTCTTTGTGATGACACAACCGAAGAACACTCTCGAGTATCTCCTCAGTAGTAAGGAAGAAGACAAATACACCTATAGTGGTAAATTCACACCGAATGAAAAGCTTGTTGGTGTATGGAAGTGGGCACTCTGGCCGCAACCCAAAACCCCCCAAGAGGTCGTGCCATTCATTAAACGATGGATCAAAGGCCGTAAACAAAAAGCCAAAGACACCATCCACATCCTTGAAGGTGGAAAAACTAAGAAATCAGGTTATTACAAAGGTTATTTTTGGTCTGGGGACATGCTTATCAACAAGTATGGCGATGATGCGCGCAAGATCGAATTACATACCGTGGAAGGAAGGGATTTTATTGCCATCCCGAAGGGCAGCTTCGACAAAAAGGCCGATTCTCCAGACTGGCACCCAGGATATCACGTCTATGTCCGACAAAAGTAGCGGTAAAACCCAATAGCTGAGCCCGCGCGAGCTAGGTAGCCGCGCACCATCGATGGGTCAGACCCCATCAATGTTAAACTTGAGAGGCCACCACATTCAGCCAATTACAAACTCTCTGGCTTCTGCAGGAGCTCAGATATACGATTCAACAGCATCCCAGCACCGCCACCATCAACCACGCGGTGGTCGAAAGTCAGGTCAATCTCGGCTTCTGTTACCGGGATGAAGGTTCCCGTCTGTTCACTCCAGACAGGGCGCTTCACTCCCGCGCTGAGACCTAGAATCAACGTTTCATTCGGCAGTGGAATGGGGGTCCCCCAAGTAAGACCGAAGGTGCCAAAGTTGGTCACCGTCGCAATCCCATGCTGAGTTGCATCTTCGGGGAGCTTGCGGCTGCGGGCGAGATCGACTAGCCGATTGTAGTCCTCGACCAGTTCACTGAGCGTCTTGGTATCCGCATTGCGAATGATCGGGACCAGCACACCATCATCTACCTGCACAGCCACCCCAATATCAAATGCTCGCGGGTGCACGATGCTTTCACCAATGAGATAGCCCGCCGTGGTCGGGTTTTCAGCCAGAGCAAGTGCTAAGGCACGGAGAATATAGAGCGCAGGCCCAGGCTTCGGAGCCTGACTACGGCGGTGGTCGAGAATTTTATCCATCACCAAGGGGCGTGCCACCGTCGCCAGCGGACGCGTCCAGCTTCGGCGCATGGCATCCGCTACCGCAAGACGCATAGGTGAGGCCTTGGTATGCGGCCACGAGCTGATGTATTGAAGGAATGATTCAAGATCTTCCACCGTAACCCGACCGCCAGCACCACTGCCAGAAATAGCAGAAATATCAGCGGCTCGCAGACCCAACTCCGCCATGCGCGCCCTCATCCGAGGCGAAATATAATGCGCGCCTCCTTTTCCAGTAGGCACTGGCAGTCCTTTGACATTGGGCTCCACCAAAACTGGTTCATGGTATCCTCCGTCTTCCGTTTTGAAGTGTAAATTGGATTCTTCATCGTCATCCGCCGAGGCCTGAGAAGCACCCACAGCAGTCATGCCGATCTCATCCATGGATTTTTCACCAGTGCGATCCAACTCGTCCTGAGTCACCTCCAGCATCCCCAAGACACTGCCCACCGCGTAGCTGACACCCTCGTCAGCCACAATTTCCACGACCTCACCCGCACACAACGCCGTCACCCCCATCGTCGCTTTGTTCGTTTCGACTTCGATCACTTCTTGGTCAGGCACCACGCTTTCTCCCACGGCAATATTCAGCCGAATAATCGTGGCTTCAGCAATGGATTCACCCAGTTGCGGCATCAGAATGGGAACTTTTGGCATGATGTTATTTAAGTAAATTTAATAGTAAGCATTAGTAATTAAGCAACTTACGTAAAGATTCAGCAATCGACTCTGGCGTCGGACGATGAGTCGCCCAAAGTTTCGGATGATAGGGAATCGGAGTATCCCGCGCATTGAGTCGGACAGGTGGAGCATCGAGCAAATGGAAGCCATCGGCACAGACGCGAGACACCACTTCCGCCGTCACGCCCCCCCAAGGAAAGGCCTCCCCCACGGCAAGCAGTCGACCCGTCCGGGCGACCGATGCAATGATGGTATCGGTATCCATCGGCTTAACACTTCGCAGGTCAACGACTTCGATTTCCCATCCACCTTCGGTCTGGAGCATCTCTGCGGCACGCACGGCCTCATGGACCATAGCGCTGTAGGTGACCACCGTAGCATGTTTCCCCGATCGGGTGACCCTGGCTTTTCCGATTGGTAAATGATCGCTCTCATAACTGGACGATTTCAACCAACGGTAGAGGAATTTGTGTTCACAATAAACGACAGGGTCGTCCATCTCGATGGATTCCATCAACATCGAATAGGCATCAGCAACGGTGGCTGGTGTCACCACCACAAGCCCTGGGTAATGCGCGTAGAGCGATTCCATACTCTGACTGTGAAACGGGCCAGAACCCGGCGTCCCTCCGGAGGGAAGGCGCATTGTCAAAGGAATGGGAACTCCAGTGCGGTAAAAATGTGTGGCGGCCTGATTGACAATCTGATTGAAGGCCACCGAGGAAAAATCGGCAAATTGCATCTCCAGCACGGGTCGTGCTCCCTCGATCGCCGCCCCGATCGCCATACCTGCCATAGCATCCTCGCTGATCGGGGCATCAAGGACACGACCGGGATATTTTTCCTGCAAACCCTTGGTGGCTTTAAATGCACCACCGAATTTCCCAATATCCTGTCCGTAGAGGAAGACACGCGGGTCATTCTCTAAGGCATCGTCAAGAGCAGCGTGAATCGCATCGATATAGGTTACATCACTCATCAAATTGTGTCGTTTTCCCGATTAGCGGTTCTGTAGGTCTGGGTTTGAGTAGGCCAACCAATCGTCCTGATAAGGATCTGGCTCAGACTCCTTTTGCGAAATGGCAACAGCCTGCTGCACAGCCTCCTCATCCTGTTTTTTCCATTCCTCGATTTCTGCAGCGTCCGAGAATCCATGCTCAATCATCTGAGATTTCCCCACCTCAAGACTATCACGCCCCAACTCCGAGCTTTTTAGCCCAGCATTCACATACGACCCATCGTCATGCTCACCATGACCCGTGAGACGGAGCATCGAGGCCACCACTAATTGTGGCCCCTCACCAGCCCTCGCACGATCGACAGCTTCTTGCATCACGGCGATACAAGCCAACATATCCGTGCCATCGACACTGTGTCCTTGCACACCATAACCGGCAGCTTTGTCAACAAGGTCATGACACACAAACTGGCTACTGTTGGGCGTGGAATATGCATACTGGTTGTTGGCGACCGTGAGGACCAAGGGGAGATTTTCCACAGCCGCGGAGTTGAGTCCCTCGTGAAAGGCTCCAGTGGATGTGCAACCATCACCCACACAGGTAGCGCCCACCACGCCCTCCATGTCACCCCTGAGTCTTTTTGCCAAAAGCATTCCGCTAACCAGCGAGATCGCAGCACCAAGGTGCGAGATCATCGCCGGCATCCCTTCAGCTGGACGACCGCGGTGAATATTACCATCGCGCCCACGCATCGGCCCATCAACGGACCCTAAATACGTGCGTGTACAGTCGATGATTTCTTCGCCAAATGCCGTTCTCCCCGCCTGATCGCGAATGAGGGGGGCATAGACATCACGCCCTTTTTGCAAGCATGAGGCCAGTGATGCACTCACCGCCTCCTGCCCTTTCCCTAGATACACACCACCTACAATCCTCCCCGCCTTGTAAAGGCTGCCGAGTTTATTTTCCAAAACACGCGACATCAACATCGCTCGGAAAACATGACGCACATGTTCGCGCTCTAATCCTTCAGTGGTTGTATCCATGCAATCGTGCTTTTTAAACGCTGAGGCTTTAGGGTTCGTAAAGTAAATAGGAAAACGTGCCGCTGTTCATGCAGCACGCTCGGACGCATACTGACATCCTGACCCTTGCTGGCAATAGCATTTTTTCGTAAAGAACCATCAGAAACTGGCAAAAGAAACCATTGCCAAGCATCCCCTCAGCCATCATAACAATTCCGCAATTTCACAAACCCACTTTTATCATCAACATGGAACCCACACTTCTCGTTCTCGCAGCCGGTATGGGCAGCCGATACGGCGGCCTCAAACAAATGGACCCGATGGGCCCCAACGGCGAAACCGTTCTCGATTACTCCGTCTACGACGCCATCCGCGCCGGATTTAAACGCGTCGTCTTCATCATCCGCGAAGACTTCGCCGACGCCTTCCGCGAGGGGGTGGGCGCTCGATTTGAAAATAAAATCGAGGTCGACTACGTGTTTCAAAAACTTGATGATCTCCCCGAGGGCTTTCGTGTCCCCGAGGGCCGAGAAAAACCCTGGGGCACCACCCACGCCGTGCGCTCCGCCCGCCAGGCCGTTACTGGCCCGTTTGCCGTGATCAATGCCGATGACTTCTATGGTGCTGACGCCTACCAACGCATCGCCAGCTACTTTCAAACAACCGCAGACTCGACTGATGGCCGCTCACACTACGCCATGGTCGGATACCACATCACCAAAACCCTCTCCGACCACGGCGACGTCAACCGCGGCATCTGCTCGGACAATCACGGCTTCCTCACCGACGTCGAAGAAGTCACCGAGATCAAACGGGCTGATGACGGGAAAATCTACGGGAATAGTCTCGATGGCAGTCGCCGCGAAGTGCCCGAAAGTGCGGTTGCATCGATGAATTTCTGGGGGTTTGGGCACGAATTTTTCGCCCAGATCGAAGACCACTTCACCACATTCCTGAGCGAACATGGAAGTGAGATGAAGTCCGAGTGCTACATCCCCACCCTCGTAGACGAACTCATCCGCGACAACAAAGCCGACTGCAAGGTTTTGGAAACAACCAGCTCATGGTTTGGCGTCACCTACCCCGATGACAAACCCTTTGTCGTGGAAAACATCCAAAAACTCATCGATGCGGGCGACTACCCTAGCCCACTCGATTAATCCATGAGCTCGCCCGAGCTCCCTTCTTTACCATGAAAATACTCGTCACTGGAGGAGCCGGATTCATCGGCTCCCATATCGTCGAATACTTCCAAGGGAAAGCCGAGGAAATCCGCGTGCTCGATAACCTCCGCACAGGTTACAAACACAACCTCGACGGGTTCGACTGCACCTTCATCGAAGGGTCGATCACCGACCGAGAAACGGTCAAAAAGGCCGTAAAAGATGTCGATTATATCTTCCACATGGCGGCCATGGTTTCAGTCCCCGAGTCAATGGCTCAGCCTGCCGAGTGTGTGGAGATCAATGTCAACGGACTGCTCAACGTCCTCGAGGAGGCCACCTCCGCCAACGTCAAAAAAATGGTTTTTGCCTCCTCCGCGGCCATCTACGGTGACAACCCGACCGTGCCCAAGCTCGAATCAATGTATCCCGAGCCTCAAAGCCCGTATGCCATCACCAAACTCGATGGTGAGTATTACCTCGAGATGTTCCACACACTGGGGAAAATGAAAACGGCCTCAGTCCGCTTCTTTAATGTCTTCGGTCCGCGCCAGGATCCGAATGGCGCCTACGCGGCAGCCGTGCCGATTTTTATCGAAAAAGCCGTCAAGGGCGATGACATCACCATCCATGGCGATGGCGAGCAAACCCGTGACTTCATCTATGTCTCGGACATCGTCGGAGCTCTTGTCTTCGCGGCCATGAACCATGATCTGCGCGGCACTTACAACGCAGGCTACGGCAGGCAAATCACCATCAACGACCTCGCCCAAACCATCCTCAAGACCAGCAACTCCGAATCCACGATCCTTCACGGCCCAGAACGCGCCGGTGACGTCAAACACTCCCGCGCATCATCTCAAAAACTCCGCACCGCCGGATGGGAGCCGCAATTCACCCTCGATCATGGTCTCGCCGCGACTTTCGAGTTTTTTAAGGAAAAATACCGCTAGCGCTTCGTGATCTTTCGTCTCTGCCCTTTCCTTTTTGAGATTGAGACGTTATATTGCTTTCTTTCCCGCGATGAAACAAGTCCACTCCACCATCATCATCCTACTTTCCTTGGCCGTGCCTGCTCTGGCACACGTCGGCCAAGTATCGGGTGCTCATGCATTAGAGGGGGTCACCGTCGCTCAAATTTCTGTCCAACAAGAAAACCTAAGCCCAAAACAGTCTCAGACCGAAAAACAGACCCCAACTCAAAAATCCCCCACCACCACTCCGGCACCCCCCATCAACCGCGACGACATACGTGTCACCATCCTTGGTTACCACGATTTCTCCAAAACCAAAAATGCCACCGAGATGCTCATCTCCACGGACAAGTTCCGCAAGCAGATGCTGGCCATCAAGGAGCTCGGGCTCAAGGTCATCAGCATGGACGACTTCATGGCATGGAAACGCGGTGAGAAAAAAATTACTGACAAATCCGTGGTCATCACCATCGACGATGGATGGAAGTCAGTTTACACAGATGCCTACCCCATCCTCAAAAAACTCGGTTATCCTTTCACCCTTTTTCTCTACACCCGATATATTGACGGAGGTGCCAGCGCCCTCACCACAAACATGATTAAGGAAATGCAGAAGAATGGATGCACTATCGGTAGCCACTCGAACTCACACCCTTACCCTGCCACCGTCAAAAAACAACGAGCCAAAGGACTGGACTCTTTTTCTGCCTACCTGCGTAAGGAAATGGCTGGTTCACGTAAGGTTTTAGAAAAAAAATTCAACACCCGAGTCCGATCATACGCCTACCCTGGTGGATACCACACCGGTGAGATGCTCCCCATCGCCACCGAAAGCGGCTACGAGTTTCTCTTCACCGTCCTCCCCGGAAAAACGACAAGCACCACATCCAACTTCATCATCCCACGCTACATCATTCTCGGCACACACGACTACATCTTCCGCAATGCCACAAGCTTCGCAGCAACAAGCACCAGCGCGGCCACCGACGGAGCCATCGTCCAGTCGACCCCCCACCCCGTAAGCCCAAAACCTGGAACCCAAGTGGCAACCCGCATGCCCACCATCAGCGCAGACCTCTCCAAGGTAACCAACCTAGACCCCTCATCCATCGTCATGCGCGTGGCTGGATTTGGTAAGGTTCCCGCTACTTACGATGCCGCCAGCAAAACGATCTCATGGAAGCTCAATCGACGCCTCCGCTCCGGCACCTGCCAAGTCAGCGTCCAGTGGCGCACCATGGGTGCCCAGCAATACGAAGAACCGATGACCTGGATCTTCCGCATCGACCGCGAAGCCGCCTATCAACCCACTCTGCCGCAATAATCTCACTCTCTCATCCATCCTCATTTTCCCCTAGCTATGTTTTCATCCCTCTCCGATAATCTCGATAAAACGTTCCGTAACCTGCGTGGTGTCGGTAAAATTTCCGAAAAAAACATCACCGATGCCCTCCGTGAAATCCGACTCTCCCTGCTTGAGGCCGATGTCGAGTTTGGCGTCGCCAAGGACTTCATCGCCAAGGTCAAAGAAAAGGCCATGGGGGCCGATGTCTTTAAATCCATCAAACCAGGCGAGCAAATTGTCAAAATTTTCAACGACGAACTCACCGAACTCTTGGGCAGCGATGCCAGCCCGCTCGACCTCAACCCACCAGCCCACATCCTTCTTTGCGGCCTCAATGGCGCCGGAAAAACAACCACCGCAGGTAAACTCGCACGGCGCCTCCAAAAAGAAGGCCGCCGCCCCCTCTTGATCGCCTGTGACCTCTACCGTCCCGCCGCGATCGATCAACTCGCCACACTGGCCGAGCAGGTCGGCGTCCCCTGCTTCACCCCAGAACCCGGCGAGAAAAACCTAGTCAAAGTCGCCAAGCAGGCGCTGACATGGGCCCAAGACCAGAATGGCACCACCCTCATCTTTGATACAGCCGGCCGCCAAGAAATCGACGACCACCTCATCGAGGAACTCAAGGAGCTGCACCAATTTGTCAACCCCAGCGAAACGTTGCTCGTGGCCGATTCCGCCACAGGCCAGCAGGCGGTCTCCGTAGCCCGTCACTTTGACGAGGCCGTCGGCATCACCGGAATCATCCTCACCAAACTCGATGGTGACGCCCGTGGTGGAGCTGCTCTTTCGATGCGTGCCGTCACCGGCAAGCCAATCAAATTCATCGGTGAAGGGGAAAAACTTGACCAGTTCGGCGTCTTCCACCCCGACCGGATGGCCAGCAGAATCCTCGGCATGGGCGACGTCGTGAGCATGGTCGAAACCGCCGCCGAAAACATCGACGAAAAGGAGGCGATGAATGCCGCCAAGCGGCTCCAATCAGGGAAGTTTGACTTCAATGATTTCCTCGATCAGATGAACATGCTGCGCAAACTTGGCCCGCTCGACGGACTCTTAGGGATGCTTCCTGGGTTCAATAAAATCAAAAAACAAATCCCGTCTGACGCCTTCGACGAAGGGCGCATGAAACGCATGGAGGCCATCGTCCTTTCCATGACCCCCAAGGAACGTACAACACCACAACTCATCAAGGGTACACGCCGTAAACGTATTGCAGCGGGCTCTGGCAACACCATCATCGAGGTCAATCGCTTCCTCAAGCAATTCACTCAGATGCGTAAGATGATGAAATCCAAAGGGAAAATGAAGGACATGATGAAGCAGCTCGGCGGCATGGAAGGCATGGGCGATATGATGGGCGGCATGGGGGGAGCTGGAGGCAAATTGCCTAAACTCCCTTTCTAGGACAAGCTCCCTGCTGCAGCCTCCATTTAACGTCCCAACATCTTGTTGGTATCGCCCACACTGAGCGCCGACTGGTCTTTCCAGTGTGTGATCTCAGGCTGTTTAAAAACACGGCGACGGAATCCCGTTTCCGCGTCCTCCGGCTTCGTCATCCGATCCCCAGACTGCTCGCGAGCCGTGGACTTACGAAAGGGGTTCACCCCATAGGTCTTCCCCTCAGCACTTGATCGTTGGTTTTGAACCTTCACCTGGTTCCTGACAAACCATGGCTCATTTCGATACTGATTGGCATCGGTATTCCCCTGGTATTTTTTGCGCCCAAACAAGGACTTCCCAACCCATCGTTTCTTCCGATACGAGTCCTTCGTGTAATCTTCCCCTCGGAAATCACGACGTCCCGCCATCTGGCTGCGTTTTCCTTCCAAGCTGCTTCGTCGATCCGACTTCATGACGGGGTTCCCGTCCTTGTCCTTTCCCACACTATATCTTTCGGCATTTCCCCAGATGTCTTTTTTTACTTGGGTCTTGGTCACCGTCTGCTCACTGGCGCAGGACCCCAGCAACATCGCCATCCCCCATGAGATAGCCATCAACCTAATAATGTCCGTGACGGTTTTCATTCGGGGCAAAACATGCCACTGATCCATGCGCGCATCAAGTCAGCATTTAGAAGTCCATCCTCGTATGCCCCACGCACACATCCATGACACCGCATCAAAAAGGGCTATCGTCCCCGACTACGGACGCACTTGAGCATCAGTGAGGGTTGACCAATTGATCTTCCCATGGTCGATACGTCTGAGCTCATCCTCATACACGGCATCCTCGTTGCGGGGATCAATACTGGCGGAAAGCGCAATAAAATACCTCGCCAACTGACGATTCACCGGCGCCTTGTTTTTTTCGAGCAGCTGACCCCGAGTTAGCAGCAATCGGGCAAAAACATGGCTATCATAATCGGCAACCACCTTTCCAGGCATCAGCCCCCGCTTTAACTGGGCATTGATTACGACACATTTTTTATTTCTCGGAGAAAGGTGTAAAGCCAAGCCCAGAAGCCGCCTCGCGGTGTCCAGTGAGTTCTGACTCCCCGAACTATCCAGAATAATCTTCATGGCATAAGCCGCCAAATTGGTCGCGTATTCATCGCGCTCGTTGTTAACCATCGCCAGGTCGTCACCAAACATCCGCTTATTAATCGTGGGTTCCCGGTAGCTCCCTTTGAGTTCAGGTCCAGCCGCCTGAACCAAACCAGCAAGACCGATGGCCAATACCATCACCCCCATGAAACCCTTCATCTCTTTGAATCGACCAATCATCAGCACCACTGTCTCGCCACAGCACCCAACACGCAAGCCACATTTTTAGAGAAGTTTTTGCGTGTCCCCTGGGCACTTTTCAGCTTCCATCCCATCGTGAGCAAAAAAAACACCCCGAAGTCGTCCCTGCGCAAGAAGATGCGGGCTCACCTCAGCAAAATCCCTCAAACATCGATTGATGCGGCATCACAACAAATCTGTCATCATATCGTGCACGCCGACGCGCTCCTGCATCGTGCACAAACCATCGCGATCTTCGCCGCACACGGGCCAGAGGTATCACTCGAACACCTGCATCATGACCTCCCTGAAAAAACATGGGTCTACCCGCTCTGCCATGCCCATAGTCGACTCACCTTTCATCACATCCCATCCCCCGAAGAACTGACACCCGGGATGTTAGGCATCCGGGAACCCGACATCCAACAGCATACCGAAGTTGCGCTATCCCGCATCGATCTTATTTTATGCCCAGGGGTCGCTTTTGGTCACGACGGCACAAGGCTCGGACAGGGCGGCGGGTATTACGATCGCATCCTTCACTCATTCCACGGCATCGCCTGCGGCATTGCCATGACCGATCAAATCACAGATGACATTCTTCACGAGGCGCATGACATCCACATGGATTACCTGGTCACCGAACAAGGTCTTCAATCTACCAAACTTCCTTGAGGATCGATAACTGAAGTTGATCCATCAGCGCCCGCCCTGAGTCCGTAGCATCCTCATGCCCTGCCAGATGCAGTAAGCCATGGACAAGGTAAAGCATCAGCTCACGTTCAAACGCATTCCCGAACTCAGCCGCTTGACTCCGCGCGGTCTCCACGCTGATGTGGATTTCTCCGTGATCGAAGGTGATCACGTCCGTGGCACCGGCAATATCCATAAAACGAAGATGCACGTCCGCAATGGTTGCGTCATCAATGATGCTCACCTCCACTTCATCGAGACGCGACAATGCCGAGTCCGGACAGGTGGCAACCGCAAGTGCTTTCGGGAGCGCGGCACGCCCTGCCAACTCCAACCGAAGCATCAGCTCAGGTGAAAGATCCACCACCCTCTGATGACAATACACATTGAGTTCAGGCGTTTGATATCGAGACGATGCCATCCGTGAGAATTATGATTTTTTCTCTGCCGCTTCCTCCGTTTCCACCACCTGAGATGAGGTGGCCGCTGGCTCCGGCGTTTTTTGGGATTTCCGCCCAAGACTGCTTTCCTCATCCTTCGGGTAGTCGATACGTGTGTGCATCATGCTCCGCAACGTCGAAGAAAAACTGTTACAGGCTTTTTTGATTTCACCCATGGTCAATGCACACTCATCAAACTGACCGCTGGTTACCTTGGACATAACAACATCATTCACCATGTTACGGATTTTCTGCGGTGTCGGCTTTTTCAGACTGCGCGATGCGCTTTCCACACAGTCCGCCAAACTAATAATTCCACTTTCTGGACTGCTCGGGCACGGCCCAGGGTAGCGGAAATTCTTTGCATCCACATCGGGCAAATCATCACGGTTTTCAAGCCCCTCATCGACTTTTTTCTCTGCCTCCAGCCTCTGTTCACGTGCCTTGTGGTAGAAAAACCGCACCACTGAGTCACCGTGATGCTCACGAATCACTTCGATGATCATTGGATTCAACTTGTGTTTAATCGCCATATCAACGCCATCCTTCACATGAGCAATGATGATGATCGCACTCATCGTCGGAGTCAGGGTGTCATGCGGGTTCCTGTCACCTTGGTTCTCGATAAAGTATTCCGGTTTGTTCAGTTTTCCTATGTCGTGGAAATACGAGCAAACTCGGCACATCGCAGCATTGGCTCCAATCTCTTCGGCGGCCGACTCGGCTAACGTCGCCACCACCATACTGTGGTGATACGTCCCTGGTGCCTCCAGCTGAAGTTTTCGCAACAACTTATGGTTCAGGTCACTCATCTCCAGCCAACTGATATTAGTGGTGATGGCAAACAAACTTTCCAGTGCTGGCAACAAGCCGCTGACAACCATCCCCGTCAGCATCCCCCCCATGAGAACCACCGCCATTTTACTACCCTCCACAGACACGCCCTCTTTGGACGAGGTCAATAAAGCCAAATCAATTTTATCAAAGACAAGCGCGAGCAGAAACGTCGTCACACCGACATAAAAACCTGCGCGGAGCAGACTGCCACGGCGACGCACCCGACGTGTCAATGCCACCGCCACACATCCGACAACCAGACTGGTCACCATAAAACTAAAAATATCCTGCACCGGCATCAACAAACAACCAAACAAGCTCACGCTGAGAGCACTGAAGAACCCCGCATGCCGACCCGCTAACACAGAATGCACCATCGGAGCAAAGGCCAACGGCGGCAGCAAAATACGATAATCCACATCCCAGCTCGGATTGTTGTCAACGACATAACAAGCCGCCCGCAACAACACGAGATGCACAAGCACTCCACCATAAACAAGAACCACCTGACTATTCCCCCCCTTCAGACTGTGACGAATATGATAAAAAAGGATCACCGCACCCGCAAGAATCAGACAGACAAAGATACGCCTTATTCCATTGTCATGAAATAAAGTCTGATCAGAAATATAAAACACCGTGATCAGGCATACCAATACCGCAAAAATTGGGTAAATAAGCAATTTCATCCAAGCGCTGTGCTCCATCGAGTCCACCATCGCATTTTCACTTGCAGTGGTCGTTCGGCGTTTTTTCCCCGATGACATGCCTTTTTCAGCAAGCCGCCATCGTTTGAAGGCATCAATAAATCCCATAAAAAATAATATTCGGTGAATAGCTCGCTTAGACTGAGAAAGGACGCGAATGCGTCCCTCAGGACCGACAATATAAGCAGAAACATGCCAATTGACAACGTTGAAATTATCCATGCTTGGATCTGAAAAACAACATCTCTTCCGCGCAAGACCACATCCACCGTGGTGAATCACGCGTTCTCCGCTCTATTTTTCACAGCCGGGCTTTGGCCTGATGACTCAGCCGCGACCGCTGACGCCATCGTCACCGAGCCTCAATCGGCCGATTGATCGGGCAAATTGGACTGAGGCACAGGCATCCAACTCGGTGCCTTCGGGGTCACATCGGCAAACCATGCGACGAGCGCCATACCCATCAAACCGACAAAACCACCATACCCCAGCGTCATCGCTGTGACCATCGACACCACCAGCGGAGTGAAAATCAACATACCAATCACCATCCAGCTTGGCTTCACTTCGTAGTGGTTCACCACCAGCCGAATCCGCGATCGAGCCAAGGATAGACCGAAAATCGTGTAACACACAAAATAGGCCACAGCATTAAGGTGGTAAATCCAACCACATCGATCCGTTTGTGCGTAACTGGCTAACATCGGGGCCAACCACGAAAGCATCATCGACCCGATAAATAAAAGCATCATGGTAATCCTCCCGATATTGGTCCGAAAAGATGACGCCCCAATTGAACCAGCACAAATAACCCCAGACGCCATCACCACACTCATCACCATCACCACGTTCCTCGCTACATCAATGCCACCCGTGAAATAACGCACAATCAAATACGGCAACAGCGAGATAAAGGTCACCAGACAAAGCCCCCACAAAGCGACAAACTTCCCCCTGACCACACGCCAGCGTGTCAGTGGAGTCATCAGCAGAAGTTCATGGTTCCCCTCATCCAGCTCCTGACTCATCAGGGCAAGCCCCCCCAATGGCATGATGACCACACAAATCAATCCCGCCACCGCCCAGAATGGCCCCGACTCAAAAAACAAAAGCGGATTGAGCACCCCCGTCATTTTTGAAAATTTCTCCACATCCCCCATATTGAATTCCGCCAGCATCGCCAAAACCGAAAGAACCTGAATCACCAAAAAAGGAACCACAAACATCCCACGCCTCATCCCCTGCCTGAGTTCCTTCACGGTCATCGCCCCCAAACGATCCAGCATGTCTTCTTTTTGATGCATCCCTTCACTCATGAATCTTAAGGTGTTATAGGTTAAATCGATAAGTATTCCAACCTTCAATCCTTGCCTGACCGCCCCGTCCGCTTCCGTCTAAGGAGAAAATGTGCCGCTCCCCTGTAAGCCGGATTCTGTCCATTCCACTTTCGCAGAACTGGACGGTCATTTATCTTACCCTACCGAAATAGGGCACCTCCCTTGCGGAATGGTGCGACTAATACCCGGGGATACTGATCGGGCGGGAACCCTTCCCCTGTTATGTCTTGCGCCACGCGGGGTTTACCGTGCCCCCTCGGTTACCCTCGGAGCGGTGGGCTCTTACTCCACCTTTTCACCCTTACCCTAGCATGCCAGGGCGGTTTGTTTTCTGCTGCACTTTCCGTCCGGATGGCTTCAACCATCCGTCCCTTGTTATTCACAAGGCGCGTCTCCCTATGGCGTCCGGACTTTCCTCGATTCCACCAGCAAGCTACTGAAACCGCGACCGTCCGGGGAGCGGCGCGCACAACCTAGTCATTCTGCGCTAAATGCCAAACTCCAAATCGAGGAATATTTCACAGGTTGGGATTCGCGCTTGGAATTTCACGTTAAGAACTTATGACTCCCTGCATGTCGCACATCCTACCTACTTATGCCAATTTCCCTCTCACTGCTGTCCGTGGAGAAGGCTCACTTCTGTGGGACAGTGAGGGGAAATCCTATCTCGACTTCTGTGCCGGCATCGCGACTTGCAGTATCGGCCATTGCCACCCAGCACTGAGCCAAGCGATCAGCGAGCAGGCGTCCACCCTGATGCATTGTTCCAACCTCTACCAAATTCCCGATCAAAAAGAGCTGGCCCGCACCCTCGTCGAAGATTTTACCCAAATCCCCGGCAAGATCTTCTTTGGAAACTCCGGCGCCGAGGCAAATGACGGTATGATTAAAACCGCTCGGCGATTTGGCCACGCCCGCCCCAATCAACATGGCGACGCCCGCTACGAGGTCATCACGTTCAACAGCTCATTCCATGGTCGCACCCTAGGTTCCATGGCCGCCACGGCGCAGACAAAAATCCATCAAGGGTTTGACCCTTTACTGCCGGGATTCCGATACGTGCCATTCAATGATGTTGAGGCCCTCAAATCCGCCATCACGGACATCACAGCCGGCATCATGCTCGAACCCATCCAGGGCGAAGGCGGCGTCAACGAAGCCACCCCCGAGTTTCTGCAAAACGTCGCACAGTTATGCAATGACCACGACCTGCTACTGATGCTCGATGAAATTCAATGCGGACTCGGTCGGACCGGCACCCTTATGGGCTGGCAATCTATTTGCCCCGAACTCAAACCCGATACCATTGCTTGGGCCAAGGGGCTTGGTGGAGGTTTCCCCATCGGCGCTTTCTACATCAGCGATCGTGCCATTGACGATCGCGGCACGGAACTCTCGTCCCTCATGGACGCAGGATCACACGGGTCAACCTATGGCGGCAACCCACTCGCATGCCGCGCCGCCCTCGCCGTGCTCAACGAAATCCAATCGGCCGACCTCAGTTCAAACGCCGCCCGCCAAGAACAACGTATCCGCACCGAGGTGCAAACATGGAACCACCCTGCCATCCAAACCATCCGAGGTAAAGGCCTGCTGCTTGGCTTTGCCTTGAATCCGGATACAATCGATGCCCCAGATGGAACCCCCGCTGCACTCCACCTCTGCAAAACCTTGATGACCGCTGGCCTACTCACCGTGCCCGCGGGACCCGACACGCTACGCTGGCTCCCCCCACTCAACGTCACCGACAGAGAGGTCGACGATGCCCTGAAAATACTTAAAAACACCCTCGATTCGACGAGGAAAAACTGAATAATCACTTTTCTTAACCCAATACGTTTTAACCATGACTCACTTTCTCTCGATCGAAGAGCTTTCCAAAGAATCCCTTTGGAAGTTGATAGACAATGCCGCAGCCTTAAAAAATGAACGCAAACACGGAGAGCATCAGGAGAAACCTCTCACCGGCCAAACATGGGCCATGATTTTCACCAAGGCATCTACCCGGACCCGTGTCTCGTTTGAAGTCGGCATCCGCGAGCTCGGTGGCTCCGTCATGTTTCTCTCATCCAACGACATCCAACTCGGACGTGGCGAACCGATCAAGGACACCGCTCGCGTGCTCGGACGGATGGTCCACGGTGCCGTGATCCGGACATTCAACCAACAGGACGTCATCGACTTCGCTGACTACTCAGGCATCCCCACCATCAATGCACTCACCGATGATGCCCACCCGTGCCAAATCCTCGCCGACCTTCTCACCATCCGCGAACGTCTCGGCACATGGGATGGGAAAAAAATTGCTTTCGTCGGCGACGGGTTTAACAACATGTCACGTTCGTGGATGTGGGCCGCTAAACGGCTCGGGTTCGAGCTCAGCATCGCGGCCCCCAAAAGCTGTCTACCGCCTCAAGCATACATCGATGCGCTTAGTGCGGACAACGTCAGCATCACCACCGATGCCACCGAAGCCGTCAAAAATGCCGACGTCATCAACACCGATGTCTGGCTCTCCATGGGACAGGAAGACCAAAGCGAAAAAGAGGCGCTTTTTGGGGACTACCAAGTCAACGCCGAACTCCTCAAACACGCCCAATCAGCCCACATCGTCCTCCACTGCCTCCCCGCCTACCGTGGGAAAGAAATCACCGAGAATGTGCTCGAAGGCCACGCCGACGTCATTTTCCAACAGGCTGAAAACCGCCTGCATGCCCAAAAAGCGGTCCTCGCCAAACTTGCGTCCTACGGCCAGACATTCCGCGAGATGCTGACATAAAACCCACCCTCAAATCCATGCACGGCCAACTCCTCCTCCTCGGTGTCCCAGGAACCGAACTCACTCCCGAGGATGCAGCACTCTACCAATCCATCCAGCCCGGTGGATTTGTCCTTTTCGGACGCAATGTCGAGTCGCCCGAACAACTGCGTAAACTCACCGACGACCTCCGAGACCTCTGCGAAACCACCCCCGTCATCTCCATCGATCAAGAAGGCGGCCGTGTATCGCGAACCAAGAAAATTGGCGCAACCCCACCATCCGCCAAGGAGCTTTGCGATAAAAATGACCTCGGACTGATCGCCCAACACGGAAAACTAACCGCATTCCTCCTCCGCATCCTTGGTTTCAACATGAACCTCTGCCCGGTGCTGGACATCTCCTACGATGATCACACCGATAATGCCATGCGCGGACGCTGCTACGGCACCGACGCCCAACAGGTCATCACCAACGCCGGTATTTTTAACCGCAACCTGCGCCACTGTAACATCCTCTCCTCAGGGAAACACTTCCCCTCATGCGGCCTGGCCGATATCGACCCCCATCACGACCTCCCTCATGTCGCTAAATCAGTCGATGAGATGCTCGCCTCCGACCTCCTCCCATACACCGCGTTGATGCCTGAGCTCGATTCCTTAATGAGCTGCCACGTGCATTTTTCAGCCATCGACCCCGATTCTCCCGGACTCCCAGGCTCCTTTTCCCGCAATCTCCTCACCCATCTCCTCCGCAATCAACTCGGATACGAAGGTGTCATCATCACTGACGACCTCGACATGGGTGCCATCACCAAAACCTACGGCCGTGGACCAGATGTCAAACTCGCCATCGAAGCGGGAAACGATATGGCCATGATCTGCCACCAACCAACCACCGCACCAGTGGCGATCAATCACCTCAAAGAGCTGCCTCACCACCGCATCGACGATGCATTACGGCGGGTCGAAAAATTAAAGAAAAAGCTCTATGTCCCCCTTCCATACAGCACCGAACTCTGGGATAAAATCGACAAGGATATCACAAAACTCCGTATCGACGTATTAGGCGCGGAGCATGCCCAGAAAACCATCGATGATTCAGGCGAGGCCCGATCACCCGTGGAGGATTACTAATCCGTCACTTCATCCATTCACCTCCATCAATTTTGTCGATGAATCCATTTCTATTATCAATCCCCACTTTGGATCTGATGTGATACAGTCAACCCGTGGCTAATCCATTCATCAACAAACCATGGGGCGTTCTGCGCATGCCGATGCCGTGGCATAAACCACGGATCAGATGCGCACCGAACCCAGATGCCGATGCCGTCATTTTACTTCACGGCCTCTGGCGCAGTGTTTGGGCGATGGAGCCGATGGCCAAATACCTCAACCAGCACGGTTACCACACCATCAACGTCCCCTACCCGTCATTCACTAAGCCGATGGAGGAAATCATGCAGGTCGTCCACCAGGCGGTTACTCAACATGGAGGCAAACGCACCATCCATTTTGTGACACATTCCCTGGGTGGCATCGTTACCCGAAAGCTTTTAAACGAACTCACTCCGCAGCAAACAGGTCGCGTCGTCATGCTCGCACCACCTAACCAAGGAAGCGAAATTGTCGACTGGCTCGCGCGCTGCTCACCGATGAAGTTCGGACTCGGCCCTGCCGGTATGCAGCTGAGCAGTTCACAAATCAATGCCCCGTCACTCCCCGAACAAACCGACACCGCCATCATCATGGGAAAACGGAGTAATATCCCCTTTTTTCGATGGCTTCTCGATCATGACAACGACGGGATCGTCTCCGTCGAACGCGGTAAAATCGACGGCATGAATGAATTCCATATCCTTGATACCGACCACACCTTCATCGCCACCGACCCCCGAGTCATGAAAAAGACCGTCAAGTTCTTACAAGATGGACCTTCCAACGCTAAGCCGACAGAAACAACATCAAACGAAACCTAAATCTGCCGTTTCTTTTCGGCCAAAATACCGATCAGAAAAAAGGCCGAGACAACGGCAACGATATACCACGAATCATTCAATCGGGATAATTTTTGATGGATTTGTGATGCGATCAAAACGGTAAGCATCCCGTAAGCAAATCCACAAACGACGATAAAAAAGAGCACTCGAAAAACGAAGTGCCAGGATCTCGCCACATTTTTGGCGAACTTCGCCAAGACACTCCCATAAAGCACAAGCCATGCGGCAGTCCATGCGTAACAGATGATATCCCCATGCCCTCTCAGGTATCCTGCTGTGTTGTTTATTATTTCTTGCATCCGTGTTATTGCATACCTGATTTTACCATTCCATGCACCTTATCCATGATAAGGACCCCGCCTCCACTCATCCGTCTGTTGAAAACTAAAAATTACCGCGACAGCTGACAACATAAAAAGCCCGAGTCCGATTTCTCATCAACAAATTCTGTTCATTTTGGAATTTTTGTCTAAAAAACGCTCAGCACATGAGCAAGCCAAGTAACAAAAAGGAGAAAGTCGATTTCATCCGGGAAATTATCGCCAATGATCTCGAGATCGGCAAACACGACACCATCATCACTCGCTTCCCACCGGAACCGAATGGATACCTCCACATCGGTCACGCCAAGTCGATCTGCTTTAACTTCGGTATCGCGCGTGACTATGCGGGTATCGATGCCCGCTGCCACCTCCGGTTCGATGACACCAACCCAGAAAAAGAAGAAAGCGAATACGTCAACAGCATCAAAGCCGATGTCCAGTGGCTCGGGTTCGACTGGGGTGAAGACCTCTACTTCGCCAGCAATTACTTCGATTTCTTCTACGACTGTGCCCAACATCTCATCAATCAAGGGCTGGCCTATGTCGACTCACAATCGCCAGAGGAAATCCGCACCCACCGTGGCAACGTCACCACTCCAGGTACTCCCTCACCATTCCGAGATCGCTCTGTGGAAGAAAACCTCGATCTCTTTGCCCGCATGAAAGCCGGTGAGTTTGAAGACGGCTCCATGGTGCTGCGCGCCAAAATAGGAATGACCTCATCCAATATGAATATGCGTGACCCTGTCATGTATCGTATCATGCACGCCACTCACCATAATACGGGTGACGACTGGTGTGTCTACCCGATGTATGATTTTGCTCACCCGCTGGAAGATGCCCTCGAGCATATCACCCACTCACTTTGCACCCTCGAGTTCGAAAACCACCGCCCGCTCTACGACTGGTTTATCAAAAACTGCCCCGTGCCCGCCCAACCTCGCCAGATTGAGTTTTCACGACTCAATCTCAGCTACACCGTGATGAGTAAACGCAAGTTGTTACGGCTCGTCCAAGAGGGTCACGTTAGCGGTTGGGACGACCCCCGCCTTCTCACCATTTCAGGCATGCGGCGCCGTGGCTATCCGCCCAGCGCCATCCGCAGCTTCTGCCATCGTGTCGGAATCACCAAGGTCAACAGCACAACAGATATGGCCATACTCGAGGCCGAGATCCGCAACGAGCTTAACCAACATGCCGAACGCCGAATGGCCGTGCTTGACCCTCTCAAGGTCGTGATCACCAACTGGCCCAGCGACACCCATTCAGAACGCTTGGAGGTCCCCAACAACCCCGCCAACCATGAGGCTGGCACACGCGAGGTTTCACTCGGAAAGGAACTCTGGATCGAACGCGATGATTTCATGGAGGAACCTCCTAACAAGTTCTTCCGCTTAGGGCCGGGACGATCTGCCCGACTGCGTGGTGGCTACATCATCACCTGCACAGGGTTTGAGAAATCTGACACCGGTGAAATCACAGAAATTCACTGTGAGTTCATCCCCGACACCATCGGCAAGGATGCTCCCGATGGGGTAAGGTGCCGCGCCGCCATCCACTGGGTAGACGCCAGCACCTCGATCGATGCCGAAGTGCGCCTCTACGATCGACTCTTCTCCGTAGAAAACCCAGACGCCGAAGAAGGGGGCTTCCTGAGTTGTCTCAATAACGACTCTCTCTCGGTCATCCCCCACGCCAAACTCGAAGCGTCATTAGCCAGTGCCGATCAAGGGTCTGTCTTCCAATTTGAACGTGTCGGATATTTCTGCACCGACAGCGTGGATCACATCACAGGGGAAAAACTTGTTTTCAACCGCACCGTGGCACTCAAAGATTCGTGGGCGAAGAAAAAATAGACCCGCTGTCCAGCAACCCACTCAATGACAGCTACACCCGAGGTTATTACGCCTCGTCCTGACCGACGTTGATGAGAATCTCCCGGGGTTTGGCACCCTCACCAGGGCCGATGATCCCACGCTGCTCGAGAATATCCATCATCCGGGCAGCCCGCGTATAACCAAGTCGAAGTCGGCGCTGAAGCAGCGAGGTGCTTGCCTTTTTCTCCTGACGGATCACCTCCATACACTTCTGCACGATTTCTTCATCAGCACTGGAAACCTCATCTTCATCATCGTCACCACCACTTTCTATGTGATCTTGAACCGTCTTCTCAAATTTTTGCTCGACCTGGCCGGAACAGAATTTCACCAAGTTCTCTACTTCATCGTCAGAGATAAAGGCACCCTGTGACCGTTCAAGCTTAGCTGACCCCGGAGCAAGATAAAGCATGTCTCCCTTGCCCACAAGTTTATCCGCCCCTGACACATCAAGGATCACACGACTATCTAACTTGGATGACACCTGGAAGGCGATACGACTCGGGATATTGGCTTTAATAATACCCGTTACCACATCAGCGCGCGGTGTCTGAGTCGCCACAATCAGGTGAATCCCAGCCGCACGGGCTTTCTGCGCAATACGCGCAATGTTCATCTCCATGTCAGCGGGTGCTGTCTGCATGAGGTCGGCCAGCTCATCAATAATCACCACGATGTAGGGGATGCGATCTGGGATCGGCTCATCCTCATCCTCATCCTCATCCTCAGAACCATCCAGCGGCAACGGCCCAAGCTCGCCATCGGTAAGCGCTTGCGCAATCGAGTCAATATGCTCGGCGTCATAACTTTCCTCATCTTCGGTGCCCATTTCGCCCCCCTCCTCAGACACCTCACCATCCTCGGGCACCTCCTTCTCAGGTAGCTCCCGACTATTAAAGCCATCAAAATTACGCACCCCAACCTCAGCAAAAATACGGTATCGACGCTCCATTTCATTCACCGTCCAACGCAATGCGGCGATCACTTTGTTAGGATCCGTAACCACAGGCACCGCAAGATGGGGAAGCGAGTTATACATCTGCATCTCAACCACCTTCGGGTCCACCATGATAAAGCGTAATTCATTCGGGCTAAACTTGAACAGAATACTGGAAATAATCGAGTTGATACAAACCGACTTACCCGAACCCGTAGCACCCGCGACCAGAAGATGCGGCATGGCAGCGAGGTCGCCAATCACCGCGTTGCCATAAACATCCTTACCCAAAGCAAGCGGGATTTTATTTTTCGAACTGACAAAAGCGGGATCCTGAAGCAACTCGTGCAGTGGCACAGCGACTTTATCCAGGTTGGCGATTTCAATGCCCACCGTGTCAGAGCCAGGCACCGGGGCAAGGATGTTGATCCGTTCCGCCTTGGTCGCGCGAGCAAGATCCGCTTCGAGCTGGGTGATCCGACTCACCCTGAGCCCTGGACTGGGATACACTTCATAACGCGTAATCGTCGGTCCACGCGTGATGTTTCCCGCCGTGACATCCACTCCAAAGGCTTTGAGTGTATCAACAATGGTCTTCTGAGTGGTGACGAGCTCGGTTTTATCCGCCTCTTTCTCTGGTTCATCGTGGTCGGGGATCTCCAGTAAATCGAATCCTGGGAGTTCGTAATTCTCATACTCCTCCGTGCTGAGCCCTGCGTGATCGAGTTTCTTTTTGCCAAAAGGCTTCGCCGCCGGGTCCGCATTGGGTTTGCGCCGTTGCGAGGAATCAATAATCTGGGGCGTCGGCACCTCCTTAAGAGACAGCTCAGCTTGCGGGTCCGTCTTGGCCGCCTCGTCTGACTTCGCCGCTTTCCTTTTCCGTTTCGCCTTGGGTTTCACCTCGGAATCCGTGGCATCATCCCCTGCGCGGATTTCGGCAATCCGGTTGTCACGTTCGAGCCGCCTTTGCTCCAAAGCCGACTTTTTCGCGGTCGCCTCAAGCTTCCGTTGCTTTCGCCCACGCAACCAGTTCAGGACAAAACGAAACACCCCGCGAGTAAACTCAATGGGATGCAAACCCGTAAGCAGAATCAAACTCACGAGGTAAACACAAAACAACACAAGGATCGCACCAGGTTTGTTCAGCAAGGCCTCAAGAAATCGAGTCCCGACCCAATAACCAGCACCACCACCCGCACCCCGAATGTAGTTGCTTTCCGCCCACTCAAGTAAAAACATATTCTGCACCCCGAGCAGGGCCGAGGCACTCAGGACAAAAACACCACACCCCATCCACGTCCGCCATGACGGCCGCGCATCCACCACAAGCTTTGCCACACCCAGCCAAAGCATCGACAAAGGAATCAGGTAGGCGGCACCACCAAAACCCATGAGAAAAAGATAACCAAGAAACGCCCCGACAGGTCCGATCCAGTTGACATTGCTACGCTCCACCGACTCGCTCCCACCCCCTAATCCCGGCAAATTGGGCAAATCATTCGGTGAATAGGAAACCAACGACAGCAACAGCAAGATCGCCGCACCACATAATAAAATCCCCAACACCTCATTCGGCCAAGGTTTGCGGTCATCTTTCTTGTTTTTTAGTTTGTTACGGGGCGCAGCCATAGCTCAAGTCAATCCATCCATCTCAACCAAGTTCATCATGCCAATCCATGTGTTTTTGCCGATTCGATTGCCGCAGCATCCCCTAGTATAAGGCTTCTGGCAAGAGAAATCCCGCCCGATTGATAATCAGGAAAGCTTAAATAAATGCTCCTGTTTCAGCCCGTTTCAAATTATGATTGGGTGATTCAGGTTGTGCGTTTATAAACAAGCATGCGCTTACTGCTGATTTTCCTCAAGGAGCCCATCCCTGGTCAGGTCAAAACGCGTCTCGCCTCCGATGTCGGCAACGATAACGCAGCACGATACTACAAGGCGCTGGTGGAAGTCCTGCTCCGACAGCTTCAAGGCCTCAACCACTGCCGTATCCGCTTTTGTCACAGCCCAGACGACGCAGGTGATGCCGTCCGGTTTTGGCTATTGCCTGAAATGCGCGCAACCGCGGGCCCCACCGAAGACGTTTTTCTCGCTCCCTCGTCTCAGTTACCCACCCCCCCGACTCAAGAAGTTGACTTCCGTGCCCAACGACAGGGTGACACGGGTAGTCGACTCGAAAGAGCCTTCGCAGAGGGTTTCAACGATGGCTTTAGCGAGATCGCGGCCATCGGTTCTGACTGTCCCGACTGCGGTGCCCGCTGGATCAACGCAGCCTTTTCTCGCCTCGCCGCCAAGACTTCACGCCACGCCATCATCGGACCAAACACACGTGGCGGGTATTACCTGCTCGCACTCAAGGCCCATGCCCCCCAACTCTTTGACCGTATCCCATGGAATCAAAGCAACGTGCTCGAGGCAACACTCTCAGCCGCGCAATCAGATGAGACCCCACTCACCACCGAACTTCTCCCTGAACTCCGCGATGTGGACAACCTCAACGACTGGCAACACATCAACAAAAGCCCTCTCGGAGCGGCCCTCAAAAAAGCACTCGGTGAAACAATATCCTAAAATCACCCGATCAAACCATCAGAAAACATCACACGCTTAGCGCCAGAGGTAGGATCGTTTCTCCTCCACAACCTGATCCCCACGCAGCAACCTGATCCGCCAAGCCAATACACGGCCGCCAGCACGGTATGATTCTCCCGTCACGTGAAACTCGACACGTCCCGACACCTTATCAGCGGGAAGATCCCGACTCATCCTCAGCACCTTCGACCCCGTGGCCGCCTGCTGATAATCCATCACCACCTTCATCTCACCTTGGCCCATGTGATCATTTTTCCAATTCACCGTGTAATACTGACCCAGACGATGCTGGCGTTCCTCCATGGTAATAGCGCCACGTAGGCGATACATCTGCTCACCACGCACCATTTGTGCTTCCTTTCCGGCAAGCTTGATATCTCTCAGGTGAAATTGCCTTACCTCCAAGGCCTCATTATCACCTGTAGAACAAGAAACCAGCAGGCTGATCCCTAAACCAGCCAACCCGATCGTCAGTAATTTTGTCATCAAATTCATACGCACGACCACAATCAAACCTTATCTGGAAAAAAATGCCAATGTCGAAATTTCCAATTCGCTACCTGCGTTCGATTTGCTAGTCTTCCGGCATGGATCCCAATATCGAAAAGCGCCTCCATCAGTTCATCCAGGCCAAGGGGCTGCGCAACACATCGCAACGCAATGCCATCGTCGAGTCGATTTTCTCCTCCGATGAGCACTTCAACGCCGATGAACTCTGGGATCGTATCCGAAAAACCCAGTCGCGCTCGTCCCGTGCCACCGTCTACCGCACCATCACCCTGCTCGTTGAGGCTGGCTTGCTGCACGAAATCGACCTCGGTGACGACCAGAAAACTTACGACCCCAACTTCGTTGAAAGCCCAGCCCACAATCACCTTGTTTGTATCGACTGCGGCAAGGTTATTGAATTTGAAGACGCCCATATCCAGCTCATGAACGACTGCGCAGCTCGTCGGCTCGGGTTCCGACCCGAGCGCCAAACCCTCAAAATCGAAGCCTGCTGCGAACAACTTCGCCTGCATGGTCGCTGTGAAAACCTCATCTCCGCACGCATCCAAGGAAAACGCCTCCCCAAGCAGCGCTAAGTCATCAACGTATCTGCCTCGCTCCTAGGTTTCCGCCCCCCCCCATCACCCCGTCACGTCCAGTGAGATACCCAGGAAACTCCAACGATGTCATTTCACCCGCTTAAAGAACGCTCCAACCTCTGCGAATCCCACGCAGAAGAGCTCGCCAGCATGATCACCCACGCTGTCGGTATGGCACTGAGTATTCTCGCTCTGGTCATCATGCTGGTGGTTTCTGGCAGCGACCCGTGGAGGATCACTTCCGGTGCCATTTTCGGCAGCAGCCTCGTCCTCCTCTACCTCTCGTCCACACTTTATCACGCCTTCAGCGGACCTCGGGTGAAGGCGTTTTTTCAAATCCTCGACCACTCTGCCATCTACCTCCTCATCGCAGGATCCTACACACCCCTCGCACTGGTCACCTTACGTGGCCCCTGGGGATGGAGCCTGTTCGGCGTCGTCTGGTCGATGGCTATCGCCGGTGTAACCATCAAAGCGATGATGAAAAATAACCGCGAACACTGGATCTCCACCGCCATCTACCTCGCCATGGGATGGCTCGCCGTCATCGCCATCCGACCATTGATTGAAGCACTCCCCAGAGAAGGACTCCACCTCATCGTGGCCGGCGGGCTCTGTTACACAGGAGGCATCGCCTTTTTCCTCTGGCAACGACTCAAGTTTAATCACGCCATCTGGCATATCTTTGTGCTCGCTGGCAGCACCCTGCACGCGCTCGCCATCATCCTCTACGTCCTCAACGAACCTCCCACATGACCCTGCTTACCTACCGAACCATCGGCCAACCATCCCACAAGCCTCTGCTTTTCCTCCACGGACTCGGTGCGGGTGCCGTCCAGACGACTTCCGCATTTCCCGCACTGCCGAACACCTACCTCATCGCCCCCGATATGCCTGGCCATGGGGATAGTCAGGATTTCCCTCCCCAAGAACTGAACTTTGATCGCTTCGCAGATCATGTGGTCGAGCTGATGGATGAACTCAACATCAAATCCTGCGATATCGGCGGACTCTCGATGGGGGCTGGCATCACTCTGAACCTCGCAAGCCGCTTCCCAGAACGCCTCCAAAAAATGATCCTCCTGCGCCCGTCGTGGCTGCATCAAAAAATGCCAGAGCACCTGAAACTTGTTGCCTACGTCGGTCAATGGATCGAGCAATTTGGCATCGATGCCGCCCGCGAGAAACTGCTCGCCGACCCTGACTTCCAGCGCCTCGATCAAAAAAACAAACCCGTGGCCAACTCCATCGGCGGCCTATTCCAGCGACCCGTCACCCCCGCATCCACCTCCGTTCTCTACAAAATGTGGCAAGATGCCCCTTTCCCCTCCCTTGATGAACTCGCAACCATCACCCACCCCGCCCTTGTTCTCAGCACCAGTAAAGATGAACTCCACCCCCCCCATACAGCGGACATGATTGCATCCCACCTCCCTAACCTGCGACATCAAAACGTCTTACCACCTCGCTATCACGAACCCGATGCCTACGCATTGGCCCTCAACACAATCATCCAGAAATTTTTAACACAATAAAGACTTCACGCCCGATCTTCAGCCTGTTCATATCCCCCCTAAGCAGGACATGACAAACCTCGCCTTGTCCCTCTCATGTCATCCAGTCCATAAAAACATCCATCCACTCTCACCTACCATGATCACCCAACGCATCACCACCGAACAAATCCTCGCCAACCTTAAATCGAAAGTGGATCATCGCCAACCCATCATGATCTCATCCGCCGGCAGCGGACTCGTCGCCAAACTTCAGGAACAATGTGGCACCGACTGCATCAACACCTTTTCAGGCGCACGCCTCCGCGCCAACGGCATGGGAACGATGTCCATGATGTGGCCTATCCTCGACTCCAACCAACAAACACTCAATTACACACGCGAGGACATCATGCCTGCGCTCGACGGAAAAGCTTTTGTCTGCGCCTGCCTCAATGCCAATGACCCCCTCAAGGATATGCGTATGGTGCTGCAACAGTGTAAGGACATGGGCGTCAATTCCGTTTCCAACATCGGCCCATCTATCTCCTACGTCGACCACGATTCTGAAATCTACAAGGTGATGACATCTGCCGGTATCACCCTCGACAACGAGATCGAAATGCTCAAACTCGCTAAGGAGGAAATGGATATGGTCAGCATCGGCCTCGCCTTCACCCTCGAAGATTCCATCCGTATCTGCGCCGAGGCTAAACCTCACATCTTCTGCTACCACGCCGGCACAACCAAAGGTGGCATCAAAGGATACGACAACGGCATGACCATCGAGGAAACCGCTGAACAAACCGAACACGCCTACCAGAAATGCCGAGAAGTCCACCCCGACGTCATCCTCGTAGGTCACGGTGCCGCCATGGAAAACCCAGCCGACGCCCAATTCATGCTCGATCACACCTCTGGCCACGGATTCTGGACAGGCTCCTCAACCGAGCGTCTCCCCATCGAGCGCGCTGTAACCCAAGCCACAAACGAATTTACAGCACTTCGTTTTTCGAAGTAACTCACCACCCACTCATCCCATGAAAACCATCGCCATCCTCGCTACTCTCGATACCAAAGCCGATGAAGCCCACTTCATGCGGCAAGAAATCGAACGCCTCGGCGGCATGGCTCTCTTGATTGATCTCAGCGTGATTGGCAAATCATCCCTCGTAGCCGATATTACCAAAGACGAGGTCATCAAAGCCGGCGGCACCACCTTGGCCGAACTTCTCGACCACCCAAGCCGAGAAAAATCCACCCCATTCATCGTCGCTGGTGCCACCAAAATCATCCTCGAGCTCCAACAAACAGGGCAAATCCACGCCGTGCTCACCCTAGGTGGCACCCAAGGGACTTCAACCTGTGCCCCCATCCTCCAAGCCCTCCCTTACGGATTCCCCAAGGTCATGCTCTCCACGGCGGCCTCCGGCGACACCTCGCCCTTCGTCGGAATCAAGGACATCACCATGATGTTTGCCGTCAGCGACATCCTCGGACTCAACGTCTTCTCACGTAAAATCCTCGCCAATGCCGCCGCCTGCGCCTGGGGGATGTCCCAGGTCGAGCAATGCATCACCCGCTCCACCGCCAAGGGAGTCATCGGCATGAGCAACCTCGGCGTGCTCACCAAAGGCGCCATGCATGCCATCAAACGATTTGAAGACGCAGGCTACGAGGTCATCACCTTCCATGCCATCGGCGCCGGCGGAGAAGCCATGGAACAAATGATGAAAGAGGGCATCATCACCGCCGTCTTCGATTACGGCCTCGGAGAAATTGCCGACGGCGTCTTCGGCGTCCTACGAGCATCTGGACCCGAACGACTCACCATCGCTGGAAAACTTGGCATCCCCCAAGTCATCTGCCCCGGCGGTTCCGAACACCTCGGCATCCTCGTCAGCGAACCAAGCCAAATCCCAAGCGGCTACGAAAACCACCAGATCACTTGGCACTCCCCATTTATCTTTGTGCCACGCCTCAATGCCGCCGAACAAGCACGCGTTGCCGCTTGCATCGGAGAACGACTCCAGCACTCGACTCAAAACACACTCTTCCTGATGCCTCTCAAAGGCGTCAGTAGCTATTCCGCCGAAGGTGGTGAACTCTACAACCCAGAACTCGATGACGCCTATTGGCAATCTCTCCAAAAAGAGCTTCCCAATAGCATCAAAGTCGAGTCTCTTGACCTTACCGCAGAGGACCCCGCCTTTGTCGATCACGCCGTCAACGCCCTCATCAGCATGATCGAAAACTAACTTCTGAAACTCAGAACACTAACAAAACAACAACTAACAAACACTACCACCATGGCAGATTTAGATGACATCAGAGACGGAGACAACTTCGGTCTCAATACACCCGCAGACACAAGCAACTTCTACCTTAAAGGCATGAACAGCGCCTCATGGGGAATCAAAAACCGCATGTCCCGTATCTTTAACCGTCAATCAGGACGCACCGTCATGCTCGCCTTCGATCACGGATTTCTTATGGGCCCTACATCCGGCCTCGAACGCATCGACCTCAATATCGCCCCGCTCGCAGAGCACGCTGACTGCCTCATGGGTTGCCGCGGCATGATCCGGACATCGATCCCAGCCGACAACACCCAGCCAATCTGCCTACGTACCGATAGCGGCACCACCATCCTCACGGACATGAACAACAACGTGCTCATCTCCGAGCAAGATGCGATCAGCATGAACGTTTCCGCCATGGCCGCCATGCTGGCCATCGGTGATGCCGATACCGAGGCCATTACCGTTGCTAACTTCAGCCGTTTGGTCGACATCGGAAACAAATACAGCATCCCCGTCATGGGCGTAACCGCTGTCGGTAAGGACATGGCTCGCGACTCACGCTACTTTGGCCTCGCATCCCGCGTCTGTGCCGAAAATGGGGCCAGTATCGTGAAAACCTATTACACCGAAGGCTTCGAAAATGTCGTCGCCGCATGCCCAGTTCCCGTGGTCATCGCAGGCGGGAAAAAACTACCCGAACTCGAGGCGCTCGAACTTTGCTACAAGGCCATCCAGTGCGGTGCCGCGGGTGTCGACATGGGACGTAATGTGTTCCAGTCCGAAGCTCCGCTCGCCATGATGAAAGCTGTCAAATCCGTCGTCCATGACGACCGCACACCTGCGGACGCCTTCGACCTCTTTAACACGCTCAAAAACGAGGCATAATCGATACCCACGGTATGGGCGACTGACATATCAGCACGCCTACCGCCCGATTCCAACTAGGCGGTTTACCACAGCCCAGGGCATTGCCCTGGGCTTTTTTCTCCACGCCATTCCACCCCCCCATAGCCCTGACCAAGGCCACACCCCTCCATCCGATGACCCACACAGAAAGACGAGAACACCTCAAAAACATAACCCACATGGCTACCCAACTCAGCATTGGAACCTTAACGGGAAACATGATGCATCAAGCTCAGGACATCCAAACCCTCGAGAAAGCGGGCATCCATCTTCTTCATCTTGATGTCATGGACGGCACGGTATGGCCGAAAATCTCGGTCGGCTCTGGCTTTCTTGCAGGTCTAAAAACCGACCTTATCAAAGACGTCCACCTTCTTACCTCCCATCCGGAAAAACACGTAGCCGATTTTGCAGCTGCAGGGGCAGATATCATCACCGTGCAGATTGAGCAATGCCATGACATCACCGCAACAATGACCCGCATTCGAGAAGCCGGCTGCCTCGCTAGCATAGGCATCTACCCGACCACTCCCCTCGAAAAACTGACCCCTCACCTTGAATATTGTGATGTGGTTTTCCTCCTTTCGATCGGACCAGAAACAGGCAAGCAAACCTACTTCGATGTCGTTGCCCAACGCATCACCCAGTTACGCCAAGACAAGCCTGACCTGATCCTCGCCATCGATGGTGCTGTCAAAATGGACAACGTTGGCGAACTCGCCACCATGCATCCTGACCTCATCGTGACCGGAAGCGCGATCTTTGATGGCCATGACCCCGCTGCCAATATCGAATCGATGAAAAACGCCATCCAGCAAGCATCCTAAACCAGCATCCTATTTGCCATGTCACAAGACCTCATTCAAAAAGCCGAAGCACGTAAAGCATCGTTCGATCACAATCCATCCGACCCCCTCAAACCCAACCTCGATAAAGTCGCCATCGTCACCGGTGCCGCGGGTGGTATCGGACGCGCTACCGCCGAAAAACTCCACGCCGATGGGGCTACCGTGGTCGGGCTCGACATCAATCCTGCCGTTGTCGAAAACCTCAACGCCCCCGGCCTTAGCGGTGCGGTCTGCGACATCACAGACGATACAGCCCTCCAACAAGCGGTCGATCAGGTGGTCGATGAACATGGAGGACTTGATCTCATCGTCGCCAATGCCGGCATCTTTCAATCAGGTGAACTCATCGAGGACCTCAGCGAGAGTTGGGACCTGCACCTCAAAATCAACCTCACCGCCACCCAGCGGTTTCTCAAATTTTCAATCCCCTATCTCAAACATGGAATCAACGCGTCGATCATCATCATCGGGTCCCGCAATTTCGCAGCCCCTGGCCCAGGAGCGGCCGCCTACTCGGTCACCAAAGCCGGCGTCACCCAGCTTGCCCGCGTAGCGGCACTCGAGCTCGCGCCCCATGGCGTCCGTGTCAACACCCTCCACCCCGACGCCGTTTTTGATACCGAAATCTGGACCGACGATGCCCTTAAAAAATCCGCAGCCCGCTACGGCATGACCGTGCAGGAATACAAAACCAAAAACCTGCTTGGCACGGAAATCAAATCCGCCGACATCGCACTCATGGTCAGCACCGTTGCCGGGCCAGCATTCAAGGCCACCACAGGAGCACAGATCCCTATCGATGGTGGTAACGACCGAGTCATCTAATCCCCTCTCCCCCACACCCCAGTTTTTTATCCTTTTCTGAAAGACTCACTTTCCTTCAACGATATTATAGTTTCCCCTATCACACATTTTCTCATGAAAACACGACTTACCCAACTCACGCTCATGTGCCTCTCAGCTGCCCACCTCTACGCAGCCCAACCCGCAGATCATCTCGTCTTTGAAGGCGGCGACGGACTCGGCACGGGCAAACACCTCGTTTTTCTCGCCGGCGATGAAGAATATCGCTCTGAAGAAGCTCTCCCGATGATGGCCCAGATCCTCAACCAATACGGGTTCAAATGCACTGTCCTGTTCTCCCTCAACCCCGATGGCACCGTCAACCCGAACAACCAGAAAAACCTCTCTCACTCAGAAGCACTCGATTCCGCCGACGCGATTATCATGGGACTGCGCTTCCGCAATTGGGATGACACATCGATGCAACGCTTCGAAAATGCACTGCAACGAGGCACACCCATGGTTGCCCTACGAACCTCCACCCACGCCTTCAAATTCCCCAAAGACAGCAAGTGGGCGAAATACTCGTTCAATGCCAAACCCGAAACAGGATGGACCAAAGGGTTCGGTCGCCACGTCCTCGGTGAAACTTGGATCAATCACCACGGCGAGCACAAGAAAGAAGGCACCCGCAGCCACATCGAAGCCACCCATAAAAACCACACCATCCTCAACGGCGTCGGCACCATTTTTGGAACCACCGATGTCTACGGAGTGAACCCACAAGCCGATTCTACAATTCTACTGCGAGGTGAAGTCACTCAAACACTCGACCCGCAATCCCCAGCCGTCGAAGGAGAGAAAAATATTCCCATGCAAGCCATCGCATGGACTCGAAACTATAAAAATGCTTCCGGAAAAACCAACCGCATATTCACCACCACCATGGGGGCCGCGACCGACCTCAGCGATGAAAACCTCCGCCGACTCGTCGCCAACGGCATCTTTTGGGGACTTGGGCTCGAGGTGCCCGACAAACTCGACGTCCCCCTCCCCGGCGTCTACACCCCATCCCCCTACAGCTTTGACGCCTATCAGAAAGACCGAAAACCTACCGACTTCATCGTCAAGCCAGGTGCAGCATCGCCAAAAAAGACTGATGCCAAGACCACTCTGAATATCCGAAAAGGCGAACACATCGTCCTTCTCGGTAGTGGTCTTGGCTCGCGCATGAATCACTTCGGCCACTTCGAAACCGAACTGCAATTGCGCCAACCCGACAAAAAAATCGTCATCCGCAACATGTGCGACGAAGGCAACACCCCAGGGTTTCGCCCCCACCCAAGCCGCATATCGCCTTGGGCATTCCCCGGTGCCCAGAAATTCCAAACCGAACTTGCAAAAGGATCCCGCAGCCAAGGCCATTACCCAACCCCCGATCAATGGCTAACCCAGCTCAAGGCCGATACCATCATCGCCTTCTTCGGATTCAACTCATCGTTCAATGGCCCACAAGGACTCGAAACCTTCAAAGCTGAACTCGCCGCATTTATCCAACACACGCTCAAGCAAAACTACAACGGCAATAACTCCACGCAACTCGCCCTCGTCTCCCCCACCGCATTTCAAAACCTCTCGGCGAAATACGGAACTCCCGATGGACAAATCGCCAATACCAACCTTGCCCTCTATACCCAGGCCATGCAAGACGCCTGTGCAGCCAACGACGTCATCTTCATCGATCTCTTCACTCCATCTAAAACCCTCTTCGACACCACCCGTGACGACCACACCACCGACGGAGCGCTGCTCAACAAGCAAGGCTACACATGGCTCGCACCCTACCTCGCGGACGCCCTCTACGGAAAATCCAACATCCCAAACCCATCCCGACGCAAAGCCGTTCACACCGCCGTCAAAGAAAAAATCTGGTGCTGGCTCAACTATTACAAAATGCCCAACGGCGTCCACGTTCATGGTAAACGCTATAAACCATTCGGCCCCAAAAACTACCCCGACGAACTCAAGAAAACTCGCGAAATGACCGTCGTCCGAGATCAGGCAATCTGGTCTTCACTCCAGGGAGAAAATTTCAACCTCGCCGCAGCCGATGCCAACACCCACAAGCTAACGGCCATCGAGACCAACTACAAACCCCGCGGCAAAAAGGGCAACCCAAACTACCAGCCAGGGATAACGTCACAAACCCAACTGACGCTTCCCGAC